>DATMPO010000074.1:0-40904 GCA_035567035.1 Verrucomicrobiia bacterium | reverse complement strand
GATTTTCCAGCACGCTCGCGGATACGGGCTGCGCGTCGGGGATCGCTCATTTCAAGCTCGGCCAGACCCTGTTGCAGGCGAGCGGCATCAAGCTGGTTGATGGCAAACGGCCCCATGCAGCACTGGGTGCATCCTTTGCGGCAAACCAGCCACTCGCCGCTCTTGCGTGTAACCTCGGCGAGCGCTGCGTCCGTAATTTGGACCAGCTCGTGGTCGCCGGAAGGGAGTAAGGACTGCATGATTCAGATGATATCCGTATCGCCCCAAGGGAAACCGGGAATCTAGCCGCGAACTCACGCGAATGGACGCGAATCGGAGTTCTTGCTTGATTCACGTTCTGATTGCCCCGGGTCCATCGCTTCAGCAGGATATGAAGATGATGCAGGCGTGTCAGCGCTCCCACAGTGTTCTCGTCCAGCCACAAATCTTGCGCGGCATCGTGCCGTAACTCTTTAAGAATCAGCAGTTTGCCATTTGGCCCGCATAGTGCACTTAGTCCTGACCGAGAGGCGAAAGGGGAAACAACATGCGGCGGCAAGTTGCAATCTCAAAAAGAATTTCAGTGGCGGTGTTGGTGGGCATCATCTCCCTGGCCAGCGCCAGGGTACTGGCGGACGTAAGGCAAGCGTTCAGCACTCCGCACTCAACATTCAGTCAAAGCACCGAGTCCTTCGCCGCAAAGGGCGCTGCGGACACAAAGCAGCCAGAACTGAAAAAACAGCAAGACAACGACGAACAACTGGCCGAGCAACAGCTCTCGCGCCTAGCTGCAACGCCTTCCGCCGCCCAGACCGGTGATTTACAAGATCAGGAGTCCGGCCCGGTGCGGCAGATTGTCATCAGCATTCCCGATCGCCAGCTTGCTCTGCTCGAAGACGGAGCGGTGGTCAAGGTGTATGTCATCGCCGTAGGCAAACCCAGTACGCCGAGTCCGGCCGGTGAGTTCACCGTCATCAATCGGGCCACGAACCCGACCTACCGGCACAAAGGCCAGGTTGTCCTGCCGGGCAAAGACAATCCGGTCGGCACGCGCTGGATGGGCCTGAGCCTCCGCGGCTACGGCATACACGGCACCAACGTGCAGAGTTCCATCGGCAAGGCGGCGTCGCACGGCTGCTTTCGCATGAAGAAAGGGGACGTGGAAGAGCTCTTCACTCGGGTCCGCGTGGGCGACGCGGTCTCCGTCCGCGGTGAAAGAGACGGCCTGACCGCACAGCTCTTCAACTCGGCGCCCGCAAGCGGCAACGAGGTAGTGCAGGTGGCTGCGATAGTACCCGCCGCAACCGCGGACCAGCAGTAAGCCGAACCTTTACCAAAGGGGACACAGAGATGGCTAAGACCGGAGAAAAAATGAACACCTCCAACCGGAACGAACAGATTCTCGGCTTCGCTCCCACTGATGACCTGCTGGTCCTGATCTCCGGGTGGTCGGTCGAGAAAACGTCTTCGCAAATCGCGCCGGAGCTCGTGACCGAAGAAGATTTAGACGACGTCGTCCAGCAGCACCTCCAGTTGCTGCAAGCGGCTCCTCGGGTCCCGGGGCAACTGCGCTGCACAACCGCCGAAAGGACGCCACTTGAGGCCTGGCTGCCGGGCAATCTCTCCATGGAACTGTGGTGGTTCCCGGTTGGATTGACGAGCAACCAGAGTGAGCATGGCCTCAGGTGCGCGCCGTTCGGTCCCATTCTGCGCGAACACGGCGTGTGGATGGTCCCCTGCGGAAGCGCATGAATTTTGACAACCAGGGCAATACAGACGCAGGCCCACGGGCCTGCTCGGTCTTCGATCTTTTGAGTTTCCGCTGAAAATTCAAACGGGCGAGCTGTCTCCGCCGGGATGGCCGCCCGCTTCAGCGGAAATATTTGCGTCACAGAAATCGGTGTGGGGACGAGCGCCAGAGGGGTGCGTAAAGCGTGCTATACTTCGCCCTTCCCGCCCATGTCGACGACAAGAACCAGACTACAGACTTGCATGTCGCTTCTCCCTTTATTGCTTGGCGTTTCTTTGCTTGCCGGCGCGCGAGCGCAGCAGCTGACCTCACCAGGGTTTATAGACGCTGCCAATGACTTCGCGCAGGAAATCGTCTCCCATGGCGGGCTCCCGGGAGGGGTCGCGGTAAGCTTTGAAAGTTCTTCTTCCCTACCCCCGGGAGACCAGCGCGTGGTAAATGAGGTCATCTTGGGACGGCTTCGCGGCCTGGGCGTGCGTTTAGTCAAAGCTGATTCCGCCGCGGCCGAAATCCAGATCACGTTCTCTGAAGACTGGCAGGGGCCGGTCTGGGTGGCCAGCATCAAACAGAACGGCGCCGGCCGTCTGGTGATCAAGAAGTTTCCTCGCCCTCAGAAGGCCGCGGCAACGCAGCTGCCTACCGTCACGGTGCAAAAAAGCGTTGTGTGGAGCCAGGAAGGGCCGGTCCTCGATTTCCTGCAGGATGGCAAGACTCTGCTGGTCCTGGAACCGGAACAGATTTCGGTTTATGTCACCGACTCCGGTAAATGGAAAGCCACGGCCACTCTGGGAATTGTCCACGAGTTTCCCTGGCCGCGCGACCTTCGCGGACACTTGCAGGGCAACGCGCATCAGATCACCGCGTTTCTTCCCGGCCTGTTGTGTACCGGGGCCGCGTCTCCTCCACAGTTGCTGTGCCACGCGAGTGATGATCCCTGGCAGCTTGACCGTGGAGCGTTGGCGGCTTTCTACAGTCCGGCGCGCAACTTCTTCACCGGCGTACTGGCGGGGCAGAATGCAGGCGCGTCGGTGCCCGCGTTTTTTTCGGCCGCAGCCTGGCAAAGCGGAGACACGCGGCAGTTGCTCTTCGCAGGCAATGACGGCCGCACGCACCTGTACCAGGGGAGTCTCACCAGCCCGGTTGCAACCTTCAACGATTGGGGCAGCGATGTTGCTGCAGTCCATTCCGGTTGCGGCGCGGGATGGCAGTTGCTGGTTGCGTCGCCTGCGAACTCATCCCACATCGATTCCATTCAGGCCATGGAGATCATCAACCGCGAAGCGGTTCCGGTAAGCGCCGCTGTTGAACTCAACGGGACCGTCCGCGCTTTGTGGCCTGGCAGTGACAGCCAGAAGGCGATTGGCATAACAGAATCGCCGGCAACAGGAAAATATGAGGCGTTCGCTCTTAGCGTTTCTTGCAATCAGTAGCCTGCTGCTCGTCGCCACCGGCAGCCAGGCGAGCACGCGCCCGCGTTATGGCGGGACCGTACGCGTGCTGCTGCGCCACAAAATCACTTCCCTGGATCCACTGCGCGAGAGCGATGACGCCGCTACCCGTGACCGGATCGCCGGACTGATCTTTGAAACGTTGACGGAGATTGATTCGCAGGGCCGCGCTCGCCCCAGGCTGGCCAGTTCGTGGCAAACCGACAGCACCGGTCGCGTCTGGCAATTCAATCTCCGCCCCGCCACGTTCCAGGATGGCGGCGCGGTCAGCGCCACCGCGGCCGCCGCGAGTTTAGGGGCCGCCAGCCCGGAGTGGAAAGTCACGGCGATCAGCAAAGAGTCATTGACGATAGAATTATCTTCCCCGGTCCCGCACTTGCCGGAATTGCTGGCCCTGCCACGCTTCTCCATTACGAAGCGGCTGGCGAACGACACCCTTGTAGGTAGCGGTCCGTATAAACTTGGGGAATGGCAACCCGGCGAACGCGCCCTGTTGACCGCCAACGACGACTACTGGGGCGGACGTTCTTTCCCGGACAGCATTGAGTTCCGCATGGGAGTTTCTCTGCGCGAACATCTCATGGAGCGCAGCCCGGGGCCGGACCACGCAGTGGAACTGAATGTCGACCAGCTTCGCGGCCTCGAACCGGCCCAGAGTAATCAGACGCTGCTGGTATCGCGTCCTACGGACCTCGTGGTGCTGATCTTCCTGCAGTCCGGCGCCGACACTGCGGTCAAGCCGGTCCGCAAGCCAGTGGATCCGCGTGTTCGTGAAGCCATGGCTTACGCGATCAATCGCGCGGCCATCAATAATGTCCTGCTCCAGAGGAAAGGCGCTCCCGCCGGCGGGTTGCTGCCGCAATGGATGACCGGATACGAATTTCTCTTCTCCGCCAATCAGGACGCAGACCGCGCGCGAAAGCTGCGCGCGGACGCCGGTGCGTTCCCGCCGCTGGCCCTGGTCTTTGATTTGTCGGACCCGGTCATGAAGGCGGTGGCGGAACGAGTTTCAGTGGACGCCCGCGAAGCCGGAATCCTGGTGCAGACCTCCGGAGATGCGCGCGTCAACAGCAAATCCGGCCGCGCCGCACTCAACGCAGACGCTGTCCTGCTGCGCGTTCCCCTGAGTTCGCTGGATCCAACCGCCGCGTTCGCTGCAATGGGCGACGACCTGGCGCTGCCCGCGGACCTGGTTTCCGCCATCGTGAGGTCGGCCCGTCCGGAAGATCTTGCGGAGGTCGAACGCAAAGCACTGGCCGACTATCGCCTGGTTCCCGTGGTCCATCTCTCACACGCTGTGTGGATTAATGGCAACGTGCACAACTGGCAGCAACTTCCGAACGGTGAGTGGGACCTGGACCGGCTTTGGGTGGAAGGGACGAAATAAACATGTCACTCCGTACCAAGTTGCTGCTGCTGGTTGCGCTCAGCATTACCGCGAGCGTAGGCACGGTGGCCTGGCTGATTGACAGGCGCGCCCACGAGTATTTTCGTCAAGGTGAAGAGGAACGTACCAACGCGCTGGTGGCCCAGTTCCGGCAGGAATTCGATCATGAAGGCGGAGAGATCACGCGCGGCGTAGATGCGATTGCCGCTTCTGAATCCATGTTTCGCGCCGTACTCGAACTCTCCGACGGCGGCGATCCCGGGGTCCATGTGGATGACGCGGCAAATTACGCCGCCGCACAGCGCCTCGATTTTCTCGACCTGCTGGCGCCTGATGGGACCATCATCTCATCGGCACACTGGCCGGCGCGCTTCGGGTATAAACAACGCTGGTTTCTGGAACAGCCCGCCACCATTCCCAACCGGCCGTTTCTCCGGCACGTTGAAACGCCGGAAGGAAATGCCCTGGCCATGCTGTGCTTGCGGACAGTCCGCGCCCACAGCGGAAACTATTATTTGCTCGGAGGAAGAAAGCTGGACGGAGTCCTGCAGTCACTCTCCACGCCGGCGGGTATGCGCGTCTCGATCTATAGCTTACCGCCGGACGGACATGGAGGAGAAATTCTGGGAGCATTCGCGCCGGGCACAGCACCGGGCACACCGAAAGACACGTCGGATCCGGCCCGGCTGATGCCGCTAGTGCAGAAAGTCCTGAGCCAGCACAATGACGCCTCCGCGACCATTGACTGGTCACCCAACCAGCCGGAACAGGAGAGCGTCCATGCCATCGCGTTGCCGGGATACTCCGACCGCGTGCCCGCGGTGCTGTTGGTCGGCAATTCCATGGAACAGGAGATCGCGCTGGAGAGGCGCATACGCAATGTCAGCCTGCTTACGGCATCGTTGGGCGTATTCCTGGGCATCGTGGTGAGTGCCATCATCGCCGCGCGGGCCACGCGTCCGGTGGAAAGACTGGCAGCCGCGGCGGAGCAGATCGGCCAGGGGAATTGGGACGTGCGCGTGGAATCGCGCTCGAAGGACGAAATTGGCAAGCTGGCCGCGGCGTTCAATCATATGACCCAGGAGTTGATGGGCCAGCGCGAGCGACTGGTGCAAAGCGAACGCGTCGCAGCGTGGCGCGAGCTGGCCCGCCGCCTGGCCCATGAGCTGAAGAACCCGCTCTTTCCTCTTCAGATCACGGTGGAAAATCTCTTGCGCGCGCGCCAAAACAGCCCGCAACAATTCGACGAAGTATTTCGCGAGAGCACGTCCACGTTACTGGCGGAGATCAACAACCTGAAAACCATCATCGGGCGCTTCAGCGACTTTTCCAAGATGCCCGCGCCGGAGTTTCAGGCCGTGGATCTCAACGGAATGGTCCAGAGCATCGTCCACCTTTTTCACGCGCAGCTTACCCGCGATTCCGTACACATTGCAGCGGAACTGCAACTCGGTGACGTGCCTCAAGTGAATGGCGACCCGGTGCTGTTGCGCCGCGTGATTGAGAATCTTGTCCTGAACGCCATTGACGCCATGCCCCAGGGCGGCAAGCTCACCTTCCGCACCAGCGCCGTCGACAAACACGCGGTGTTCGAACTCTCCGACACCGGCGCCGGCCTTACGCCCGAAGAATGCGAAAGACTCTTCACGCCGTACTACACTACCAAACAGCATGGCACCGGGCTTGGTCTGGCGATTGCGCAATCCGTGGTGAGCGATCATGATGGAACCATCAGCGTCAGCAGCCGGAAGGACGAAGGGACAACGTTTCATATTGAGCTGCCACTGTTTTCTGGGGCAGGTTTGGAGGCAAGCGGCGGCAGCAATTAGCAAAGAGCAATTGACAATTAGCCAAAGCGTTGCACTCCGGCCAGGAGCCAGAAGCCAGCAGCTAGAAGCTGAATACTAAGAGTTCCGCACTAAGAGATTGAGTTTATGAAACCCCACCTCCTCATCATCGACGACGATACCAACACGCTGGCATCGCTCTCGCGTGCTTTTCGCCTGGCGGGATACGAGGCCACGGTGTGCGACAATCCGGTCCGCGCGCTCGAACTGGCACAGACGGAACCATTTGATCTGATTTTTTCCGACGTGGTCATGCCCGGAGTGGACGGGCTGACCTTGCTCGAACAAATGCGCGCCGCCGGAGTAGCCACGCCGGTGGTCATGATGTCCGGCCAGGCGCACATTGAGATGGCCGTGCGGGCCACCAAGCTGGGCGCGCTGGATTTCCTGGAGAAACCAATTTCCACGGACAAACTTCTGTTGACGGTGCAGAACTCGCTGCGCCTGGAAAGATTGCAGCAGGAGAACCAGCAGCTTCGCCAGCAACTGGGCAGCTCCGGGATTGTTTTTACGGGCGAGAAGATGCGGCGGCTCATGACGCAGGTGGAGCGCGTAGCCGCCAGCGAATCGCGCGTATGCATTCTGGGCGAAACCGGAACCGGCAAGGAACTGATTGCGCGCACCATCCATGAAAAAAGCCATCGCAAGGAAGGCCCGTACGTAACGCTGAACTGTGCCGCCGTCCCGGCTGAGCTGATTGAGTCCGAGTTGTTCGGCCACGAAAAGGGCTCGTTCACTGGCGCCGCCGGACGTCACGTTGGCAAATTCGAACAAGCCAGCGAAGGCACGCTCTTTCTGGATGAAATCGGCGACATGCCGCTGCACATGCAATCCAAACTTTTGCGCGTACTGGAGCAGGGAGAAGTGGAACGCGTAGGAGGAGACAAGGCGGTCAAAGTGAATGTCCGCGTGATTGTGGCCACACATCGCAATCTGGAAGAGCAGGTACGGCTGGGCGCTTTCCGCCAGGACCTGTTTCATCGCGTCTACGTCTTTCCTGTTGCCCTGCCGCCGTTGCGCGAGCGTCCCGAGGACATACCTGCGCTCACTTCGCACTTTGCCCGGCAAATCTGCAAGCAGAACGGATGGAAAGAAGTAACGTTTGCTCACGAAGCCGTTGCCGCCCTGCAAGCGTATACGTGGCCGGGAAATATTCGCGAGCTGCGCAACGTGGTGGAACGCCTGCTTTTGTACTGCGATGGGGACGCCGTCACCGCGGCCACGGTGCAGACCGCGCTTCCATCGCCGGCAACGCACAGCGGCGCCACAGTCGCCGCCACGGGCGCGCTCGCCGACCGGGTCGAGCAGTTCGAACGTCAGATGATCATGGACGAAATCAAGCGCCACAACCATCACATCACCAACACGGCGAAAGCCCTGGGGCTGGAGCGCAGTCATCTGTATAAAAAGTGCCAGCAGCTGGGCATTGATATGCGACAACTCAAGAAATGACGTGTGCGCTGAAAAAATAAGCTGCATCCTCCGTACCCGCCCCGTTCTCTCATAATAGTTGCAGGTGTCCATCATGGAAGTCAGCAGGGTTTCTGCGTTTCTCGATTACTACGGCAGGATCCGTGAACGCACGCTCCGTGTCATCCGCTGCATTCCTCCGGAAAAGTTCGAGTGGACATATCGGGCGGGCAAGTTCACCTTTGCCGACCTTATCCGCCACATCGCGACGATTGAACGCTACATGTATGCCGAAACCGTCCAAATGAAACCCAGCAGTTATCCGGGGCACGGCAAAGAACTGGCGGACGGACCGGCGAATGTGCTGGCGTTCATGGATCGGCTGCACCGTGAATCGGTGGAAATCTTTGGCCGTCTTTCCGACGAAGACTTAATCAGGAAATGCATGACTCCAGCCGGAGCACCGATTGCCATCGGAAAATGGCTGCGCGCCCTGGTGGAGCATGAAGTCCATCATCGCGGGCAGATCTACGTCTATCTTGGCATGCTGGGAATCAGCACGCCTCCGATTTACGGCCTGACGTCGGAAGAAGTGCGTGAGCGGAGCAAGGACCACAAGTAGATCCACCCATGAAAGCAAAAAGAGTGCGGGACAGACCCGCACTCTTGAAATTACCGCCTACGTTTCTCCTATTGACTACCTGCGGCAGCGGAGGTGCCCGTCGTCATTGAAGATGCCTTCACGGCAATTGTCCCAGTCGTCCAGTTGTGACCAGACCCAGCGGCCGTCTCCATTCTGGCAGCTGGCGCGGAGCGTATCACCGCGCAGATAGATCTGGCGGCAAGTCTCGGTGTAGCTGCCGCGGGGAACGGACCAGCCGTCTCGGCGCGTGCACTCGAGTCGCCCGTCGTCATTTACGATTCCTCCGTAACATCGCCGAAAATCCTCCAATCGTGCATCGCGCCAGTCACCGTCGCCAGACTGGCAGCGCGCCTGGAGATAATCCCCCTCCACGCGTATGTCCCGGCAGCTCTGGGTATAAGAGCCCGGTGGTAAATGTTCGTCCCGTTCCTCGGTTGTTGCGCAACGCAGACGGCCGTCGTTGTTGGAAATGTCTCCGCGGCAACCGTCCAGGTTCAAAGACGACTCAACCCAATCACCGTAGCCGGTCCGGCAACGGGCAGAGAGACGGCTTCCATCGACGTGTATGTCCCGGCAGGTTGCGGCATACGAACCCTCCGGCGCGCGGCCGTGGACCACTTCCCGGGCCTCTTTGTTGCATTGCAGACGGCCGTTAATGTTGTTGATATCGTCGGTGCACCGTCCGATCTCGTCGAGTGAAGTGTCATGCCAACGATCATCTCCGCCCTTACAGCGGGCGTACAGCGTGTCACCACGCTGCCTGATATTCTTGCAGGTTTCCCGGTACGAGCCGGATGGCCCGTCCACTGGCGTGGCGCTGGCCCTGCCCGCACAAAAAACCACAATCGCTGCTACTGCAACCAATCCAACCGTATTTAAGAATCGCATCGCGAATCTCCTCTCCTTCGTTCATGAGTAGCTTTGCCTGCTTATGGTAACAGCCACATCGGGCGTTATTTGTTTTGGGGGAACATCTAGTATAGAAGAACCCGGTGTGCAGAAAAAGGATGCCCTTATCCAGCGTGATAAACAAAACTTTAAAAATGGCAGCGGCCTTTTTCTGTCCGGTTCTCGGATCTATTCCGTGGAAAACATTTTGGCGCGAGAACGCCACGCATCGCAGATGGAGCGCCAGGAAAAAGTCCGGCAGGAGGTCTGCCCAGCAAGGCGAACTCGGCAATCTTTATCGCAGCGGCCGGCATTTTTTTGTTGACATGGACACGTAAGTGCATCAATATCTTGTATGTAGCAGTGCAGGCCTACTAGGAATAGAGGCATGCATGGTTCACCAGAGTCCTAAGGAATTAAATCTCAAGGAGGCATTCACCATGGCCACAAAGAAAAAGGCAAAGAAGAAAAAAAAGAAGTAACCGAGCGCGGAGCCAAGTCTCCGCGATCAAGGGAAAATAGTTACGAACGGGTGTTCGGGTGAACACCCTTTTTATTTGGGTTGACGCCCCACGTCAACCGACTTAATATCCGCTCAGCCACTTGGTCCCGAGGACCATGCCAAGATCCGCAAAAAAAGTTGCGCGCAAACCTGCATCGGGTGAAGTAGTCATCCCCGACAAGATTTACTTCCGCATCGGTGAAGTGGGCCGTTTATGCGGCCTGCCGTGTTATGTGCTCCGGTTCTGGGAGACGGAATTTCCGCAACTGAAGCCTTCCAAGGGCAGCACCGGACAGCGGATGTACCGCCGGGTGGACGTGGAAAACGCGTTGCGCATCAAGAAGCTGCTGTATGAGGAAGGCTTCACGATTGCCGGCGCGCGCCAGCAATTACGGGCGGAAACCAAGCGCAAGCAGTCGCCGCTTCCTTTCGCCGCTCCGCCGGCGAACCTGGGCCAGTTGAAGCAGGTGCGGCAAGGACTGAAAGAAGTCCTGGGGATCCTTTCCCACAAACGTTGACCCGGCAGGTCGCCGCAGGGGCGTGGACCGGAGTAATTAGTGCTTCGCGAGAATCGTGGGGTGCATCCAAGAAAGCAGCTATAATAACGTTCACAAGAGCAATATTTTTCCGTCTTAAGGATATACAAGGTATTCATGTCCAAAAAAATACAGGTTCTCCTTCTTACCACTTCCATTCTGATCGTGGGCTTTGTTTTGGTCGGGGGCTTGGGCGTACACGCCTCCAGCAGCAACGAGGAATCCTACACCCACTTGCAGGTCTACAGTGAGGTGTTGTATCACGTCCGGGCGGAGTATGTGGAAGAGCCGAACATGAGTCTGGTCACCAGCGGCGCCCTGCATGGCATGCTGGAATCGCTGGACGCCAACTCCAGTTACCTGAGTCCCGCTGAATACAAAGCGTTCAAGGAGAACAAGTCCACGGGCAAGGCCAATATCGGCGCGACCGTTTCCAAACGGTTCGGATACGCGGCGGTGGTCTCGGTGATCCCGGGCGGCCCGGCGGACAAAGCGGGCATCGGCAGTGGTGACATTCTGGAAGCGATTGACACTCAGAGCACGCACGACATGTCGCTGGCCGCAATCAAGAACCGCTTGACCGGTGACGCAGGTTCGCATCTCGACGTCTCCGTCATCCGCGCCCGCAGGGTCGAGCCGCAGAAGGTCACGCTGGTGCGTGAGGAGACCAAGCCGCCCGCCGTGCAAGGGCAGATGCTTGCCGACAATATTGGCTACGTCAAAACCACGGTCCTTACCCCAGGCCGGGCCTCTGAGATTGAAAACAAAATCAAAGACCTGCAGAAGGCCGGCGCCAAGAAGCTCGTCCTTGATTTACGCAACACTTCCGCCGGCGACGAAGAAGAAGGCGTTGCCGCGGCCAACCTCTTCTTGGACCATGGGCTGATCGCTTACGTACAGGGCCAGAAGTATGCCAAGATCACTTACAACGCCGACCCGCAAAAGAAAATCACCGATCTTCCTCTGGTGGTCCTGGTGAACCACGGGACGGCTGGGGCCGCCGAAATTGTGGCGGCTGCCATTCTCGACAACAAACGCGGCGACGTGCTGGGCGACAAGACTTTCGGCGATGGTTCGGTGCAAAAGCTGCTTGACGTGCCGGATGGCTCCGCCTTGATCCTGTCCATTGCCAAGTACTACACGCCGGGCGGCAAGGTGATTCAGGACACTGGAATTACTCCCAACATAGTGGTCGCTTCGGCCAGCGACCTGGTGGCTGCCGTGGACGACGAAGATGGCGGCAACGAAGAGCCGCAGAAGACAACGCCGGCCAACGACGACCAGTTGAACCGCGCTATTCAGCTGTTGAAGGCCAAGGGCCAAAAGACCTAGGAGCGGGGTTGCACCGGGGCTCCGGGCTGGGCGGAAATAAGAACGTGGTATTCTGGCCTGACAGGTCTCCTTTCCCCATGAAGTTTCTGTATTCACACCTGCCCGCCGTCCACGTAGGGGGAAGAAAACTTGTTGGCCGCGTGGTCTTCGGCTTACTGGTTCTGAGCGCCGCGCTGGTGGGAACACTGGGCGGTTTGCTGATCGTCTACTCCACCGACCTTCCGCAAATCAGTGAACTCGAACGCTACCGCCCCAGCACAGTGACTGAGTTGTACGATGACCGCGGCCGGGCCATTGGGTCCTTCGCTCTGCAACGCCGCGTGCTGGCTGCCTACGACGACTTTCCCAAAGTGCTGCACGATGCCATTCTTTCCACCGAAGATAAGAGCTTTGACGACCACTGGGGCATCAATTTCTGGCGCGTCATGGGCGCCACCTACCGCGACATGACGGCCCCCGGGTCGCGTGCGCAAGGCGCCTCCACTCTGACCATGCAGCTCTCACGCAACCTGTTCCTTTCTCCTGAGCGGCACTTCAGCCGCAAGGTGCAGGAAGCCATGCTGGCCATCCAGATTGAGCGCCGTTTCACCAAGCAGCAGATCTTCACCATGTATTGCAACCAGATTGCTCTGGGCCACGGCGTCTATGGATTTGAAGCGGGCGCACGGTTCTATTTCAACAAGCACGCCAGGGACCTGACGCTTGCGGAAGCCGCCCTGCTCGCTGGATTGCCAAAGGGACCTTCGTACTATTCTCCCATTGGTTATCCGGAGCGCGCTCTCCGACGCCGCAACCTGGTAATCAACGGCATGTTGGAAGACGGCAAAATCACTGCGAATGAGGCCATACGCGCCAAGACCGCTTCGCTCGGCCTGAGCCTGCAACAGCCGGCGGCATCTCCAGCCCCGTATTTTGTCGAAGAAGTCCGCCAGTATCTGGAAAAGAAATATGGCTCGGCCGAAGTGCACGAAGGCGGATTGCGCGTCTATACCTCCCTCGATCTCGATCTGCAAAAGGCCGCGACCCAGGCGGTGCTGGAAGGTCTCGCAACCTACGAGCGCCGGCACGGCTGGCAGGGGCATCTGAAGAATGTCCTGGGAACGGGCGAGACGCTGGAAAAATACCGGCATCCGGACTGGGACCAGGCCCTCACGGAAGGAAGTTACGTTCACGCACTGGTGAGCGACGTGGGATTGCAATTCGCCAAGATCAAGCTGGGACGCTACAGCGCTACCCTGGGGCCAACGGACATTGCGTGGACGGGAAACAAACTGCCCAAGACGATGCTCATGCCCGGAGACATCCTGTATGTCAAAGTCCTCGCCCTGAACAACGACCACACCGCCAAAGTCCTGCTGGAGCAGGACTCCGGCGCACAGGCCGCGCTGCTGGCCGTTGACAACGCCACCGGCGATATCAAAGCGATGGTCGGCGGACGCGATTTCAACGAATCCAAGTTCAATCGCGCGACCCAGGCGGAGCGCCAGGCCGGCTCGTCCTTTAAGCCGTATGTTTATACCGCCGCCGTGGACGAGGGCGCCGAACCGGATGACTTAATCCTGGACGCCCCAACTACCTTCTTGAGCGGCGGCTCGTACTATACTCCCCACAACTTTGACCGCAAGTTTGAAGGCAACATCACTCTGCGGCGCGCCCTGTCGGACTCGCGAAATATTCCGGCGGTGAAGCTGGCGCATAAAGTGGGCATGAAAACCGTGGTCGACTATGCTCATAAATTCGGCATCAACTCGTCGATTCCCTCTTTTCTCCCTGTAGCGCTGGGCGCGGCAGACTTGACGCTGTATGACCAGACGTCCGCGTTTTCGGTCTTTCCCAACGACGGTCTCCGCATCGAACCGCGATACATCCGCAAGGTGACGGATTATGAAGGCCACGTTCTGGAAGAATACTTTTCTGACGCCCGGGACGTCATCAGCGCGCGCACTGCTCGCATCATGGTTTCATTGCTCCAGGCCGTGGTCCAGAGCGGCACGGCGCGCGCGGCGCTCACGCTCCACCATCCGCTTGCCGGGAAAACCGGGACCACCAACGATTACACGGACGCCTGGTTCGTAGGCTTTTCTCCCAGCATCACCTGCGGCGTCTGGGTGGGTTATGACGAAAGAAAGGCCCTGGGCAGAAACGAAACCGGCGGGCACGCGGCTCTGCCCATCTGGATGGACTTTATGCGCGTGGCCATCTCCGATCCCGCGCACCAGGACGAATCTTTCCCACCGCTGGTCATGGACCAAATCACGGACCGGATCATGGCCAAGGCCAGGGCCAGGACTGCAGCTGTGAAGCGGGCGGCCGCGCTTGTGCCCGACCATCATGGCGACGCGGAGGCGCATTAGATAGCCCATGCGCAAGCTGTTCCGTTACTTCGCGCTGTCCCTGATACTGCTGCTGGTGTGCCTGGCTTCGGCCTTGCTGGCCATGCGTTTCGCCATTCACGGACGCGAAGTGCGCGTGCCGAAGTTCCAGGGTATGACGTCAGCGGAGGCAGAACGTCTCGCGAACACCTACGGTCTGGTGCTTTCCGTGGAAAGCCGCTTCTACAGCACGGACGTGCACGAAGGCCGCATCGTTTCCCAAATGCCGGCGGCGGACAGCAAAGTCCGGCGCGGCCTGAAGGTGCGCGTTGCGGAGAGTCTCGGGCCGCCGCGCTCGACCGTCCCCAATCTTATGGGTCAGAGCCAGCATGCAGCGAACCTCAACGTGAGTCGCCGCGGCCTGGAAATCTCCGCCGCTCCAACCCTGCGCTTCCCTGGAGCGCAACCGGACACGGTAGTAGCGCAGAGCCCTCCTGCTGATGTGAAGAACATGTCCTCACCCAAAATTGGCCTCCTCTTCGCAGCGCCGGACAACACGCAGTGGTACATCATGCCCAGATTTGTGGGCCGCCCCTTGGCCGAAGCCACCCAGGAGTTGTTGCGTGCGGGCTTTACCCTGGGCACGGTGAACGATGTTCCCATTTCGGGAAGCGATACGGTGGGGCCGGTGCCCAATGGGACGGTTCTCCGGCAGTACCCGCCCGCGGGACAGCGGATCGCCGCAGGCTCCAGTATCGCCTTCGAAGTAGCTAGGTGACTGACGGGTTGCCCGAGCCCTTGTGACTAAAGTCCATGGCGGTTGGTTGCGCGGTACTGGCCGTAAAACTGCGCTCGATGTACCAATGACCTGCAACTGTCCGGCGCAAGCAGGGCTATAGTTGTTGTGTCAAGGCACGGAGAAAGCAGATGCAGCCCATGGAAAATCGTTTTGCAGATTCGCAGACTCCCCAGCAAAGCCTGCGTTCGCTGGAACCGGTCCGGTTACTGGACAAATACATCACCGCCTGGCAATGCTCGAGCTGCAGACGGCATTTCGCCCTGAAAGAGTCCGAGCGTCTCGCGATGGGAACGGATGTGGAAGTTCCCTCCCGCATACGTCACTCGTTTGAGGCCCATAAGTGCATCGACTGCGCGCGCAAGGACTCCACGTCGCTTGCCCGAGTAGATGACATCTGGAGCGCGTAAGTAAGCGCAGGCTCCGCGTGCCTTGAAGCATTAAGAGACGCTTTCGTTTCTGATGCCCGGCCTCAAGAGCTTGTAATTGCCAAAATCGGTAATCGGGAATCCAAGTTCCGGTGATGATGGCATTTTTGGCAATCGTTCCCTGCGTTTGACACGGTAAATCCGCCGACTTTACAATCGAAATTGCTGCTCTTGCTTGCAGAGCAGCATTCTTTTCTAAGGCGCCTTTTCGCGCTTCTCCCATTGGCGGCGTAGCTCAGGTGGCTAGAGCGACGGTCTCATAATCCGTAGGTCGTAGGTTCGAGTCCTACCGCCGCCACCAAGCAAGGGACGGCCGATGGAAATACCTCGCCGTTATGTTATGTTCGTTCGTACCACCACTCTGGAGCAGCCGATGGCCGCGGAACATTTCGACGTGTTGATCATGGGGGCTGGCCTGTCGGGCATTGACGCCGCCTATCACCTGCAAAAACTCTGCCCCAGGAAGAGCTACATCATCCTTGAACAACGGGAGCGCATCGGCGGTACCTGGGACCTGTTCCGCTACCCCGGCATCCGTTCCGACTCCGACATGCTGACCATGGGATATTCCTTCCGCCCATGGACCCATCCCAAGGCAATTTCTCCGGGCGACGACATCCGCGACTACATCACCGCCACCGCGCGGGACGAGGGCATTGATCGCAACATTCGCTTCCGGCACTTGATCAAGCGGGCCTCGTGGTCGTCGCAAGATGCGAAGTGGACCGTCGAAGGCGTCCGCAAATCGTCCGATGGGCCCGTCAGGAAAGATTCCAAAGACGAGCCCCTGACGCTGACCTGCAATTTCCTGTTCTCGTGCGCGGGTTATTACCGCTACTCCGCCGGTTACTTGCCGGAGTTTCCCAACGTCAGTCGTTTCCAGGGGCGCATCGTTCACCCGCAAGGCTGGCCCGAAGATTTAGACTACGCCGGGAAACGCGTGGTCATCATCGGGAGCGGGGCCGCGGCCGTGACGCTGCTGCCTGCCATGGCCAGGACTGCCGGCCATGTAACGATGTTGCAGCGCTCGCCAACCTACGTTATTTCCGCTCCCGAGCAGGACCGGATCGCAAATTGGCTGCGTCGCGTATTGCCCGCTACCTGGGCCTATCGGCTCAGTCGCTGGAAAAACGTGGCGTTCATGACTTCCGTCTACCAGTTCTCGCAGCGGTTTCCTGATTTTGTAAAGAAAGGCCTTCTCAAGAAGGTACGTGAGCATTTGGGGCAGGACTATGACGTCGAGACTCATTTCACTCCGCGCTATAGGCCCTGGGAGCAGCGGATGTGCCTGGTCCCGGATGCGGACATGTTTGAGGCGATCAAATCGAACCGCGCCAGCGTAGTCACGGACCAGATCGAAACCTTTACCGAAAAAGGCCTCCTGCTTAAATCAGGCAAAGAACTGCAAGCCGACATCATCGTGACCGCGACGGGACTGGTGATGCAGGCCTTCGGCGGAATCGAGCTTTCCGTCGACGGACGACGCGTCGACCCCGGCGAGACCCTCGCTTACAAAGGCGTGATGATGTCGGGTATTCCGAACTTCGCCTCCGTGTTCGGCTACATCAACGCCTCATGGACGCTGAAGGCCGACCTGATCTGCAATTATGTGTGCCGGCTTTTGAACTTCATGGACCGGAAGGGCGTGCGTCAGGTCACGCCGAAAAACAGCAGTGAGAACGCAGCTGCGCCTTTTGTGGAAAGTTTCACGCCTGGCTACATTCAGCGCGCACTGGCAAGCTGGCCGAAGCAGGGAGCGAAGAAGCCGTGGCGTGTTTATCAAAATTACATCCGCGACACCATCAGCCTGAAGTGGACCTCGCTTGAAGACGGCGCGTTGGGCTTCTCGAATCCGCCGCAGTCTTCCTCCAACCCCGCATTCGCTCGAAACGGCGAGATTGAACCGGCCCTCGCTCAACAGGATTAGATAAATCGGCGCTCCATCGCCGATCCTGGCTCCAGCTTTGGACCCTTAACGGATAAACCCTCTCACGCTGAAAGGCATCCTAAGCTGCTGGGAGAGCAAACGTGTCGACCTCCGATCTGACTTGGGTTCTCTTCGCACTCTTGCTCCTTGTCGGGTTGGCGCAGTTGTTCGGCTACGTTTTCGTGAAACTCCGACAGCCGAAGGTGGTCGGAGAAATCCTGGCGGGCATCGTCGTGGCCCCGGCTCTCATCGGCCGGCTACCGTTCGCCTCAGGGCTGGTGGAAGCCACCAAGCATCAGGCCAACATCTTGAATTTTGTCTACTGGCTCGGCTTGCTGCTGCTGATGTTCCTGTCCGGTGCCGAAACGCGCCAACTGTTCAATCGCGAAGAGCGCCGCGAAGTGGGTTGGCTGGCCATCGTGGGCACCGGCACACCGTTCATCCTTGGGCTGGTGCTGGGCCCGTGGCTGGTTCGCCCCACGCTTGCCGGACCCAACGGCAACCTCATCTCTCTGATCATCATTCTTGCCGTCGGCGTCGCGGTGACTTCGGTCCCGGTGGTCGCGAAGATTTTCTCCGACTTGAAAATACTCAACACTCGCTTCGCACGACTCGTTCTCGGCGTCGCCGTGCTGGAAGACATGGTGCTGTGGCTGGCGCTGGCGGTGGCGACAGCAATGGCCGGTACAGCCGCGCTCAACTGGCGACAGATGTCAGGTCACCTGATCAGCACGATCATATTCTTCGCGTTGGGGCTGACCATCGTTCCCCGGATGGTAAAGCGAATCAACAAGTCCCGGCTCAACGTGATCGCGCAGCACTTCCCGGTGGCCTATGTGCTTGCAGTTCTTCTCGTGTATTGCGTTATCGCAGGAGCACTTGATGTCAGCATGGTATTTGCGGCATTTCTTGCCGGCTTCGCCGTGGTACATAAGAAACGCAGACTTTTTTCAGGGGCGCTCGGTTCCATCGGGAAAGTGTCGTTCGCGTTCTTTATACCGGCGTACTTTGCGATTGTGGGTTTGAAACTCGACCTGGTTCGAGGCCTGTCGTTGGGGATGATTGCCGCATTCCTCATCGGAAGTTGTGCCGTCAAGATTCTCTCTGTGTCCCTGGCGGCGCGTTGCGCAGGGTTCCGTGGGTTGGATCTGATCAATCTGGCGATCACGACGAACGCGCGCGGCGGACCAGGGATCGTACTGGCCAGCGTGGCATTTGATGCCGGGATTATCAGCCCGCAGTTCTACACGACTCTTGTGCTGGCGGCGGTCCTCACCTCTCAAATGGCTGGCGCGTGGCTTGACTATGTGCTGCGCCGAGGCTGGCCACTGCTGACGCCAGCTACCGCAGATGAGTTGGCCCTTGTCCCGCTCAAGGAGAGCACGTCCGCCGCCTGAGTCCGGATAAGGCAAACCGGGCGCTGAGGAGCAGCGCCCGTGGCCCCGGCTGGCCCGAGGGTGGTATCAATTCAATTTGCCTGATCCAGCGTTCGTTTCATCATCCAGCCGATCAACGCTCCGGCGGCCAAGCCTAACGCTAATGTAGTCGCCACGGTCACCACAGGGTGTCGCTGGAGACGCTGAGTTGTGTCATTCAAGAACTCTTCCGCGGCATCACCGCCATGTTTGGCGGCGCGCCTCACTATTCTTACGCCATCATCTATTGCATCGGCAACCGCATTGGTTGCACGAGAGGCCCGGTGAGCTGATTCGGCGATATGTTCAGCCGCTTTTTCCACTACGTTTTGTGACATGAGTTCCTTCCTTTTGTGTTTTGTGGCCGGTGGTCACAAGTCCATTATTCGCCGACGGCCTTTTCAACGTGGCCAGTCCATTTTTGAACCGTGCCGGCTTGCCCTTCCGCTTTCCCTGCGGCTTCCAAATCGGGATTGTTGGTTGCTTTCCCAACCTCCTCCTTGATTTTCCCCTTCACTTCGTGGATCTTGCCCTGGGTTTTGTCTTTCGTGCTTGGTTTCATCATTTTTTTCTGGTCCTTTCGAACTGAGTGCGATGTCGTGTCGAGATTGAAACGCTATTGGCTTCAGACACGGACCTTATTCCGCTGTTCTGTCCAGGACGCCAGGAGCGGCGCCCCGGGGCTGCCGCCGTCAATCTTCACTCGTTAGTCCTAGCATAGGCTTGGAGAGAGTGGTTTGGCTGGTCTAGAGTGCTCAGTTCTGATAATTCGCGAAATATTGTTTCTGTAAAATGCCAGCGTTTCAATTTTGACCAGTTTAGCCCGCGATTGGAAACACGGGTTTGGCCCAGCTCATCCCAAGGAAGTGGAACCGAGGGGCAAGCCTGCGGAAAAATCACACGAAGCCTTCCCCGCGGTGGATTTTCTTCGCCGTACCCAGCCTTACGCCGCCGGTCATCATCGTGTTCCGACGTTACCTTTATTCTCTGCAATCGGACTAAGGTACCGTTACCTAATCGTGCTCCGTCGTTATCTTTAAGCCTTTGCTCTCGTGGGATACCGTATCTCTATACGCATTTCACTCACGCAACGCGCCGCTGAAGCAATAAACACATAACTGATCCAACTCATATTCTGCTGCCCAACCACGGGTTGCCAGGACGACGGAGACTTATGTCCAAATTACGTTATATTCAATTGGCTATTCTTGTGTTCTTGTTTTCACCTGCAGCTTTTGCCGGAACGACCTTTAAAGCTACCACCACGCTGACCGCGGAGACCTCGAATAACACCAGTGCCGCAAACACTTTCACTGCCCAATCAAACGGTAATGCGGGCGCCGGCAACATCAGTAAAGCCCCGCTCCGCAGCCTTCTGTACCCGGGTTCCACAGCCAAGATTTACGCGCACTTTATGCCTTGGTTTGGGTTTGGAGATCACATGAACATTGGCTACACCTCCTCTGACCCGACTCAGGTGCAAAAGCAGATCTCAGACATGGTCAGCCGCGGGCTCGACGGGACCATCATCGATTGGTACGGTAGGGGCACCATGAACCACAATTTTTCGTATTACGACCAGGCAGTCCAGTACTTGAGGCAACAAGCAGAGCTGCACCCGGGCTTCAACTTCGCGATTATGCACGATGCCGGCGCCATCCAGGCGTGCGCTAATACTTCCGGGTGCGATATTACGCAAATGACGATCGACGATCTGAACTATGCGTATAACACCTACGAAAACTCACCGGCTTATCTGCATTTCAACGGGCAACCTGTTGTCTACTTCTTTGGGCATGAGGCCTACCCGATTGACTGGAATCGAGTACGAGCTTCGGTGATGGGCAATCCCATGTTCATCTTCAGGAATGCCGGCGGATTCCAGCAGCCGCAGAGCAATGGCGGATTTTCCTGGATGGCCCCGGAATCCGTCAGCGCCGGCGACCCAATGTCGCTGGCCTACCTGGATTACTACGACAAGATAGCGCTGTCGTTGGCGCCCGCTTATTCCTCCGCATCGGCATATAAGGGGTTCAATGATTCCCTGGCCCTCTGGGGTAGCGGTCGGCTGGTTGGTCAGCAGTGTGGACAGACCTGGTTGCAAAGCATCGCCGAATCGGCAAAGTTCTACTCGACCAGCAAACAAATGCCGAGCATTCAGCTCGTGACCTGGAACGACTATGAAGAAGGCACGGAATTTGAGACAGGCATTGAGAACTGCGTTACCATCGCCGCTTCCGTCAGCGGGACCGTGGTCTCCTGGAGCATCACGGGACAGGCGAACACGGTTGACCATTACACCGTCTTTATGTCTCAGGACGGTCAGAATCTTATGCCGCTGGCAGATATTTCTTCCGGCATTTCGTCTTTGGACGTTCTTCCCTTCGGGCTTAGCGGCGCTAAGTACACCGTCTTTGTGAAGGCCGTAGGGAAGCCCTCCATGACCAACAAGATGTCTGCGGGGATACAGATGACCGTAGCCTCGCGTATGGCGCCGCCCGCATTTCTTGGGCCGCCCACGTTGGCCGGGACACCCGCAGCTCCGACATCGCAGCCAGTGGCAGCCCTCAACATGCCGGCTGGTTCAACAATCTCGCCTGCCCCTGTGGCGACTTCCGCGTCAGCTTCAACAGGTACGGGTGGCACGACTGTCCGGAGGATCGCTAATCTTGGCGGCGATAGCGCAAACGCCAACCGTGCCTCCGCAACTCACATTTATTCCAGTCCCGGTGTGTACACCGCGATGACAGCAGTCACCGACAACCCCGGAGTCGCCGTCTCCACCGCCGAGACTCCGACGAAGACCCTGCAAGTTCCGCGAGTAGTTGTCAGCGCACCAGCAAGTGTCGCCGCCAGCGGCCCGCTCGTACATGTGGTTGCCTCAGGCTTTTCCCGTGACCTGGTGGTGGCAATGCAAATCTATGTGGATGGCGCCTTGGTGTACGACACAAGCCAGGCCAGTCTCGATACGACTGTGAAGATGTCGCCAGGCAGGCACGAGGTCGCGGTGAAGGGCTGGGACATCGAAGGACGGAATTTCATGCAGGTCTTGAAAGTGATCGTCTCCAAATAGGCTTGGTTTCATGTGGGCCGGGAAAAGACGCTGGGCTCGCAGGGGCTGCGAGCCCCTGCGGGAACTGTTTTGATCCCGCCGTCAACAATCGAAGCCTCAGCGTTCCGATTCATAACACAGGTAGGTTCGCATTCAAGCGGATGGCCGACAGTGTTGTCATGACTGTCTTCTGCTCGGCATTTGCAGAGGGCCCTGCTGCCCCATTGCTGGAACTGGCACTCAGATGATCGTGACCAACGCCATTTCGGGAACCCTCCAAACCTTCAGTTCGGAAGCGCTCGCCCAGTGATGTGAGCCCGTGCGATGTCGGGTGGAAAAGATCGCGACGATAGATCTGAGCAGGAGAACTCCGCGCTACCGCGCTGCTGACAAGGGCCCTCCCAGGGAACCAGCGGGGCAGCTTTCGAAGCCGCGTAATCAACTTCAACGTTCTGGTCTTCCGTTCGAGATCGAAGTGTCGAAGATAGCGATAGGCAATCTGCGGCATGGTCATGCGCAGGGCGGCGAAAAAATTCTGTTCTGCCATCCTCCGCTGCATTTCAGGGGATTCCAAAAGACTAGTCACCCGTCCGGCCAGGTCCAGCGTATTCCCGGCTTCGTAGAATTCTATTGCCAGCCCTTCCTCCTGCGCCATATCGCGAAATTCACCAATGTCAGCCGAGATGATGGGGACCCCATAAGCAGATGCAAGGTGTGCTACTCCGCTGGAGCCAGTCGCCGACGAATAAGGCATGACCGCGACCGAAGCCCTTTGGAAGAGATCTGGAATCAGAGTCTCAGGAACGTAACCAATGAACTCAATCCGCGAATCAGATGCAAAGCGCTTGGCAACGGATGCGACGTAGCCGGGAGCGTGGGGATGATCGCCCCCTGCGACCACCAGCCTTGCTCGGGGCACGCGAGCAGCGATGGCGCCAAACGCTTCGATGAGCGGCTCCAGCCTTTTGTAGGTGCCCCACTTGCCGAAAGCCAATATCCTTTGGCAAGGGTTCCCTCGTTTTGAAAAATCCGGATATTCGGGACGCTGGGAAAGGATACCGTGGGCCCTGACATGCACGTTTCGACTTCCATACTTTTCCATGAGGATCTTGCGATAGGCGGGTATGAGAACAGAAACAGAATTGGATTTAAGGAGCACCTTGGTAGCAACGGTTCCTGCCACCCGGTACAGACTCGGAAAACGCACGCCGGCGTCTCCCAGATCAATGCCCTCCATGAGATGGTGCAGAGTCACATGTGTGTAACAACCGGACAGGCGGCTCAGCAGCGGAAGAGTGAGGCCGCAGAAAGCGGCCAGTGGATTTCGACCGAAAGTAGAGAAGATCAAGTTGAACCAGACAACGTCCGGATTCAGCTTTCGAATTCTGCCCAAAAGTGTGCCGATGCTTCTAAGATCGTTGAACGACCAGCAGCGCACGACAGAAAATCCTTCTAACTCTGCCTGCTCGCTCGGTAATTCGTCCGCCAATACAGTAAGACTAAGGAAAGGGTTTCTTTGCAGCTCGCGTGCAATGTGGTATCCATATTCGGTTAGCCCGCCCCGACTGGGTGGAAACGCCGTTACCAAACAGATTTTCATCGATCTCCCTGACGACAGGTCTCTGTCACTCTATCCTTGCGATTTACCGTCATCTTTCGATCAAGTCGAGAATGCAGAAGCCAGGGAGTGTTTTGAAAAGATCAAACGCTTTGCGTTGTCCCGAGCGTGGCATTGCTCATGTCTTCCACAGATACGTTTTCCCGCAGCGGGCAATCGTGGTTAGTGACTGCCCGGTGGTCTGCTGGAACTAGACCTGGAGAGAGCCAACACTGTTCCCACGGCCGCTCCCGCTCCCAGAACCGCTCCCAGTTTGACGAGGAGGGCGCGGCCCCGCCGTTGTTTCGCCGGCGCTATGGCTACTCCAGCGGGTCTGGAGGCGGCAACGCCATTTGTCATCTCTGTTTCCGCGGCGGCAGCGCCGGACGGCTTCCGTGTCCCATCCTGGCGCGGTTGCGGCGGTGGCATTTGCCCACCGGTTCCTTGTGCGGCCGGACCTGCGGGATTACCGCCCGCCGGGCCAGCGGTCTGTAATGCCAATACAGAGGCCGGCTGCGAAGATTCGTCTTTGGGGGAGATGCTTCCGTCCGTCTTCGACGGTGGCGTTTGCTCGTGTTGCAACTTTGCTGGTTGAATCTGTCCGCTTTGAGATTCTGTTGATCGCGGCTGGCCTGTGGGTTCTTGTTGCCCCGCAAGCGTCAAAGCCGGGACGTTTCTGCAGCACACAAACAGTAAGAGGCCTATGGTAACGCCTCGCCGGAAAGCCTGGTTCACTACTCGCATATTTCCTCCAAAAGTGGCTGCGCTGCCTAAGGTCTCAGCTGGCCATCGTCAGATCATCAGACCTGCGACCGTTTGCAATCGAATCGCGGATGCCTAAGCCACGCTGAGCGGTCTCCACCGAGAATGTGTTAAAGCTTTCTACTGCTTCAGTACTGGCTGCGAAGATCTCAAACAGCCGGTCAATGCACGTCAGTTCAAGGATAATTGCTACTTCGGCGGGCACAGCGGCAAGCTTGAGGTCACCATCTTGCCTGGTAACTTGTTCCATGCAACGCAGCAGCATTTCCACACCGGCACTGTCTACTTCTCGGACCCGGGAAAAGTCGAACACCAGGCGGGGCCGGTCAGCGTTCAAGAATGCGTTGCTCTTAAGTAAGAAAGCCCGGATTTGCCCTAGAATCAGGCGTTCTGGTAACTCCACAACCATTGCTTTTTCTGTGATCATATTCGATTCGTCTCTCTCTTGGCCAGAAGTCTCACTGGATCTGAAGGCCTCGCGAACGTTCAAACGGTCTGGCCGCCACGCGCTCAGCTTGATGGCGGTCGTCGGCCTTTTCGGCTGTTCCGCTTTTCAAACGATCGCGCAATTTCATGCGGGCCTTGTGTACTTGCGACTTGCTATTACCGATGGAACAATCCAGCATTTCGGCAATCTCGTGGTGTTCGTAACCTTCGATGTCGTGCAGCATAAAGATGACTTTGCATCCGGTGGGCAGGCTGGCAATGGCACGCTCCAGATGAAGCCGGTCAATCGATCCCTCCAGCACGGTGTCCATTGTCTTGAACCTCATCCGCGGGCCGTGCTCCTGTGCGGGTTCCATGGCCTCATCGAACGACATCTCGATCAGACCCTTTTTCCGCATGTGCATCAGCACCACGTTGACGGTCAGGCGGTAAAGCCAGGTGGAGAACGCCGACTCACCGCGAAAAGTGGCGACCTTTCGATACAACTGCAGGAATGCCTCTTGCGCCATCTCCTCTGCCTTCGCCGTATTGCTGGTCATGCGCAGGCATAGTGAATACACGTGCCGTTTATGAAGCCGGTACAAATCCTCAAACGATTCTGCATCGCCTTGCTGGGCGCGGAAGATTACCTGTGCTTCTGAGGCTTTCGCTGCGGCGTGTTTTGTATTGCTTGTCACATTCATCTCCAATCCACAGGTGGCATTCTGCGGCGAACTCGAACAAAGACAATTAAGACTTTTCGGCGCAGCCAAAGGCAGCCACTCCCAGGTCGAACGCTCGACCCTAAGCCACGATTCGAGCAAGTGGACGCGGAACGGAGTGACGCATAGCCCTCCGCATCACATTGCTCCACATCCCATTCTGAAACCCGTTGCTTCCTGTCCTGCCTTGCACAAACATCTCCAGCAGAATCTTCATTTTGAGGACGTACACCGTGCCTGTCTCGGATGCGGTCAACCCGTACGCATGCGACAAGCTTTCCTGTATCTGGCTGACCATTCCGCCCGCACAGAAGGGATATTTCCCCAGAGCTTCTACTGAAGCCACGAACATGGCCACGTCTTCAAGAGAGTTTCCACGGCACTTCATTTTGGAGAAATCAGAAAAGCCAACACCATCCTCGGTGACGATGACACTCAAGGGCGTAAAGTTGGAAAGCACTGCCGAACTGGGAAGCACTCTGTCGCAATGGCTGAGCACATCATGTGCGCTGTCCAGCAGGATTTTGGAAGTGACCGGATCCAGGCCCCGCGCGCGGCAATTCTCACATAACACTGCCAGACTGGCCATCAGTGTGTCGGCGTCAAACGGCTCCGGAAGGTCGGCGGTAGCCCTGTGAAAACTGCGCAACCATTTCCCGGCCCGACTCGCCGCCAGAGCAAGACTTCCGCCATCCGCGGAGTGCGGCAGCAGCGCAACCTTCATGATCAAAGACTGGAGCGGTGGACCGTAAATCTTGTCTGTAACCACAACGCATTTGTCGCTGAAATTTCCCACTAAACACGGAATCCCGCTCAGTTTCGTGTTCATCGTTGTCCGGTGAACATATTGGAGATTGGCAGTCTCAATCTGGGCGGTAGTCCTGGCGTTCCCACCGCAGCGGCCCGAGCGATACATCTTGGCCACCAGTCTTTCGGTCCCATCCTTAAAATCCACGCGCAGATCATAGGCAACGTAGTCTCTCTTGGGGACATGACGCAGCAACCGAACTCTTGTTAATTTGCCGCGAGAGGGATATCGGGTCCCCATGACCTCGCGCAGGTCAGCAAAAATTTGATTGAGAACTTTCTCTGCCATTTCTACTCCTAGCCGGTGTATGCGGACTCAAGAACTGCCCCGCAAAGAACGATAGCAATTCTCTTTCCACTCAGTCTGTCACTTTTTGCTCATGTCACACCGCGACGATTCCGCAGCGGACTGGCCGTGGAGAGGCTGGTTTGAGCGGCCATACACACCATTTGTAAAAATCTGGGCCCGGAAAGTAGCGTCTTCTTCACGCGCGGAGATTCAAAGGTCTTACCAGATTCCCTTGTCACTGCCGGTCAGCTTGTAGCCAAGAGCAGCGGCCGCGGCCAGTCCCGGGAACAAACTCAGCCGTGCGGTGCCTCGCACGTCTCCGCTGACGACCAGTTTTCCCAGCTCCGAGATGAACAACTTCACGGAGTGCGGCACGATAGGCACGCGCAGGAAGTCATTCCTGACGCTGACTTGATCACCGCCAAATCTTGCTGCCGTCCTGACGAAGGAAGGAATGTCGATGCCGTCACCACGATGGAGCTTCACATAATCAGAGACGATCGAAAGATAAGTTGCGGTTCCCTCCCAAACGCCGGCCTTTTTGGCGGATGAGCGCAACTGTTCATAGTCGACAGCATGGGATTCCACAAGTCGGACGGTGTCCACGATGTCACACAAGCGGAAGTAGAAGTGCCGGTACATTCGTTGCAGGGTACTGACGATCAGCCGGTCCTCGGCGGCGGGGACCCGGAAGCTGTGTTCACCGAACTCTGCAAGAACGGCGCGTTCGCGCAGACCCTTCGCCAAATCAACTTGCTCTCCGGTTTGTCCCAAACGACCAACGTGAAATTCAATCAACTCCGGCAGCCCCGGTATGATGAAGTTCCATTTATTTGCCAGGCGGTCACCCCAACTGCGCTCTGCAAGCCGGGCATTGAAGTGCCGTCGCATGACGCGGATCACATCGGCGGGTCGACTCGTGGTAAAGACGTCCAGGTCGCCGCCCAGATCGGGCCAATGGTCGAGCGACTTAATCACCACAACATCACATCCCTCAGAGTTACATGCAATACAGACTCGGTCCAAAAAGCCAAGAGCATGGGCGATGCGGGCGCGCTCGGCGTCGATCGTTTGCACAACTTCATTCGAGCAGTTGTAGTCTTCTTCATCCGCCATGACGTTGCAGAGGGCCTCAAATGATCGGACGATTACATGGTGCTTATTTGCCAGCGCTGTGAGATCGTCCAAGTCCGATTGACCGAACGCAGATAAGTCTGGGGCTTTATTCTGGTTCGCGATTTCCGGCTCTACGATCGCAGAAGTCTGACAGCGCTGGTCACCATGGAGCAGGAGGTCGGCGAGGACTTTCAAGTGGTTCTTTGCAGCAGGCAAGTTGATACCCCTATAGGTGAGGATTTGAGGCGACTAGACCGGAGTCCCCATTTCTCGCGGCATAGCGGTGCGACTATCGGCTCGCAGTCTTTACTGCACAATCCCCGGACTTGGAGTGCTCAATGGCAGTGCCTTCTTCATAGTCATTCCATGTTTCAATCAAAAGGAATGGCAGTGGGGCGGAAGTGTGGTAGTAACGGCGATAAAGATGCAACGTCTCTTCAAGCGTCTTCCCGCATCGAGCATCCATGTGCCGGTTAAGACTCCAGGGAGCTCGTGTATCATCGAAACCCGGCCAGGCTGCTCCCATGGCGATTTTTCCTGGATTATTGTTTTTCATGTTCTTGTAGAAGGCATCCAGGTACTGTTCGCCCCAATTCCTGCCGTCCTTGGTCCAACCATTATCGCCTGGCTGCACCCATGCGTAGTAACCGTCGAAAGCAGCGGCGAATTCAGCAGGAGGCTCGTCCTTGTAGAACAGAAGTGGAGGCACGGCCCAACGATTCACCCGTTCGCGCACCAGGGTCCAATTGGTGCGACCGCGTTTGGGAAAAATGACAATTACGGGCCTGCCGTTGTATGTCAGGTAGGCTTCGCGATCGGGAGCTTCCGGGCCAATATAGGCAGCATACGCCTTGGACAGGGCAGCGACCGCGTCCTCGGTGGCGTTTCCATCATTGTCCTCGGTCTCGTCGTACATCAACGCCACCTGGAAATGTTTTTCTTTCGCTGCTCGTTGCAGAAGCCGGAAGCTTTTGTCCAGAAATGGACGCCGGTCGCCGTACCAATCTACGAGGAACGCCGAGACCCCCAGGCTGCGGGCCGCTTCAATTTGCCGGCGAAGCACAACAGGATCATGGCTTGAATATCCCACGTCGATGTGGCCCTGGTCACCAAACCACGGCATGTAGACAGCCAGGACCTTGGGAGAATTTGGGGGCGGGTGAAAGTTCTGCCGGATTATCGAATTGCCTGCTGGCCTGGCGCAACTCCCCAGGACCACGGCCAAGCCCGCCACGAGTACAAGTATCGCCTTCGACCAAAATGAACTCCGGGCGCTGCCGCGAGGCACTGAAGAATCACTGGAATTGCGCTTATTAACCAAACTCGGATCCTCTTTATGTTACATACGTTTGCGACGACTCTAACCGTTCGGGCAACTCTGGGCGATGCGGGCAGCCATGACAGATCAAAACTGGGACACAGCCTGCATTTGCCGGATGACCCACCGGTCCGCTGCGGGCGTCATCAGGACCACGTAGCGCAGGACTACGCGTTCATCCTGGATGGTTTTTCCGTCAGCGATCAGTTGGAGGTTGTATTGCGCCGTGTCATGCAGCTCCATCACATCGCCTTCAGGCGAATAGAAAACCGCCTCCAACTTGTGGCTTTGATTGAGATAGTGAGACCGAATGCCTGCTTTCTCTTGACTGGTGATTGCACTTGCGAGTCCCGTCTTTGCCGGGCCGACAAAATAATCGCTCAGCAGACCGGCAGAATTGGAACTTAGCGCACGATCCAGGTTTTCCCAAGCCTGGCCATAGTCACGGGTAATGCTCCGTTGCGTCAGATCTTCCACGGTGCGAGGAGCCGCCATGCTGAAGTTTGTCTCCACGCGGGGCAACGACTCGGACAAAGATGATTGACCGACCAACAGGGAGATGGTCAAGGCGGCCATTGCCGCGACAGGCAGGAGAAGCAATTCTTTGAATATGACTTTCATGATCACTCACTCAGACGAATTGGGTTGCCCATCACCACACCTGAGGCAACGGAAATGACTGCCTGTCGCGCAGCGCTCATCTGGGCCCGTGCGATCCCCTGTTTGATGGGTGCGTCCACGGTGCTCTTCCCGGCGCCATCAATCTTGGTGAAGGTGACGATCGTGCCATCGGGCACTGTATTTCCCGAGCAGTCGCGCACCGGTTCAGTTTCCACGACAATGCCTTTTGCCGTACGTTCCACTTTGATTCGCAAATTGCAGGGGTCGGACGCGACTTGCCGTACCACTCGACGGACACTGACGTCGCCGGTTGAGGCAACCAGTTGGACGGTTCCTGTCACGTTGCCTGACCGGACGCGCAACCATGCCACTCCGTCTTTGGTACGCACCAAACGTGACGACGAATCGCCACGGTCAGCGGTCAACTTGAAGTTGATTGTGACCGGCGCCAGAACCAGGTTGCGGAATTTATCCAATGGAAAAACCACACCGCTGATGGCATTGTCTTGCCGGACTGGTACGCGCGAAGGATGGGCCAGGAAAGTCAAGCTGGCCGGACCGGCGGGGGTTACGTAAAAAGCCGCGCTCTGGCAGGTTTGCGCACACAGAACCACAAGGTACCGGCCGGCACTCAACACCTCATCTCCTTTTATATATATGCCCTGTCCCAGATCGATTTGTTGTTTGCTGGAATGACTCGGACCCACGAGATAGAAAGTCGCTTTGCCGCTTCCGGGAGTAGAAACCGAGAAATCTGTGCCGGCCACCACCACGGCCGGCGGACGCGGGCCCTCTCCCTGTGCCGGAGATGCCTGCGTCAGGCAAGCCACCAGCCCGAGAAGCAATAGCAGTGTCCGAAATGTGCTACTGCCTGGTGATGCTGTATTCATTGACGACCACATGATAGTTCTCTACCTTATCGGCCACCATCCGCGGAATCTGGACGGCGAAGGGTTCTGGTGTCTGGGGATACAGCGCATGGTCCACGTACCCGTCGGAAACCCAAATGACTCTTCCATTGTTGTCGTAGAAGGACGCAATCACATGCGGCATGTTGACGACCTGGCCGCTCTCATTGAGTAATGTTCCATGAAGGACGCTTCTTCCCAGGGCGTCCGTCTCCCGTTTTTGGTCCATGACCCCAATGACTGGGTCTGCGGACGCCGGAACGAGAGTTGCCTTCACATCCATGTGCACATTCTTTACCTGCTGCAGCGCGACGTGTGGGAAATCAATACGATAGGGTGAGACCTGTTTGGGCAGGAGAACGTGCGCGATCTTGTCAAAACTGCTTTCCTCGTCAATGGCATGGTCCTGGTCGCCGATCAAGACGGCATTGACATTTACGAAAGCTGGAACGGTATCTTCGTTGACCACCTCTCCCATCACAACCGAGCCGCCCTGATAGTCAACCGCATTCATCGAGATGATGCGAACGCGGGGCGCGTCCACATTTCGTCCACCCCAATCTTCGTCCGCTCCTGCTTCCGAAGTAACGAGGTCCCAGCGCAGGTAGTTGACCGGAATGATCTGCTCGGGCACGTTGGGAAAGTGAGGCGGCGGCCAGACAACTTTCCATGTGCCTTCGCCGTGCACTACACGCACGTCGCGGACCTCATCGATCTGACCCACGGCTGTTGCCCAATGCAGGGTTGCGCGAATTTGCGCGTCATCGTTTGTCTCGTGAAGAGGGTTCAGTTCCCATCTCTGCAGATTGGATAGCGAGCGAAGGTTGCCGCCGCTGCCGGCCAGTTCCTTCGTGAACTGCACTTCGTCAACCTCGCTGGCATTGGCAAGCTGTGAGTGCGCCCCGCGCCAGTCTTGCCTTCGTACATCGGTCAATAGATAGCCAAGCGCCTGCTCCGGTGTGGCCGCAGCCGGCTTCAGGCCAGGCAGGGCGGAGCCTGAGGTAATGCCGAGCGTCCCGCCACCGTGACCGGGCGTCGCCAGCCCTATCGCAACGAGTCCTGCCGTGATCGCAAAAATCACCAGGGAGACTATGGATTTCATCAGCGTTGCCTTAGGCAATGTACTGCTCCTTCACGTACGCCGGAATCTCCACATTTCTAGTCCGTTTAGTGGGCACGACCCAGAACAATTCCAGCAAGATGACGAGCACGCTACTGCCGACGGGCAGGGTCCCCCAGAGCAAACCCTCCCAGGGGGCAGGCACGGCGTCTGATTCAATTCTTCGGGCGGGCGGCACATCTTCCTTCGACCAGGCGGTAATCTCTCCGCCGTTATAAGTCTCAATTTTTCGCCAGCCGGCAAAGGTCAACAAGGGCTCGTAATAAGGATCGTGCACAAAGATGTATTTCAACCCATACCGGTTGGCGTGTTTCAGCATCGCGCGCAATGACTCCATTCCCGCCGTGCCGTAGAACTTGGCGTTCGTAAGCTGCGCCGACCCGTACTGGGTCATCTCCGGTAACAGGCGGGCCGAGTTGTAGTCTCCATCCACGCTTCCCGCATCGGCATAAGTCGACACCTTGGACAGCGCATTGCCGAAACCCAAGGTCAGAAATCGATAGTTGTTGTGGCCGTCCCGGTTCAAGAACGAGACTACGGGTCTGACATCCAACACTGTAGCCGGCCGATAAGGGTTGGTCGTAACCCAGGCCAGCGCCGTTCCCAGCGTGGCGACTGCCGCGACGGACAACCCGACGATGGCTGCGCGTCCAAAGCGGTCCAGCAGCCTGGTAGCCAGCAAGCCAACAATGGGCATGGCCAGGAGCACGGCCCAAAAGGTAAAGCGCTCAAAGGTCAGAATTTGGTACGCCCGCCCCAACAACCATCCAGGAAGAGGAGTGGTGCCACCCAATCCAAAGAGAAATGCCAGCCAAAAACCCAGCAGTAATGGGCGCAAGCGCCGCGAGGACGCACCGACGATCACAATCAGCGGCAGGGCCAGAAGCAGCGCTCCGTAGGGGACAACAACATAATTAAATCCAGTGACTGCATTGAGCAAATAATTGTTGCGGCTGTCATGAGGGATCGGAATCTGCTGGATGGGATGGCGAAGAAGGGCGACCCAGTATGGCAGCAAGAGGACGCCAATCCCCAAAGCCGCCAGCGCAGCGAACGCAACGGCTCGCGACACCACACCGACCGTGCTTCCCGAAGCTCGTTTTTCCCGAACGTCGAGGATCGCGAGCCCGAGCACGGGAAGCGCGAAGAAACCCAGACCAAAAATCAGTGAGACGTGATGTGCCGCCGCAGCCACCAGGATCAGGGCCAACCCCTTGATGAGGCAACGCCACTGGCGGCGCAAGGACCACTCGTAAAAATAAGGCAGTGCGTTCAGGAAGAGTGCCGTGCCGGCGACCGTTGGCAACTGGCCCGCATGGTAAACCATGAAGGCCACTACACCCAAAAAGACGCTTCCGAACGCGGCATAACCAGCGGAGCGTTCATCGACCCACAGCCTGGCGAAGCGGTAGACACCGGCGGCCAGCAGCAAAAGCGCCGCGAGTTGAACCAGCATGTAAGCAAGGTTCAGGCCAACGACATTCGAGAGCAACGCGATCCATTGATGCGTAAGCGGCGGATACGTGGTTTGCGAGAATCCCGCAAACCATTTCTCGTTCCAGGGGCTGAACCAGTGATGTGCATAATGCGAAGCGAAAAAAATATGGAGATTCGCGTCAAAAGATGCGGCGGGAAGCTGCATCAGCAGCAGCGGTCCGTGCACCACCAGCGCCACCAGCAAAATCATAGTGAGCGAAATCGGACGATAGAAGCTAGGCGTCGCAACAGTCATGTGTGAGTCGCATGGATGGATCGGTGACAGACCATACGATTCCCGCAGTCAGCAATTGGTTTACGCAACTTTCACGGTTTTTCGCCATACGGGCCGGGCCGATTACTCGGACGCAACGGCAGCTAAAGCCGCCCTGAACGCATCCCAATTGCCGTGTACCGGAGCACATCGGGAAATGTGTCTCAACGCGCAGAGAAAAGGAGCATCGGGAACGTCAGTTGAGATGCCTTCATCATGGTGACAACGTGAGAACCCATTTTCGGTTTGGCGCCTCAAGCTTGGTCCTGTTATTGGGCCTGGTTCACGGGCAGACTTTCGACGTTCACGGTAAGGAGAGTTCCACGGCCCCGAGCGGCAGCAAAGGGACATCGGCAAGTCACGCCGGGTCTGTGAGTCCGGGAACGCAGGGTCTTGGCTGGGGCTCCAACATTGAGGTGGTTCGCGAAGCCCGGGCCGCGGAAGCTAGCCTGAAGCGGAGCGACTACACCGCTGCGACCGCCCATTCACTACAAGCCACACGGCTGGCTCCGCAAGACGCGGGCCTTTGGTTCTTGCTGGGATATGCCGCGCGGCTGGCTGGGCAGAATTCAATTTCCGTCGACGCCTTTAAGCGCGGCCTGCAAATTCATCCCAATTCGCTCCAGGGCCTCAGTGGATTAGCACAAACGTACGCCAAGATGGGCCGGACCGATGAAGCACGTCAATTGCTCCTACGCGTGATCGAGTCCAATCCACGAGACGTTAAAACGCTCACTCTTGCGGGCGAACTCATGCTCAATTCCGATCCCGGCCACGCGGTTGAGATTCTCCGCCGGGCCGACGACCAGCAGCCTTCCGCCCGCACCGAGTTGTTGCTGGCGCGCGCTTATCAACGCCTCAATCGACCTGCAGAGTCGCGACAATATCTTTCCCGTGCCCGGAATCGCGCGCCCCATAATCCTGAGATCCTGCGTATTATCGCCGGCCAGTATCGCGACAATCATCAGTACGACCTGGCTATTTCCGTTTTGCTGGCCTTACCGTCGAAACCGCCAGACGTTTTGGCCGAGGTGGCCTATACGTACCAACTGGCTGGGAATAAGCAGAAGGCGGTCGAGCTCTACCTCCAGGCGGCCAAGGTTGCCCAAGGAAATATTGACTTGCAACTCAGCGCTGCGCAAGCCCTGGTCGGTGTTGACCAGATTGATGCGGCCCGTGGTCTGCTGGACAAGGTCACGCAACGAAGTCCTGATCACTATCGACTCCATGCCATTCTGGGGCAGATCGAAAGAAGGGAAGACAATACGCCGGGCGCGATACGTGAGTTGCAGCTGGCCCTTAGCAAACTCCCGGGCGCCAATCCTGAAGGCCCTTTGTATCCCATCCAGCTTCGGCTTGAGCTTCACGACCTTTACGATCACGCTGGTGACCAGGCCGACGCAAAGGAGCAGCTCAATCTCGCGACCAGCGAATTGCAGGCGCTGCAGGCAGCAGGTGTTTCCCCGCAGGAGTTCTTGAGATTGCGCGGAGCAATCGAGACAGCCTCGGGAGACCTGGTCGCCGCCGAAAAGGACTTGAAAGAAGCTTTGGCGCTGGCGCCGTCCAGTGTCAACACGATGTTGAGCTATGCGGTTGTCCTCTGGAAACTCGGCCAACCGGATGCCGCGCGCCGGATGTATGAACAGGCGCTCAGCGCGGACCATGACAACCCGCTCGCCCTGAGTTCGCTCGGCTATCTCGCGCGCGAGATCGGCAATAATGAGGACGCGGAGAAATACTTCACGCGGGCCATGCACCAAAATCCTCGCGCCTTTGGCCCGTATCTCGCTTTGGGCGATTTGTACGCATCGCAGAAGAAATTTTCAGCCGCCCAGGAAAAGTATGAAGCTGCCAACGACCAGATGGCCAACAACCCGCTGGTGATGGCGGGAGGCGCGAACGCTGGGTTGGAAGCGCATGATCTTGATTTGGCACAGCACTGGCTGGACCGGGCCAGCGGAACGGCCAATGACAATCCGCAGCTCATGCGGGAACGGGAGCGTTATTTGACACTGCAGGGCTCCTATCTGGAATCGTCGAAGCTGGGATTCAAAGTGCTTGAGCAACTGCCTCGCGATAAGGAAGCGCCCATCTATCTGGCGTATGACCTTTATTACCTGGGGCAGTATCAGGAAGCATTTGACTTGTCGGTCAAATACGAGGCGCTCCTTGCCAATAACAAGGACTTTGCACTTATCGAAGGGTATGTCCACGTGCGGTCGGGTGCGCTCCAGAACGCGCTGGACGATTTCACTCGTGCCCTGGAAAAGGACCCCAAAATGGCCACCGGGTACGTAAACCGGGGTTACGTGCTGAATGATTTACGCAATGCCCAAAAGGCAATCGCGGATTTCCAGGCCGCCATCCAGTTGCAGCCTGATTATGGCGAAGCGCATCTGGGTCTGGCCTATTCGTATCTTCAGCAGCACCATGCCCAGCTGGCCATGGACCAACTGGATATCTCCGAAAAGTTGCTGGGCGTGTCTCGTACGTCACACTTAGGGCGGGCAGAAGGCTTTCGGCAAAAACAACAATGGGCCAAGGCGGAACTTGAGTACCGGGCGGCCCTGAAAGAGGAGCCCAGAGACCTTCCAACGCAGCTGGCTCTTGGAGATATTCTTTACCGATTGCGTCGCTACAATGAGGCCATCGATACATTCAATGTTGGCCTGAACTTGTCTCCTGACAACTCATTCATCTACGCGAAAATGGCGCAGACCTATGCCAAGCTGCTTCGGCGGGAAGACGCTCTACGTTATGTTCAGGCAGCGGAGCGATCTGGCGGAGACCAGGCTGACGTCCTGATGGCCACCGGCAACACCCTTTTGACTCTGGGAGATGACAACGCAGCCATGCATCGCTTTTCTGATGCCCTGGACGCTCCGGATGGAAACAGAGTCAGCACGCGGCTGGCAATAGCCGAGATATTTGCCCGCAAAGGCCATTGGGAGGACGCCCGTCGCCAGATTGGATTGGGGTTTGCGGAGTCGCGGGTCGGCGAAGCGCAGCCCGCCACGACTGGGGACCTCGTCCAGGCCGGCAATGTCCTGCTGGCGATACGTGATTTCGACCTGGCTAAATCCTATTTCGAAAAGGCAGGATTGGCAGGCGCCAGCCAGCGTGAAGTCGTCCTGGGCCTGACGAACGCTTATCTGGCCGAGGGCGATACCGCGAAAGCACAGGCTGAGCTGGCGGTCCTCGGCGCCCCCGGCGACAACAAAGACGATTACGAGTACATGTTGGCTAACGCCAACATGTATCGTGAGCGTCACGACACGGTACATGCTCTCTCGGGCTTTGCCCGGGCCCGCACCCAGGGTGACGAGAATGACGAACCTCTCGAGCGCACCGAATACGAGGTGGCGAGAGAAGAAGGCCGGCAGATTACTCCGCAGCTGAGCGCATTGACCACCGCTTCTTTCACGCCTGTCCTGGAAGACATCAATATCTATACACTGGACGCAAAACTGCTGGGAGTAACGAATCCCGCTCTTCTGCCCCCACCGCGGCATTCAGTGCAAAGCGCAGGCGAGGCACATTATCGCGTGCACAGGCAAGGGCTGCCCACGATTGTGGGCTTCGTTGGAGAAAGCATGACCAATGGAACGGTTTCTCTTCCCAGTGTCTCACTGATTCAAGGCCGCAATACCTACGACACAATGTTCAACGGTGGGGTCAACCCGACACTCCACATGGGGGCCACCTCGCTGGCTTTCAACACCGGCGTGCAGTTCACGGTGCGCCGCGACGCAATATCCCCCGTGGCGTTGAACCAGAATCTGTTCCGTCAGTTTGTCTATATGTCCAGCAGTTCATTCTTTAATTGGATTTCGGTGCGTGGCCACGCCATACACGAAAGCGGCCCTTTTCAAGGACAGAACCTGCATTCCCGCGATCTTTCCGCCAACCTCGAGTTCACAGTGGGACGACCATGGGGCAATACCGCCCTGCTTACCGGGTATTCGGCACGCAATCTGCTGTTTCGCCCCCTCATTCGCGAATACTTCTCGACTTCAATGTATGTAGGTGTACAGCACACGTTTGGGAAGCGGTTAACGGCGACAGTCCTGGCGGAGTACTTGCGGTCCTGGCGCGTCCAGGATACGCAGTTTGCGATTGCCCAGGCAATGCTCCCGGGAGCCAGAGTTGAGTACCGTACCGGGAACCACTGGACCATGCAGGGCGAGTTCACGCTCTCCAAGGGGCAGGGATTCCACGCCTATGACAACGCAGCGGGCCAGTTTTTAATCTCGTACATACGGCCGGTCTACAGGAAGTTCGACGACGGCACGGGAGACATTAACGTGGCTTATCCGGCACGTTTTTCATTCGGCGTACAACAACAGACTTTTTATAACTTCGCCGGCAAAAGCAAGACTTCTGTACTCCCGGTAGTACAGTTCACCTGGTTTTAGTCATTTTTATTATTCTCTGCATTCGCCCTTTAGCAGCCTCATGAACTCTGTCGCAAAAAGTTCCTCTCCCGAACCCGAGTCCGCCACGGCGCAGGCCGGAGGCTTGAAGACTCTACGCCGCCAGATTGTGAACGGTAGTGTAACGCTGCTCGCCAGTGCCGGACTGGCAAGCGCGATGAACTTTGCCTACAACATCGCGGTGGCGCGCTTGCTCGGTCCCACCGCATACGGACACGCTACCGCTGCCTTTACCTTGCTGATGCTGCTGTCGGCCATAACGCTGGCCTTCCAAATCGTTTGTGCCAAGCTGGTTGCCAACCACGATTCTCCCGCGGACAAGACCGGTATCTATTTGCGGTTGTATCGCAGAGCGTGGTTCCTTGGCATTGCGATCGGTGTGATGCTGGTCCTTGCCCGAAACGCCATTTCCGCTTACCTGAACATGCCTGACCCGACGGTGATTGTCCTGCTTGGGCTGGGAATTGCCTTCTATATTCCTTTGGGTGTGCGCCGCGGGTGGATCCAGGGGACATGCGCCTTCAACGCTCTTGCCGGCAACTTCGTAATCGAAGGCGCGGTCCGACTCGGCGGGGCCCTGCTACTCATCAGACTGGGCGCCGGAGTCAATGGCGCCGTCGCCGCCAACGTAGCAGCAATCATCCTGGCCTACTTCTTCGCCGAACTCCATCGCAGCTCTCCAACATTGAACCACCCGGTGCACGCGCCTTTCCGTGAAGGCCTGCAAGCCACGGTATTTTTCACCGGCCAGGTGATCATTAACAATTTTGACATCGCTCTGGTGAAACATTTTTTTCCTTCGGAAGAAGCGGGCCTCTACGCCGCGGTGGCCCTGGTTGGGCGGCTCATCAATATGTGTTCCTGGTCCGTGGTCAGCACCATGTTCCCGGTGACCGCCAGCAAACGGCTGTCGGAGGAAAAAGAAGGCACAGCATTGTTGCGGACTTCCCTGCTGCTGGTATTCCTGATCCTGACGCTCTTGATCCTGGGCCTGTCCATCGTCCCCAGCATTATCTGGAGAGTCACTTTTGGCGCCCAATTCCAACTGCCTGGGTACGGCTCCATTTCCTCCTTGATGATTTTGTATGCCGTGGCGAGCGGCGTCTACTCCCTGAGCAGCGTGATTATCGCTTATGAAATGTCGCGCAAGATCGCCAATACAGGATGGATCCAACTCGCATTCAGCGCTGCGCTGGTATTGGGCATTTGCTTGTTCCATGCCAGCCTGCATCAGGTCATTATGGTGCAGCTCGTGCTGATGTTGCTCCTGCTCGCCGCCGTCCTGGTTCCTTTCCTTTCCTTTAATCTGATTCCCAGGACGGAGATGGCGGAAATACGTGGTCCGGGTGGCGTGCGGGCCCTCCGGTCGCTGACAGAAGAGGCAGTCATTGCAGAATTCCTCAAGAATGAGTTTCATCACTCGGAATTCGATGAATACCGTGGCGCGTTCAAAGACATGGTCGCCGGTCCCAATCTGAGTAATCGAGATGAGAATGCTTTGCGGCGGGCCCTGCTCTTCCTTCGCCGCGGCGCAATGTGGCGCGAGCTGCCGGTCGACACCCAATGGTTTGAAGTTGAATTAACACTTCAGGACCTCGCGCGTGTCCGTGTATTCCCCCGGGCGGAATGGCGAAGAGTGGCAGCGGGAAACTTCGGACTGAATGAGATTGTGGAGCGAATTCGCACTGGGCAAGAAAGCCATTCCAATCGCGCCTTCTTTGCCAAGCTCCAATCCCTGCGGCCTCTGGTCCATGCGCGTTTAGTCAATCCCACCGTGCTGCTCATTGGCACGGACCAGAACGCGCCGCTGACGATTCTGGATGGGAATCACCGCCTCGCGGCGGCCATGCTCATCGCACAGCCGGTCGCCCTGACACAGCTCCGGTTTATGTGCGGGCTTTCCCCCAGAATGTCGGAATGCTGCTGGTACAAGACGAATGTTGTAACGCTCTGGCGGTATGCCAAGAATCTGGTGAGATACATGACCTATGATCCCAAATCGGATATTGGCCAATTCCTGCAAAGCAAATCTTCATCCTCCATGGCCGGAGCCTCCAGAGACGGTATTGAAACATCCTGATGCCGTCACGCTCACGGGGCCAGCACTGCCGTTTTCCAGGCTTGTTCAGGAGATGGGTTTCTGTTCCTTGGCCTTCTGTCCCGGCACCAGCGGAGATTGTTCCGGTTCCACCACCGGTTTCTTGTTGCGTCTCCATAGCTGCGCTGGTTTCTTTTGGTTCCGCCTGGTTTGTTGTCGCTCCGCCATGCCTGATTTCACCTGCTGCCCATTGTCCTCGGCTACGGCCGAAAGCTTTTTCCCCTCGACAGGACGGATGGTGGCAAGGCCCACACGCGCGTCAGACCGCTTCGCTTCCCGGGCTTGTTCGTAGAACTCATCCGCGGTCTCCGGGTCGCCGTCTATTTCCGCGAGAAACCCAATGTTGTTGAGGGAAAACGCGTACTCGGGGTCAACCGCGTAAGCGCTTTGGAAATATTGACGGGCATTCGCCACATCGTTTCGATTCATGGCAGCCACACCTCGCAAACTCAGGCGTGCGGCCCTGGTTTGGTCGCTTTCCTCGGCTTGCATGCGCTGCAGGCGCTTGCGCATTTTTCCGGCGTTGGCGGCAGCCATTTCACTGACCGGCTTCCCGTACCAGGCCCGGTCTACCGCAACCAGAACCACCTCCCGGGAATGCAGGTCGGCCGCGGCGGTGTAGTACTTGACCGCTTCTTCAAATTCCCCTTCCATCTCCTTGGCAACTCCCATGTTGTTCAGGGTGAAGGCGCTCTGCGGATCTGCTGCCAGCGTCCGCTGCAAGAGAAGCTCGGCCTCAACGGCGCGCTCCTTCGACAGAAGCCGGATGGCCTCTACGTTGGCCCGGTTGGTCTGCATAGGCGCGTCGCCGGCGCGGGCGAGCACATCTTTGACCAGTTTCCCGCTCATTTGTGATGCACTCGCTTTGTCGACAACAGCATTGGTCGCCCGCTGTGACGCCAGAGTGTAGAAGTGTTCAGCGCTGTCCAGCTTTCCTTCCAACTCGGAAACGTACCCCAGGTTGTTCAGAGTAAAAGGGTCGTCAGGATCGAACAGGTACGCTTTGTAAAAGCATGCTTTGGCTTTTTCATAGCGATGCTTGCGAATGGCTTCGACCCCGTCGCGGTTAAGTCGCTGTACGCGAGTGAATTTGCTCCGCTGCGGGAGCGGAATCTTCAGGTCTTTAGCCTGGGCAAAGTGACACGTCCCCACCGCAATGATTGCCGTCACGCTAACAAGAAGTAATCGCTTGCAGGACATGGGCCCCTTCCTGACACTCTTGCATAAGACCTTCGGAGTCTCACACGTCACTTAGGATGCGACAACGCTGAATTCGGGTGCCGTC
>DATMPO010000073.1:0-28632 GCA_035567035.1 Verrucomicrobiia bacterium | reverse complement strand
TCGGACCTGCGCTTCCGGGTGCTCGACCTCAAGCGGCTGGATTTCTCGCCGCCTGATCTGGACAAATTCCCCTGTCTCCGACTGGCCTACGAAGCGGCTGAAGCCGGCGGAGTCAAGACGGTGGCGCTGAACGCCGCCGATGAAATTGCTGTGGCCGCCTTCCTTAACCATGAAATAGGATTTGCCGATATATCCCGAGTAGTGGCCCAAACTCTCAATGAAACAAAAGACCATCATCCGGAATCTATCGAAGAGGTGCTCTCTGCAGACGCTCAGGCCAGGGACATGGCCCGGCGTGCGCTGGGACACCCGGTGGCCCACTAGGGGCCACGAAGTATTGAGTTACAATAGTAGAACCTCGCTTTTATGCAGATATTAGTCAACATTGGATCCATCGCCCTGATATTAGGGGTACTCGTCTTCATTCATGAATTGGGCCACTACGCCGTAGCCAAGTGGTGCGGCGTAAGGGTCGAGGTCTTCAGCATCGGCTTCGGCAAGCGTCTATGGGGTTTCCGCAGGGGAGAAACGGATTACCGTATCAGCGTGCTTCCGCTGGGTGGCTACGTCAAAATGGCGGGCGAAAATCCCCTGGAAGACCGCACCGGAGATCCGGGCGAGTTCACCAGCCATCCGCGGTGGCAGCGTTTCCTGATTGCCATTGCCGGCCCGCTCATGAATGTGCTTTTTACGATTGGTCTGCTCACTGGCATATTCATGTTTCACAATGAGCGCGTCAAGGCTCTGGACGATTCCTTCGTGATTGGCGCCATAGCGGACGGGTCTTCTGCACAGAAGTCCGGATTGCAACCAGGCGATAAGATTATCCGCATTCAGGATGTCAACAACCCCAATTGGCAGCAGGTCTCCGATAAGGTAATCCTCAATCCTAATCAGCCAATCGAGATTACGGTCCAGCGTGGCAATGAAATCCTGACGAAGACCGTGGTCCCGCAGGCGGGAAAGCGTGATCCGCTCGGCGAAATGGGATGGGAACCTCTGATCCCGGCAACCGTTGTTAAAAGAGTAGAACCTAATCTGCCCGGCGAAAAGATTGGAATGCAACCGGGTGATGAGATCACGGCCCTGAACGGCGTCCCCCTTAAGGACAAGGATTTCACGACTTTGCTTCAGGAAGGCAAAGGCGCATCCGCGGAAATCACTTTCGAACGCAACGGACAACAGTTCACAAAGACCGTTACTCCGTATCTGGACGATAAGGTCAAGAGGTACCGGCTGGGTCTGTCGCTGTCAGCGGCGGTGAAAATCGAGAGACTTCCTTTGGGCCAGGCTTTCAACAAAGCCTTGGACGAAACCCAAAGCAAGTCACTGCTGGTTTTTGAGTTGTTAGGGAAACTAGTGCAGAGCAAGATTTCCATCAAGGTATTGCAATCGCCCGTCGGCATGTCGAGCGAAGCGGGCCAGGCATTCAACGAAGGTCCAGCGTACTTCCTGGCAATAATGGCCTTCATCAGTCTGCAACTCGGGATTTTCAACCTCCTTCCTATTCCCATCCTGGACGGCGGTTTGATGCTGATGCTGTTGATCGAAGGGACGCTGCGGCGCGACATTAATCAGCAAATCAAAGAACGCTTATATCAGGCAGCCTTTGTCTGCCTGGTCCTGTTCGCTTCCGTTGTCATCTTCAACGACGTTGCCAAAGGGTTCATCCACCACTAGCGAGCTCCGCATTGATCTTGACCGATCAAGCGGACGAAACTCCAACCGTTTTTCTCCGCTAGGCGATCAGTGATCCAGACGACGCTTTGCTCTGCCCTTCCGCAGAGACAATCGCCGACGGCTGCACGGAGAGGGCCATCCACTGATAGCAGGCAAAAGTGGAAATCGCCGCCTGGAACACAAACGCTCCGGTATGCAGCGGCTCCGAAAAAACAGGGTTTTTGAAAAACAGCATAGCGATGGACGAGCCGAACTCCGCCAGGCATGCGAACGCGATCCAGCGAACGATGGCCTTTTCGCGGCGCCATTCAAAGATTGCCCGCCAACGCCCGGGTGACGACGTTGCTGCTGATCTCAATTCCGCCACGGCCCACAATCGGCACAATGCCAGGGCCGCCAATGGGCCCATTATTTTCAGGAAGGTTTCCGTTGCGGACATTTCCTGGTTGTTGGCGAGATCCAGGACAGTGTCTTCCAGGCTTTCCGCCACCCAGAACAGGCACGTCCAGATGCCGATTTGCGCTGCCAGCATGAACTTGTTTGCCGGCTCGCGCAACACAAACATCGCTCGCAGTATCCCGGATTCAGGCTTATAACCAAGGCGCCATCTTCTTTCCCCCAGCGCCCACGCCCGGAATGCCAAAGCGCCGTAACCGGCCACCACGATGGCGTCGGCGTAATACCCCGGGTCGAAGACATTTCTGAAATAGGGGCCCGCCAGGACAAAAATTACCACGGCCGCCATGAACACGTAGGTGAGCCCGTGGACAATGCGGTCCCGCAGCCCGACCGCAGGAAATAGAACGAACAACCGCTGTACCAGCGGCAGATCATGGTTGGGATCGGCCCGGAGTCTGCACGCTTCCTCGGTCAGGCGGATCAGCCGGCGCAACGAACTCTGGAGGTCCTCTTCCAATCTGGCGCGGGCTTCCCTGGCGCACTCTATGGTTTGGTCTTGAAGTTTCGCGAGCAGGTTGATGGTCTCTTCAATCTGCTCTTTTTCCTGTTGTGTCCGGTTAAAGATTGACTGATAGCCGAGGATGGCGGAGACATTCTGAAAAAGCGTGCCCGCCGTGGCTACAACTCCCGTAGCCGTGGCGACAAGCATCTTGGGATTGGCGACGAATTCCTTGACTGCGTGCAGCGCGTCTCCAAAGACCGTTGCCATATTCATGGACAGCTACCTCTTCACCTTGCCAATACTCCGCACAGGAGGAAGAGACCCTTCTCCTGGGGCTCTACAGTTAAGTAGTGACGCAACCCGGCGGTTCGTTACATCCGAGTCCAAAATGTTAAACTAGAAGCAATGGCCCTGATTCAGCGCAGAAAGACCGTTACCGTTAAGATCGGCAATGTCCGCGTGGGCAGTGACGTGCCTGTGGTGGTGCAGTCCATGACCAACACCGACACGGCGGACATTCCTGGAACCATTCAACAGGTCGCACAACTGGCCCGTGCCGGGTCGGAGCTGGTGCGCGTGACCGTCAACAATGACGCCGCGGCCAAAGCCGTGCCCGCCATTGTCGAAGGGCTGGCGAAGCAGGACATTCACGTCCCCATTATCGGTGACTTCCATTACAACGGCCATTTATTGCTGACCAAGTATCCTGACTGCGCCCATGCCTTGGCCAAGTACCGCATCAATCCCGGAAACGTCAGCATCGGACGCAAAGACGACAACAATTTCGGCGCCATGATTGAAGTGGCCGTCAAGAACCAGAAACCGGTGCGGATCGGTGTGAACTGGGGTTCGCTGGACCAGCAATTGCTAACGCGCATGATGGACGAAAACTCGCGCAGCAACGATCCTAAAGACGCGCGCGACGTCACCATGGAGGCCATGGTGGTCAGCGCGCTGCGCTCGGCCGAACTGGCGGAAGAGTTTGGCCTGCGCCGCGACCAGATCATCCTGAGCGCCAAGGTCAGCGGCGTGCAGGACTTGATTGACGTTTACCGCAGCCTGGCTTCCCGGTGCAACTACCCGCTGCATCTTGGTCTCACCGAAGCCGGTATGGGCGCCAAAGGAATCGTCGGGAGCGCGGCCGGGCTGGCGGTGCTGTTGCAGGAAGGTATTGGCGATACCATCCGGGTTTCGCTTACTCCCGCGCCCAACGGGAGCCGCGCGGAAGAAGTTTTTGTGGGCCAGCAGATTCTGCAATCGCTGGGTATCCGCAGCTTTACTCCGCAGGTCACCGCGTGCCCCGGCTGCGGACGCACCACCAGCACGTTCTTCCAGGAAATGGCGGAGCAGATCCAGTCTTATCTTCGCGACAACATGCCCGTGTGGAAACAGCAGTATCCGGGCATTGAAGAACTGAAAGTCGCGGTGATGGGTTGCGTGGTCAACGGTCCCGGAGAATCCAAGCACGCCAACATCGGAATCTCCCTGCCCGGCACCTTTGAAGAACCCAAGGCGCCGGTCTTTGTTGACGGGCGGTTGATGACTACGTTGAAAGGCGACAAGATCGTCGCCGAGTTTATCGCGATCCTGAATGACTACGTGAATGCACGCTACGCCCCAGGACCGGCCAATCGAGTGGAAGGGGTTGCCGCGAGGGTTTGATGCCATTCCCGCACAGGTGTTGTTGTCCTGTGCCGCTCCACTAGAGGGACAGCAACCCGTAGCCGATGGCCAGCCAGGCGCCAAAGCCCAGCGCTATCAGCGTGACCCTGACCACAAAGTTGTCAACCACGTTGTTCCATTTCGCATCCATGATTTCTCTCCGATCGTTCCTTTTTTGGTAATTCAAACTCTCTGTCTCTTTGACGAGCAGGGCAGCCTTTGGTTAGTAATACGTTCGAGTACACAATTGGTTCCCTGGTTTTTGATTTTTGTTTCGCGCCGGGTGACAAAATGCGGCCGGCCGCGTCTCTTGTAATAGCAGCTAGCAATAGTGGATTCTCCTCGTGGAATGGACAAATGGCGCAACCGAACCTGGCTGCGCCATTTCTGTTTTTTGGCCTGTAGAGTCCGGAGAACGGAGCAGGAGGGCTGCTATACAGCCGTCGCCGCGCGGGGCGTAGCCGGGGCCGGCTTTTGTTCCGGGGTTGGCGCAAGTGGGATCTCGATAATCACCATCAATCCTGTCCCCGTATTTTCCGCGCGGATGGCCCCGCCGTGCAGCTTTACTGTGCGCTCGGCAATCGAGAGCCCGAGACCGGTCCCTCCGCTGGCCCGCTCGCGGGCCTCGCTTACGCGATAAAACGGCTCAAAGATGCGCGTCAGTTCCCCTTCCGGGACCCCCGGGCCATGGTCGCGCACCATGAAAATGGCAGTATCCAGATTCCATTGCAGGGAGACTTCCACGGCGGTCCCTTCCGCGGTATAACGCACGGCGTTGCGGACGACGTTTTCCACTGCGCTATGCAGCAGTTCGGCGGACCCGTGCACCCGGCAGTGCTGCAGTATCGTGGTGCGGACTTCCTTGTGCTGCGGTTTGGCTTCAAAAGTTGCGTCGTCCACAACCTGCTGCACCAGATCTTCCAGGACTACAATCTCCGGAGGAATGCGCTCCGCTCCGCTTTCCAGGCGGGTGAGTGCCAGTAGTTGTCCTACCAACTGGTTCAGCCGTTCGCCTTCCTGTTCGATTCTGTCCAGGGCGGCGACGGACTTATCGCTGCTGTTCTTTCTCGCCAGTTCCAGCGCCACGGTGAGTCGCGCCAGGGGCGAGCGCAACTCATGGGAAATGTCCGCCAGCAGCCGCTTCTGGGAAGAGATCAGCGCAGCGATGCGCTCCGCCATCTGGTCGAATTCCCGTCCCAGCGCCGCCAGGTCGTCTCGCCGTTTACCCAGCGACGGGGTTACGCGCACATCCAGGTTGCCTTCGGCAAAGGCCTGCACCGTGGATTGCAACTTTTTCAGCGGCGAACTCAAATAGAGCGCCAACAAATAGCAGACCAGTCCCGCAATCAGGATGCTGACCGCAATACGCAGCGGGGAATTGAAATAAACCGGCGGCCCCAGACTGGGCGCATGGTAATGGACGACAAAAATATAGCGCCGGCCACTGGCCGCCACAACCAGCTTGCCCCAGGTAAGTTTGCCGGCAATCAAACGATAAACTCGCGGCGGAGGCTGTTGCTGGAGTTGCTGAAGTATTTCGCGAACAATACTGGTTACGACTTCGTCACCTTGTCCAGACAGAGGATTGCCGGTTCCGTCAAATAGATAAACCTGCGTGCCCGATTCGCTATAGGACCTGTTGACATACTCTGCAAATGCCTTGGTCCCATCAACGTCATAGGTGTGAATGGCTGACTCGGCATAAAGAGCGAGACCTTCACCCACGGACCCACGCAGGCGCTCGGGCAGAGAGTCATTGTAGGAAATCCAGGCCATGACGTTGAGCGCGCCAATGATCGCCGCCGCCGCCAGCCAAAAGCAGAGAAATATTTTTACGAACAGGCTGCGCCACAAAAAAAATCTGCCGATCCTCACGCCTGCTCTCCGGGAAGAAGATAAACGTAGCCGCTGCCCCGGATGGCTTTGATGCGCTCCTGGTCGCCGTCATACGGGCCCAGCTTCCGCCGCAGATTGCTCACGTGCACGTCAATGCTGCGGTCCATGGCAGACATGGGACGCCCCAACGCGGCCTGCGTCAGGTCCTCACGGCTGATGATCCTGCCCGCGCCGCGCAGGAATGTATGCAGGAGGTCGAACTCGGCGCCGGTGAGAGTGACCGATGCGCCGCCACAGGTGACACTGCGCGATTCGGGATGAAGCTCGACGTCGGCAAGGTGAATCGGCGCGGCCGTGGGGCCGGAGTTTCCGCTCGCGGTACGGCGCAGGATGGCGCGCAAGCGGGCCACCAGTTCGCGCGGATTAAACGGCTTGGCCAGATAATCGTCGGCGCCCAGTTCCAGTCCCAGAATGCGGTCCAGCTCGCTGCCTCGCGCCGTCAGCATCAGCACCGGAACGGAGCTCTTGAGCCGAAGCTGCTTCAGCACGTCCAGCCCGCTCATTCCGGGAAGCATTACGTCCAGGACCACGACCGCGTACTGGCTGGACAACGCCTTCTGCAGACCGCCGGGACCATCGTAGACCGCGTCCAGATGAAGTTGCTCGCTTTGCAGATACTCTTCAAGCAGCTTCCCCAGTTCAGCATCATCGTCAATGAGCAACACTGGAACCATAATCTTCCAAGTTAAACCCAAAACTCTTCCGAGTCAGTTAAGAAGTGTGAAGCCTTGCCGACAAATTTACAACTCCTAACCTTCGCCCAGGGCGCTGCGAGTTACCATGCTCACAACCAATCATTCTGGCGCTGGGATTATAGATGGATTTTCCCCCAACGGGACCGTCCGGGTCGCAGCGACAGATGAGTCGCAAAGTAAGCTCCTTCAAATCCTCCCTCCAGGTGGATTAGGGCGGCAGCAATGCCGCCCGCTTTTTTGTGGAGGCCGGCGGGTGATAGTGCAGGCATGGAAATCACATCGTTTCCGGGAACCTGGCTTCCGCTTCTCGCTGGCAGCGCTCCAGCGTCGCCTGCATCTGCCGGTGCAGCGCCTGCATTTCGGATTCCGTGGCATCAGCAGGGACCTTCAACGGCCCGCTGAAGTAACCACAAGCACGGGAGAACGGTTTGGGTATGGTCATCCGGTCCCAGGAGTTAAGGACCCACGCGCGTTGCACCGCAACGTAAAAGCAGTTGACGCTATAGCCGGTCATTTTGGCCAGCAGAATTGGGCCTGGCTTGGCGACGTAGCGCGGTCCACGCGGCCCATCGATGGTAAAAGCCGCAAGGTTGCCGTTCTCAAGTTCCCGACGCATTCCCATCAGCGCGCCAACGGCGCCGCGCGAACTGGAGCCACGCACGGTCCGGAAACCAATTTTCTGGGCGATGCGGGCGATGTACTCGCCGTCAAAACTGCGGCTCACCATCACCGTGAATTGCCTGCCACGGGAGCGGCGTCGAGCGTCCCTTCGGGACAGAACACCGGCAAGCTGAGGTATACAGCGATGCCAGAAACACCAGATGGATGGAGGCGCCGTCCAACCGTCGGACAGGCACCCCGGTTCACGAACAATCGTGTAACGCAACGTAAGACCCATCACCCGGATAAGCAGATATCCCATCCATGAGATCACCCAGAGCAACAACCGCTGGCGCAAAGAGAAAGAGCGGGAAACGGTCTCGCGCTCGGTTTCGGTTGGCGCGGCTTGCGCGATCGGCTGCGGCTCCATTCCTTCGATTCTAAACGCCCGCCTTGGAAATCAGGCGTACTTCAGCCACTTGATGATCTCGGGCAAGGTCGGCTTTTTCCCGTACATAAGGATCCCCACGCGGTAGATCCGCGCGCAGAGCAGGACTAACCCGTAGAGGGTAAGCAGATTCACTGCGACGGCCAGCAATATCTGCCACAACGGCGGTGTCTGTACGGCAATCCGGATAAACATCAGAATCGGCGTGCAAAACGGAATCATGGAGGCCCAAAACGCTAAAGGCGTACCGGGATTCTGCATCACGGGAAAAGCCATCATGATAGAGACGATCAAAGGCATGATTACAATGAACTGCGTTTGCTGCGCCTCCTGTTCCGAGTTGACCATGGCGCCGACAGCGGCATACAGAGTGCTATAGAGCGCATAGCCCAGCAGGAAAAACACCGGAAATGCCGCCAACACCTTCCCGGAAATCACATCTTTGAGCTGTTCATGCGCAGCGAACAGGCTGGAACTGGAAAGGACCATTGCGGTAATGGCCCAGATGGCGAACTGCGTCAACCCAACCGAGCCTACGCCCAGGATCTTGCCGGCCATCATCTCCTTTGGCCGCGCAATGGAGAGCATGACTTCCATGATGCGCGAAGTCTTTTCTTCCAGTACAGCCCGCATAACATTGATCCCGTACAGGAGGGTTGACATGTAGAGGATCATCACCATAACAAAACTGACAATGAACGTCATTTGAGGGTCCGCGGCCCCCGCCTCTCCGGGCTTGGCGTTTTCCGCTACCAGCTCCACGTGCTTAAAGAGGTCGTCAATTTCGGCGGCGCTGAGGCCTTTCCTCTTCAGCGATTCGCGGTGCAAGGCTTCTCCCACGCTCTCTTGCAATACGGTGTTTTGGATGAAGCTAGAGACATCCAGCGTGATAAGCGTAAGCTTGCGTGACGCCAAAGCATCGTCGGTTGCCCAGATCACTCCATCAATCTCTTTCTTTCGCACCTTTTCTGTTAACCTAGCCCGCTCTTCTGATGACGTGTTGGTGTCCACGTCTGCAATCACGCTGGCCGTTGGCGTCTCTTCGCTGCGTTTCATGCCCTTTTGTTTGGCTTCAGCCGCCTGTTTGTTCTCGCGCTTCTGCGCTTCCGATAATTGTGCCTTGATCGCTTCTCCAACGTCCTGATCAGAGGCCACCACAACGTAGTGCTTGCTCGTTGCTTTCATCATGCTCATCATCAGGAAGGTTGGCCCAATGGTGGCTGCTCCCATCAAGACCGGAATAAGCACCGTCATGATGATGAATGACTTTGTGCGGATCCGTTCCAGGTACTCGCGTTTGGCAATCAAAAAAATGTTACGCATCACTTTTTCCCACCACTTCGGTAAAGATTTCTTCCAGCGAAGGTTCCATCAGTTCAAATCTGCTCACCCGCGCGTGCTCCACGACCGCGCGCAAGAGCTGTTGCGGATCCGCTCCGGGGGCCAGTCGGGCTTCGACATAGTTGCCGTAATCGTTATAAGACTTGATCAGGGCGTTCTGCCGCAGGAAGCTGGCATCGCCCTCATATTCAATCTGGACGTTGTTCTTGCCAAATTGTGCCTTGATCCCTTTCAACTGGCCTTGCAGGACGGACTTGCCGTGGTCGATCAGACAGATGGAGTCACAAAGCTTCTCCACCTGGTCCATGCGATGGCTGGAGAACAGGATCGTCTTGCCCTGTTTCTTCAATTCCAGCAGGACGTCCTTGAGCAACGTCGCATTCACCGGATCCAGTCCGCCAAACGGTTCGTCCATGATGATGAACGCCGGATCGTGCAACAACGTCGCGGCGAACTGTATCTTCTGCTGCATGCCTTTGGATAGTTCTTCCACTTTCTTTTGCAGCCAGTCGGAGATCTCCAGCCTTTCGCACCAGGAGACCGCCTTCTGGCGCGCCGCGGCCGCAGAGAGCCCATGCAGTTCGCCCAGGAAGATGAGCTGGTCGAGGACCTTCATCTTCTTGTACAGGCCCCGCTCTTCCGGGAGGTATCCGATCTTCTGCAGGCACTTGCGGTCAAAAGGCTGGCCGAAGACGTTGATGGACCCGGCGTCCGGCACGGTGATGCCGATCATCATGCGGATGCTGCTGGTTTTGCCGGCGCCATTGGGGCCCAGCAGGCCAAAGACCGCGCCTTCCTCAATGCTGAAGGAAAGATCGTCCACAGCCAGAAAACGGTCGTAACTTTTCCGGACCTCGCGCAGTTCTATGGTGTTCATGAAGGTAAACCAGAGTACCTCATTTTTTTGATGTTACTGGACCGCAATTTTTATGATTTCGACAGACTACGGAAGTTTTCTTCGGGCCACTGTTTTCAATTTGCGGGTCGCGGTAAGAACCCTAGCAAGCACGGACGATTGCGAGAAACTGAAATAGGACAAGCGGTCGAAAGGCATGAAGAGCGGCCCGTTGGAATGCCCCCTCAGCTATCACGAAACACGCACGACGGTCATTCCTGCCGGGGTCCGTTGAGGAGCGCGTCAGCGATGGAAAAACTACCGCGGACTGTGAACGCAGTCATCGAGAAGCGCCGGCCGGATCTTCTCGCTTCACGACGGCGGTTTTCACGCGGTTGCGTCCACTTTGCTTTGCCAGGTAGAGAGCGCTGTCCGCGGCAGCCACGACTTCATCACGGGTCACGCCGTGCGTCGGGTAATCCGCCACACCACAGCTGATAATCACTTTACGGGGCACGCCAGGAAAATCATGGCTCTCAACCTGGCGGCGCAGCTTTTCGGCGATATGGTGGGCGTTTTCGCTTCCCGCCTCGGGTATCACAACGGCGAATTCGTCGCCGCCGTAACGGCACAGCACGTCCATTTTTCTAAGCTGTTGTTTCAGGATCAGGGAAACGCCGCGCAACACTTCGTCCCCCAGCAGGTGGCCAAATTCGTCGTTGAGTCTTTTGAAGTGGTCAATGTCCACCATGATGACGGAGAGCCGCCCCTCAAACCGTTGCGCGCGCTCCATTTCTTCTAAAATACGCATTTCAAAATAACGCCGGTTATGGATACCCGTAAGGCCGTCAATGTAGGCCAGTTCTTTCGCGCGTTCAAAGTAGTTGGCGTTCTGGATGGCCCCCGCGCAAATGTCGGCCACGGACTCCAGCGGCTGCACGTCTTCCACGTCAAAGGCGTCTTTCCTGGCGCTGTCCAGCGCCAGGACGCCCAACTTTTCGCCCAGAAAGACAAGTGGCACGCACATTTCCGACTGGGTCTCGGCGAAGCCGGCGATGTATCCGCTCACGTTGTTGACGTCGTTTTCCGTGACGCTGTGGCCGCTCTCCAGCGCCAGGGAGGCAATCCCGGCTCCCGGCGCAAGCTGTACTCCTTTGGCGACATTGGGCGTCAATTTGCCCTCGAAAGCCCGGACGCGCAGCGCATCATTCTCCAGCAAAAGCACAGCCACATGATCAATGGCCGGGAACCATTCCAGCAGCACGTGGCAAACTACCGTAAGCAGTTCGTCCAAATCGAGCACAGCGGTGGTCTGCCGCGCAACTGCGTTAATGGCTTCCAGTTGCCGCGAACGCCTGCGTTCCGACGAGTACAGCCGCGCATTCTCCAGGGCCAGCGACGCCTGGGTGGAGAACAGGGTCAGCAGATCGACCATGGAGGAGTCGAAGAAACTCAACTGGTCGCTCTGGAAATCCAGCACGCCCACAACCTGGTCCCGGACCATGAGCGGGATCGCGACTTCCGACTTCGTTTCCGGAACTCCTTTCAGGTAGCGCGGGTCTTTGCTGACGTCCGGGGCATAGATCGGACGTTTGAGCCTGGCCGCTGCCCCGATCAGTCCCTTTTCCAGGGACACCCGGTAGCCCAATTTGAGATCGCCTTCAAGATCGCGCTGTCCCAGATGGGCGCGTACGTAGAGCTGCTGGCTCGGGTTGTCCAGCAGAAGCACCGCGCAATTCTGCAATTGAAAATAGTCCCGGATGATCGTGAGGATCTGGTTCAGGACCTCGTCCAAATCGAAAGTGGACAAAATGGCCTGGCTGGCATCGTAAAGCAAAGCGATTTTCTGCGTAGACTCGAGCAAAAAAGATCTCCCCGGATGGACCGCACTTGGATGTGGCTCCCGGTTTTAGAAGACTGGCCAACACTAACCGCAGGGGGATAGAGCTCAACAACCGCTGTACACGGTATTTTTCGTTGGATGGGATTCTACTGCGGAACTTGGTCGCAAAGGAAGCAGTTTCTGACGGTGAGTCGTTGTTTTTTACCTTCCGCCAAAACGCTCAAGACGAGCGCTCCGGACCCGTGGAAAAAGCCGTAGAAACCACGAACAGATCACAAAAGCATCGCCCGCGAGCAACACTCACCGGCGCCGGACCAGAGTTTTCGCTAACGTTGGAGCAAGTCCACCGGTTGTTTCACGTCTGTGACCCGGAAGTATCGGGCCAGCGACGGATGCTTGCTGGCTACTTCCTCATACATGGCATAAGCCACGTTGCGATACGAGAAATGTCCCGCCGGCGCGGAGCGCAATTCCGAGATATAGAGCGCTTCGGCAAAATCCATTTTGAAGAGTGTGCGCTTGCGGAAGCCCATGGGCAGAACGTAGAGATGGCCGTGCGTGCCGGCCGAAGCGGCAAGCTGATCGTGCGCCGTGCCGGCACGTTGCATGGCTGCGCCATAACGGGGTTCCAGACCGGCGGACACAATGTCCGGAGGCGTGTCATATCCGTGCAGCATAGTGAAGCCCTGCTCGATCTGCGTGCACCGGCGGTGGCGGTGCATGTCGCGGAAACCGCCGGCGTCCATAAGAATGTCAAAGCGAAACTGCTGCCCCGCGTGGAAAGCCCGCGACAGTTCGTCATGCGGTCCGCGATGCCGCACGCCAAGCGCGATGATCTCGTCCCGCTGCCTCTCCGTCAGCGAATGCACGCGGTCGCGGACCTGGCGGTAGGAATAGTGACAAACCGAATACAGCAAAGTTGCCGCGATCTCAATTTCCAGCGGCCCGTCTTCAATCAAATCCACCAGTGGCGCGGGAGCAATCGCCGCACCGGCCATCAACTCTGTTCCTGCCTGGGCCAGTTCCTGCCGCGTCTTGATTTCGTATTCATTGACGTTGGCGTACTTGACCAGCGTGGGCGCCACGCGGACCGGTCGCAGAAGCTGTTCTTCCGCCCTGGCTCCCAGCGCGGCGTCGGCAGCCTTGATTTCTTCCGTCAAACGCCGCAGCGCTTCCGACTGCGCGTTGAACGCCGGCTCTTTCGCCGCCTGCTTGAGCAACTCGCCCAGATGCCGCACTTCCCGATAGGGGCTGGAAAGCAGCCGCGCAATCTGCGTCTCCAGAGTGCGCGCATTGATGATCTGACCGAGCGAAGTATTGGTGGCCAGCGGCAGCAGGTAACGCGAGTTGTCAAACGCCCGCGCCCTTAGCGTGCGCGTGTACGCGTCCTGATCCATCGTCTCTGGCTTTGCCACGTGGCCGGTGTAGTAGCCAAGCATCTCCGCTGTGAATGCGTCATACTCAGCGAAGAGAAAATCAATGGTCGCGCAATAGCTTTCCCGCAGGTTCGCTGCCGCGCCGAAATCGGGCACGAAATATCCGCTCTTCTTGAAATTCTGGTAACGCGTGGAGCGCTCCTGCCCGTCCCAGCGTTGTTCATCCACCAGGACAATGGCCGCCAGGATCGAAAGCTTCTCAATGGCAAAGGCCAGATGCGCCAGGTCGGCGATGGACCGGTGCCCATACTGGAAGTAGAAAGTGTTCAGGAACTGCTCGGCCTTCTGCTCACTGATCTCCTTGAGCGACTCCTTCATGGACAATGCCGAGCGCGAATACTTGGCCATGGCGTACGCCTGGACCTCGGGGTCCACACCATGGACGGCAAAGACGTTGATCTGCGGGCCTGACGCCGCACCATTTAGTTCTGAAACCGTCGGTGGTTTGGAAACTGTTGAGTCGGGCATAGAAAAACTGATTTTAGTCCAATAGACCCTATCGTACCCAACCTTTTCAGATGCTTGCGGACAAGAGTCGTCCAACAAGTAGAGCCAAAAGCCAAAGGCCAAGAGCAGTCCTCCGGCTAATTGCCAATTGCTATTTGCTAATTGCTCCTACCCGAACGTATCAATCTGCGCGCGTTGCAGGCGGTCCGAGTAATCAACGTAGATTGACTTCCACTGGGTGTAGAAGTCGATTGCGCCGATTCCGCCTTCGCGGTGTCCGTTGCCCGTGGCTTTGGTGCCGCCGAAGGGCAGATGCACCTCCGCTCCAATGGTCGGCGCGTTTACGTACGTGATGCCTGCGTAGATATCGCGCATGGCCTGGAACGCTTTGTTCACGTCGCGGGTGTACAGAGAGGAAGACAGGCCGTACGGAACGCCGTTGGCAATCTCAATGGCGTGCTCAAAGTCATTGCATGGAATGATGGATGTTACCGGTCCAAAGATCTCTTCCTGGGCAATGCGCATTTGCGGGTCCACTTCAGTAAAAACGGTGGGTTGGAAGAACCAGCCATGGTCGTAGGCCGGCCCGGTCAGGCGGTTGCCGCCGAGTTCCAGTTTGGCGCCTTCGTTTTTGCCGATCGCGACGTACTTTTCGGAGGTCGCCACCTGTTGCCGATTGATTTGCGGCCCCATATCCACACTTTCGTCAAGGCCAGTGCCCACTTTCAGTTTCTGGGCACGATGGATCAGGTTATCGGCAAACTGGCGGTAGACGCCGCGCTGCACGATCACGCGGCTGGCCGCGGTGCAACGTTGTCCGGCGGTGCCGAACGCGCCCCACAGGACGCCGTCAAGCGCCAGGTCGAGATTGGCATCATCCAGAATAATGATGGCGTTTTTGCCGCCCATTTCCAGCGAGCACGGCTTGAAAGTGCGCGCCGCGACTTCACCGACGGTCCTCCCGACTTCGCTCGAACCGGTAAAGGAAACTGCGCGAACACTGGTCTGCTGCACCAGAGGCGCGCCGGCTTCGGGACCAAATCCGGTGACCACGTTCACCACGCCCTTGGGCAGTCCCGCGTCGATCAGCGTTTTGACCAGGTTGAGGGTGGAGAGCGGCGTATCTTCAGCCGGCTTGATCACGCAAGTGTTGCCGCAGACCAGCGCCGGAAACAGCTTCCACGAAGGGATGGCCATGGGAAAGTTCCACGGCGAAATCATTCCACACACGCCAATGGGCATGCGCACCGCCATCGCGAATTTGCTGGGCAGCTCTGACGGGACCGTGACGCCAAACTGGCGGCGTCCTTCTCCGGCCATGTAGTAGCCGGTGTCTACGGCTTCCTGGACGTCGCCGCGAGCTTCCTTCAGGACCTTGCCCATTTCCTGGGTCATCGCGCGCGCGTACTCTTCCTTTCGATTCAGAAGGGCCTCGCTGGCGCGATAGATGATTTCTGCGCGCTTGGGCGCGGGAACCAGCCGCCAGCGCTCAAACGCGCGGGCAGCGGCCGAGACGGCTTCTTCCACGTCGCGCTGACCGGAACGCTGAAAAATCCCCACAACTTCGCGAGCGTCCGCCGGGTTAAGGTTTTCGTAGGTCTGCCCGGAAGCGGACTCGACCCACTCGCCGTCTATAAAGTTCTTATAAGTTTTTGCCGACATTAGTTTTGTACTGGGAACCTTCCTGGAGACTCGAGAACGATCATCGTAGCAGGATTCGCGCCGATTCAGGAAGAAAGCCGGGCGGGTTAGAAAGCCTTAACAATGAACGCAGAGGCCGACGTATCGCGGCTCAAACACGGACTCTGCAAAGCGCGCAGGCCATCCAAGATGATCGGGAAAGGGGTGGGCAACGCAGTTTGAGTGCCAAAACGGGAAAATGAATAATGAATAACGTTCAGGACACGAGGATAGATGAGATTTTTTTGTGCCAATCGTGAAGATTTAGTGCATTCTTATGGTGCGCCCCCCAAGAACGATGAAAGTCCTAAAATGAAGGGTCGTGTTTTATGTCGATACTCCTGGCAGATGATGACGTCAATCTTGCGACGTTTCTCTCTAAATCCCTGGAATCGGAAGGTTACTCCGTCCATACAGCGCTGGACGAAGGCAGCGTGCTGGCTGAGTTGCGACGCCAGAACTATAAACTCATCATTCTTGATCTCAACTTCGGTACCACGGACGGGATGAAGCTGCTGGAGAAACTGCGTGCGGAGGGTTTGTCCACCCCCGTCCTGGTGCTGAGTGCGCGCAACAAGGTTTCTGACCGCATTCAATCTCTCAATCTGGGCGCCGACGACTACGTAACGAAGCCGTTTTCCTTCCAGGAGCTGGCCGCGCGGGCCAAAGCACTGCTCCGCCGCAAGGCTGATCCCGCCTTGAACGTGTTACGCGTCGAGAACCTGGAACTGGATCCAGCTACACGGAAAGTGCGCCGCGGACAGCGCGACGTCAAGCTGAGTCCGAAAGAGTTCGAGTTGCTGCATCTGCTGATGCAGCGCGCCGGAGACACGGTGACGCGGCAGGAATTGCTGCGCCACTCCTGGGCGCTCAGCCCGGAAACGGACAGCAATCTGGTCGATGTATACGTAAATTACCTGCGCCGCAAGATCGACGTTGTGGGCGAGGACAAGATCATTTTCACCGTCCGCGGCGCCGGATACCGCCTGGGGCGCCCCGCGCCTCTGACCCCTGCAACATCATCCGATACGGGAAAGCCCAGCCGCGAAATCACACGCTTCGCGCCAGTTCAGCGCCAGAGTGGTTCGAACCAGGCGGAAGCTATCGTGATACAGCAAACGCCGCTGCGGGCCCTCATCAGTTCTCTGGCCCACGATCTGGCGCAGCCGCTGACCAGCGTGCGCTGCTTCCTGGAAGTCATGGCCATGCGCAACGGCACGCAACCCGTGCAGGCGCTTGACCTCAAGAACATTGAGCAGCAGGCGGACCGCGCCATTGGGCTGGCCAAAACCATCTCTTCCCTGGTGCGCGAGGGCTCTACTTCCACCGGTCCGTGGACTTCGCTGGAATCACTCCTCAATGACGTTTTGAATGACTTTACCGTGCTCGTGAATTCCGGCCTCATCACGGTGGACAGGCGATGGGACCCTTCCATTCAAGTGACCAGCAGTCCGGTCCTTCGCCAGCTCATGGTGCTGCTCGTCGGCAAACTGGTTGGCCGCAATACCCGCCCCATAACAGTGACCCTCACCGCCGAAATGACCGGAAGCCGCTGCGATCTGGATCTACGATGGAAAGCCAGCGAGGCAGGAGCAGTCCAGGACGCGCGCGCGGTGCTGGCCAAAGATCTCACGCACATCCAGGAAATGGTGTTTTCCATGGGCGGTGAGATGTCCTTTGCGGAGGACACTCCGGAAATCTCCATGAAGGTCCCGGCCGCGCCGCTGGCGGCGGGAAGCAAGCACGACATCGTGCATTGAAGCCGCGCGGCGCGCCGCTACCTGCGTCCTACTCGCCCATCACCGCCACCACCACGCGCTTGGAGCGCTGGCCGTCAAATTCGGCGTAGAAAACGCGTTGCCATGTGCCCAGGAGCAGCTTACCGGTCGTTACCGGCAGGATGACTTGATGGTGTACCAGGAGGGCCTTCAAGTGTGAATCCCCATTATCTTCGCCGGTCTGGTGGTGCATGTAGTTCTCGCGAAACGGGGCCAGCTTTTCGAGCCACTGGTCAATATCTTCAATCAAGCCATCTTCGTTGTCATTGACGTAAACGCCGGCAGTGATGTGCATGGCTGAGACCAGCGCCATCCCGTTGGTCACGCCGCTGCTTTGCACGATCTTCTCCACTTGCGGCGTGATGTGAAGATACTCGCGGTGCTCCTTGGTGTTGAAAGTCAGGTACTCTGTGTGAAATTTCATAGGCGGCTCCAGCGTGGCACAATGGCTTCGAGGAGCAGTTTATCGCAGCCATGTCCGCCATTGATTTTCTGCCGGTTTGCTAACCAACGTCAGCGGTGCGCGTCTATCAGTTGACAATCTAGCGTATTGCGATATAGCGTTGTTCGCTATAGTGTCTGGAGGCGCGCCATGAAGTCCAACCCTGAAATCGAATCGTATCTGCCGCTTACGCCGGCGTTATTTCACGTTCTGCTGGCCCTCGCGGACGGCGACAAGCACGGCTACGCCATCCTGAAAGACGTTTCTCTGCGCACCGGCGACTCCGTGCGGCTGAGCACGGGCACGTTATACGGCATCATCAAGCGCCTGCTGAACGACGGCATGATCGAAGAGTCCAAACGGCGTCCGGCCGCGGACCACGATGACGAACGGCGCATCTACTACCACCTTACTTCTCTCGGTGAGCAAGTAGCCATGGCCGAAGCCGAAAGACACGAGAAAATCGTGGCCTTGGCGCGGCTCAAGAATGTTCTGGGGAAACGCAGAACAGGAGAGCCGGCATGAGCAGTCAAAACCAGTCGTGGACTGACCGCATGTACCGCATGCTTCTGCGCATATTGCCTTTTGACTTCCGGGTCAATTTCGGCGGTGCCATGCAACGCACATTTCATGAGCAAGCCAGCGATGTGGAGAGAAAGCAAGGCAAAGTCGGGCTGCTGAAGTTGTGGGCGGAAACGATCGCCGGCATGCTGCAAACCGCGCCCGGCGAGCACTGGCAAATGCTGCGTCACGACACGCGCTACGCGCTGCGCATGATGCGCAAGAACAAAGGCTTTACCGCGATTGCCGTCATTACGCTCGCGCTCGGCATTGGGGCCAATTCGGCGATCTTCAGCGTGATCAACGGAATTCTGCTCCGTCCGCTGCCGTATTTGAACGGTGAACAGCTCGTGGTCATGCGGCAGCAGGCGCCCGGTGCAGGCGCCGGCACGATGGGCTTTTCGGTTTTGGAAGTCAACGATTACCGGCAGCAGAACCACACTCTGAGCGGGATGGTGGAGTATCACAGCATGGGCTTTACGCTGCTGAGCAAAACGGAAGCGGAACGCGTGCGTACCGGCGTCGTGTCCGCCAATTTTTTTGATTTCTTCGGTGTGAAGCCGATCCTGGGTCGCACACTATTACCTGCCGACGAAGAACCAGGGGCGCCACCGGTCCTGGTTCTCACCTACGAATTCTGGCAGCGCAGCCAGCATGGCGATCCCAACATCGTGGGCAAGACATTTGAGATGAATGACAAAGTCCACACCGTGGTGGGCGTGTTGCCTCCCTTCCCGCAATATCCGAACAATAACGATGTCTACATGCCCACCTCGGCATGCCCTGCCCGATCTTCTCCAAAGACTATTGCCAACCGCGGTGCGCGCATGGTCAGGGTTTTCGGGAGACTGAACTCCGGGGTGACGCAGACGCAGGCGCAGACGGACCTGGCGACTATTGCCGGCCGGTTGCAGCATGAATACGCCAAGTTCTATCCCGCCGACACTGGCTTTACCGCGACGGCGACTCCACTCCGGGAAGAATTGGTCCAACAGGCAAGGCCCACGCTCTTTGTGTTGCTGGCAGCGGCTGGTTTTGTGCTCCTGATTGCCTGCGCCAACGTCGCCAACTTTACTCTGGCCCGCGTCTCCCAGCGGGAACAGGAACTGTTATTGCGCTCTGCGCTGGGCGCGGGCCGGGGACGACTCTTGCGCCAATTAGTAACGGAGAGCACGATTTTGGGGCTGATGGCGGCGGCTCTCGGTTTGCTCCTCGCTTCGCTAAGTGTGAAGCTGCTGGTTGAGTTTGCGTCACGGCTGACTCCCAGGGCGAATGAAATAACGATTGATGGCCGGGTACTCCTGTTTACTTTGCTGGCGGCGTTGCTTACCAGCATTGTGTCCGGATCGGTGCTTGGGTTTTCATCGCGACAGCAATTGGCTACGGGCTTGCGGGAAGGGGCCCGGCAGTCCAATCTGGGCAAGAACCGGAAGCGCACACGCAACACGCTGATTGTGGCCCAGGTAGCGTTTTCTTTTGTGTTGCTGATCGGCGCCGGACTCATGCTCAAGAGTCTTGTCCGGCTCCAGAGCGTTGATCCAGGCTTTGTTCCACAACGGGTCCTCACAATGGATCTGGACTTGAACTGGTCGAAATACCGCGATAACTCGCAATACAGGGAATTCGCGCACAAGCTTCTTGAAAAAGTCCAGGTATTGCCTGGAGTGCAGCATGTTGCAGTGGCTTCCAATTTTCCTCTTGATCCTGACCTTATCGCTTACGGGTCCGGCCACTCAATCTCAACCTTCCAGATTGAAGGGCAGCCGTTGCGGGCAGGTGAAACTCCACCGCTTACCGCCGTTCGCCTCGGTACAGTGGATTACTTTCGAACGCTCGGCATACCGCTCATCAAGGGCCGCGCGTTTGCCCCCACAGACAACGAGAAGGCCGCGCCTGTTGTCGTGGTCAATCAGGCGCTCGCTCGCCACCGTTGGGCAGGAGTAGATCCCATCGGGAAACGGATTACCTTCGATGAAGGAAAAACCTGGGACACGGTCGTCGGCATCGTGGGTGACACCAAAGAATTCAGCCTGAATCAGGAAGGGCATGACGAAGCCTATGGCGTAATGGACCAGTATCCGAATGTTGGCAGCTTGCTCGTCCGCACCACCGCTGATCCCATGCTGCTGGCTAACGAGGTGCGGCGCGCTGTCTTTGACGTCGATCCGCAAACGGCCATCGCCAATTTGCAGACTCTGGAGCAGGCGCGCGGCGAAACGCTCAGCGCGCCTCGTGTGATGGCCAATCTGCTGGCCCTGTTTGCAGCGCTGGCGTTGCTGATTGCCGCCACGGGCATTGGCGGCATTCTGGCGCTGTCCGTCAGCCAGCGTATACACGAGATCGGCGTGCGGCTGGCCCTGGGCGCGCAGCCCGGTGATGTGCTTACCATGGTGATTCGGCAGGGAATGGTTCTGGTGATAGCGGGGCTGGCTTGCGGACTGATCGGCGCTTTCTATATGACCAGACCGCTGGAGACGTTCTTGTTTGAAGTTACGCCCACGGACCCGATGACATTTGTGCTGGTCGGGGCCGTACTCGCGATGACCGCGCTTGCCGCATGTTATATACCGGCGCGTCGGGCCACGAAAATTGATCCGTTGATCGCGCTTCGGCACGAATAAATAATTCAATGAAGAGGAGCACTCATGTTCTTGCATAACTCATTCTTTACTTCCCTTGCGATTTGGTTTGTGGCATTGATCGCGGCTTCCGTGGCTCCGGCCCAGGCGGCCCATCCTGAAATGGTGGTTTCCACCGAGTGGCTGGCACAGCACTTGAACGACCCAAGAGTGGTTGTGCTGCACGTTGGCAGCAAGCCGGACTATGACGCTGGACATATTCGCGGGGCCCGGCTTCTCACAGCCGAGGACTTTATAGATGGCCAGAGTCCGCTTGAGACAGAGCTGCGTTCGCCGGAGCAATTGAAAGATGCCTTCGAGAAGCTCGGGGTCAGCGACGATACCAGGATCGTCCTTTACACCACAGGCTGGTATCCGGCGGCAGGACGCGCTTACTACACGCTCGATTTTATCGGACACGGTAACCACACCTCTCTTCTGGACGGCAGCATTCAACGCTGGCGCTCAGAGAACCGGCCTGTGTCAAAAGAGCCGTCGCCGGCGGCAACCAGAGGCAGTCTGACTCTGCATGTTCATCCGGAAGTCCGGGAGCTGCTCGAAGCGGTGAAGAAATCTTCGCAATCCGACGGCAACACGGTTCTGGTTGATTCGCGTCCTGACAAGCGTTACAGAGACGGCCACATTTCCGGCGCTTCCCATGTTTTCTGGGAAGAGACCGTGGTGAACGGAACAAAAGATCCCACGCTGCTCCCGCCTGACAAACTGCGCACGCTCTTTGCCGCCCGCGGCATCAAGCCTGGACAAAAGCTGATTACGTACTGTGAAGTCGGGCTGCAGGCTTCCCATACGTATTTCATCGCCAAATACCTGGGCTATGACGCTTCCATGTTTGATGGCTCCATTCACCAGTGGAGCCACGTGGAAATGCTGCCGCTCGTCCCGGGCGAAACGCCACGCTGTCCCGGAGGCGGAAACGCCTGCGAGACCCATGAAAAGATGATGCAGATGATGAAGTAGCTCGTCACCGATGAAAGGCTGGAAAATGCGACGCTTTATTTTCATTTCGTTGCCGGCTTTGCTGCTGGTGGTGATTCTTGCTCCTATCGCCCTGGCACAGAATGGGCCGCAGCGGCTCAGGCCGGAGATGCTGGTTTCGACCGATTGGCTGGCCAGCCATTTACATGATCCCGAGCTGGTCGTCCTCTCCGTAAGCTCCGGGAGCGATTTTTACTCCCACGGACACATTCCCGGAGCGCGGTACATTGCGTTGGGTGACATCGCAGTAACGCGAAACGGAGTTCCTAACGAGCTGCCATCCGTGGACCAACTGCAGCGTATTTTCGCAGCCGCCGGGATGACCAACACCTCGCGCGTGGTGCTGTACGGTGAACGCTATGGATTGTTTGCCGCGCGCGCTTATTTCACGCTGGACTATCTTGGACTGGCGGACCGGGCAGCGTTGCTCAATGGCGGCCTCGAGAAGTGGAAAGCCGAACATCGGGAACTGTCCACGGACATTCCCGTCGTTGTACCGGGCCGCCTCAAGGTCGCACTGAAACCATCCATTCTGGTTGAAACCGGCGCCATGCGCGATCTGGCGCAGAACAAATCCAGCAAAGTCGCCATTCTGGACGCCCGGCCTCCGGACGAATTCTCCGGCGCCAGACTTTCCGAAGATGTGCCCAAAGCCGGACACATTCCGCGAGCGGCCGGGCTCTACTGGATGGAAATGCTGGTCAGCCGCGAGAATCCTGTGCTGCGTCCAGAGGCAGAGTTGCGACAGATGTACGCCAACGCCGGAGCAGGGCCGGACGGCGCTCTGGTTACCTATTGCCGGACAGGAATGCAATCCTCCTTCGACTACTTTGTCGCCAAATATCTTGGACATGACGCCAGTATGTACGACGCTTCGTTTTATGAATGGAGCCGCCAGGACCTTCCCGTGGAAGCATCCGCAGCGCATAAATAGAGGCTGCAGTCGCTACTTTTTCCTAGCTGCATGTTCTCTCCGCTTCCTGGCCCAGCCTTCTTTGATGACCTGACGGGCGCGGCCGAAGGCCAGCGCGTCGGCGGGGACGTCATGGGTGATGCTTGACCCGGCGGCCACGTAGGCGCCTTTGCCGATGCGCACCGGAGCTACCAGCGTGGAGTCACTGCCGATAAACGCTCCGTCTTCAATCGTGGTGACATGTTTTTGTGTGCCGTCGTAATTGCAGGTGATGGTGCCGGCGCCCACGTTGACTCCGTCGCCGATTTCCGCGTCACCCAGATAGGCAAGATGATTGGCCTTGGAGCCGCGGCCCAGCCTGGCTTTCTTGGTCTCAACAAAGTTGCCGACGTGCGCTCCCTCGCCGATTTCGCTGCCTGGACGAAGGTGGGAATACGGCCCCAGCACGGCGTCAGCCGACACGTAGGCGTGGTCGATAATGCAGCCCGGCCGCACCTGCACGCGCTCTCCGAGCCGCGAGTCCGTGATGATGGTGTAGGAGCGAACGCGGCAGTCGGAGCCGATCCTGGTCTGGCCCAGGATCTGGACGAAAGGCTCAATCACGGTGTCCGCTCCAATCTCAACTTCAGCGTCAATCACGCATGTCTCGGGCCGGTAGATGCTGACGCCGGAAGCCATGAGCTCGCTGCACTTGCGCGCGCGCATTTCGGCATCCAGCGCAGAGAGCTCCGCAAGCGTGTTGGCGCCGAGGATTTCCGCGGCGTCCGCGGTTTTAAGTGCCAGCACCGGCGCTTTGACGCGCGCCAGTTGCGCCGCCATGTCCGTCAGATAGAACTCGCGTTGCGCGTTGCGGGCCGTGAGCTTGTCGATGTTGGCGAAGAGCGGTTTGGTCGCAAAGGCATAGAGTCCGGAGTTGATTTCTCTTATCTGCTGCTGGGCGCGAGTCAGGTCCTTTTGTTCCACAATGGCTTTTACGCGGTTGCCGGGACCTGAAGCGCGGACCATGCGGCCGTAGCCGAAAGGACCGGGCAGTTCAGCGGTAAGGACCGTCATTGCGGCTTTTTGTGCCCGATGAAAGTCGCGCAGGCCGGCGATGGTCTGCGGACGAATCAGCGGCACGTCGCCAGAAAGCACCAGAATGTTTTCGTAAGAAGACACCTGTTTGCGCGCGCACATGATCGCATGTCCGGTCCCGCGCTGTTCCGCCTGCAAAACAAACTGCACACCAGTGGGCGCGACTGTGGCCTCGACGAGCCCGGCTTCATGTCCCACAATCACGTAGATGTCGTGCACCGGGACAATCTGCCGCGCGGCTGCAATCACGTGCGCCAGCAGCGGTTTGCCGCCGGCTTCGTGCAGGACCTTCGGACGCTTCGATTTCAGGCGCGTGCCTTTGCCTGCGGCCATGATCACAATGGCCAGCGATGGGGCGCTCTGGGTCTTTTTGCCGTTCATCAGGAAATCATCTTAACGCCGGACTGGCCATCCGCGAGCGATGGTGTGCGGCATTTTCCGCCAGGCGAAGCAACTCCCGGCACAAGCGGTCCGTGGCGTGGCGGGCAAAATGGTTTTCTTCCACAAAATCGCCGGCAATGCACTTGACTCCCAGCGCCTCAATGGCCGCCTGATCGCATTCCACCTGTTGCGCCAGTTCTTCGGCGTACTGGGCTTTCATCTGGTCGGAGACGGGCACGGAATTCACCAGGGCATAATCGAAAACCGGCCGTTTGGCGTGCTTGTAAATGGCCCGGATGTGGTCTGAAGCCGACATGTTCAGGCTCTCATTGGCTTCCGTCATCAGGTTGCAGATGAACACTTTGACCGCTCGTGATCGGGCAATGGCTCCGGGAATCCCGCGCACCAGCAGGTTCGGCACAAGGCTGGTGAACAAGGAACCCGGACCAATGGTGATGATGTCCGCCTCCGCCAGTGCCAGTAATGTTTGCGGCAGCGGCTCGGCGTCCGGCGGGACCATACGCAACTCGACAATGCGCTTTTCACTCGCCGTAATGCTGGTTTCCCCGGCTACGACCGACCCATCATCCATGACGGCTTGCAGCTGGGCATTCGCCGACGTCGCGGGAAGGATCAGGCCGCGCGTCACCAGAATTTCGGACGCCCGCTTGACGGCTTCGGCAAAATCTCCGGTCAGCGCCGTCAGGGCAGCCAGAAACAGATTTCCGAAGCTGTGACCTTCCAGGTCGCCGGCGCTCGAGAAGCGATGCTGAAAGAGCTTGGAAAGAAGGTTCTCGTCCTCGGAAACCGCCACCAGGCAGTTGCGCACGTCGCCGGGCGGAAGGATGTTCAATTCGCGGCGCAAACGGCCGCTGGAACCGCCGTCATCACTCACAGTCACAATGCCCGTGAGTTGGGAGATAAACACGCCCGATGGCGGAGTTTCCCCGCGCGGCACCGTGTAATACTTCAAACCTCTCAGTAGCGTGGAAAGTCCGGTACCGCCGCCAATGGCCACCACACGAAGTCCGCGGCGCGGCGGAATGTTATTTGCTGCTGTGCTCAACGCTCAAAGACACCCTTCAACGTTTTTTATGTTCCACACGCGGCGGCGGTGCATCGCTGGCTTCGGGATACAGCAGTTCGGTAAATCGGGGATCATCCGCCATGTTCTGGAAGTCCGAGTCATTGCGCGCCTGGAAGCGGTTCTGCGGGTTAAAGCGTATGGCTTCCGTCAGGTTCTTGAGCGAGCCTTCCACTTGCGCGGTCAGACAGTCAATCACCGCCAGACCGTAAAACGCAAAATCCGCTTTTGCGTTCTGCTTGAGGATCTTCTCCAGATGCACGCGGGCCTGGTCATACTGGCCCATATTCAGCAAAGAAACCGCGTAGTCAAAGTGCTCTTCCTGACTTTTGAAGGAAGTAGCGCTGCTGGCCATGTGCTGGTTGCACATGCTGAGATGGACGCGCGCCCGCTCCGCAAGTTCCTTCTGCGTGCTGGCGACAATCTTCTCCAAAAGCCCTTTGGCCTTCTCGTATTTGTGCTCCTGCATGGCCTTGAGCGCAGTCTCATAGTTTTGCACAGCCTGTGCATAAAGCGGGTCCAGCTTGAACGAAGGCATGACCTGGGGAAGGGGGGATTTCTTTGCCGGCATCTTCTTGGCCGTCCTAAGAGCCTTTGTTTTCTTTGGTTTCGGAGTTGAACGTTTAACGCTTGCTGCCACTTTTCTCTTCATTCAGTTGCTTCCTTGCGGCCCACGCGGTTAGAGCGGCAGATCATAGCTGTGGAAATCAGAAAGACCAGCCATGTTGAACAGATAGAGCTGCTTAGGGGGCAGCCTTTTTTATACGCAAAATTATAACATGCGTCAACTGCACCATAAATGGTGCAGAAATCAGTTGACTTGCTCCGGATGCTGCAGGTCCATCGTCCGGTAATCACCGCGGATAATGCCCTCGCGGATCATCTTGGCCGTCCAACCCTTCCTGGACATCTGGTAAGCATAAAGAGCTTCCGCCATACAGGTTCCACAATTGGCGCCGTGCATGCTTTCAAAGCAGGTACGCAAACTCTGATGGCCGTGACTCTTGTCGCAATGGCAATAACAGGGCATCTGGTAGATCACGCCGGAAACCTTGGCCGCAGCTTTGTACGATTGCGTCTGGACGGGCTGGGTCATCCCCTGATCAGCGAGCTGTCTTTCCGTCAGTACCGGCGGAAGCACCGAGCCTTTGGCCGGAGGCCAGGCATGAAAGGCCGGAATGTCCGAAGTACCCAACTGCCCACTGATGGTGGCGACCCCGGTGGCGCAAGCGAAAGCAAGGACGGCAAGTCTGCGTTTCATGGTGAGCAATTTTACCCTAAAGCGGGCTCCGCCACGCGCAAACCCTTTACCACAGAGGTCACGGAGAAACACGGAGGTCAGATATCCCAGAATTCCTGCCCTGTCCGATCCTCCTTTTCCGCCGCTCCACCGCCAGGCCGACTCCCCTGCTAACAGGGAAAAAAACAGGGGAGAACGCGAGCGCTTGGATACTCCAGACATGCAAAACCTCGATTCCATGGGCCTTTCGTGAAGCTTTTTCCCGGACGGAGTCAATTCGTAACAGGGGAGGAACAGGGGAGGAACAGGGGAGGAACAGGGGGCATCGCCAGACCACGCGCAAACCCTTTACCACAGAGGTCAAAGAGAAACACGGAGGTCAGAGATCCCAGAGCGGGATCGCCGTGATCGCCGTCATCGCACGTGATCGCCGTGATCGGAGACCCCAAACCCTGCTCGCCAAGAACCGGTATCTGCCCGATCCTCCTCTGTGTTCCGTAGCTTGCCCTGAGCGTAGTCGAACGGGTGTCCTCAGTTGTAAAGGCTGTTGGTTTTCTCCGGCCATTTGCCATTTGCTGATTGCTTAAGTTTTCAAAGATCTTCATACTGCTGGCGACCGCCTGGGCAGTCGTCTGTTTTTTGTCCGGCCAATTGCCAACTGCTAACTGCTTCAAAAGTCCGCGCATGGTACCGCAGATCTGAAAAAAGTCAATAGGAAAGATTTACACTGTCAAACCACTTTTAAAATGTCCCCATTAGCTTGTCTTTCGACCGCGCAAGCCAGACCGAATGGCCCTAAAGGCGCCGTAGCAAAGGCTACCTGCTGCAAATAGCACAAACGCCTCCAGTATTCTGACCTCATTGCGGATAACCGCATTCTTTCGCTGCTGAACGCGGAGCGCCTCTTCGTTCTCTTGAGTTGGATTTTGACGCCAGGTGTCAGCTGCTCGATCAAAATCACGTCGATGAATAAATACAGGGCTCGGATCAAGCAACGCGAGACCAAGACAAATAAGCAACCAAATCAAGGCAAATTTCGGTACTCTCATAAGCTGTGCCTTTCCCAACCCGAGTTCAAACTCGTGATAGGTCAAAACCCTACATTACCCCATCCCGAATCCCTGCGGAGCGGAAGCGAGCAGGGTGAGGGACCTGCCCCGCTGCGGCTTCGCGCGAGCCAGCAGAGTATGAGGATTACCCTCGCGGTAGCTTGCGCTTCACTCCCGGACTTGTGTGACGTGCGAGCGGGTCCTGCCTGGCCCACGCGCAGCGGCAGCGGAGCAGGTCCCTCCGCCGCCAGCCCCGCGGCGTTCGGGATGGGGTCTCGTGGGGGTGGACGTATCGCGGTATGGAGATTGCAGTGGGACAAACTGTATCCACTGCCGCAAAATCAGGCGGCTTGAGCAGCCTCTTCATGTGCGGCTCCAACTCTCGTTTCACAATCCGAGTTCAAACTCGTGATAGGTCAAAACCCTACATTACCCCATCCCGAATCCCTGCGGAGCGGAGGCGAGCAGGGTGAGGGACCTGCCCCGCTACGGCTTCGCGTGAGCCAGCAGAGTATGAGGATTGCCCTCGCGGTAGCTTGCGCTTCACTCCCGGACTTGTGTGACATGCGAGCGATTCTGCCTGGCCCACGCGCAGCGGCACCGGAGCAGGTCCCTCCGCCGCCAACCCCGCGGCGTTCGGGATGGTGTCTCGTGGGGGTGGACGTCTCGCGGTATGGAGATTGCAGTGAGACAAACTGTATCCACTGACGCAGAATCAGGCGGCTTGAGCAGCCTCTTCATGTACGGCTCCAACTCTCGTTTCACAATCCGAGTTCAAACTCGTGATGGTCAAACCCCCACATGACCCCCATCCCGAACCCCTGCGGAGCGGAGGCGAGCAGGGTGAGGGACCTGCCCCGCTGCCGCCTCGCGTGAGCCAGCAGAGTATGAGGATTACCCTCGCGGTAGCTTGCGCTTCACTCCCGTACTTGTGTGACGTGCGAGCGGTCCTGCCTGGCCCACGCGCAGTGGCAGCGGAGCAGGTCCCTCCGCCGCCAACCCCGCGGCGTTCGGGATGGTGTCTCGTGGGGG
>DATMPO010000072.1:0-19009 GCA_035567035.1 Verrucomicrobiia bacterium | reverse complement strand
ATGGCCGGAGGAATACCGTTCGCGAATCTGGGGCTTGATCTCACGCGCGGCTTTAAAGCGTTGAAGGTATGGATGGCCTTCAAGGTCCACGGTATCGCCCACATCGCCCGGGTAATCGAGCAGAATGTGGGCGACGTCCAGTATCTTGTGGAGCGCATCCGCCAAACGGAAGAACTTGAACTGCTGGCGCCGGTGCCGCTGAATATCGCTTGCTTTCGCTACGTTCGCGCCGGACAGACGGACGAAGTCTTGAACCGGCTCAATCAGGAAATTCTGCTGCGCGTTCAAGAACAAGGAATAGCAATTCCTTCGGGTACGACGCTCAACGGCAAGTTTGCCATCCGGGTAGCGAACACCAACCATCGCACCCGGCGTGAGGATTTCGATGCCCTGCTGGAAGCGGTGACAAGGCTTGGCAGGGAAGTGTAGACATTCCCAAAATCGCCCTAATCGCCGAAATTGGTTTGCTGCCACCGCTTTCCAATTTCCGCGATTTTGGCAATCACAATTTTGGCAATCTCTTCCTACCGCAGCCCCAAGCCCTGTCCCGGCAGCAGCCACATCGTGAGGCCGAGCAAGGTGAGCACGATAAGAAAGTAGGCAGTCGTCATCGGGCTCGAATGTTCCGGGTCGTCTTTCGTGAACAGCCGCCAGGCTGCTCCCGCAGCCACGCCGTAGAATATCCATTTTCCGAACCCCAAACCCAGGACCACGGCGACCAAGAGCACGAGCGCCCGCTCTGCTCTGCTCAGTGCGTTGAAGGCGTGGCCGCCGTCGAGAGGTGAGACAGGGATCAGATTTAACGCATTGAACGACGCTCCGACGTAGCCCAGCGCCGCCCAGATTCCGTTCCCGGTCTGCCACCAGAGGAGCCCGCACACGGCAGCTCCCATCCAACCGGCGAGCGGGCCGGCCAGGCTCACGGCTGAGCGCGTTTCGAGCGACACGCCCATGGCCTGCCAGCGCAAGTACGCGCCTAGTCCGGGTAGAAAAACGGGCATGTCCGCGGGAAGTCCGCGGCGCTTAACGTCAATGAAGTGGCCCATTTCGTGGATCAAGATCAGCATGAGGAATCCAAGGCCGAACCTCCATCCCCAGAGATTCCAGTAGACGAGGGCAGACAGCGCGAAGCTGAACAGAAATTTCAGTTTAAAGATCGCAAAAATGAACGTCTTGAACTTGACCACGATAAACGCGATGGGCCCCAGCGGGCCAAGCCGTTTGGCCCATTTGCGCCGCGCATCCGGACCGCCAGGGGCGTTGATGGTGGCTTCCAACTCGCGCAGGTGGTTCTGGATCCAAGTCGCTTGTTCCGACGCGGGCGGTAGAAGCTGCAGAGCCTGCTGCCATTGCTGGTGGGCTTCTTCCAGAGATCCGCTGCCTTCCAGCGCCCGGGCCCGGGACGCGATACGGTCGAGCTGGTCGGCATGCACCAGCGCGTGGCAGGCATCGCAAGCCAGCGCTCCCGGCGCAATTTCACGCGAACAGCGTTTACAGGTGGGCATCATTGGGGAAAGAAACGGAAGATTGAGTCTCCGGCATGCATTTCAAGCTTACGCTTTTTGCGGAGGCGTATCGAACGGCCCGCTGACGCTGAGTCGCGTGCCCGCGGTCATTCTCCAGGCGATGCGAATTCCCACGAACAAAATCACCAGGCCGATCACGCCGCTAAATCCAGACTGCAGCTCAAGAAAGGGAGAAGCCAGACCCAGCATTGCCAGAGTGCCGAATACGGCGGCCAGGTTCGGCTTGGGAGCCGCTGGGGCAGACTGTTCTGGAGTTGCCGATGCAGCATCCGGTGAAGAAGCTTCTTGGCCTCCCGCTGGAGTGGCTTGCGGCGAGGCCTGCCGCGTCTCAGTGTGTTGTGTCTTTTTGTGGTCCTTGGCGTATTGCGCCAACGCAATCGGAATCGCCGCCATGGAGACCGCGGCATAGGTCAGAAGGACCGCTGCGATCTGGTAACGCCTTCCGCCCATTCCTTTGGAGCCAAGCAACATGGCCTTGGCAACGATCCAGCCGACAGCCAAAGAGACGAAGCCAATGAAAAACCCTGTGATGATGGTGAATCCCGCATACAACGCCAATCCCAAAATTGCCCCGCCTGCGCCGAACAGCAGTGCGCGTACAAACGCGCCGTGGGTGTCGCGGGACATTGAGCTTTTCAACTTTTCCGCGCAATTGCGACACGCCCTGGCGTTGTTAACGCGATAGAACTGCGCCCCCACGGGCTGATGACAGAACTGGCACGATTCTGCGCCCGGCGCGCTCCCGTACTGTGCGGTCGAAAACTGCGGCTGGGATTGATCTGCCATAGCTGGGAATGTACCACACTTCTGACGATGCCCGGCCCAGGCGTCGGGCGTCCTTAGTTACGCCAGTCTCGCCCCGTTTGGGACGCCGTTCCGGTTGCGCCAGCACGACTTCTCCGCCCGGAAGATAAAAGCCTGTGGTCAGCACTTCAGAAAAGAAGTTGGCCACCTGTTTGGGAGGAAAGTTCACTACGCCGATGATCTGCTTCCCCAGCAGGTCCTCTTTGCTGTACAGGTCTTTGATCCGGGCGCTGGATTTCTTTACGCCGAGCTCCCCGAAATCAATCTTGAGTTTGTACGTGGGCTTTCTGGCCTGGGGAAAATCTTCTACTTCAATAATGGTCCCAACGCGCAACTCGACCCGTTCGAAATCCTTCCATGCGATCTGTTCCATGCCAATTACTCTACCAAATGGCCCAGCGGAATAAGACCACCTTGCGTTTTGTAGTGGAGTGCCAAAAAATGCGACAACTGAAGCCGGATGTTCTGCAATGCCGCGCTGTGTCGTCCTTTACCGCTTGAGCCTCCGCGCCGGCCCGGATAACGTGGGCGTGAATCGCGGGTGGTGGCTGGTGTTGTTGCGCCGCTCGCGGGCCGCTACCTGCGGCGCGAGGCTTTTCCATGGAAAATCCGGCAAACGACGACAACTTCACAGAGGACCCGAAAGCCGCGGCGGAGAACCCAAGAGTCACGCAACTGGGCGCGGTCAGCCGTGCGCTCACCACGCAGAAATACAGGCCCACTGCACCAGGGAAGACAGCACGCCGGATGTCCATGCTGCGCCAGGCGCTGCATCTGCCCAGAACGCTCCTCGCCATCTACAAGATCATCCGTGAAGATTTCTCCACCGCGGCCCTGGATGAGAATCTGTGGGCATTTTGGGGCTTTCACCAGGAAGTCTCCGAACATCTGCCGCGGGACCCGCATTACCGGGCAAGGACGTGGCAAAAAGCGCAACTCCGTGCCATCGGACCCTGGGACGTCGTCGGTGGGTTGGCGGTCTGGGAGATGGCGTTCATGATGAATGTCGCCATGGAAAACGAAGACCCCATCATGGAGTACACGCGGCAAAACGGAGAGGGCTTTCGCTTCCTTCTGCCCACGCTTGGCCGGTTCATGGGAAAGAATGAAGAACAGGCCAGATACGCCGCCGAACACGGTGTGCCCTGGTGCGAGTCGGCGTGGTGCGCCGAAGAGCGGCGGCACAGTAACGCGTTCGCGCGGATCATCGAACGCCTGGTGAACATATCGCCCAGCCGCGACAACCCTAACCAGCCCATGGTGGTGACCGCCGACGAAGCGACGGCGGTGCGTCACATCGTCAGCCGGCAGGTCACGGAATGGAACGCCAGTTCCAGCTACATCGTCATGGCGGCGCATTCAGCTTCGTCCAGCGATCTGCGCTGCCTGCTTTTGAACATCGTGCGCGACGAGATCAAGCATCTCAGCATTCTGAGCAGTGCCGATGCATATCTGTTTGGTCCTCGCCTGGGCAGGCGCTTTGTCGATTGGGTCAAACTGGGAATCGAAAACTATCGCATCACAAGAGCGGGCCGTTCCGGCGGCGATATTCTCGGAGGCAATCCCGTGCTGGCCGTGGAAGGAATCGTGGCGCATCTTCTCACGGCGTGGCAGGTGGCAAAGTGGCTTCGCACCGTTCCATTGCGCACCCTGACCGCCGTCTTTGAGACGCCTTCGAAGCTGCCTGACCTCGCGGCCTTCGCCCCTTTGTCAGAGCAGCAGGCCCGGATTGATGACGTATTGCAGAAAGGGAAAGAGAAGCGGTTTGGCCTGGTTCGCTGGGACCCGCAACCAAGAGAAAAAGCCCTGACCCAACGCCAGTTCGAAGAGGTGCGCCGGGACACCATCGAGAAGCTCAGCGCCGAGACACTGAATGGCTTTCAAGGAAGACTGCTTGCGGCAACGCGCGACAAACGGATGCTTCGGTCGTGCCAGCGTGATCGCCTTCGCGATCATCAGATCCGGAACAACCGCCACGTTCTGGGCCGCGAGCAGGGTGAAACGTCCGAGGTCCGCGCCCTGCCGCCCGAGAGGACCTTGCGCGGAGCTAGACTGGGAAGCGGCCCTCTGGAGCAAAGACTCGGCGCCAAAGAAGGATGAAGCCGGGCAGCAGCCAACCGAAAGCAGAATCAAAGGCGGCGTCCATTGAACGCCGCCTTTGTATTTGTTCCGTCTCTGATTCCTACTTAGCGGGCTGGGGCGCGGTCTGCGGAGGCGTTCCGAAATTCACTTTCGGCACCTCGCGCGATCCTTCGGCTGCTTTGAAATAGGCGTCGTTTGGCTTAAAGCCGCCCCATCCGGCAAACAGGCTGTTCGGAAACTGCTGGATGTAGGTGTTGTAGTCCTGCAGGGCGTCGTTATAGCGCTTGCGTTCCACCGCGATGCGGTTCTCGGTGCCCGCCAACTCGTCCTGCAACCGCAGGAAGTTTTCGTTCGATTTCAGCTGCGGATAGTTCTCCACAATCACCAGCAGGCGGCCGATCGCGCCATCAAGTTGGTTGTTGGCAGCGATCTTTTCGGACGGAGATCCCGCGGACAGCAACGCGGAGCGTGCTTTGGCGATGTCCCCGAAAACGGTCTGCTCCTGCTTGGCGTATGCCTTCACCGTCTCGACCAGGTTGGGGATGAGGTCGGCGCGGCGCTGCAGCACGATATCCACCTGCGACCACGCGGCCTTTACCGCCTCGTTCTTGGCTACCAGCGTGTTGTGCACGCTCACGTAGGACCCGAAAACGATCAGTGCTATCACCACCACAATGATGATCACAATCAATGCCTTCATTTCGTCCTCCTGAAAACAGAATTCCGATTTACAGCTTTCAACTCTTCGCCCCGGGGAGATCCAGCATGTGGTCCACAGCGGCGGTCACTTTTTCGATTGCCGACAGATACTGCGCGGCTACCGTCTCGACGTCAAACTGCCGGGGACTGGCCCGATGTTCCCGTACGTCCCGCACTTTTTCAAACGACGACGCGTCCCAGCCCAGGTTCGCGGCCAGCGCTTGTACCGCTTCGTGCCGGGGCGCGGGAACGGGCTTCCCCTGGGCGATCAAGGCGTGCCGGAACAGTGTAGCGAACGAAGGCACGGAACGCAGCAGCAAGTCCCACATGCGTTGCTGATCGCCCGCCGCCAGTAACAGCCCCTGCCGCAGCAGGATGAGCTTCTCCCGTAATTCGTACTCCAGCTGGGCGCGGTGCAGCTGCATCGGGACTTCGAGGGACGCAACCACGTCCGGCCCGAAGAGCACGCGGTGGTGTTGCCGCATGTCCATCATCTCGATGGCGAAGACGTCCGCCGAACGCTCTAGTTCTTCACGCGTGATCAGCAGCGGGGCCGGATGCTTTTGCTTCGTCCACCATTTGGCTGCGGGAGCAAGCGCCAGCAGCCTGGGCAACGCCGTGTCTTTCAGGACGCAAAGCAGATTGATATTCGAGTACTTCGGATCGTAATGGCCGGACACCGCTGATCCGTAGAGGACTACGCTCTCCAGGTTGTCACCCGCTGCCTGTTGCAGCCGCGCGACAAACTCGGTAATTTGCTTTTCCGGAATCGTGTTTTCCGCCATAACGTGTCCTCCTACCAGCTTCCCCCCGCGCCACCGCCGCCGGTGCTGCCGCCCCCAAAACCGCCGAAGCCACCGCCGCCTCCACCGAAGCCGCCGCCACCGCCGAAACTGCCTCCGCCACGGCCGCCGCTGAAAAAGCTCGCCAGCAGGATATAAAAAAGCAGCCGGCGCAACGGCGGTACCGACAGGACGATGATCCCAAGAATAATAAGGACAATGATCGTAAACGGCGACAGCGGTTTATTCTGACGCCGATACCGCGTTTCCGGCTGCTCGGGTGCGGCCTGTCCCGACAGCGGCGTCGCGATCTCGACACCTGCGTCCTTCGCAATCACCTGCGTCACGCGCGAAGCCAGCAGGCTCACCACGCCGTCGTAATCGTTCCGCTTCAGGTAGGGAACAGCTTCGCGCCCAAAGCCGCCCACCTTTCCGTCCGGCAGGATGGGTTCCAATCCGTAACCAACGTTGATGTAGTACTTGTGGTCCTGGACTGCCAGCAGGATGAGCACGCCCCGGTCTGTCCCTTTCTTGCCGATGCCCCACTTCTGGTACAGGTCAACTGAGTACTTGAAGATGTCCTCGCCATCGGTGGATTTGATGGTGACGACGGCGATCTGCGCCTGCGCTTGCAGCTCTACCTGGCGGCACATCTCGTTGAGTTGGTCTCGCGTCGCGGCGCTCAGCACGCCGGCGAAGTCGTTGACGTATCCGATCGGCTTGAGCGACGCGACGGGCTCCGCGATGGCCGGTATCGCGAAAGCGAGCAGCATTGCGCCGAGGAGCTTCCAGAGCCACGGTACACTGCCGCGAGTGCGGACAGGTTTCCTCACAGCGCTTAAGCCGGCTTCACGATATGGATATACGGGAATTGTTCACCTTCATGCAGCGATGGTGTTTGAGTCCATCAACATATCACAATCAGCGCGGCCGGATGGCAGCCTCAACCGGAGTGCCTGAACCCTGGTCGTCGGGGGACCCACTCCTGGCATGAAGTCTTTTAGCACTGGCGCGTGATTCCCGGCTGTGATTTACTATGGTGCCGTGATCACTGCCACCGTACAAGACCGCGTAGCCACTCTCACCTTCAACCGTCCCGACAAGCTCAACGCGTTGAACGCCGAGCTGTTGAACGGCTCCATGGATGCACTGCGCTCCTGGAGCGCTGATCCCGACGTCGGCGCCATCGTGGTGACGGGCGCGGGGCGCGCGTTTTGTGCCGGCGGCGACGTGGCCGCTATGGCCCAGGCGCAAGAGCAATCATTGGAGCAAAGCATTGACCGGCTGCGCGGCGCCCAGGAGCTTTCATGGTTGCTCTATAGCATTCCAAAAGTGACCATCGCGCAGGTGAATGGTTTCGCCATGGGCGCGGGCCTGGGGATCTGCCTGGCGTGCGACCTGCGCATTGCGTCCGACCAGGCGAAATTCGGGACCGCCTATGCCAAGGTCGGCTTTGGCGGCGACTTCGGCACCACATGGCTGCTCACGCAATACGTGGGCGCGCCCAAAGCCAAAGAAATGCTGTTCCTCGCCGACATGATTGACGCTGCCGAAGCCCATCGCCTTGGTCTCGTGAATCGTGTAGTGCCCCACGATCAGTTGCAGAGCGAGACGCGGGCCCTGGCGGCGCGCATTGCCAACGGGCCCCTGACCAGCTATCGCTACATGAAGGCCAACATCAATCTGGCCACGCACACCGACTTCCGCACGCTGCTCGACCGCGAGGCGGAAACCCACATGCGCTGCGGCCAGACCCAGGACCATAAAGAAGGCGTGCGCGCGTTTCTCGAAAAGCGCCCGCCGAAGTTTACCGGCAGATAAAGATAAAAAGATGAAAGAACTTCAGCAGATTCTCTACGACAAGACCGGACACGTGGCCACGGTGACGCTGAACCGTCCGCAGAAACTGAATGCCTATTCCGAGATCATGGTCCATGAAATCCTGGCGGCGCTGGGCGACGCCCGCGACGACGACGAGATTCGCGTCGTGATATTGACCGGCACGGGCCGGGGGTTCTGCTCCGGCGGCGACATTGGCCGCGACTTTCAGTATCCCGCGCGTTACAAGGGCCACCGCCTGGAATCGATGCTGGAGATGCGGGAGAACATGCACGAACTGGTGAAGTTTCTCCAGCGGTTTGACAAGCCCACCATCGCGGCCGTCAATGGAGCGGCGGTGGCCGGCGGCCTGACTCTGGCCTTGTCCTGCGACTTCCGCATCGCCGCCGAAAGCGCCCGGCTCGGGGATACCAGCCTGAAGTTTGCGCTGATTCCCGATGAGGGCGGCGCGTATCTGTTCCCACGCTTCCTCGGCCTTGAAAAAGCGCTCAAGATGTCACTCTTCTCGGAAGTCTACCCGGCGCGGCAGGCCCTGGAGTTGGGCCTGGTCACCGAGGTGGTGCCCGACGCGGATCTGATGTCGCGTGCCCGGCAATGGGCCGAGGGGCTGGCGGCCGGGCCTCCGATTGCCATCCGCATCACCAAGCGCATGATGTACAAACAGCTCACCATGGGCCTCGACAACGCCCTGGAAGACGCCGCGCTGGGGACGCTGGTAACCAACTACACCGAAGACGTGAAGGAAGGAATTGCCGCGTTCCACGAGAAGCGTCCACCAAGGTTCAAAGGCAAGTAGCTGGCTAGCCCGGCAAATCAATTCTTGGGAAAGTTCGGGTCGGCCTTTACCTCGAGGATCTGAAGAGTGTGGCGGCGCTCGTGGCCGGAAATGAGCAGAATCCATTGATACCCGTCCAGCGTACCAATCGCCGGAACGGGATGGTCGGCAAAGTGGTCTCGCAGATCCTCCTGCGTCGTCTTCAAGTATTCGATGGTGCGCGCGCGGCTGGCCAGGAATTGCTTCACGGAAGCCTCCGCCGGCATCGGACGTTTTGTCGGGTCAATCGGCTCGGGCGCGGTGGCTTTATGGCTTCGGTCCTGGAGCATCTTGACGATCAACTCATCTTTTCCTTTCACCGCATCGCGCTTCTGGGGAGCCAGCGGACTCTTCATCACCTGGTTGGTGACCACCCCGAAGATGAAGTCTTCGCTAAGCGCAATGTGCTCGGCGCATTCGGCGATCGACCAGCGGTCCGGCCCGGCCTTGAAATTCCACTGGGCGGGCGAAAGCCCTTTCGTGGCATCGAGAAACATCTGGCGAGAGATCTCGAGCTCGGCAATGCCTTTGTCGCGGTCTGACTGAGTGAGCGTTTGGGCCGCCATGGTCCCAATGAAAATCGCGAGCAGGAAAAGCGCCAGCAGCGCTTTCACGAAGGTTCCCTTGCTTCTTACAATTTTGTTTTCAGAAAATCGGTCCATTAGATGTCTCCTGATTTTGTCACATTTTAGAACAAGACAGTTTACACGTAATCAAAAGGTGTCCTAACCGCAAACAAGTCCATGTGCATTGCTGGGAAGAAAAGTACATGGCGAAATAAGCGCCCCCTGCTCGCTTAAATTACGGGAGCTGGTTTACTTCGTCTGATTGAGGGGCGCCCCTGCCTACCCATCCTAAGCAGGGGCTGTTGGGCTGGCGGAGAGCGAGTCTGCTACCAACTCGGATGGGATACCAGCTTTCAAAAGAACTAAATTTCTTGAAGAGTATTCCCCTTCTGGGTGTTGCCGTCATCACGTCGAGCATTGCATTACCAGGTGGAAGCGAGCGGACGTTAGCGGTTCTTGTGAAACTTACGATCTGTCTGTGAATCGACTTCAATCGATATACCCGATTCGCGCCGTGTCATTTTCTCCGGAGTGCGAGAGAGCACTCTGGTATCGCGCGAGCGGGTGCGCTTCGGGCGCGCAAAGAAAACCCGAAGCGCGTGGGGGCGCGCTTCGGGCAGGACGAGTATCCTCGTTTATGGCAGAATATACCGCAAACTCACATAGCTCATGCCGAGGTGGGCATTCTTCGGCGCGCCAGGCGCCACAAACCATGGCGCGCGTGTCACGTAGGAGACCTGTGTGTTCAGCAGCAGTGCTCCATACTGGGGCTGCTTCCAGAGTGTTTGAATCCAATCGATCGTCGCTTCCTGCAGCGCACGGTTATTCGTGTTAGATGAATTCGGACCACCAAAGCCAACGAAGGTATTTGGCTTGGCGCCGAGGGTATTATCCAGGGCAAAATTGCGCTGGAAGTAGAACCCGCCGTAGTACGCGGCAAACAAACTCTTGGGCGTGACTTGTGATTCGAAGCCCACGAGCCCGCCGCCGGAATGGACCATGGATACGTTTACGTCTTTTCCCGAAGCCGTCGGGAGTACGACGGCCTGTGGTCCGGTGGCGATAAGATAACGGCCCGCGCCGTCCGAGTACATACCGTTGGCGAGCAAGCGGAGTTTCCTGAACAATTCAAAGTTCGCGGCGGCCTCGACGCCCGCGCCAATCGCCGTGTGTGTGACGAAGGTGGTTGAGCCGGTCGGCTGGACTGTCACCTTCGCTGTGGTGAGTAAGCCGGCGGTTTCCGCATGAAATTTTCGTCCGGCAAAGTTTGTGTCGTAGGAGATCTTGGGGATGATGTCCGGGCTGACGTTCGGGACGCCAAGATTACCGTTGTCCAACTGCCCGTTCAGGTTACTGACACCCAGGGCGAAGGCCGTTGGGAAGGTCACTGCGTTGGTGCCCACGAACTGGTCCGGATTCTCGAGCGCCACGCCCACCCCCCAGTGATCGTTGGGGTGATAGGCCACGCGAAGCTGCGCGGCGCGGGTGTGATGTATGCCCAGGTTCACGTTGGAATCTTCGTTCACCGTAGTGGCAAGATCGGCCGGCAGCGGCGACAATCCGGTACGGTTCGGTGTGAGCCAGCTCCAGGATTGGCCGCCCAGGAACTCCCATTTGCCGCGTTTCACGTCCAGCCAATAAAGGCGCAGGCGCATGGTATGGGGATTCGTGCCTTGGAATACCGTGGTCGCATCATTGCCATTGAAATCGGTCTCGATGTAGCCGGTCACATCGTTACCGCCGAATTTGTCGGTAATTTTCATACTGAGCCGCGAGTACTGTGCGGTGGAACGAAACTCGGTAAGGTGTCCTGCTGCCGTATTGCTGAACGGGATGGCGCCGAAAGTGGTCGTAGCCGCGTTTCCTGTGTTTGTGCTGCGGAAGATGTTTTCAAAGTCCACCCATCCACCCGGCGTGAATTCGGCGCCACCAACGCGTACTGACAGCGGTGATTCCTTGGGGCCTTCCTGCATGGCATCCCGCGACGGCTGGGTCACTGAACTGGAAGAGTCGGCGCCGGTTAGCGTCGCGTTCAGGAGCCGTGCCGGGACGCTGGAACTTGTCGCGGACGTGGACTGGGGTTGCGCGTTCACCTGCTGTTTGAGTGCTTCTATCTCCTGCCGTTGCGCGGCGATCCGGCCCTCCTGTTCGGCCATTGCCTTTTTTTGCTCGGCCATCGCCTTTTGCTGCTCGGTAATCGCTTCGCGCAGCTTCTTTAGTTCATCCGTCATATTCGACGGGCCAGAGTCAGTGTTTGGCGCGGTCGTTTGACCGGCCATCAGGTTTGAAACTACCAGGACAACAAATAGTGCTTGTAGCAATCGCATCTAGTTTTCCTTCCTCTCCTTCGTGAGTTACTACCGTGCGGAAACCAGGCCCTGAAACATGAACAACCAGGGACTCGAGCTTGCGTCCCCAACATCACCATTGCTTGTCGCTGAATCACAAAGCTCCCGACGTCTGCGCGGAGCGAAGCATTTCATCGAAGATTTTTTCGTTTTCAGCCGGTTCTTTGGCGGGGGCTTTCTTCTTGGACTCCTTCATCTGCTTCCTCTTCCTGGATTTTCCGCGACTGTCAGGGCCGTAATTCTGATCAACGTTTGATGGCTTATCATCCTGCGTAGTCGTGGCCTTCGCACCGTCAGCCGGCGCTTTGGAGTCCTGCTGGCCCAAGGCACACGCAGGCAGCAAAGCAAAGCAGGCTGCTCCCGCCAAAACCAAAATTGTTTTCTTCATCTTGCGGATCCTTCCTTGTCTGGTAACTTGCAGACCTGAGATGTCTGCTTTGCATGACTGCATTCGGTCTGCTCCCTCGATCTGCCGCACTCATTTGTGCGGGCGAATACCCTCTTTAAGTTGTTGTCAGACTCTGGGAGAACTACAAAGCTTCCCGTTTATTCCCGGGACGGCAAAACTTTTTACTCTGGCCCGAGTGGGAGCGTAAAAGCGACTGGCGGCGAACTGCTGGTGAGAAAAAACGGCATTCCTGGCCATTCCGCGGAATATATGTTCCGGAATTCAGTTAACGTCTAAAGGCCGCAAGAAAGGAAATCTCTTTCCTGGCATCCATACCGCTCCGCTCTGTGCTTTACCCGGCCCGCCATAGCAAGAGAGGCAAACCAGTCCAGGAATTAAAAAGACGAAATGAAAAAGTTCTCTCTGCTGCTGTTGACCGTTTGTTGCGCGTGTCTCATTCCGGACGCATCTTCCCAGAGATCGCGGCCGACGATTCCCGGACCCGCGAGGACTTCGACCGCCAACCCTCTGGAGCAACTCAGTTCCTCCCTGCAGTCCATAGCCGGTGAAGTTAAGCCGGCCGTGGTCCGCATTCTGAATTTCGCTTACGCCATTGAGGACGACCGGGCCCACAGTGGTGGCGCGGTTGTTTCGCAGCAAAGGAGTTCGGGGTCGGGCATCCTGATTTCCTCGGATGGTTACATCGTTACCAATGCTCATGTTGTTCAAGGGGCCCGTCGCCTGCAAGTGAGGCTGAACGAAGCGGTGCCCAATGTCGACAGCCATGTGCTGAATGCCAAACTGGTCGGCATGGACCGGCAAACCGACCTGGCGGTTATCAAGATCGACTTGACCGGACTGCCATTCCTGACGTTTGGGGACTCCAGTAATTTGAATCAGGGCCAAATCGTGCTCGCCTTCGGGAGCCCCCTGGGGCTCGAGAATTCAGTGAGCATGGGAGTGGTCAGCGCGGTAGACCGGCAGTTGAACCCGGACGACCCCCTGGTATTTGTCCAAACCGATGCAGCGATCAATCCGGGAAATAGCGGCGGGCCGCTGGTAAATACTTCCGGAGAGGTTGTCGGTATCAATACCTTCATCCTGACCAAGTCAGGCGGCAGTGAAGGAGTTGGCTTCGCTATTCCCAGCAACCTGGTGAGCGCGATATGCCGGCAGATCCGCACGGACCATCACGTCCATCACCACCAGATAGGTATCTCCGTCCGTGCTATCACGCCGGCGCTGGTCCAGGCACTGGGCCTTCCCACCGAGAACGGTGTCTTGATCGAGGACGTCGCCCCGCAGAGTACGGCAGATGCCGCAGGCCTAAAGGTGGGAGACATTATCATCCGGGTCCACGCCAAACCCATCCCGAATGTTCGCCAGCTCGCTTTGAATATGTATGCGTACGCCGCGGGCGACCAGGCCCAGATTGATGTGCTGCGAGGACGTCAAAAAATCTCGTTCAACGTGCCCGTGGTGGAAAGAGCGGACGACCCGCAGCGGTTTGAGGACCTGGTGACAGAACAGGACAATTCCTTCGCCAGGCTGGGAATTCTAGCCCTGACCGTTGATGAAAAGGTTTCAGCCCTGTTGCCGCCCCTGCGCGTGAGTGGAGGCGTGCTGGTAGCGGCCAAAATGGCAAGTGGCAGCTCCCATTTTGGGGATGAACTGGCTGCGGGAGACATCATCCACGAAGTCAACGGCGGCGAGATCAAAGATGCTGTCTCGCTGAGGCGCAGTCTGGACGCACTGAGCGGGGACTCCCCGCTGGTAATACAAGTGGAAAGATCGGGGACGCTGCAGTTTGTAGTCTTTGAAAATGAGTGAGTCGGGTCAGCGCTGAGGATGTCTCCCCCTTCACGGAAGAAGTTTTTCATCTAGTAATTTTCGCCTGCGCGCACGCGACATGACTCAAAGCAGCGAGCGACTCGCCGCAAGGCGCTCAGGCGGCGCAAGGAATAAGAACGCGGACCCCAGTCGGCTTTGCAGTTCTTCGAGGCTACGGGTATTGCCGGGCGCCCCGTGATGCCGACGAAGCGACTTGCAACCATTGGCCGGTCACTGGACGACGACCTTGCCGGTCATTTGCGGGTGAATCGAACAGAAGTAGGGGAAGGTTCCCGATTTGGCGAAAATATAGGAGAACTTCTCGTCTGTAGCCAGGACCTTAGACTTGAATAAACCGTCGGAACTGACAACCGTGTGCGGAATGTCATCGCGGTTTGTCCAGGTAACCTTCGTACCAACAGCGACCGTGAGCGTCCCGGGCCCAAAAGCGAAACTGTCGATCTTCACTTCAGCGGTTGCCGGCGAAGACGCCTGAGCGTTCGCCCTTACCATTGACGCTCCACGGGACAGCACAACCGCAATCATCACCAGCATTGCCAGGGCCGCAACCCACACTCTTCTCTTCATCATTTCCTTATTTCCTCCTTATGGATTTCGTCAGAATTGATTGTTCCTGCTCAAGATTGAACATTTCCGGACCATTCTTTTTCTATAAGTTGACTGTGACGGTTTCGTCAACGCGCGCAACGCACGCAAGTACGTAACCAAGTTCTTTCCGCTCAGGGGATAATCCGGCTTCTGTCTCCATTCGAACGCGACCACTTAGCACCTGCACGGCGCAGGTGCCGCACTCTCCCTGCCTGCAACTGGAAGGTATGGAGATACCGTTGGCCTCTGCTATTTCGAGCAATGTTTGACCCTCAAGAAGATCGCAACTTGTGCGAGAACGGGCGAAGACGAGCTTCCCAGCTGTCTTCCGCGGTCCAGGGGTAGAAGATGGGGGCGACTTGCCCCCGAAACTTTCCCGCAGGATTTGCGCGTCCGGAATTCCCAGGGAATGGAGAATATTGCATGCACTGTCCATCAAACCTTGCGGGCCACACACGAAGAAAGTGGAAGAGTGGATGCGACTTACATGGTTTTCCAGTAATGCTCGACTCAGATGTCCCGTGTTGCCTGTCCATCCGGAGTCTGGCTTACCTACGATCACCAGGTAGCGAAAGTTACGCATGGAGGTGCGGAGTCGCTCCAGCTCACTTGCAAATATGATGTCCCGGGGGGTCCTTACAAAGTAGAAAAGCCTTACCTCGGTTGCGAGGTCAAGGTCGTCGATATAGCGAAGCATGCCCATCATGGGCGTAATCCCGCTGCCGCCGGCAATCAACACAATCTTGTCGTGCCGTGACTCATCAAAACAGAACTGGCCGGAAGGTCCCCGGGCCTCTACGGTCAAACCAATCTGTGCCTGCTGGTTGAGAAAGACAGAAACGCAGCCGCCTTCGGCGCGTTTCGCGGTGATCTCGATATATCCGGTTTGCAGAGGAGAAGAGCAAATGGAATAGGACCGCGCCACGGCTTTGCCATCCACAATCCAATTGAAGGTCAGAAATTGGCCCGGACGCGGCTGAAATCCCTCGCGCTGCGGCAGTAGAAAACGCAGCGTCCTTGCATCATGGGTTTGATCCTGTATCCGAGACAACAGCAGGAGCAGCGATTTTCTGGCGCCTGGTTGTCGCAATGCCCCAGGGGCCTGAACAGATTGACGCCGGGCGTTATCGCCAGCCTGAACAGCGGTCGCCGGCGGTGCAACCGTCGCACGGCGGAAGAACAGCGTACCGGAAACGACCACCGCAAGTGCGATGACGCTAATATCAACCCCGAGAGGGATATTCCCGAGGATGTCTGAAGCCCAGAGTACGGGAAACGATGTAATGGCGACCAGGAGAAATGAAACAATGAAGATTGCCAGTCCTAATGCGAACAACGCGCCGGTGAGGTGCCTGTAACGACGCGCAATCAGGATTTTCAGAAAAAGCAACGGAAGAAGCAGGAACGCCAGCGCGCTATGAATAACGATCGTTATGGAGAGTCCGTGGCTTACGCCCGAGACCCTCTTGCTCATATAAAAGAACATCGCGAAAAAGAGCGTAAGAAAAAGATAGCCTCCGAACCTGTGAATGCGAATTTGGAGCGCTCGATTGCCGGTCGTCCGCAGCATCAGCCAGACATTGATTCCCGCAATCGCCACAAATAGGATTCCAAGTGATACGCCGACATTCGAGCCGATCATGCTTTTGCCTCAACCCAGCCTTGGGTCGTCCACTTGCATGAACCGGTCCGCCAGCTGTTTTATTCCATGAGCGGGGCCGCGGAAAGCGGGACTCGCGTGGGCTTTGTCAATTGGTTGCGGAGAGCTCGCCTGGCCCTCGCCAGACGCGATATGACGGTCCCCAAAGGGATGGACAATGTTTCCGCGAGTTCCCGGTAGGACATCTCTTCCACCTCGCAGAGTAAAATGATTTCCCGATAGTGCACCGGCAGCTCTTCAATCGCGTATGCATCAGTTGCACGCTCGAGCTGCCCAGCAGGATGCTTTCGGGTGTCTCGGCAACCGCCGCTTGCTCAATTCCATCCTCTTGCGGATTCAGTGGCACCTGAAGGACTGGAACTAAGTTGCAGCGCGGCGCTCAGTGCGGCGCAAGGAATAAAAACGCGGACCGCTGGTTATATCGGTGAGGGAATTTAAAACGAAATGAAATACTTAATCTCACTTTTCATAATTCTGGGCAGCTATGCCTCGGCGCTGGCCAGCTCGGCACATACTGTCGTGACTACAGTCCCGTTCGATTTCGTCATTGGGAATCAGACCCTTCCGGCGGGAACATACTGCATCCGTGAAGTGGCCGATGGAACAAATATTCTGCTCGTGCGGCGCAAGGACGGAACTGGGACCGGCATCATGGTCCCGGCCGGGGTAGATTTTGTCTCCGACCATGGAAACGGCAAACTGGTGTTTCAGCACATCGGAGGCACATACGTTCTGACCGCGATTGTGAGCGACGACCGCAACTACATACTTTCCAGCCAAGACCATTCCGCAAGGGTGCCTGACCCCTCCTCCACGCTCGTCACATCGGGGCCGTAGTGATTCTGATCGTCCCTTGACAGCGCTTTGTCGTTACCAGCGGCAGAGCGCTTTCTTGTTTTTCGGCAACAGACGCCGGACCTTGCTGAGATAGTGGGGATCTTTTCCCGCAACTGGGAGACGCCGGGGAAACGTCGCCGTCTAGGACGGAAACGCGGCCAGTGAGATAATCTGCGCAGGTTCATCGGATGAAACACCTGCTGGCTCGGGACTTTCCATCCATCGCCGTGGCGGCATGCCTGCTGGCCTCAGGCAGCAACCGAGCTCTGTGGGGCCAGCAGCAGGGCGGAGCAGCGGCGCCCGCGACCACCTACACATCGCCGCTGGCCACCGGCTTGCGGCTCGATCCGGCAGGAGACTTTATTGATCTGGGCAGCATGCCCCTGGCGATGGCTCTTTCTCCCGAAGGCGACAGGCTGGTCGTAATCCTGAGCGGCTGGCGCGAGCAGGGACTCCAGGTCGTGGACTTGAAATCCAGGCAGGTGACCCAGACGGTGAAGCAGGACGCGGCCTTTTATGGGCTGGCTTTTTCGGCGGATGGTCATGAGCTGTATGTGTCAGGCGGAAACGAAGATGCCATCTTTTGCTATGCGTGGCAAAGCGGCGCGGCAACTTTCCAGCGCAAGATTGTGCTGGGCAAGAAAAAGCCGGATGACACCGGATCGCGCTATCCCGCCGGACTCGCGGCTTCCCGCCAGGGCCATCTTCTTTATGTCGCCGAAAACGTGGGCGACAGCCTCGCCGTAATTGATCCGGCAAACGGCCAGGTCGTGCAGCGTTTCCCGACCGAACACTACCCTTACGCGGTCACGACCGCGGCCGATGGACGAGTGTACGTTTCGGCATGGGGTTCGGACACGGTCTCAATCTTCAAATCGCGTGGCGACGGAAAGCTGATCTACATGGGCCGGCTGCATGTGGGGCGTCACCCATCGGCGCTTCTGGCGAACGCCTCCGGATCTCGATTGTTCGTTGCGCTTGGCGGGACCGACCAGATTGCCGTCGTTGACACTCGCGCAAAAAAGGTTCTGCGTTTTTTGAGCGATGCCGCTCCCTCAGGACCGTCGGAGGGAAGCACGCCGAACGCGCTTGCGCTCTCGCCGGACGGGTCCAGGCTGTACGTCGCCGAGGCCGACAATAACGCCATCGCGGTGTTTGATGTCGCGGCGGAAAAATCAGGCGCAGCTTCAACCCGGGACCGTCTGATCGGCAGAGTGCCCACGGACTGGTACCCCACCGCAGTATTTGAGACCGGCAAACAATTGCTGGTGCTCGCGGGCAAAGGGCATGGCAGCCACGCCAATCCCGACGGTCCTACTCCGGGCCAGTCGCCCTTCCAAAGGCCCCTGGGCTACGCGCTGGGGCAGCTCAACGGCACGTTGCGTACACTCTCGAGCGACCTGAGCGCCGCCACGCTCGAGAAATATTCGCATCGAGTGGCCATGGCCAACAATTGGGACCAGCCGCCGGCCAAGCGGCGCTATCCTCCGTTCAAGCACGTTCTCTACATTATTAAAGAAAACCGTACCTATGATCAGGTGCTGGGTGATTTGCCGGAAGGCGATGGAGATCCCAACCTGGTTTTCTTTGGGAAGGACGTTGCTCCCAACCATCGCGCGCTCGGCCTGCGTTTCGGATTGTTCGACCGCTTCTTCACCAACGCCGAAGTCAGTTCCCAGGGACACATCTGGTCGACCGCCGCCTACGTCACCGACTACGGAGAGAAAGCTATTCCCTCGTTGTACTCCGACCGGCGGGCCAGCGTGGATGGCGAAGAAGCCAACGAACCGGCCGATGGCTTCCTGTGGACGCTGGCCAAAAAGAAAGGCATCAGGTTTCGCGACTACGGCGAGATGGTGGACAGCGGGCCCAACGGCTGGCCGGTCACGCAGCGTGAACTCGGCCCCGACGTGAGCCCGACGTATCCGCAATTCAATTTGAAGATAACCGACCAAAAACGCGCCGACGCATGGATTGCCGAACTCCAGCAGTTTGTTGAGGAAGGAGACATGCCCGCGCTTGAGGTCATGCATCTGCCCGGCGACCACACAGCAGGAGGCCGCGCCGGCTATCCCACGCCGCGTGCGTACATGGCCGACAACGACCTGGCGCTCGGCCGGATTGTCGAAGCCCTTTCGCATTCTCCGTTCTGGAAAGACACGGTGGTGTTTGTGCTGGAAGACGACTCGCAGGCCGGTCCCGACCACGTGGATTCCCACCGCTCG
>DATMPO010000071.1:0-32425 GCA_035567035.1 Verrucomicrobiia bacterium | reverse complement strand
CGTGTAGCACAGCCGCCCTCGGCTGTGTTTTTCAGATCCGCGTCATCAGCGTTAATCAGCGGTAAGTTCTTTGGCGTTGCTCTTGGCTAAGAAAATCCGGCACTTACAGAAAAACTGAAAGACTTTCCCACCTTCGCGGTCTACAATGCAGCTCAAAGCTCCCCATGCCACTTCTATATCTGCTACTTGGTTTCTTCGGCTGGGTTTTAGTATGTTTGCCCGCGCTGATCTTCGCAGCGGTGGCCAATGGACGCCGCCGTCGCGAATCTGCGGAGCTTAAGGACAGAGTCAGCAATCTGACGAAGCAGCTCGAACGCCTGGAACACCGCTTGGAGACAGCGGCGCGAACGGCACAAGCTGCGCCGCAGGCTGCGGCCCAGACACCGCAGGTGCGTATACTTTCCGAAACCGCTGCTGCGCCTCCATCTGGAGCGACACAACCATCTCCTGCGCATGTGACTTCGTTTTGCACGAAGTGTGGTAGCGGGCTTGCAGAGGCCGCGCAATTCTGCACCAAGTGTGGCACCCCGGTTGGTGTTTTGAAACCGGTTGCCAGGCCACCAGAGGCTGCGCCGCCCGTCCCGAAGCAAATTCCTGTTGCCGGAAGCCCGGCCGCGCCCGTCGAACCCACCGCCACGCACACCGCTCCTCCGGGATACGCGCCTCTGGTCGTCCCGAAACCGGTCGCACCTGCAACAGAAAAACCAGCGTCGCCGGATGCGCCGCGGGTTGCGCCCGTGCCCGCTGCACCGCCTCCGCCCGTCTCGCCGGTGGCGAGCAAGCCGGCGCCTCCGCCGCGACCGCCTATGCCCGGAATTCCCGCACCTTCGGCGGTTCCGCCAAGGACCGCACCGCCCGCTGGCGGCCCGTTGTTCTCCAGTGTTGCGAAACCGGCGTCAAAGAAACGTTCGCGCTCTTTCGAAGAAATGGTGGGGATGAAACTGATTCCCATTATCGGCATTGTCATCGTGGTTCTGGGCGTCGGCTTCCTGGTAAGCGCAGCCTGGGGCAGATTCCCTCATTCGCTGCGTGCACTGATCCTCTATGCGGGCGGCGCGGCGCTTCTGGCCGGCGGTATTTACCTGGAACGCAAAGGTCGCTATAGAATTCTGGGCCGCGCTCTCCTGGGCGGCGGCTGGGCTGTGGTGGTGCTCGTCACTTACGCCATCGCCAACGCTGATTACCTGCTGCTGCCGATCGGCAAGAACGTCGATCTGTTTCTGCTGCTGGCGGTGATCGCCGCCATGGTGTGGCACACCCTCAAGTACAAATCCCAGCTGGTGACGGGCGCCGGGTTTCTGCTCGGTTTCATTGCCATTGGCATGAACCCCAGCCCGCCTTACAACCTGATTGCCGGCGGCATGCTGATTGCTGGCATGACGGTGATTGTGCTGCGCTTCCAGTGGTTCGAGCTGGAAGTCTTCGGCATTCTTGCCGCCTATCTCAACCACGCCTACTGGCTCTATCGGGTTTACGAAGAACAGGGACAGCGCGCGATGTTCCCATACCATGCAACCAGCGTGGCGTTGGTGATCGGCTATTGGGCTGTCTTCCGTGTGTCCTACCTGGCGCGTAAAGTTTCCGGCAAGGAGCAGGAATCGGTTTCGACCGTCGCCGGCTTGCTGAGCCCACTGCTGTTCCTGGGCGTGATGAAGTACCAGGGGTTCCATCCGGAGTGGGCGTGGTGGGTGCTCCTGACCATGGGAGCAATCGAATTCGTTCTCGGACAGCTGCCGGTTTCGCGGCAGCGGCGGGCGCCGTTTTACGTCCTCTCCAGCCTGGGCGCCGCGCTCATGGTGGCGGCAATCCCCTTCAAGTACTCGGGCAACTCGCTGGAGCTGGTGTGGCTGATAGGCGCCGAGGCCTTCCTGCTGGCGGGCATCTTTTCCCGTGAACGCTTGTTCCGCGGCTTTGGCTTGATCATTTCTTTTCTGGTCGCGTTGTCCGCCGTACCCTTCCGGGTTTTCCCGCTGGCGGAAAAGATCCTTACCAGCCAACCGCACCACGATGCCAAACTCGGTTTGGTGCTGGCGGTGATCGCGGTGGTGCTGTATGTCAACGCTCATCTCACTCGCCGCGCGTGGCCAGGCCTGTTTGCGGATGAGCTGGAAGACTTGTCGCTGGCCGCGCTCTCTTTTGTCGCCAGTCTTTTTGCCGTCGCCGCCGTGTACGCCTATGTTCCCGACAAGAGTGTCGCCACGGTGCTGGCGCTCCTGGTTGCATTGCTCGCCGCGACGGGGAAAGCGTTCTCGATTGCCGAGATGGTCTATCAGGCCCACTGGATTGCTGTCGCGGCTTTCATCCAGGCGGTCGCGGTTGACCGGAGTCTGGGAACCGAGGTCCGCTGGCTTGGCGTTCCTCAGCGCATCCTGGCGTTTGCTTCCGTGGCCGCGCTGTTGTACCTGAGTTCGCGGTTCGTGCGTCTCTCCGAAACATTGAACAAAGCGGTTTTTGCCGCCATGTATGCCTGGGCGGCCACGGCGTTGCTCACGCTATTGATCTGGTATCAGGCCACGGACTGGGCCGTGGCTGGGCTCTGGATCGTGCTGGGCGTGGCGCTATCGCTGATCGGGCACGCGTTGAAACGGACCGACCTTAAGTGGCAGGCGTTTGCGCTCGTGTTGCTGTCGTTCGCGCGGACTTTGCAAATCAACTTCGACGTGCCGGGAAATTTCCACGGCATTACGCTGCGGCTGATTTCCGTCGCCGCGACGGCGCTGGGCATTTATCTTCTGGCGCGCTGGGCGCCGCTCCCCGGGATCAGGCCGGCGTACTCGATCATCGGAACATTCCTGCTCGCGCTGCTGGCATATAAAGAAGCTCCCGCTCCCTGGACGGCCGTGGCCTGGGCCGTGCTGGCGCTGGTGCTCTGCCTGGCCGCCCGCTGGTGGAAGGACCGGGCCCTGTTGTGGCAGACCCACGTTCTCGCCGCGCTGGCCGCCGGTTGGACGCTCTACGCCAACTTCGCGCCAGAGTACCGGCAAACCCGCGTGCAGTTGCTGACCGTGGGGATCACCGTTGTGCTCCTCTACGCTCTCACCTGGATCGCGAACATCGCTCGCGTGATAGAAAACGACCGCATATGCCAGGCCTATGCCTGGGCGGGATCGCTGCTGCTGAGCTGGCTGGTCTGGTATCAACTGCCGCCGGTGGACGTCTCGCTGGCGTGGGGCGTTTTCGGCGTATTGCTCTACGAGCTTCCCGACCTGCTGGGAACGTTGAAGATTGATTGCAGCAAGTCGATGGCGAGCTGGCACGCGCAAGGCTACGTTGCCCTGGTGAGCAGTTTTGCTCATTTGTTTTATGCCAACTTCAACGAGCCGGTGCCGGGAGGGCTGCTCCACGCGCTTCAGGACCCGCGCGTGCTCACCGCTCTGCCGCTTGCGGCGTTTTACTTTTACATTTATTGGCGCGTGCATCGCAGTGAAGCCGCACCCAGGACTCCAGCGAAGGCGGTGAGCGCATGAAATCGGTGAAGCTCCTTCTTGGATACCTGCTGGCCAGCATGGGCACCGCCACCATCGCCGCAGTGGTGTATTTCGAGACCGAACCTGACTGGGTCGCGGTCGGCTACGCCGCGCTGGTGGTGGCGCTGCTGGCCCTGGCATGGCGGACCGGACATGAGATCTTTCTCTACCAGTCGCTGGTCATGCTGGTCTTTGCCGCCTTCCGCATTTCCATGCACAACCTGTACAACATTCGAGATCCACTCTCCTCCAACCTGAACGCCGCCATCTGGGCGATCGCGCTGCTGGCTTGCGCGGCGCCGCTGGGCTTTCTGGTGCGCGGCAAGCGCGAATTCACCCGGCTGCCGCAATGGACTTCCCCGTTCACGCGCCATCCTGAGCAATTCATGTTCTTTGTCCCGGTAATTCTGCTGGCGGTGCTGCTGTACCTGAAGATCTCCGGGGGCAAGGTCACTCTGGCCTGGGGAGCGGAAGGTTTCGTTGTCTTCGCACTGGCGCTTGTGGCCAAAGAACGCAGCTTCCGCCTGACCGGCCTGGCGCTGCTGCTGGTCTGCGCCGGCAAGCTGGTGTATGACACCTGGTACTTCCATGACCCGCTGGTTCGTGCCGCCACCTGGGTCGGAATCGGCCTTCTGCTGCTCGGGGTCTCTTTCCTTTTCGCCAAAAACCGCGACGCCTTCCGGAACTATTTATGAAGCGCTGGCTGGTCCTGCTCGCGCTGCTGATCGCCGCGGGAGCGGCACTCTACTATTCGCAGCGGCACAAGACCGAGACCCGCGTGGGTCCGGAAGGCGCGCTCAACGCGCTGGCCGACGCGCAGCGCGAACTCAGCCGCGTTCCGGCAGGACTAGCGCGCCTTTCCGATGAAGAAGAGATACGCATCGGCGACACCATGGCCACAGACGCTGCCGCTGCCATGCGCACCGGCTGGAACGAACGGACGGACGCCGCCATTGAGCGTTACGTAAACGTAGTAGGACGCCACGTGGCCGTCGGCGCCCAGCGAAAACTTGATTACCGGTTCCACTACCTTCCCGACGCTAATTTCGTGAATGCTTTTGCGCTGCCCGGCGGCCATGTATTCATCGGCAAAGGCCTGATGCTGCTGATGGACACCGAAGACGAGCTGGCCAGCATTCTTGGCCATGAAGTCGAGCACGTGGATCGATACCACTGCAATGAGCGGGTCGCCGTGGAAGCCCGCCTGCGCGGCATGCCGCTTTCCGGGCTAGTGCAGCTTCCGGTCGCCCTGTTTGTAGCGGGCTACAACAAGGACCAGGAACTCGAAGCCGACCGCGACGGCACCTATCTCGCCGTGCTGGCCGGATACTCGCCGCAAGGCGCAGTGCGCATGTTCCAGGCTTTCGAGCGCCTGCACCAGCAATACTTATCAAAACCGTCAAGCCCGGACCAGGAAGCCTCCCAGGTGATGGTCCAGAGCATCGCCGGATACTTCCGCTCGCACCCTCTACCGCAGGAGCGCGAACGCCAGATCCGGCAGCTGATCGCCGAAAAAAAATGGCCGGAAAAAAAGGAACGGGCGCTGCAGATCCAGCTCAGCGAAGCGAAGACCGGATAGGAACGTGTGGCACAGCCGCCCTCCGCTGTGTGACTACGCGGATGGGAAAGCAGTTTCCAGATCCGTGCTCATCCGTGCAAATCAGCGGTAAGATCTTTCCGGATTTTTGACCAGCAAAAAGACCAGCAAAGAGACCATGGCGTAATCCATTGAAAACATGGACAATTTTGCTATTGCTTTTCGCTTGAGTTTCGCGATACCATGCGCGCCGCATTGGGAGCAATTAGCAGTTAGCAAATGGCAATTAGCCAGAGAAAACCAACAGCCGGCCCGCCCAGGCGGACCGTGGAACGATCTTTGAAAACCTAAAGCGAGGAAGCAGTCAGCACTCAGGAAGATCGCCGTGATCGGTTCATCGCCGTCATCGCCGTCATCGGAAAACCATGGACCTTACCACTGACTACGCTGATGACACTGAAAACAAGCAGTCAGCAGTCAGCATTCAGCCAAAAAGAAGCAATTAAGACCTCCTGTTTCTCTGTGGCCTTCGTGGTAAAAGGGTTTGCGCGTGGTCCGGCGATCACGTGTGATGACGGCGATCACGTGCGATGACGGCGATCACGTGCGATGACGGCGATCACGTGCGATGCCCCCTGTTCCTCCCCTGTTCTTCCCTGTTCGCTCCCTGTTACGAATTGCCTCCGTCCGGGAAAAAGGTTCACGAAAGGCCCGTGGAATCGATGTTTTGCATGTCTGGAGTATCCAAGCGCTCGTGTTCTCCCCTGTTTTTTTCCCTGTTAGCAGGGAATCGGCCGAGCGGTTGGGGCGGAGCGAACCGGGAGGGGGTAGGCAGATCGGCGTGATCGCCGTCATCGGGGGATTAAAAACCTTCTCAACCTAAGGTGCACCCTAGTCCTCTAAGCGCGGGGATCGAGATAGAGGGGGAGGGATTCTTACTCGGGCTGGGTTTCCAGGGTCCAGGAGCGGCCGGCGTCCTGGCTGGTCCAGACTTGCTGGCTGGAGGTTTTGACCGTGATGTTCACTCCGCTGACGGTGATCGCGGTTACCGAGCCCTGGGCGGCGTCGCCCAGCTTCACTCTCTCCCAGACGGATCCGCCGTCGCGGGCATGGACGAGTGAGGCGTGAGTGCCTCCGGCCCAGACGTCGTTTCCGCGGGCCGTTACCGCGGAGAACGCAAAGCCTGCGTCGCGTTGCGGATAAGCGTCCAGCCAATCAACGGTGTTGTTCGACTTGAGCAGCTTGCCTTCGGCTACTTTCCATTCCGTGGGCTGGGCCTCGCGGCGAGCGCGTTCCATGGTGACCGGCGCGGAAGCGCGCGCGCTGTCGGTAAATGCCGCCGACTCGGTCAGGCCGGTTGCTCCAGGACTAGGCGCAGCCAGCGTGTCTTTTTCTTTTGCTTTTTCCAGCGTGCGCGAATAGCCATAGCGCGCAGCGTAGCTCGCACCGTTGGTGGCATTCTGTGGAGGCGCAAGGCTGAAGGTGCCGGGCGTGTTCATGGCGCTGCCGCCCAGCGATCTCGCCATGATGGGAGGCAGTTTCTTGGCGGCGGTGGTGAACGGCCGGGCTACTTTCGCATAGACGGAAGCGCGCGCAGGCAGCTCCGAGCCGGGCTGCATACCGCCGTTGGGACCGCTGGTTGTCTTGCTGAGATCTGACACCAGGTTGGACTGAGCAAGATTGGCTTGAGAAGTCGCTGAATCCTGGCCGCCGGTCAACTGCTGACTTGCGGCCGATTCCGCCACCACAGGCTGTGACGGTACGGTTTCCGCGGCTTTTTTGTCCGACGATGAGTCGGCGATGCTGCTCTCTTCGTCGTCGTCTTTTACGAACCTGGTGGTGTTGATGAAACCTTCGTTGGTCCTGGTCTTGCCGGCATTGGCCGTCAAGGCCGCGGTTGCAGACTTGAGCGCTGGAACGGACGCCGCTGAGCTGCGCTGCGAACTCTGAAGTCCCAAGCCGTGTTTGTCCAAAGCGGGCTCGCCGGACGCGGTCAGCGTGTTCTGAGCGGCTGTTTCGGGAGCAATTTTGGCGGGGTCGGAGGCAGTAGGTGGTGGAGCTACAGTTTGCGCGACCTGGGTCTCCTTCCAGGGCTGTTTCACGGCCAACACGGCGACAATGGCCACGGTGGCTGCCAGCGCCGCAAAACGCAACCCAAGCATCCAGGAGCGGCTTCTGCCGGCGACTGGCCGGACCAGGGACGACGGTGACTCAGACTCCGGCGGCAGGCTCAGGACGGCTACTTCCCGGCACTCTGCGCAGGCTGCCAGATGCCGCAGCACCTGGTCGCGTTCCGCCGCAGGCAGACCGCGCTCCAGATAGGCCGCCAGTACGTCGGCTTCCGGGTGTGGCACTGGCGCGGGCCTGGCCCCAAGCCTCTGACGCAACGTGTTGGAAATCCTTGTCATCTTCTAATGATCTCAAATGGTCAATCAGAACCCTTATTCTGTTGGAACGCCGCAGATTGATTTTCTTGCAGCTTTCTCTTTACGTCCACCACCAGGTACCGGACATCGGCTTCCAGGGCCTCTTCTGCCTGGCTGCGGTCCATCCCGCGGGCTTGCAGGCCCGCTATGACCTGCTTACGCAAGGTCTTAAGCAGCTTTTCCAGCCTGCGGCTGATTGTGGATTCGTGGACCCCCAGAAGCCTGCCGATTTCGGTCAAAGTACGGTCGTCCAGATAGTATGCAGCCAGGACCAGCCGGTCCTCGGCGGCAAGCCGCTCCAGGGCTTCATCCGTGGCCGCCCCTAAACGGCCGTCGATTGGTCCCTGAGGCAGATGATCTGTTGAAGAAAACTGTACGCCTTCTTCCTGCTGCTCTTCAAGGCTCACCAGGCGCTTTTGTTTGCGATACCGGTTGACGAATTCCTGGGCCAGAACGGTCCGCAGCCAGCCTTCCAGGGAGCCTCGGCCCATGTAGGAACTGAGCCGGCAAAGCCGCTGGCCCTGGCGTTCGGACGTGCCGTAGAGGTCGGCGTAGAGAGAGTCAGCGAGGTCGCGGGCGCTGGAATCTTCTTTGGTGATTCCGCGGGCTATGTCGTAAAGCTTCTCGCGATAGCGGGTCAGGAACTCCTGCCAGGCCTGTTCGTGGCCGGCGGCGCATCCGCGGGCGAGGGCCAGTTCTTCGATCCGGAGTTCCTGCCAGAGTTTGAGCTTCTGTGCCGGGTCGGCGCTGGGAAGGTATTTGGCTGCGACCTGTTCCAGAATCTGCTGGAAGACGACAACGGTCAGGCCGTATCGCGTCCCGCAACTCTTGTCAAAGAGTGCGCTGACGGCGGCCAGTGACGTTGCAAGCGGTTTGGACCCAGGGGCCATACCAATATGCGGATACTACCAATTTTACCTGCAAGAAGTCTGTCTTTTCGCGTTCCTCGGACAACCGGGAGAAAAACGAGAAGGAGTCAACCATGAAACACCTGATGGTCTGGGGAACATTTTTGTCCTTGGCAACCATGATGTTGCTGGCTGCGGCAAGACCGGGCGCAGCGGGCAATGCAGCACCGGCTTCCGGGACGTACCGGGTTTTGGCGCCGATTACGCACGGCGACCTCACAATCTTCCCAGTGGTCGCGGACAGCGTCCACGATACCAGCGGCTTTCTGACCCTGGATGAAGGCATGCGGACCGGCGAAGTCGTAGTAACCGAAGTCGGCAAGATCGCCGGGATGATGCGGCGGCGTCCGGCGCCAACGTACCAGCAAGTGAATGGCGCGGAAGTCAACCGGCTCGTCCTGGTCAACAATTCCAAACGCCCGCTGATCCTGCTGGCCGGAGAAGTTGTGACAGGAGGCAAACAGGACCGCGTGGTCGGCAAAGACAGGATTGTGCCCGCCGAGAGCGATCCCGTGGACCTCTCCGTATTCTGCGTGGAACACGGTCGCTGGGTGGAAAGCTCGGCCAAGTTCGACACGCACGCCTCCGTTATGGCCCAGCCAAGCGTGCGCAAAAAAGTGATGGCCGACAAACAGCAACAACAGGTATGGGACGAAGTGGGCCGTTCCAAGACCGCCATGGCTGAAGCCGCTGCGCCGAAGGCCGCGATTAACGGCGGCGGCGGCGGGGTGGGTCCGAGCAGCAGCGACTTGCGCGTGTACGCTACGCTGAACAGCACCACTTCCTACGCGAAAACCCGCGAAAATCCGCTTATTCAGAAGGAAGTGGATTCGATTGTCGCGCCCATGCAAAAGTCCTATGAAAGCGCAGCCCGACAATTGCGGGAACAAAATGCCGTTGGAGTCGTTATAGCAGTAAAGGGACACATCATTTGGGCCGATATATTCGCCAGCAACGCGCTTTTGGCCAAGTACTGGCCCAAGTTGCTGGAATCGTACGCTGCGGAAGCGCTGACCATGCCCGGTACGCGAGTTGAAGTCAGCTCGAAAGAGGCGCAGCAGTTCGTGGAAAGCTGGCAGGCCACGCATGAAGTGGTGGACAGCGAGCCCGGACTATATCGCCAGCGGGAAATTACCGGCGACAGGTTCAAGGCGTTCGAGTTGACCTCGTTGCTGCCGAAAGAAAACTTTGACGTGCATCTCAGCAAAATGGCGGAATAAAGTTTTGTAATGTTGGGAATAAGTTTCGTGAGGCGCGGCCCCGCCAGCCGCGCTTCTTCGCCTTAAAGATGTGCAATTACTTAAGTGATGTTACCTGCGTGCAACTTAAATTAAATTTTTGTGCAACAAAGTCGATGTTCTACGTGTCTAATGCTTATAACAAGTAAGCACAGGTGTAAGGTTCGGAGGTGACTTATGGGAGAGAAATTTTCGGTAGCTGAAGTAGCGGCGCTTCGGAGCGAACTGTTACAGGGAGGTCTGGATTCGTTCCAGACCGCGGAACTCCTGAAGATGTTCCTGACAGGCCGCGGCTACGGCATTTCTCCAGAGACCGCGCTGGATGCCGCAGGCCGCATTGAAGGCACAGGCTGCAACGTGGAGACCCTGCACAAGGAACTTGAGAGTTTGGCTTTGGTGATGTAACCGCATCATTTCATAACGCCACTGAAGCCGGGCCAACCAGCCCGGCTTTTGGTTTTTTGCCCGCGCGAAGCGACGGCACATTATTAAAAGATACCAACCAAGTTCTATTCGTAATGCAGCGCTTCCACCGGATCAAGCTGGGCAGCGCGCGTCGCCGGAAGGGTCCCAAAGATTACCCCGACCAATGACGCAACGGTGATGGCGATAATCGCCGAAAGCCCCGATATAGGAATGCGATATTCGGTAAAGAAGCGCACGGAAAATGGAAGCGCCAGGCCAAGAATCGTTCCCACCGTTCCGCCAGCCAGGGAAATCAGCACTGCCTCGGTCAGGAATTGCAGTTTGATTTCGCGCCGCGTGGCGCCGATCGCTTTGCGGATGCCGATCTCCTTGATGCGATTGCGCACGTTGGCCAGCATAATGTTCATGATCCCGATCCCGCTGACGATCAGCACGATCAAAGAGATCGACAGCAGCACGACGGTAAGTGCATTGGCTATCCGCGATGCGACCTGGATCAGTTGCGTCAGGTTTTCCACGCGGTACACCGATTCGGGCCGGTGCCGTGACTGGATCACGCTCTTGATCAGGATCGTGGCCTGGGGCACTTCTCCGGCGTCGCTCATGGAGAAGAAAATCTGTTTGACCGCGTCATTGGGAGCAAAGTAACGGCCAACGCTGTAGGGCACCAGAATGGTATCGCCGGCAATTTCCGACTGGCCAAACGTCTCCACGCGCTCGCGAAACGTGCCCACAATGGTAAACGGCAGGCCAAAGATCTTTACGACCTTGTCCACGGCGTCATCTTCACTGCCGTACACGGTCCGCGCAAACTGCTGCGTCACCACGGCGACGTGGGCACGGGCCATCGAGTCTTCGGAGTCAAAAAAACGCCCGGTCCGGACCTCCAGGTTGCGCACAATCGAGTACCCGGGAGAGACGCCCAGAACCAGTGTGTCGCGCTCTTTGCCCGAGCCAATCGCAATACGGTCGTGCAGTTCCAACATGGGAGAAGCCGCCTGAATTCCCGGAACCTGTTGCTGGACCGCCTTCATGTCCTCTACCGTCAAAGAGTCACTGATGGTGCCCGCGTTGACGGTTTCATTCCCGCCTGCCTGGTAGTAGGTGTAGATCATGTTGGCGCCAATGCCCTGGATCTGGCCCAACACATATTGCTTGCCGGTGAGGCCAATGGTCACCACCACAATCAACGACGCCGTGCCGATCACCATGCCCAGCGCAGTCAGCACAAACCGGACTTTGCTGGCGCGGAAGGAGTCAATGGCAATGCTCACGATCTCACTGAAGAGCATTGTGTCGCGGCGAGCGGTTTCCGCCAGTGGGTGAGGAGTCATGCGCTTATTGTAAGCGGCGGCAGGAATTCCGCCGCTGCAATGGCGATTGCGGTGATTGCTGGAAGAACGTCAAGCGGATTTTCGGTGCGTCCGTACAAGTTCCACCTTGCCGTCCTTGTGCTGCAGTGTGAATTCCCTGGCGCAACGGACGCAAAGCCAGAAGTGCTCAATGCGCTTGGCCGTGGTGCGAAAACCAAAGATCCTGCCTCCCTGCAACCGCAAGAGCGATTTCGAGCAACCCGGGTTGGCGCAGTTGGAAACCATAGAAATGCAGGGGGGGCACATGTCTTAGACGCAAACTCTGCGGCAAGAGTCGCAGAAAAAATTGATACCCGGAAGAGGGCGGCCGCTGCTCTGAAATGTTTTTAATGTTCTACTGCTGCGCTTCATTCGGAGAAGAGGGGCGCCGCTTGATCGTTGGACGGTCGTCATCTTTTGGGTTCTTATCGTTGCTGGGAGCATCAGCTGTCCGGCGAAGGTTCGGATGCTCCTCTTTCTCGTCCGGGAGCTTGTGTTTATTGAGTACTGCCGCCAGCCGCGCCTTGGTGGCCTGAAAGTCCGATGTGTCCACAATATACTGGTCGCGCGCCGGAAGAATGCTGGCAATCTCCTTTTCCGATTTCGCCATGCGGTCCGGCGTCTGCGGATGGCTCTCATACGCCTTGGTAATGAAGCCCTTTTTCTTTTTGTCCAGCGCTTCAATCCGCTCGAAGAAGTTGATCATGCCTACCGGATCATAGCCGGCCTTATACGCATACTGGACGCCCAGATAGTCCGCCTGGGCCTCAAAGTTACGGCTGAATTTCATGAAAGTCGCGGGTACCGCCAGGTTCATGGCCTCACTGATCCCCAGGTTGACCAAAGGGCCGCCCAGGAAAATCAGGGGAATGGTGGCAATCTGCGCCAGCGCGCCGCGGGTGTTCTGGCGGGCGATGTGGCAGGCCGCCACATGGCCAATCTCATGCGCCATCACGCCGGCCAGCTCGGCTTCGTTGTCGGCCGTAAGGATTGCGCCGGAGTTCACGTACATGAATCCGCCAGGCAGGGTAAACGCGTTCGGCGTCTCGTCATCCAGAATCTTGATGGTAAATGGCAGCTTCGAGTCGGAATTGCGGACCAGATTCTGGCCAATCCGGTTCACGTACTCGTTCACTTTGGGATCGGTAATCAGCTTGGAGGTCTGGTCTACCTGCTGCGCAAACTGCCGGCCCATGGCCACCTGACTCTCCAGGCTGTACCAGTTGGCAAATCCGCGGTCGCAACCTACATTGCGCCGGCCGATAGAGTTGACGTCATTAATCCCCGAACCGGGCTTGAAGCCGATGTCGTCGTCTTTGGCGCTCTTGTCGTCTTTGACGCTCTTGTCGTCTTGATCGCTGCCAGCCGCGGGCTTGTCATTTGAAGCCGAAGGGGATGCAGAAGGCGAGGAGGCGGTTTGTGCAAAACAGAGGCTGCAAGCCAGAACGAGCATGCAAAACAGCATCGAGAATCTAGGAAACATGGTTGACCTCCCGCCGGGCGAACTACGACCCACTAAGCGTACGCGCTAACAGTGCTCTGTTGGATGCATATTTCGTCATTAGCACTGTAATTAATTGTAAAGCAGGAAGACCTGGCCGGCAGGACCAAAAAACCGCCCGCGCCTCCCAGCAAAGGGTCTGGTTTCCGGCCAGCCCACGGCCCGCCTGCGCCGGCTTGACAGGAATTGTCCCCGGCCCCCGCCTAGGCCCCCAGGTTTTTGGCGGAGTTTAGCAAGGGCAACTCAGTACACATCCATTGGCGGTGAGGTGTCATCGGCCAGGTCTGTAAAGCGCGTCGAACGCTTGACGAACGCCAACCGTACCGTGCCCGTGGGGCCGTTACGTTGTTTCGCGATGATCAATTCTGCTTTGCCTTCGAGGTCCGGATCGTCCGGTTTATAGACTTCCTCGCGGAAGATGAACCCGACCACGTCCGCGTCCTGTTCAATGGCGCCGGACTCGCGCAGATCAGAGAGCTGTGGACGGTTGTTGCCGGTCCGCGCTTCGGGAGCGCGGCTTAGCTGCGAGAGCGCGACTACGGGACAATTCATTTCCTTGGCCATCATCTTCAGGCCGCGGGAGATGGCGGAAACTTCCTGGGTGCGGTTCTCATAGCGGCGTCCGCCGGCGGGCGCTGCCGCCACCAGTTGCAGATAGTCAACAATCACCAGGTCCAGCCGGCCTCGCACCTGCTGCAAGCGGCGGCATTTGGCGCGCATTTCGGAAATGGAAATGCCCGGCGCGTCATCAATGAAGATAGGCGCATCCATCAACGCGGCCAGGCCGTCCACCAGCTTGCCGCGGTCTTCACGGGAGTAAAACCCGGTGCGCACTTTGTGGGAATCAACCATGGCCTGCGAACACAGCATGCGCAAGATGAGCGACTGGCGCGACATTTCCAGCGAGAACAGGCCCACCACTTTTTTGTCGCTGATGGCCGCGTTCTCGGCAATGTTCACGGCGAAGGCCGTCTTGCCCATGGAAGGGCGCGCGGCAATGATGATGAGATCGGATTTCTGGAAACCGCTGGTAAGGTTGTCCAGTTCCTGAAAATGCGTTCTCAGCCCGGTGATCTGCTGGCCCTGCTCGAGGAGCCGGTCAATCGAGCCGAAAGAACTCTTCACGATGTCCGGAATGGCCACGAATCCCTGGCCCATCCGGTGCTCGGCGATCTGGAAGATGGCGGACTCGGCGGAATCTATGATCTCTTCCGCTGGAGCTTCCTGTTCATAGGCCGTCTGGATGGCGCTGGTGGCGGCATGAATCAGGCTGCGGAGCAGCGCTTTGTCTTTGACGATCTTGACGTACTGCTCAATGTTCTTGACGCGTGGCAGGCCGTCAGTGAGCGAAGTCACGTAGGCCACGCCGCCGACGGACTCAATTTCCTTGTGCTGGCCCAGTTGCTCGGAGAGAGTGACAAAATCAACCGGCCGCCCGGTTTCGCACAATTCCGTCATCCGCAGGTAGATGCGGCGGTGCGAATCAAGCGAAAAATCTTCCGCCAGCAGCGCCGCCTGGGCCGCCTGATGATAGGCAAGGTTGTCCAGAAGAATGGCGCCCAGGATGGCTCGCTCAGCATCTATGCTGGCCGGCAACCCGCGATCCAGACTGTAATCGGTTGTGGCCATTCAGGGTTTCCCGGTACTGATTTACTCCCTAATTCTACCCTAGAAAACAGGGGTGAAAACAGGCGAAAGTCGCCCTATGCGCCTCCATGGTTGCTCCGGAGGCGCTCTATGAAAAGATTGATCAGGCAAAATTCAACCCGGTCTGTACCAGCCATACAGACCGGGTGTTGGAGTGGATGTTCTTGGCGCCGCGTGTTGCCGCACGGCATCCCAGGTTACGCCGGACTTCTCTTGCGCTTCATCTTAGGGTGCCGCACGTTCGTGCGCCCCGCAGATGAACATGAATGTCCGCGGCCCCAGGCCGCCAGACGATTACGCAGATTAAGTCCCGATGCACTCGTTAGAGCGCGCCTTCAAATCCGGACCCATCTAGGGCCGCGTTTTGAAGCGTTCCTGTCATTGAACATCTCACGCTCGTGTGCAAGCACTATGTACGAAGAGCTTAACGGATTCAAGAGATATGAAGGCTTGCGCGGTGGATAACCTGTGGAGAAAGTACCTTTTCTGTTGGAAAAAGTGGAAAAGCTGGGTGAATTTCCACCTCCGATGTGCGCTGCCATTTGAGTTGGCACAGAAAGGAGTGCTGCAAGGTTCTTGCCGGCTCCGGCCGGAAAACGTCTCGTGCTTAGGGTTTGGCAGGAGCGGATGACGGTTCATCACCCGGCTGCCCGAGCAGCTTGAATTCCGCTTCGCGCGCGCGGGAAGTAGTCTTGTTGTTCGCGTCCGTTGTGAATTCGGTGAGCGTGCCATGCAACACGTAGTAGCCGTCTTCAGTTTTGTTTTTGGCTTTGCCGCGCTCAAACTTTCCTTTGAATTCGAACCACACGCCGTGCACTGGCTTGGTGGCGAACAGAACGTCATGTCCGCGGACGGATGCGCTCGAGAAGAACTGGTCGAGAAAAGAACCGCGATCGCTTTCCAGTTCGCCCTTCCGGGAGATATATCCCGACACTCCGTCCGGTTCCAGATTGATTTGCAGGAACTCGCCGTCTCTCAGAAAGCCGTACATCCCGGAAATGTCTTCAGCAGCGGAGTTGGTGTTGGGGCCAGGCGCGGGAACCGCGCTGGCCGGCGGTGCCTTGGCGCGCGCTTGTGCGGGACACACGCCCGTGGCCCAGAGAAGAACAGGAAGAAGAAACAACGCCTTTTTCCCGAGGACGCTCATCAGGCCCAGTTTACTACGATATCGTTACGCCAAACTCAGGTGGCCGCGGCTTCCGCGGTTTCCTGGGCCCTCTCAATAGCGGCATAGATTTGCGGATGGGTGCAGACTTCGTAGTAGGAACGGTCGGTCGTCTGCTTGAGGCTGAAATCGCGGACGTCTATATGGGCAACACGCCCGTGGCGGACCACAATGCGGTGGAACAATCCTTGCCCCACCGGCACAACGCCACTATAAACACGCACCTTGGTTGTGCCCCAGATCATGGGCACCTGGAGATCGTAGCCTTGAAGCGATACCTCGCCGCGCAGCTTCTGAAATGCGGCTTCGTTAATGTGAATCCCGCCGATGTTGTAGCGCAACAGGAATTCGTCGGGATTCCCTCCAGTGTGCGCGTCTTCCACAGTTTTGAAGGCAAACACGTTGAACAGCAGTTCGCGGCCTTCCAACAGCTTGCGCATGCCTTTGCTGCACGAGGAAAGGCGATCGCTTTCGTTGATTGCGCGGGAAATCATGATCTGCTGGTTGCCATCCATCAGGTACATGGGGGCGGAGTCTTCATAGGTGACGCCAATACCCAGTTCCAGGCTGGGCAGACCCATGCTGAGAGAGCGCTCGTTGTACGCGGTGACGATTTCAATAATTTCCTTGGCCAGAACGCAGGCCCGCGCGACGCCCAGGCCCGGACCGCCTTCATACTCGAACAAAGCCAGGATGACGGCGTCGCCCTCGATGAATACTTTCCTGGCATCGTACTTGGGCAGCAGTTTGTTGATGGGGTCGTAGAAATTCAAACTGAAATAGGACGCCGGATTCAGACCCCGCTCGGACAGCGTGCGCGTGAGCGTAGTGGATTCTCGAATGTCCGCCTTCAGCACGACGTGACTGATGACCTTGTCTTCCGCCGGCTTTTGTTCCTCCGGCAGCAGGAACTCATACAGGGTATTGTTGATGGCGGAAAGCTCGCGGAATTTCGCGCTGGTCAGAATGTTCACGCTGTCCATGGCCGTCGTCAGCGCTTCCATGCGGCGAAAGTCGCGATGATAGCGGATAAAGTCGGCAAAGAACCGGCCCGCAACTTTGGCGCGTTCCACCCCCTTACAGCCCTCCACCTTCTTTACCGCCTGGTTGAGTCCATCGGCAGACATCTTGCCATGCTCTTCCAGCAGGCTTTCCACGCGCTTGCGTTCGCTGCGGACAATGAGCGCATTTTTCAATTGCTGCGGGTTCACCGGCGGAAAATACTGCGCCAGAAGGGGTGCGGCTTCATAAGAGGCCAGCACGTGTTCCATCACGCCTTCACGCTCCAGCCGTTCCAGCCAGGCATTGAGGAGCACCCTCTGGGCCTTGCCTTTGGGAGTGGATTCGTCTGGCGTGCCCGCTGCCATGATCTCCTGGGCGTTATCGGGGACGTTGAGAATCGCATCCGCGATGAATTCCTCGCCTTCGCCCACCACGCCCAGACTCTTCAGATACGCGGCCGAAATCTCCAGCAGGCTCTGAAAGCGGTCCGGATCACGCTCGTAGTTGCCCAGCATCACGTAATGCTCAGCATTGAGAAAATCGTCCCGCGCGTCTTCCGCGAAAATCAGACGATTGAGAAAGTAATCGTGGGCAGAGCCTTGCGCTTCTCCAAACAGCGACCGCCTGGTTTTGGCCACCGTTTCTTTTTCTATCTCGCGCAGATTCAAGAACAGGTCCTGGCCGGCGCGCCGCATGACCGCTTTCTTATTGACCTGAAAGCTGGAAAAGCGCTCACGTACCGCTAACGCTCTGGGGCTGTTGGGCTCCCGCGGCCCTTCAAAGAGCTTCACCCGGGCGCGGCAACGTTCCAGCACGCGGTTGTACTGGTTGAGCATCTCCGTTCTCAGAAACTTGATCACCGCAAGGCGGAAGAGGAGGTCGAGCATGAAGTTGTTTTCCGTCTTGGCCCGATTCAGGGCTGCCATGTGCAACTCAGCCAGCAGCCGGCGATAATCTGCCGGATCAGCGGCCCTGGGGCCCAGCATCGAGGGAACTGGCCCTATCCGCCCTACCGACCGCGCGGGCGCCAGAGGCTCCGACGCCAATTCTTCCACGTCGCCATGCTTGGCCATGAGTCTAAACAGGTGCGCGCGCGCAACATCGGCGAATTTGGGACTGAGGAAGACATCGTGACGGACGTTGTCAATTCCGGTAACCAGGTTTTCAAGCGCAATGGAGGGAGTTTCGCTCGCCAGCGAGAGGTGGCGGGCTGATTCGATCAAGTTCCCACGTTGCAGAAACGGAAATGCCATGGCGGCCCAACAATCTTTGAGGGAGACCGGATTTTATCTCAATTTCTCAAATAACTTGAATCTTCCCACGGTTACCGAAGTGACTCGCAGGACCGGGCGCTGCGCCACCGTCCAGGCTTCTCATTCCTTCGCCTCGTCCGCAACATGAGGCGGGTTTTCCTGCGAAGCAGACCGAACTCCTGTAACCATAACCGCCGACCGCGGATCAATTCTTGGATTCTCAGCCGGGTTTGAACTCCGGGACTTTTTCGCCAGCGCGGAAAAGCTGAATTGGCCCAATGTTGCTCAGCGCGGCCAGTTTATGGCTCAACTGCTCTGTGTCCGGCCGGGACCAGCCCACGGTAGACGATTCAATCTCGCCCTCGGGAGAAATCACAAAGATGGAAGGCACATGGGTCAGGCCGTAAGCGTTGGACGCAGGATACCTGCCTGGATCGTCGAGCGCCACCGGAAAGGTCACCCCGAACTCGCGGCTAAACGCCTCACTGTCTTTGGCTTTGTCCTGGGAGATGCCCACCAGGGTGAATTTACCGCTCTTGCTGTACGCCTTGAATATGCGCTCCAGAAAAGGAAAAGTCATTTGGCACACCGGACAGCTCACCTTGAAAAAAGCGGCGACCACCGGACCGTGTTTCCGCGCTTCGCTGAGTGAGAATTTGCGGCCATCCGTAAAGGAAAGGGAAATCTCAGGTGCGGCAACTCCAGCTTCCAGCACGGGCATCGTTCCCTCCAAATGACCTATTTTAAACGCACATTCTAAAAAGACCCATTCTAAATGGATCGTTCCATGCCTCCGGGGTCCTTTGGCAGATCGTAGCGAAGTTTATGGAGGCGTCGTGGTCAGTGCGACATCGCAACGCACGGTCCGGAATGATTGTCTTTCAGATCGCTGCGGGGACGGCCCTGCTCGTCCACGTTGCCGAAGAAGCAGTTCTGAGACTGGCGCGACGGAGCGTAAAAGACCGCCTTCAGACTGCTGTCAATGCGATTGGATTGGTAGGTATTATCCAGGTTGGGTCCAGTCTGATGGCCGGCGGAGGCGTTCTTGATGGCAATCGCGTTTCCGGTCGAAGCACGGTCCGCGAGCAGAGTGTTTTCGGCAATGACCGACTTGGTGACGTTCCCCCGAAACAGGATTCCGATCACGCCTCCGTCTTTGATCTGAATGGTGTTATGGGAAAGGATGAAGTTCCTGTAAGTCCCGCCCCCGCCTATCACGAAGCCATATTTCCTTGGCGCAATAATCTGGTTCGACTCAATCCTGACGCCGTCATTGTTCAGGCTGTCTATGTTGAAGCCGTAATCCGTGCCGCTGGCGATGTTGTCATGGAACCACGCGGCCCCCATGGACCATCCGCCGTAGCCAATCTGATAGCCATTGACCGCGTTGTTTCTCACTTCCGCCGTGGCATTGGCTACGGCGATTGCAGTGCACAGTCCGCCGTGAAACTGACTCATCGTCACATTCTCAATGATGTTCCCGCTGTTGTCCGCCGGAGTTGACTTGGCCCGGACCGAAGCAATCCATACGGGAAATGTTTCAAACATGCCGGAAATTGTGCCTATCTCACCTGATGCATGGATGACGTTTACGTTGTGGATCCAGTGGCCGCCTTCGTCGGCCCGCAAATGAATGGCCTCCAGATTCAGTGCCTGGACACCTTCCTTTTGGGCCAGCGTTTTGAGATAGGGATAATTTGCGTCAACCGTCAGGTCGGAAATCTCAATCCCGGATGCTCCGTCTGAATTTGTGCTGAACACCAGACCGTGCCCCGTTCGGGCTGGCAGGATCTCCGGGTCCTTGGGCTCAACGGACCGCCGGTACGCGATGAGCTGCACTGTCGTCTGCGCTACTCCGGAACCATGGATCTTCCATTCCCTCCCCAGGGTGAAACCTTTATGGCTGGTGTGTGGAACGTTGATAATATAGTCATAGGTACCGTTGCTCTGGAACACTCCGGGCCCAATGCAAACGATCAGCTTTTCTGTTTTGGGGACTGATTTGCCGCGATTATCAGAGTCCTGACAGCCCTCCGAAAAGCAACGCAGGACCTTATCGAAGCTCTCGGCCGTGCTGCCGTCCCGCGCATCGCTCCAGGACGCGCCTGGTCCGTCCTGGCCATTGCGCTGGCCAATGTAGACGCGCGTAAAGCCCCTGGGAACCTTCGCCGTTTCGCGGGTGCAATCAGTCGATACCGTGGATTGAGGAGCGCGCGTGTGGGCAGGTGTCGCGCTCTGTCCGCCTACCATCAGGGGCGCCAGGCACGATGTCACAAGCAACATCAGGTTGCGCAAGATGATCATGGTTCCCTGTTTTGCTCCCGGCTTCCATTGTAAGCCTAGGGCAATAGCTCGAGCTTGCGCAGAATCTTGCGCGTCAGTCCTGTGAGCGGCAGCTTTTCGACGGACCGCAAAGGGACCCAGCGCCCCGATGTGTCATTCGATATCTTCCCGGCAAACACCCGCACCGTGTAATCGGTAGTGGTGATTGCGTGGCGCACGCACAAGATCGGCGCCTGGCGTCTCTTGATCGTGTTACCCGTCCGTAGCGGCAATTCCCACATAGCGGGCATGAGGCTCGCAGATCTTTTGCGCTGCTCAAGGAAGACCCGGCCGTGCTGTTGTGCGAGCTCGTAGCAGAGTGTGGCCTTCAGCCGGGGCTTAGGCTTGCTTTTCGTCATCGCCCCGCGGGCAGTGCAGTGCCGGGCAACGGGACATTGCTGGCACAGCGGCTCTCCGGGAAGACAAATAATCGCACCCAGTTCCATCATCGCCTGGTTGGACTCGCCTGGATGCCTGGCCTCGAGCAGTTGTTGCGCGGATTGCCACGCTTGCTCATGGGTAAGCCCGCGACCGGCAATACGTGCGAGCACGCGCTCTACGTTTCCGTCCACCACAGCCACGGGTTCCCCGAAAGCGATGCTGGCCACGGCAGCGGCGGTATAACGTCCCACGCCGGGAAGCTGCATCAAGCGTTCCGCCGAACCCGGAAATTCACCGTTTTGAACAACGCTTTTTGCAGCTGCACGGAGCGCCCGCGCGCGGCGGTAATAGCCCAGCCCGCTCCAAGCTGCCAGGACAGACTGCTCGCGCGCCCTGGCCAGACTCCTGGCGTTGGGAAACTGCCGCAAGAACTGCCGGTAGCGGTCCTTGACTACCGCGACCCGCGTTTGTTGCAACATGATTTCAGAAACCAGAATCCGGTAGGGATCTTTGGTCCGGCGCCAGGGCAGATCGCGCTGTTCCTTCCGGAACCAGCGCAGAAGCGCTGAGCGGAACTGGATAGTTTTCTTGTCTGTGCTCATTTTGGCTAATTGTCAATTGCTATTTGCTAATTGCTGCTAGATGCTGCCAGCGATCGGCGTGTGCGACTGCGCGATCAGCACCCAACCTTTTTTTATCTCCTGCCACACCGAGACCACGCGGAGGCCGTTGGCTGGGGCCGGGTGCCCGCTATCGGTGGCGTTAAAATGGACGATATACGTCACCACCATGTCCGCTCCCGCCGGTTGGACGGTCAGATCGCCCAAAGAGTAATCCTTGAGTTGCAGATTCTTGCAGAGTTCCAGCCAGCCCGCGCGGTCCAGCGCCTGGCCGCTCGAATTCACGCCTGAAAATGTCGGCGCCAATCGATGCTCTACTTCTGTCCACTTCTTGTCCTGAATGGCCTGCCACATCAGGCGTTCATACTGCTCGGCGCCGGTGGCGTTGGTCCATGTAGGGTGCTTTGGTGTTCCACCGGAGCAGCCAGCGAGAGCGGCGACGAGCAAGAGGACCATCCACCGCAAAGGACGCGATGGACGCAACGGTGAGACGGGGCGGAAACGCGCTATCCGGCAGTACTTAGTCACCATGCCTCCCTCGTGATCGATTGATATTTGCAAAGAACGATTATCGCAAATGAAAAAGGGCGCAAAAGAAAATCCTTTGCGCCCTGCGCGACCTTTGCGGTAAATCCCGAACTTAATCCCCGAAGACTTCTTCCTTCTGCTTGGCCGGTGCAGGCTTGGCGTTGCCATTGGCCGGAGCGATAGCGCCCAGAGGCACGAACCCGCCTTGCGGCTTTGGCTCCTGCAGAATGTGCTCGCGGTAGAGTGCTTCCATGCGGGCATCTTCGGCGGTTTTTTTGATTTTCTCGTCGCGGGCGCGCAACTTTTCTTCACGCGCCGTCTTGGCGATGCCCAGATCATCCAGCGTAGTATTGCGGCCGGCGTGGACATGGTCTTCATTCAGGCGCAGCTTGTGGGCTTCGTCATTCATGCCGACCTTCTTGCCGCCGGCGAAGATCTCATGCCGTCCGTGCTCTTCATACCACTTGGTCAGCGTGGCTGTCATGTGCATCTTTTCGATGATATTGCGCCAGCCTACGCCGGTGTTGTACGCGCAGAAGCTGATCTCGCCTTCCTGCGTGGCGTAGGGAATGATGCACTGCTCGGTACGCCGGAAATCGTAGTTGTACAAGTCCTGGAACCACATACCGGCGATGAACAGGAAGTTCCAGCGGTCCTGGCGGCGTTTCTTGATATCTTCAATCGTGCGCTCGCCGTCTACGCTGCCGTATTTCTTGTCCGCCGACTTGGTGGCGCCGAAGGTCTTGTCGAATTTCTTGAGCAGGTCCGTCAGCTTGAAATGCGTGGGAGACTGGTACGGGTTGTAATTCTTCATTAACGCCAGCGCCATTCCGACGACGGAAAGAAAGCGCCCGCGGCCGGCGTCGTTGACTTTGGCCACGTCCTTGGCCAGGTTGTCGCCATTCAGGAACGCGGTGACCGGAACGGCTTCTTTGGTCTCTTTATCGATCATCACCGCCATGCCTACGCCGCAGTTCGGATGGCATCCGCAGCTTAGTTGTCCCCAATCGGCGGCGGGACCGTGGATCAGGTCCGCCCAGTCGGAGAACGTTGACATGAAGGAAATGGGGAACCAATCGCGCGTGGGCTCGCCCAGGCCGGTCTGGTTCTTGACGTCGTGCGCCAGATGGCTCAGGGTGTAACGCTGGGCCTGGCGGCGGTCGTCGGTGATTTCTTCATCGCGACCGGTAAACGAAACCGGCTGGAAGCTGAGGAAACTGATGGTCTTCGGATTATCGAGCGCGAATTGAATGATGCGTCCGACCTGCTCATTGTTGATGCCGTTGATGATCGTAGTGACCGGAACAATGTCCACGCCGTTGTTGTGCAGGTTGGTGATGGCGCGCAGTTTCACGTCAAACAGGTTGCCGACCTGGCGATGTGAGTTGGCCGCGTTGCCGATGCCGTCAAATTGCAGGTAAGCGTAACGCAGGCCCGCTTCCGCCGCCTGGCGGCAAAATTCCGGAGATTTCGCGAACTCGATTCCGTTGGTCGCGGCCTGTACGGAGTTGTATCCAACTTCGCGGGCGTAGCGGACGGCGTCGAGGAAATACGGAGAGAGCGTGGGCTCGCCGCCGGAGAATTGTACTGACATCTGGCGCCGCGGCTTGATCGAGATGGCGTTGTCCAGCATCGTCTTGATTTCTTCCCATGTCAGCTCATGCACGAAACCGACCTGATTAGCGTCCATGAAGCAGGGATCGCACATCATGTTGCAGCGGTTGGTCAGATCAATCGTGAGGACGGAACCGCGGCCATGTTTTACCGTGCTACTGCCGTGATTGTGCAACTTCTCGTCATTATGGGCGAGGATATCGCGGCCGGGAAAAACTTCTTCGAGGTGCTTGAAGAAATCCACGTCCACGGCCATCACGTCTTCAAAGTGGCCGTGCTTGGGGCAATCTTTCACCATTAGAATTTTTCCGTCGCGCTCCACAATGGTGGCCTTGATCTCGCCGGCCTTTTCGTTCAGCAGGATTTCGTGGGGGAGTTTGCCGTCCACGATCTGCTGCCGGATTTCCGGCACGCACTTGGGACATAAAGAGTCCGTGCTGCGCGGCCACCCGAGCGGAGGTTTGGTTTTTTCCCAGGATTTCAAGAGCGGCTTGTCCGACCATTTGGGAGTGAAGGAGGCGTTCGGTTTGATGCGGTTGACTCGATCAAAAACAGCCCATGCGCCTCGGGCGACAACGGTGAGAGCTTTTTCCGCATGCTTCACTGGCTTATGCATAGTGGTTTGCCATCTCCTTGCGCCTCATTCGGCGCACTTAGTCTTTGTGACTGCAAAATCAAAAAGAATAACAGTAATTCCAACGTATCTTACCTGTCCCAGTGGGCGAACCTAAGCTGGTTTCCTTAAGCTGTAAGAAATGGCTATTCAGCGGTTTCTGGGCGCATTAAACGGGACTCAGGAAATCCGGCTATGTTGTTGGATTTACAGGGGGTTGCCACGAGGCATAGCGGACGATGCTGGCAGAACATTCAGCTTTCAAGAGTCCTCAACATCGTTCCCTCAGATCAAATATGACACGGCTAACGTTGGCTTTTTTGCAGCTATCATTCGCCCAACCGGATACAAGAATGCCCTTTCTGTTGTGGATTCTGCGGGCGGTGAAAGGGCATTTTTTGTCCGCCCCGAGATTAAAACCCTGTAGGAACGGCTTGCAAGCATCAGCCAGCGAAGAGCCAGGACCACCAGCCGCTCTTGCGATATCCTTGGAATTGACATGTACCGCGTTCGCACAAACCGAATGACGTGTTTTGCGATCCTTCTGGCTCTTGCTGGCGCTGCTCTTGGGTCCCTGTTTGCAATTGCAGACGGTCCCGTTCCCAGCGAGTCCGAGATCATCATTAGTTTTCTGAACCAGAGCATTCTCTGGTATCACCAGGTGATGGCGCAGCAGCAATTGGTAAGGGAGCCCAGCGACGCGGTTGTCTTTAACGAGAACCGCCAGATTGCCGACCAGGTGGCGCGCATGTCTTTTGATTTTGCGCGGGCCCGGGCGCAGGGGCTGGCCAAGTCCGGCACAGCGCCCCAGGAGCCGGTGACGCAGCCGAACCAGAACCTCCTGGACCTTGCCGCCAAGACCGACCAGACCGCCAAGGAGACGCAGCAGGAACTCGCAGGGCTGAAGCAAAAGGCCCTCGCGGCATCCGGACAGAAGCTCCGCGTCCTGGATTCCCAAATCGCCGAAGTACAGAGCGAAGTGGATCTGCTGCGCGCGCGCCAGGAAACCTTGCACAACATGCTGGACTTCAGCAGTACTACGGCCGCCAGTACCGCGAAACAGGCCGGGTTGACGGCCCAGGTCGAAGCCCTGACAAATAGTCTGCCGGCTTCTGCTACCACGCCAAACCCAACAAGCACCAACGCCGCGGCCAGCGCCGCAAGCCCGGTTTCTGCGGCTCCGGTAGCCGTAACCCCGGACGAACGGAAGGGCGAATCCACAGGTATATATGCGCGTCTGGTTGAATTCCTTGCGACCAGAAAAAAAATGGGCGCCATCGACAGCGCACTTGAAGCCACGGACTCGCTTGCTCAAACCGGCAAGGTCCTGCGTACTCCTCTGATGGCCCAGGCGCGGGAACTTACTCGCCGCGGAGACGAACTCGCGGCCCAGCCTGATTCCACGGAACCTGACAAGTTCGCCCAGCAGCGCAAGGAATTGGACGGGCTGACTGCCCAGTTCAAGCAGTCTTCTGCGGCCCTGCTTCCTCTGGGCAAGCAGGCGATTCTGCTCGAGCTCTACAAGCGCAATCTCTTGAACTGGCGGAACACCGTCCAGGTCCAGTATTCGGCGCAGGGAAAGGGCCTGTTGTGGCGGCTGGCCATGCTCGGAATCGTGCTGGCATTAGTCTTTGCGCTGTCCGACTTGTGGCGCCGGATGACCTTCCGCTATGTGCAGGACGCCCATCGCCGCCACCAGTTCCTGCTGCTACGCCGTATCGTTGTGATTTGCGTTGTGGTGATGGTCATTGTTTTTGCTTTCGCCAGCGGGCTCGGCACCATCGCCACGTTCGCCGGACTCACCACGGCCGGCGTTGCCGTGTCGTTGCAAAATGTCATTCTCTCCGTCGTGGGATATTTCTTTTTGATCGGCAAATACGGCGTGCGCGTGGGCGACCGCATACAGGTTTCCGGCGTGATCGGAGACGTCATGGACATCGGGCTGGTCCGCCTGCACATCATGGAAGTCAGCGGGATTCCCGGCCCGCGGCCGACGGGCCGGGTGGTGGCGTTCTCCAACGCTGTGGTCTTTCAGCCCGCAGGCATCTTCAAGCAGATTCCGGGCACCAGCTTCCGCTGGCATGAGGTCACGCTTACGCTTCCTCCGGGGAGCGATTACCGCAAGGTTGAAAAGATCATGCTGGAAACCGTCAACCGGATCTTCGCCGAGTATCGCGACCAGATTGAATCGCAGCGCAAGAGTATGGAACGAGTACTTGCGAGCGTGACGATTGAGTCGTTCGATCCGGAAAGCCGCTTGGGCCTGACGCTGGACGGTCTGCAAGTCATCGTCCGCTACGCGGTGGACCTGGTAAACGCCGCGGAGATTGACGACCGCGTGATCCGCGAAGTCCTGGAAGCCACCGGACGCGAGCCGCAAATCCAGTTTGCCACTCCACCGGCCAGAAGGAAAGAAAACGAAGAGCAAGGCATTCAGCGCTGAGTGCTCTTGCTAGAATCGGGGAGAACCATGGAACCTATCCGCAGCGGGCTGCGCAATATCGTGAGCGATCTTCTGCGCGCCCAACCCGCGGAGGAAGCCGTACTGCTGGCGTGGCCGCTCGTCTGCGGTAATGAGGTCGCTGCCCGGACCCGGGCCGTCAGTTTCCAGGAAGGCAAGCTGACCGTGGAAGTCCTGGACGCAAACTGGCGTTCTCAGTTGCTCAGCTTTGGCCCCAGATACGTTGCCGTGTTTCACGAGCTGATGGGGCCGATGGTGCGCGAAGTGCGTTTTGATGGAAAGCAATCAGCTCTGAGCAATCAGCCAAATCAAAAGCAATAGACCATGGCTCGGAATAGTGCAAAACAAGAACACAGAGTCGGTTTAGAGACTGAATGCTGAGTGCTATTTATGAAAGTCACGGAAAAAGACGTCCTATATGTCGCCGACCTGGCCAATCTGGAACTGACGGAACAGGAACGCGAGCGTCTGGCCAAAGACCTGAACTCCATTCTGGGATACATTGACCGGCTGAATGAACTGGATACCACCAACGTCCCGCCCATGGCCCAGATTTCCGGTCGCTTCGGCGCTTCGAACTCGACGGAAGACAAGTTTGCCTATGCCATGCGCAAGGACGAACTGCTGCCATGCTTGTCCAACGAAGCCGCGCTCCAGAATGCACCAGATTCCGATGGCGGATTTTTCAAGGTGCCCAAGGTGATTGAAAAATAGTTTTTAGTATTTAGTGGTTAGTACTTAGCGAGCTGGATCCTGCTTGACTCAAGAGCCACGACCGAAAAGCGCGCAATTTCAAGCTAAGTACTAAATACTAACTACTAAATACTGATGCAAAACCGCCTCACCATCGAATCCACGCGCGCCGCGATCGCGGAAAAGCAGTTCTCCGCCGCCAGTGTGGTGGAAGAGTTCTATAAGAAGATCAAAGCGGAAGACGGCGATATCCATGCCTATCTCACGCTGTGTGAAGACCGCGCGCTGCAGCAGGCGGCGCGGATTGACGAGATGGCCGGCAAAGGTCAGACCCTTCCTCCTTTGGCCGGCGTGCCGGTAGCCATTAAAGACGTGATGGTCACCAAAGGTGTCCGGAGCACGGCGGGATCGAAGATTCTGGGAAAGTTTATTCCTCCCTATGATTGCACCGCAGTCGCGCGCCTGGAGGCCGCTGGCGCGATTGTGCTGGGCAAGACCAATTGCGACGAGTTTGCCATGGGCTCGTCGAATGAGAATTCAGCGTACGGTCCGGTGCGCAATCCGCGCGACAAGACCCGCGTGCCTGGAGGCTCCAGCGGCGGTTCCGCTGCCGCGGTCGCGGGGGGGACTGCCGTGGCCGCGCTGGGTTCCGACACCGGCGGATCCATTCGCCAGCCGGCGTCATTTTGCGGCGTGGTTGGACTCATGCCAACCTACGGACGCGTTTCACGTTACGGACTGATTGCCTTTGCGTCGTCGCTCGACCACATCGGACCGCTGACCAGAACGGTGAAAGACGCGGCGATCATGCTGCGTACCATCGCCGGACGCGACCCCATGGATTCGACTTCCGCGAACCTGCCCGTTCCCGACTACGTGCAGGAGATGACCCGGCCCGTGAAAGACCTGCGTCTGGGAGTGCCGAAAGAATATTTCGCCGAAGGCCTGGACGCGGAGACGCGCGCCGCCATCGAAGCGGCAATCGAACAGTTGCGCCAGGCTGGCTGCGAGATCATGCCGATTTCGCTGCCGCATACTCCCTATGCCATCCCTACGTATTACGTGATCGCCACGGCCGAGGCCTCGGCGAACCTGGCCCGCTTCGACGGTGTGCGTTACGGATACCGCTCGCCTCAGGCGCGTACGATATCCGAAATGTATCGCAAGAGCCGGGACGAAGGATTTGGCGCCGAAGTAAAACGCCGCATCATGCTGGGGACCTACGCGCTCAGTTCCGGATACTACGATGCCTACTACCTGAAGGCCCAGCGCGTACGCACGCTCCTTACGCGCGACTTTGAAGAAGCCTTCAAGAAGGTGGATGCAATCGTCACTCCGACAACGCCAACCGCTGCTTTCAAGCTGGGAGAGAAAGCTGACGATCCTTTGGCCATGTATCTGGCCGACATCTATACCGTCACGGCCGACCTCGCCGGAGTCCCGGGAATCAGCGTTCCCTGTGGACAAACAAGGTCCGGTCTGCCGATTGGATTGCAGATTCTCGGCAGGCACTTTGATGAAGCAACGGTGTTGCGCGTGGCCGGCGCCGTGGAGTGCGCTTCTCTCTGAAATCCCGAGCGCCGCGAGGGATCCCTGCGATCGCGAAGAACACAGGCGACGAGTCACGCGAATAAATGCGAATGGGTCTTTGAAGAAGCGGAATTCGTGTTCATTCGCTTGAATCCGCGGCCCAGGCTTTTTCCTGAGTATAGGGATCGCTCGCTACGCTCGGGATTTCAGAAAAGACAAACCTAACCGTCCCCGGCAATTCCGGTCTAACTTAATCAGATGGAAGTTAGTGATGCAGCCATCGTGGCACAGGTGCTGGCCGGCGACAGGGACGCGTTTCGCGTTCTTGTAGAACGTCATTCGCGCAGCATATACCACGTGGCGTATCGCATGACCGGGAACGCGCAAGACAGCGAAGAGATTGTGCAGGAAACGATGTTGCGGGCTTACAAGGCCCTGCCGCGGTTCGAATTGCGATCTAACTTCGGGACCTGGCTGTACCGGATCGCGGTCAATCGCACGCTGGACTTCCTGAATGCGAGAAAAAGAGTGCAGGAAACACATCAGATCACCGAAGACCCTGATTTCGAAGACGGCGGCGGCAAAGAAGTGCAGTTGGCCGCAACCGGGCCTGGACCAGACCGCTTGCTGTTGAGCGCCGAAGTAAAACAGAAGATCATGCAAGCGATGAACCAGCTGAGCGCTCCGGAGCGCGTGGCTTTCACCATGCGGCACATGGAAGGCAAGTCCATTGCAGAGATCAGTCAGGCAATGAAATTGAAGCCCAGCGCGGCCAAGAACAGCGTTTTTCGCGCCGTACAGAAACTCCGGCAGCAGCTTGGGCCGCTTGCGGGGCAGACAGAATGAAACACTTGAGTGAGGAACAAATCGTCCTGCACTTCTACGACGACGCCGATAACAGCGCGGAAGTTCGCGAGCATCTCAGCGCTTGCGAGGCCTGCCGCACGGAGTTTGAGCGGGTCAGCGCGCTGCTGACACAGATCGTCCCGATTGAAGTCCCCGAACCGCACGAAAGCTTTGAGCAGAAGATTTGGCTCAATGTGCGCGACCGTCTACCCGAGCGCCAAAGGGTCTTTTTTGAGCGGTTCCTCTCGCCGCCTAAGTGGGTACTCGCTGGAGTGATGGCAATGGTGGTCGCAGGCGCGTTTTTTGCGGGCCGCTACTGGCCGCGGCCTAAAGGAACTCCGACGGAGTTGGCGACCAACAGGGAAGCCGACGTGCAGCGCGGCGTTCTGGTTGCAGTGGCTGACCACCTGGACCGTTCGCAGATTCTTTTGATCGAGATCATGCACGCGGAGCCTGGTGATGTACATGAGTTTCCCGGCGAGCAGGCGCGAGCGAGAGATCTGCTGGATTCCAACCGGCTCTACCGCGTAAGCGCGCAAAGGGCCGGCGATCCCGCGACTAGCCGCACTCTGGACGACCTGGAGCGCGTGCTGGCCGAAATCGCCAACGGTCCATCGGAACTCACGGAAGCCGATTTGCAGAGATTGCAGCGCCAGATCCAGTCGCAGGGGTTGTTGTTCAAGATTCACATCATCGGGTCGAAGGCCGGGCAAGAGCAACGGTCGCATGGCGAACTTCCCGGAAATCAGAGGTTATAGCACATGAGAAGAATACTGTTGTTTGTCGTGTTGGTCGGTTCCAGTCCCTTGTTTGCGGCTTTCGCGCAGACAGACGGAACCGGCTCCAAGTTTCTTGAGTCGCAAGTTGCCGGCAAGGTCAACGAACAAGAAGAACAGCGTTACGATTCCGCCACGAACGCACTCAATGACGGCAAGTATGAGGCCGCGGCCAGCGGATTCCATCAAGTGGCCCAGATGCAAGGCCGGCGCGCCGATGCGGCGCTGTATTGGTATGCCTACGCCCTGAATGCGAGTGGACAGAAAGAGAAAGCCCTCGCTGTGATCGCGGATTTGCGCAAAAGCTATCCCACGAGCAAGTGGCTGCAAGAGGCAGGAACTAAGGAAATTGAGATCCGCGCCTCTTTACATCAGCAAGTGAACCCAGAAAGCTTTTCAGACGAAGAAGAGAAAATTACCGCCATCAACGCCCTGATCGGCACCGACCCGGAGCGCGCGATCCCCTTGCTTGACAAAATTATCCACGGAAACTATTCGCCCAAGATGAAGGACAAGGCCCTGTTCGTCCTGGCGCAGAGCGACTCAGACAAAGCCCAGCAGATTCTGACGTCGCTGGCCAAGACCAATAACGATCCCGACCTGCAGAAGCGCGCCATCCGTAACATCGGGCTGTTCGGCAACAGCCACAATCGTGGCATTTTGAAAGATATTTACAACTCGTCGTCGGACGTGGGGGTCAAGAAGAGCATTTTCAACGCCTGGATGCTATGCGGTGACAAGCCGGATGTTCTGGATGCCGCCCAACACGAGAAATCTCCCGAGATGCGAAAAGAGGCCATTCACTACCTCGGCCTGATGGGCGGACGCGCCGAGATCCGGCAGCTCTACAAACAGAATGACGACGCCGACACCAAGACCGCGCTGCTTCATGCCATGGGGCTTGGAGGCGACGCGCAGGGCATATTCGAGATCGCCAAAAGCGATAACGACCCGGAGATCCGCAAGAACGCAATCAGGGACCTGGGACTGTTTGGCGGAGCAGAAGGCAGCGAAATGCTGACCACGATCTATACCGCTTCTTCCAGCGATATGGAGTCGAAGAAAGAAGTGATAAATGCGCTTTTTCTGCACGGCGCCGCCAAGGAGATGGTCGCGTTGGCTCGTAAAGAGACCAATCCGGAACTGAAGGAGTCGTGGCTACAAAAGCTATCGCTGATGCGCTCGCCGGAGATCACTGACTACATGATGGAGATTCTGAACAAGTAAGGGCCGGAGGAATGTATGTATCTCGCACACAGATTACGTTTTCTCATTGTTCTCATCGCAGGGTGGGCCCAGGCCGCCAACGCCCAGACGCCGTCCGTCACAAATGCCCGAATCGAGCAACTGTCGGCGGCGGGCGGCCTGAACGCGGCGATTGAATCTGTCGGACAGAAGCAGGCAACACCGGCCTGGATCGGATACCGGATTCCAGCCACTGCCAAAGAGCGCACTATGTGCTGCTTCGATTCTGGGTCTGATTTCAACAAGTCGCAAAACGGAACGCGCTGCTGCATGGGCTGCAAGCTCGAATCAGAGAAGGGCGGATCGTTCAGCGGAACGGTGTCGGATTGCTCTCCGCCGGAACCGTTTCCGTACGCTTTTGTCTTTTATCGCATTGAGGAAAAGCAGGTGCGCAAGGTCCGTGTCTACAGTCCGGATTGCGCGCTGGACTTCAGCAATCTGCCGCTCTACTGGCTGGAAAACGTGGACCCGGCGCAGAGCGTTGCCGTGCTTACGGAATTGGCCCTGGCTCCCGACGCCGGCAGCGAAAAGAAAGACCCGGGAAATCAGGCTGTGAGGGCCATGGCCCTGCACGACAATCCAGCGGCAGACGCGGCTCTGGAAAAGTTGATTCAACCAGGACGTCCGGAGGCCATGCGCAACAACGTTGCCTTCTGGCTCGGCGTGGAACGCGGCAAGAAGGGCCTGGAGCTGCTGCGCAAGTACGCAAAGAACGACAGCGACGCCAACTTCCGGGCGAAAGCCACGTTCGCATTCTCACAAAGCAAAGAGCCGGACGCTGTCCAGGACTTGATCTCCATGGCGCGGACGGACCCCAGCACCCACGTTCGCGGGCAGGCCATCTTCTGGCTGGCGCAGATCGGCGGCCGCAAAG
>DATMPO010000070.1:0-33021 GCA_035567035.1 Verrucomicrobiia bacterium | reverse complement strand
GCCTCGTGCTGGCTGATGACGTACTTGTCCAGTTCGGCGACGATCTCCTTCGGCGTGAGATCGTCCAGCATTACATCCGCTTCTTCGGCCGTTCCGGGTAAATAAATTGCCATTACAGCGTGCTCCTTTACTTCTACTTCTTTGCTTTCTTTGCAACGGCCCTTGCCCCGCTCTTTGCCCCCGCTGCGGGCTTGCGGGCCTCAGGCCGGTCTTTAAGACGAACGACAAACTTCAGGCCGGACCAGATTTCATCAATGGCGCAGACTTTTACGTCCACCACTCCCAGCGCCAATCCGGTGTCGCGAACAATATTCTCGTCCAGATCGGTGGGCTTGCCGGAGGCCCGCTTGGGCCATGAAATCCAGATCATGCCATCCGGGAGATTGCTTTCAATCAATCTGGGAAAATCCTTTTCCAACTGCGCCCGTCTGTCAGTGAAATAAACAATTACGTTGGCCTTGCCGGTCAGCCTGTCCGTCTGCTGTGTGCCTTCCGGCAGCCTGCCCAGTTCCTGCAAGAAGCTGGGTGGATGATTGCGCAAGATGATCCGGTGCCCGGGCTTAATGCCAATCTTCTGGAGCAGCGGTGTTCCCGAATAGCCTGCCATGGCGTCACGCGCCTTGCTTGGACTTCTCTACGGCGGAGAGTTCCTCGATCGTGAAGTTCTCATTTGTATAAATGCAAATCTTGCCTGCAATCTTCATGGCCTCTTCCGCGATTCTGCGCGCTGGAAGGTTGGTGTTTTCCACCAACGCCCTGGCCGCCGCCACGGCAAACGATCCGCCGCTGCCGATGGCCGCGACGCCGCCATCCGGCTCAATCACATCGCCGCCGCCGCTGATCAGATACGTTTGCGCAAGGTCAGAAACCAGCAGCAAGGCTTCAAGATGGCGCAGCACTTTGTCGGTACGCCAGTCTTTGGCCAGTTCAACGGCCGCCCGGCCTAGATTGCCTTGATATTGCTCGAGTTTGGCTTCAAAGCGGGCGAAGAGCGAAAAAGCGTCCGCGGTGGAACCGGCAAACCCGGCGAGTATCTTGTCGTTATACAGTCGCCGGATCTTTTTGGCCGTGTGCTTGATGACCCCGTCCCCAAGCGTAACCTGGCCGTCCGCCGCCATGACGACGCTGCCGTCGCGACGGACAGAGACAACCGTGGTGGAACGGATTTTCTGGACTGCGGCTGGATTAACTAATGATTTCGAGGGCATGAGCGCAATCACTGATTATACGCGCAAAGGGACCGGGGATGACTTGTCAGAACCAGGCTCACAGTTCATCTCACATATCAACCCAGCAACGGCTCTCCGGGGGATGTCGTCGCAAACGCATTTTTGCCAGGAATTGCGGATTTTGAAAAGCAAATTGCGGGATGCAACGTCTAAAGGACTAAGTGCAAAGTACCGTGGCCAGGCAAGACAGGAAAACAACGTCATTATTCATAAGAAAGCAGGACAGCATGAAGAACACATTAAGATTTAGTCTAATGCCATTCATCTTTTTATTTTTGGCCGAAATGCTACCGGCCCGCGCGGAATCGAGGCAGTATCAATTCGTTGAAGCCAGCGTGCCGTTCAAATTCACAGTGGGAGACCGAAAGTTTCGCCCTGGCAATTACCAGCTTGTTTTCCTGGGCCCTGGGTTGGTGGCCTTGCGGGATGGGCGAACGCGCGTAGTGGCGGCCACAATCATGACTAGGGAACTGCCAGGGGCGCAAGCAGATCCGGCAGCAGCTTCGTTCCGTCTCGTCTTTAAGAAAGACAAGAAGAGCTTGCGGCTAGCTGAGATCTGGACTGGGAGCGATAAACCAGGCCTGCAAGTATTGGGAGAGGAGACCGCCACCCGGCAGAATCGCAATCTGGGTCCTCCGGTAATCATTCCCGGAAGCTCTTTCCGGTCACCCGTCATGCGATGAGGCAGCACAAAAATCTATCGCGATAGCTGGATCAAAATGCAAACCCACAGTTCCGGCGGACACGACGACCTGAGTAGCAATGGAGCCTTCACCCCAGGCCAGCGTCATTTCAACGTACAGGTCGGCGGCTATTTCTGTCCGCCGGTTTTGTACTGCTCGTCAACTTCCACCTGATGTCCTGCAACCAGCCGGTTGTTAGCGTTGGCCAGGCCTACGACGGCCATCATTTCGTTGAACATGGCGTCGGTCATGCCTTTTTTGCGGGCGCCCGCGGTGTGTGCCGCGATGCAGTATTCGCACAGATTGCTGGCGCTGATCGCGATGTAGATCAATTCCTTGGTCAGCGGGTCCAGCGTTCCCGCTGCCATGATTTCCTTGGTTGCTTCCCAGGTGCGCTTCAGCGTTGCTGAATCGTGGGCAATGGCTTTCCAGAAATTCGTGACGTGGTCAATCTTGCGGGTGGTCATGATGTCGTCGTAAACCGCGCGCACTGCCGGGCTCGCATTCTTATATTCGATGAGTCCCAAAGTTGACATTTTCAGCTCCTGTTTCTGGCTCTTCACGCTTCTGCTGCATTCTATCTTCTTGCTGGGTATCCGAGATTTGATAGATTCTCAGCATGGCAAAAAACATCCCGACCGGCATCCGCGGCGAGGCCGAACAAACCGTCGCGCATCAGCACACTTTGAATCATCACAACCCGGCCTTGCCGCCGATTTATTCCACTCCCAACATGATCGGTCTTATGGAAATGGCAGCGTTCAACGCGCTGCTGCCGTTTTGTGGGCCGGGAGAGATCAGCGTAGGTACGGCGATCAATATTGAGCATCGCGCTCCCACCACAATTGGTGCGCGGGTCAAAGCGGAAGCTGTGTTGGAGACTACAGAAGGCCGTTTCCTGGTTTTCCGCGTGACCGCACGCAACGGCGTGGAAGAAATTGGCCGCGGCACAGTGACGCGGACTGTCGTCAATCCGGCAAAGATCGCGGAACGTTACGCCAAGAAAGCGTGAACTCTTCATTCCATATTGAGGCCGAGGACGGCCCCGCCCGGCTGGGCCGCTTCAACACGACCCACGGCGTTGTCGAAACGCCGGTGTTCATGCCAGTGGGAACTGTAGGGTCGGTCAAGGGTGTGCCTCAGGACGTGTTGGAAGAACTGGGTGCCCAGATCATTCTCGGCAACACATATCATTTATATCTGCGTCCCAGGCATGAGTTGGTCCGCAATTTAGGCGGCCTTCACAAGTTCATGAGTTGGGAGCGTACGCTGCTTACCGATTCCGGCGGGTTCCAGGTTTTCAGCTTAAGCAAGCTGCGCAAGGTCACTGAAGACGGAGTTGAGTTCCGCTCCCATCTCGACGGATCGTCCCACTTCTTTACTCCGGAACGTTCCATTGAAATCCAGATTGCGTTGGGCGCCGACATCATTATGGCGTTCGATGAATGCACGGAACATCCTGCCGATCGCGAGCGCACCCGGAGCTCGATGGAATTGACTCTGCGCTGGGCGAAGCGCTGTAAGGATTATTTTGCCGCGCATAAACACGAAGCGCCCTGGGCGGAAAACGCCTCGGGCAGGGTCCAGGACCTGGTCGGAATTGTCCAGGGAGGCATGCACGCGGACCTGCGCCGGGAATCCGCGGAGCGCACGGTAGAGGTGAGTTTTCCGGGCTACGCCATCGGCGGTCTGAGCGTGGGCGAGCCGCGGGAGCAGACGAAAGACATGATCGCTGCGGCGCTGGAAGTCCTGCCCAAAGACAAACCGCGGTACGTGATGGGCGTAGGTTATCCCGAAGAGATCGTGCAATACGCCGCCATGGGCGTGGACATGATGGACTGCGTGCTGCCCACGCGCGCCGCGCGCCACGGACTGCTTTTTACCTCTGAAGGACGGATGAACATCAAGAACACCCGTTATGCGCAGGACCAGTCGCCGCCGGATCCCAAGTGCGGCTGCAAAGTCTGTTTACGCTACAGCCGGGCTTATCTTCGCCATCTGTTTGTGGCCGGGGAACCGCTCGCAGGATTGTTAAACACCATTCACAATCTGGCCTACTACCTTGACACTATGCGGACTGTACGTCATGCTATACCACTTGGGAAGTGCTCAGGGTTGCTCGCAGGAAACGTGCCCATGCCTGAGCGGTACTGAATCAAGCGCTAGAAACCTCCGAATTACTCCGGCATGAGAAGAGCCGTGTGCTGGAGGCCCAGGCGGTAGTCATCAGCGGTGACAATTAGTTTTTGCCGTCTCCCTCGCTCCGGCGAGTGTGCGTGCGGCTGCGGGATTCAGCTAAAGCGGTATAAATGACGATCATGCAAAATCAATTGAGTACTTTCTTGTTCCAGGCCGGGGGGCAGGGCGGACTGGGTTTCCTGCTCCTGCCGATGGTTTTCTTTATCGGCATCATGTATTTCCTGCTCATTCTGCCACAGCAGCGCAAGCAGAAACGCTGGCAGCAAATGGTGAGCGAGCTGAAAGCCGGAGATAAGATAACCACCAGCGGCGGCATACGCGGCACCATCATCGCCGTGAAGGAAGATGCGTTCCACCTCCGCGTGCCGCCCGACAACTTGCGGCTGGAAGTGGCAAAGTCAGCGATTGTGTCCGTGGCGCGCGAAGAAGAACCAACGAAATCAGAGAAGTGAATCTCAGCCCATGCAGAAGAATTTAGGAACAAAACTGGCAATTATCGTGGCCGTGATGCTGGCTTTCACGGCGCTTATCTTTCTTGGCAATGACTGGGGAAAGAGCATCCCGGCGATCAAGGAACAAGGTCTCGTGGGTGGCCTTAAGCAAAGCATCAACCTTGGACTGGACCTCAAGGGCGGCACGCACATGATCCTGCAGGTCATGGTGGATGAAGCAATCGGCGCCGAATCGGACCGGGCCATGGAACAGCTCAAGGACCAGCTTAAGAAGAAAGGTCTTACCTTTACAGATTTCTCCAAACCTGATTCAGCGACAATTGTTGTGAAGGGCCTCACGCCCGACGGCGGCCTCCAGTTGCGCACAATTGCGCAGGACTTCTTCGCGGATTACGACGTAGTGCAGGGGGCCGAGGGGTCGTGGAAAGTCGTGATGAAGCCCACCCGTCAGACGGCCATAAAACAGGACACCCTGGCAAAATCCATTGAGGCCATCCGCAATCGTGTTGACAGTTTGGGCGTCAGTGAGCCGGTGATTCAGGAAAATGGTCTGGGCAATTATCAAATCCTTGTGCAACTTCCCGGTGTGGACGATCCCGCGCGAGTCAAGGAAATCATTCAAACCACCGCGAGGCTGGAACTGCACGGTTGTCAGAGTGTCAGCGGTTACGCCAGCGCAGCCGAGGCGCTAGGCGGCGGCGTTCTCCCATCGGACCAAATCCTGGTTCCAGGGAAAAGTGTGGGAAGCCAGACCCAGGACACCGAACGCGTGTATCTGGTTTCCCGCGTGCCCGTCGTTGGAGGCACGGACGTCCGGGACGCTCAGGCGGGACGAAAGCCTGATACCAATCAGCCGAACGTATCGTTCAGTCTGACCGCCGCGGCAGGCAGGACATTTGGAGAGTGGACAAGCACGCACAATGAGGCAGCCGGATCTCCTAACACATGTCTGGCCATTGTTCTGGACAATCGAGTCATTGAGGCCGCGAGTGTCAGGAACGAAATTAGAGACCAGGGCAGTATTGACGGCGGTTTTACCGACCAGACCGCACAGGACCTGGCCATCAAGCTTCGGTCCGGAGCTCTTCCCGCCAGTCTCAAAAACCTAAGCGAGAGTAACGTCGGGCCGTCTCTGGGCGCCGACTCAATCCGCTCGGGAGTCAAGGCCGCGATTGGGGGCATGCTGGCGGTCATGATCTTCATGCTCATTTACTACCGCGGCGCCGGCGTGAATGCGGATTTGGCCATCATTTTCAACCTCATTCTTTTACTGGGATGCATGGGCCTCTTCGGCGCCGTGCTCACTTTGCCGGGAATTGCCGGCGTAATTTTGACGGTGGGCATGGGTGTGGACTCCAACGTCCTTATCTTTGAGCGCATTCGCGAAGAACTCCGGCAGGGTAAGACGCCTGCAGCCGCTGTGGACCAGGGTTTCAGCAAAGCCTGGACAACGATTCTGGATACCCACGTTACAACTGTGGTTTCAGCGCTCATTTTGTTCCTCGTTGGCAAGGGGCCGGTGAGTGGTTTTGGATTGACGCTGATCATCGGATTGCTGGCCAATCTGTTTACCGCAGTTTTTGTTTCCCGCGTGATTTTTGATTTCATACTCAGTCGCAAAGAGCGTGGAGCGGCGCTGAGTATCTAGTTCGAGGGTTGATAAAACAAAGTGGAATTTTTTCGCAATACCAAAATAGATTTCCTGGGGAAGAAGTGGTATTTCCTCGGCTTCTCGCTGATCTTCAGCATAGCCGGAATTGTCTCCATGGCCGTGCGGCACCACAAGACGGGAGATTGGGTGCCACTGGGCATTGATTTTCGTGGCGGCACAAACGTTGTGGTGAAGTTCACCAGCACACCCAATACCACCGCCATTCGCGCGGCGCTGGACCGCGTTGGATTGCACAACGCCCGCATTCAGACCTTCGACGATGCAAGCAAAAATGAAGTGCTGATCGCTCTGGACCAGAAAGATACCAGCGAATCCGACACTTCGCGCGGCCAGAACCTGATCATTCAATCGTTGGCGACGGGTGCGGAAGCGGGCAAGAAGGACCTGAACAATGTTGGTGCAGATGACGTCGCGGCCGCGCTGGTCCAGCGCGACCCCACTCGCGCCGCGCCGGATGAATACAAAAAAATGGCACAAGCCATTAAGGAGTACCGCACGAAGAACGGTATTTTCAAAAACATGGACGAGCTGACAGGCGTAGTCCCGGCTCCCGTTGCCGCAGCGCTGAAACAGGATTTCTATAGCAGCAACTTCAGCGTGCAGGGCACGACCGTGGTCGGTCCGCAAGTTGGCGGGCAGCTGCAAAGGCAAGCTGAGCTGGCGGTCTTCTTTTCGCTGATCGGCATGCTGGTCTACTTGTGGTTCCGCTTTGAACTGATCTACGGAGTCGCGGCCGTGGTGGCGGTATTTCACGATACTTTAATCACCATAGGAGCTTTCTCCTTGACGAACAAGGAGATTACGCTTACTGTTATCGCCGCGGTTCTTACCCTGGTCGGCTACTCCATGAACGACACCATTGTGGTGTTTGACCGCATCCGTGAGAACGTAAAACTGATGCGGCGGGAGAGTCTGGCTGAAATCGTTAACCGAAGCATCAATCAAACGCTGAGCCGGACCATTTTGACCTCCGGACTTACGTTTTTGACGGTGCTTTCACTGTATCTTTTTGGCGGGGAAGTACTGAATGGATTTTCCTTTGCCCTGGTAATCGGCATCATAATTGGCACGTACTCGTCGATTGCGGTGGCCGCACCCATGTTGGTGGCGTACCAGGATTGGCGTGCCAGCCGGTCCGGGCGGCGGATGCCGGTCAAGGCGAAGGCCTAGGTCGGAAGTTTGGCACTTTGGGATCAAAATCAGCACTCCCGGTGTCCAATGGTAGTGGAAGAGTCCCTAGGATTTGGAGGGCAGCGATATGTTTGAAGACAGCTTAGTGGAATCTGCCGGCAGGATCAAAACCAGAGCCTGGCCCAAAGTGCTCATGTTTGGCCTTCAGTGTATGCTCATCGGCGTTTTGGTCTTGATACCGTTGCTTATTACGGAAGCGTTGCCCAATGGGCAATTGAACGCTTTCCTTACAGCGCCACCGCCACCGCCGCCACCACCGCCGCCACCGCCGCCGACTCCCACCGTGGTGCGCCACGTGAGCGAGATCGTAAACGGCGAGTTGCGTACACCCAGCAAGATACCCAAGACCATCACAAAGATCGAAGAGAGTGAGGCCCCGCCGCCGTCCACCGGTGTTATTGGTGGAGTTGTGGGCGGTGTGCCCGGAGGCCAGGTAGGTGGAGTATTGGGCGGAATCGGTGGGGCAGCGCCGCCGCCGCCGGTCAAACCGGAGAGGATTCGCGTTTCATCGGGCGTGTCGGACGGGCTTCTGAAGCACCGCGTGGAGCCGCTGTATCCCCAGATGGCCAGGATCGCCCACATTCAGGGCGACGTTGTGCTGCAGGCAAAAATCAGCAAGTCGGGAAACATTGAAGATTTGCGGGCAGTGAGCGGGCATCCCATTCTGCAACAGGCCGCCCTGGAAGCAGTGAAACAGTGGAAGTACAACCCGTATCTGTTGAACGGAGAACCGGTGGAGATCGAGACCACCATTACGGTCAAGTTCCACATGTAGGCCCGCAGCTTGCGGACGCGGGAGCAACGGGGAAAGTTGCCCTTAGAGTCCGGCAGACAACGCCGTTTGAAGACGGGACGGCGAGAACATTCGCGAACTCCACGGAGAGTTACGCTCGCGTTAAAAAGTTTCTGAGGAGGAAAACCTAAACCCATGCTTTTAGCAAACCTAGCAACTCTTACGCTGGCCAAGGCGCACTTGGCTGCTTTCATGATGTTCCAGGCCGAAGGTGAAGGCGGCATCAACTGGACTGACCCGATTTCACTCTTAAAGATCATGAACTGGCCGGCGCTTACCATCGTCGGCATACTGTTCATCATGTCGGCCTGGTCCATCGGCGTCATGATTGATCGTGCAATCGCATTCAGCGCGGCCCGCAAACAGTCACGCCAGTTCGCCCCCGCGGTGGCCGGGGCCCTGCGCGAAGGCAAACTCGATGAGGCCATCCGCGTCGCCGAACGCAACAAAAAGAGCCATCTGGCAAAAGTCGTTACTGCCGGCCTGCAGGAATTCAAGGCCCACGGCGACTCCACGGAGATTCCGGGCGAGCAGATTGAAGCCAGCAAACGCGCTCTGGAACGGGCCGAAGCCATTGTTCATGCGGAATTGAAGCGCGGTCTCGGCGGTCTGGCCACCATCGGCTCCACTGCCCCGTTCGTTGGACTGCTCGGCACGGTCATCGGTATTCTCAACGCGTTCAACAAGATCGCAACCACCAAAGCCACCGGCTTGGGGGCGGTTGCCGGCGGTATTTCTGAAGCGCTGGTCACCACCGCGTTGGGCCTGTTTGTGGCCATTCCAGCCGTGATGATGTTCAACTATTTCACCGGCAAGGTCGAAGCGTTTGACGTGGAGATGGACAACTCTTCCAGCGAACTGGTCGACTATTTCCTGAAGAGAAGCGGCCGTAAGTAAGCCCAGGAGCACACCATGTCAATTGCAGTCAGGAACGAGGGCGCGAAGGTCAACTCCAACATCAACGTCACACCCATGGTGGACGTGATGCTGGTGTTGCTGATCATCTTCATGGTGATCACGCCCATGCTCCAGCGCGGCATCAGCGTGGAGATGCCTAAGGCGAACAACCCGAAACAAATGGAAGACGCGGACAAGGAAGACTCCGTCATCGTGGCGGTGAATAAAGAGGGAGTGATCTTCCTGGAGGCGGAAAGAATTACCGATATCGGTACTTTGACCCAGAAGGTGAAAGACCGTCTGGGTACCCGCGCCATCAAGATGGTGTACGTGCGGGCGGATGCGCGCGCCAAATACAAATCCGTCGTGGACGTGGTGGATAACGTTCGCGCGGCCGGCGTTGACCAACTGGGTCTGCTGACCGAACAGAGGCGCAACACCAACGTGATGGGCCCGCAGTAGCAGATTGAAATCCGGCCCTTGCGGCCGTACGAGGGAAATTATTCATGGCAATGTCAATGGGAGGCGCGAAAGGCGGGCAATCCGCGGACATCAACGTTACTCCGCTGATCGATGTGTTGCTGGTGCTGCTGATCATCTTTATGGTCATCACTCCGTTGACACCGAACGGACTGGAGGCATTGGTCCCGCAGCCCCCGCCACCCAATACGCCACCACCGCAGGACGACCGCACGGTAGTCGTCCAGGTTATTGAACCGCCCAACGGCGGCCAGCCCAAGCTCAAGATCAACCAGACCGATGTGCCATGGGACCAGCTAAACGACCAGTTGACCAACATTTTTAAGACCCGCGCCGAACGCATCATGTTCGTCAATGGTGATCCCGACGTGGAATTCCAGTACGTGGCCAAGGTCATTGATATCGCCCACGGTACCCAGGTGATAGATAAGATCGGCTTGATGACGGCGAAGATTGAATCTGGGCAGTAAAGTGTACCTCCTCAGTACGGGAACGGCGCATGGGCGGCTCCCGCATTGTGCAATTCGGAAGTACCAGTCAGGAACCTAACTCCGCCAAGGAGCAGAGAACATGAACAGAAGAGCACGACTTGCGGCGGCATTGGCCGTCTCAGCCGCGCTGTTGGCCACAACAGGGTGCAACAAATTGCGGGCCCGCGACCAGTTGAACAAGGGCGTTCAGTCTTATAAGACTGCGAACTATGAGGTCGCCATGGAGCATTTCAAGAACGCCGTGAACTATGATCCCGACCTGAAAGTGGCCAAGCTGTATCTGGCCACTGCGTACGCCCAGCAGTACGTCCCCGGCGTAGACACCAAGGAAAACCTGGACAATGCCCGTCAGGCCATTGCAGAGTACAGTGATGTCCTGAAGAACGACCCCAACAACCCCAACAGCCTGCTGGGCATTGCCTATCTGTACATGAACATGAAGCAATTCGACCAGGCCAGGGAGTACTACAAGAAGTCAATCGCCAGCGATCCCAACAATCCTGAGGCCTACTACTCCGTCGGAGTGATTGACTGGAACCAGGTGTACCGGGACATCGCGGAGCGGAAAGCAAAACTGGGCTTAAAGGTGGAAGAGCCGCTGAAGGGCGGCAAGCAGTCGCAGGTGTGCGCTGAGATCAAGGCCAAAGACGGCCCGGTCATTGACGAAGGCATGAATACGCTGCAGACGGCGATGCAGAAGCGCGACGACTACGACGATGCCATGGTCTATGTGAACCTCTTGTATCTGCGCAAGGCCGATACCGAGTGTGACGACCCCCAGGCGGCCGCTGCCGACAGAAAAATGTCCGACCAGTGGGCGGACAAAGCCATGGCTGCGCGCAAGAAAAAAGCCGAAGCGGCTGCCAAGAAAAGCAATCGTGGCGGCATCATTCTGGAGCAGCAGTCACAAAACCCCGATCAGAAAAAGTAAGCTTTTTCTCTTCACATTCAGCCCCTCCCGCGTGGAGGGGCTTTTGTTTTAGGGCTCTTAGGACGCGACGCACGGATCAATTAGAATCATTGGTTTCTTTGTGTGTCCGATGTTCAAGAAGGTCCTGATAGCAAATCGCGGCGAGATCGCGGTCCGGATAATCCGCGCCTGCAAGGAGCTGGGTATTTCTTCTGTCGCGGTATTCTCTGAGGTTGACCGCGCTGCCCTGCACGTTACTCACGCCGACGAGGCGTATCCCATCGGTCCGGCGCCAGCCACAGAATCGTATCTCAACATCCCGCGCATTCTCGAAGCCGCCCGGCGGTGCGGTGCAGATGCCATCCATCCCGGCTACGGCTTTCTTTCAGAGAACGCCAGATTTGCCCGCGCCTGTTCGGAGGCTGGAATCAAATTCATAGGTCCGACGGCGTCCGCCATGGAACTGATGGGCTCCAAGACACGCGCGCGCCAGGCCATGCAGATCGCCGGAGTGCCGTTTGTGCCCGGCTCCGCGCGGGGCCTCTCCCTTGCCGAGGCCACAGATGTCGCTGCTGAGATTGGCTATCCCGTCATGATCAAAGCTTCCGCCGGTGGCGGCGGCAAAGGCATGCGCCTGGTCCGTGCCGCGGAGGAACTCAAGCCGGCGTTTGAAGCTGCGCAGAGCGAAGCCCAGCGCGCGTTCCAGGACAGCGAAGTGTATCTCGAAAAACTCATCGCGGACCCGCGTCATATTGAAATCCAGGTCCTGGGCGACGAACACGGCAATCTTGTCTATCTTGGCGAGCGCGAATGCTCGGTACAGCGCCGGCATCAGAAAGTAATTGAGGAAGCGCCCTCTGCGTTTGTAGACGAAGACCTGCGGCGCCGCATGGGCCAGGTGGCCGTCCAGGTGGCGAAGGCCGCAGCCTACACCAACGCAGGAACAGTGGAGTTTCTCGTCGACCAGGATCGTAATTTCTATTTTCTGGAAATGAATACCAGATTGCAGGTGGAACATCCGGTCACCGAGCTGGTTACGGGATTGGACCTGGTCCACTTGCAACTCCGGATTGCGGCTGGAGAAAAACTGCCCTTCCGGCAGGCAGATGTCGCCTTGCAAGGCCATGCGATCGAGTGCCGGGTTTATGCCGAAGATCCCGACAATAGCTTCTTCCCCTCCCCCGGCAAAATCACCCAACTCCTTAGGCCATCGGGGCCGGGTGTCCGCGAAGACAGTGGGGTTTACGAAGGCTGGCGCGTACCCCTCGATTACGATCCCTTGCTTGCGAAATTGATCGTCCACGCACCGGACCGTGCTACGGCCATTGCCCGCATGAGGCGGGCGCTGGATGAGTACTTTGTTGGCGGGATCAAGACCAATCTGTCCTTGTTCCGGCGAATACTGGAGCATCCGGATTTTGTGGCGGCCCGGATTGACACCGGCTTCCTCGACCGGTTGCTGGCAGCGCCGCCGCGCGCCCGCGCGTCCGCAAACGGGGAAGTTGCCGCGGTTTCTGCCGCGCTGTTTGCAGCAGTTGCATCCGGTGAAACCGGCGGGCGTAATGGTACGCGGCCGGAAGGCGCACCACCAGCTTCCAGCTCGCAATGGAAGACAGCCGGGCGCGCAGAAGGCCGGCGGACCAAATGATCTACGAAGTGACCATCAACGAGAGAATATACTCCGTGGAAGTGGCGCGCTCCGGACCAGGCTGGCATTGCAGAATAGATGGCCGTGAATTCCCTCTCGATGTGGTGGCGCTCCAGAACAATATGCTTTCCGTCCAGGTGCGGGGCAAATCTTATGAAGTGAAGCAGGAAAGCACGGCCGCCGAGACCAGCATAATCATAGGTCGTGAGCGGTTTGGCGCCACGGTCCGCGACCCGCGGTCGTTGCGCTCGCGCCGCCGTGCGAATGGCGCCGGCGCGGGACCGAAGAGAATCACCGCCCCGATGCCAGGGAAAGTCCTCCGTATCCTGGTTCCGGCCGGAAACGCAGTTCAAGCCGGCCAGGGTGTGCTGGTGATTGAAGCCATGAAGATGCAGAATGAATTGAAGTCGCCCAAAGACGGCAGAGTAAAGAAACTCAACGTCGGCGAGGGAGCTCTGGTGGAAGCCGGCCAGGTCCTGGCTGAGGTGGAGTGAGCGCCCAGCCGCACCAATAACCTATCCACTATGACATGCCGGCAAGCGGTGATGCGAGACTTCATGGGGCAATTAACCCAGTCTCGAGAAACACCTTCGCTCCGGCCTGAAGGTCTACTTTTGGCCGGTGTTTTTCAGGAGATCTTCAGCGTAATAGTTGCGGACGTCTGCCCCGTCGCGCAGGACTTCATCGTAAGCCGCGCGCAAGAAGTTTTCCCGCTGGTTGCGCAATTGGTTTCGGATCAGTTGCTGCACGGCTGGATCGTTCAGTTCGCGCTGGCCCGCCACTTCCTTCGCGATCAGTTTGATGATGCGGTAGCCAAGAGGCTTTTGGGTTGTGGGGATAGGGACGATGTCACTGAACTGGCCGGCCTTAAGCTTGAGGACGGCATCGCGGCTGGCGGCGTCGGTGTCCTTGCGTAAGGACGATTCTGCAAACGGCTGCTGAAACGCTCCGCCGCCGCGCGCCGTGTTGAGGTCCTCAGAGTAGTGGTTTGCGACGGTGGCAAAGTCCTCTCCGCTCTGCAGGCGGTTGTAAATCATCCGGATCTTGGCCCGCGCCTCCGCGTCATTCTGGGCCTTGCCGGGAATCTCACCGGAAGGCACATTGGGCTGGTTGCTCACAAAAATATGGGCAAGATAGTATTGCGGCTCGATGATGTTGAACTGCGACTTGTAGTCGTTGTAGTAGGACTGAATGTCAGAGTCCGTGATGGTGACTTTGGCCGCGATCTCCTTGTTGAACAGTTTCTCGATCGTCAGGCTGCGGCGGATCTCCTGCTTTCGCTCGTCTTCGGTAAAGCCCGCTTCCTTCAGCTTCTTTTCAAATTCTTCTTTGGTGAAAGGGGCCTTGTCCTGCGCCAGCTTGCTTTCCACCTCATCGTCAGTCGCTACGATACCCAGCTTTTCCGCCTTCTGCAGGTAAATCTGCTGTCCGATGAGCTGCTCCAGGAGTTGCAAGCGAAGAGCGGCTTCCTGTTCGGCATTCGGCTTTTGCGGAGAGCCCGCAATCTGCCGGTTGAATACTTTATCAAGCTCGGAGCGGCTGATCTTGTAAGCATTGACCTTCGCTACCACGTCCTTGTCAGAGCCACCATGGTTACAACTGCTGGCCAGAGACATCACCGCCAGTGTGACAACGCACAGACTGCCCCAAGGTTTCAGCGCCTGGATCAAGCGGCCTCCTGAAAAGTTTAAATTTGGTACGGAACCTGGCTTCAATTTCACGGAATCTACTTCTTCGCGCTGGATGCAGGCGCCGGCTGTCCGGCTTCAGCCAGTGCATGGTCCAGCAGGGTCCGCATGGCAGCGTCCGGAACGGCGCCCGAGATCCTTTCGCCGTTAATAAAGAGCGTGGGCGTCGAGTCCACTCCGATTTTCTCCGCCTCCGCCATGGAAGCTCGTACAGCGCTTTCGTCCTGTTTCTTCACACAAGCCTGGATTTTGGCCATATCCAATTGGTGTTTCGTGGCCTGGTCGGTGATCAAGGCATCCAAATTAGCGAAGGCCTCTTGCGGAGTCTTTCCGGAAATGGCCCTCTGGTTGGCGTGGACGTAGTCGGCAAAGTCCCAATACGCTTCCGGGCTCTGATCGGCCAGGCAGTTCGCGTCTATCGCGGCATGCATTGCCCAGGGATGGATCTCCACCAGCGGATAATCCCTGTAAATGATCTTTACCCTGTCGCCATAGGCCTTCAACATGGCCGGGAACAAAACGGTGTGCATGCGGGAACAGAAGGGGCACTGGAAATCGTCAAAGTTCACGACCGTGACCTTCGCCTCGGGATTTCCCCGGACCGGCCGGCCTTTTACGCCAATCTTGGCCATCAAATCGCGGGGCAGGTCGACCTTGGACAAGTCCATCTTCTCCAGGTGACCCAGCGTGTTGCGGTCCTTGGAGATCAGGAAGTCGAATGTGGTCGTCTTAGTCGTCGTATCGGAAGTGGATCCCGTGAACGTGACTGTGAACTGGTCGTATCCTGGCACATCGCTGGGTTTGAGCGTGGAAAGGGAGATCTTGACCGTCGGCGGAATGTTGTACTGCTCCCGCACTTTTGCTTCGATCTTGTACGCCACGTCAGTGGAGAGTGGGGCCGTCGTGCTCTGCGCCGTGCAAGCGCCAGCCGGAAGCAGGGAAAACATGAGAAAACTAAAACAAAAAGACCGTATTTTTGCCAAAGGAACCAACCTTCTATGTTAAAACACTAGCGAAATTATCTCACGAAGACGGTTTGGTGCGCCTAGGAAAGCAGCCGCACCAGAGAATGGGGAGGAAGGACTGCATTCATAGAGCCTGACCGGAAACCCTCCGTATCCAGCGCCACATAAGTGAACCCCAGTGCCTTGAAGATCCGCGTAAATTCGGCGAACATCGTTACATCCAGAGCCCGCGGCAACTCGTCGCGCGCAATCTCAATCCGCGCGATCTCGCCATGATGGCGCACGCGAAACTGCCTGAATCCCAGCGCCCTTAGCGCGTCTTCCCCGTGTTCCACAGCGGAAAGCGCCTCCCGGGTCACTGGCCGGCCGTATTCAATCCGCGAAGAAAGGCACGCGGAAGCAGGCTTGTCCCAGATGCGTAACCCGGCTTCGCGGGCCAGGTCGCGGACATCCGCCTTGCTGAGCCCGGCTTCCAGCAACGGAGCGGCGACCAGATGCTTTCCCGCGGCGGCTTGCCCGGGACGGAAGTCGCCCTGATCGTCCACATTGACTCCGTAGGCGATTGAGCGAAAATCGCGTTCCTTCGCGACACGCTCCATGACTGCAAATAGCTCGTCTTTGCAGTGAAAGCAGCGTCCCGCATCGTTGCGGACATACTCCGCGCGATCCATTTCCTGGGTCTGGATTATGTGCAGAGGAATCTGCTGTTCCTGGGCGAAGGCGACGGCATCCTGCAAATGCGTGCGAGCCAGACTGGGCGAATCGGCGATCACCGCCAGCATATTGCTCCCAAGCGCTTGGTGCGCTGCGTACGCAAGAAAGGCCGAATCCACGCCGCCGGAGTACGCAATCAGCGTAGGGCCCAGTCCTGCCAAAATGTCCGCCAACCGTTGCTGCTTCGCCGCCAGGTCCATGGCTGAATTGTAAAGGAAGACGGTTTAGGCCGTCGCTAGAACAGTCGCAACTGATTTTTCAATCTTCCAAAGGTGCCGATGTTGGCCAGCGTGAATGAGAACAGGTACATGTTGTCGTTGGGCCGCACCAGTCCCAGAGCGAATCGGCGATATTCGAAGCTGATGCCACAGCAATCCCAGTTATAAGCGGCCTGGGTGGAAGTGTACTGCACAAAACGGAACGTCGAATCGAAGCCTACGCTGGCTGCGGCGCTTAGACCATGCTTGCTGGGACTGCCATAGCCCAGAAGCGCCCGAATCTGATTGAACTTGGGCGGCACGCAGCCCCCCGATGGGGTGGGCTCGCCGGGAACGCACAGGGGAAGCGGCAGTCCGGTGGCAAAGTTGGTGACGATCTCTCCCGGTACCTGCAGAAAGGCGTGGCTGCCTTCGGCGAAAAAGTTGCCAAAATGATACCGGGAATAGAAAGTGCTGGAATTGATGCGGCCTTTCTTGGAGTCGTAATCGAGTTCCCAATCCAGGTCGCTGTTGTGGCTGGTGCGCATCCGCAGACGGGAAACGATGGGCGAAAACCGGCGCGGCTCCGTCAAAAAAGCGATACCGGCGAAATCCACGGTGGTGGCCAGCACGTTGCGCCTGCCGCTCACCACGGAAGAGCCAAAATTGGGGTCGAAAAAGTATTTCTGCTTCACTTCCCAGGAGACAAATTCGTTGGCCCCGGCGGGAGTGCAACCGGAGGTAGCCGTGTCGGTCGCGGGTGTCGCTTGACTTGCAGCGTCCGCGTCGTCATTGCAGTCGGCGCGTTTCAGATAGAGCCGCTGCGTGATGCCGTACTCCAGTTCACTGGTATCACTGAGAATGTCGCGGAAGTCAAAGCGCACCACGTTGGGGAAGCTGCTCACGCCGTTGGTATTGTTGTACGCAACCCGCCCCTCGACGGTGTGCTTGATCTTTCGCCCAAAGAGCGTGCGATCGAACACCCGGCCCAGGGTGGGCGGGCGCAATTCAAGGGAGGTTTCAATGGCCCGGCGATTCAGGACCTCCTGAATCGGAGTATTGTTTACACCACCCTGCGGGACCTGCTCCTGGGTGTAGAACGTGTTGCGCAGCCCCACCTCCGGACGGAATGTCCATCCGTGATAAAACACGGGCAAAGACAAGTCAGGATGAATGTCAAAACGGCCGACCAGGTTCGGCGTGTCAAAACCGGGTTCGCTGCGCCGCAGGCCTTCGCCGGCCATATCAAAGTTCCAGTACACGGGTGACCAGGCGATTGGCCGGTCCACGCTGGAAGCTTCAAACCCCGGGGCGTGCAGGATAGTCACCACATCGTTGCTGGCCGTGCTTTGGAAGTTCTGGTAGCGCGCGGCGAAGGCGTTCAGCGAAAAGCCGTCAAGCGTCTTCGACAGGAATGCTACCGACTTCACTTCCGAATCCACCGCTTGGGAGAAAGTGGGCGTGAAGGCCTGACGGAAGACCAGCGAGCTCAGGTAGTTCAGCGAAGCCACGCCGCGGACATCGCCCGGAAATATTGATTCGCCATTCAGCTTTACCTCTTCGCCGCCTTGTTGCAGGGCGGAATGGTCCAGCACGCCAAAGTATTTGAAAGAGACAGACGAGTTTTCGCTTGGCCGGGCATGAAACTCGTCATGCAGGGCCCATCCGCGCTTGGAGAGGTACTCCGCGCCCAGGGTGGCATCCATGCTGCGATTGATCGCCCAGTAGAACGCGTCGCCAAAGAAGAAACCGTTGCGCGAGGAAGTGCCCAGGCTGGGAATCAGAAACCCGCTCTGTCTTCCCAACTGTTCCACGGGCGGCGCCGCCCACGGCAGGTAGAGTACCGGAAGCCCTTTGAGCCGAAACGTGGTGTTGAACAGGCGAGCCGAGTTCCCCACATCCAGGACGATCCTTTCCGCGTGAAAGCTCCACTTAGGGTGCGGAAGTTCGCAGGAAGTCACCCAACCGTGATGGATTACGTATTGGTCAGGGCCGGTCTGCTCCACCATCTTTCCCGCAAAAGCGAGCGGACTGGAAGACGTGAGAGTCACGTTCCGGCCCCGGAAGCGCGCGCCGGTGGTTCCGGCGACGTCGTAAAACTTGCCGGTACGCGTCCGGGCATTGTACGTTCCGTGCGTGGCGGTGATATGAATGTCGCGTATGCCTCCGTCCACCGAGACGTTGCCCGTGGCTTCAATATCGCCGGAGACGGAGTCGTACGTCAGGGTATCGGCGTGCATGGTGTAGTCGCGGAAGCCGATTTCCACGTTGCCGCGCAGAGTGTAGACGTTGCCGGCTTTTTCCAGCTCGTTGAAGGTCGCGTTCACCGGCTCTCCTTCGGTGGCGCTGAAGGCAAACCTGCTGCGCACCGGCTCCCCGGGCTTCGCGGCCTGTTGCGCGGCCTCACCCTGCGGTTCGGGGCGCGCCTGGCTGATTACTAGCGGCACACCCGGAAACAGATGACAAACCAGGATGGCTGTGATGAACTTATCTCGGGGAAGCATGTTGTAATGAAAGTCCGGACTTGGCAAAGTAACACGCCGGTTTTTTAAAGGCAAAGCCTGTCTTTCGCGACTGCGTGCCCTGGCTCCTGGCGAACTCACAATCCGATCTTATGGCATGCCCCGTTTGTGGTAAGCCGCACTCCTGCGCGCATGAGAAAACGCGTGCGACGGTACTTGTCGACGATGACAGCGAGCAGTGGTTCGCACCATCTTTGGAACGACCCATTTCGCTTCGCGCGCCAACGATAAGGACCGGAAGCGCTGAGGCCCTCCACGTCCAGGCTTGGCGCCAGGAAGTGGCTTCCAAAGTCCAGCAGCACCGCGCCAGGCGCCGCAAGCGCGTTGATCCGGATGGCACGATGAGTCTGGATTTTCCCACGGACCAGATCGTCCCGCCGACCGCCCCACCTGCACCTCAGGTCCCAGAGCTTCAGGCGGTAGCGTTGCGTCCGGAGGCCCCTAGAGTCATTCCGTTTCCGCGGACGCTTCGGCCGGCGCCTGCGGTGTCCAGGCACGCTCCGCCCGCAGCCATACAGTCGGCGGAAGGCCTGGAACTAGCCGCACCCGTGCTCGACTCGCCGCGAATCCTGTACGCGCCAGAACCGGAGCAGCTGGACCTGCTGTCCTCGTTTGCCGACATCCGGCTGGAAGCGGATGATCGAAGGCCGGGTCCGTCGCTGGAATTGGGGCCGAAGGCCGCGCCGTTGCAGCCGCGGATGCTTTCCGGTCTGATGGATTTCGCCATTGTGTTGTGTGCAACTCTTCTGTTCGCCGCGCTCTTTCTGGGAATGGCGGGATGGCCGCAACCATCACGTCTTGCGCTGGCTTGCGGGGTAGCGACAGGCGGCTGTCTGTGGCTCGTCTTCCAATGCGTCTTTCTGATGTACGGGCGCGCCACCCCGGGAATGCAAATGGCAGACCTGGAACTGTGTACCTTTAGCGGAGATCAGGTTTCCGTGCCGATGCGCGGATGCCGGGCGCTGGCCAGCACGCTCTCCGCGTTTTCACTCGGCCTCGGATTTGCCTGGGCGCTGGTGGACGAAGACACGCTGGGCTGGCATGACCGCATGACGCAGACGCACTTGCGGAAAGCAGTTGGCAGATTAGTCAGCCAAAGACCTTGAAACACAGAGGAAAGGAGTAAACGGAGGGCATTTGGAACCCATCCTCCGCTTACTTCCTTCCTCTGTGTTTCAATGGTTTTACTAGCCGTTCCTTATGAAACCTCGCCACCTTCGCCAGGATTTTACTTTTCCGAAGAACTACGAAATCCAGGTACTGGACAGCTATGGTCTGGTGAATCCCCTGGAACAGTTCTACCAATATCCCGCTGCGCTGGAAGAAGCGGACCGCACTGGCGTCTATCTTCGCGTCATGCCCGAACACGGCAATGCGTGGATCGGGTTTTTCTCACTGGGCTTCGATTCCGACAAGGTGGTCAGCGCTCTGTATTCGTGTCCGGCCCCGGACTCGTTCTGCGTCATCGCGGGCGGTTATGGCTACGTGGTAAAGGCTGATGATCCGACACAGTGGATGCGGGTGGAACAGCGCCCGGTGACGGATGTCCGCGCGCTCCCGGAACAAAAACTGCTGCTGCTCGCCGGATTTCTCACCATCACGGCACTGGGACCTTCAGGTCTGCTCTGGACCACCGGGCGTCTCTCCTGGGAAGGCATCTCGATTTCCCGGATTGAACGGCAGACTTTGTACGGACTGGGCTGGGACGCGTTCACGGACAAGGAAGTTCCGTTTGAAGTTGATCTGGCCAGCGGGAAACACATCGGCGGCGCGCGGCCCAGAGATATCGGGTGATTGGTGATCGGGAGATCTGGTGATCTGAAAACCTGTGGCTGCGCCGGTCCGATCACCCGATTACCCGACCACGGCGATCACCCGATCTCGTTAAGTCTTCAAGCTATAATCGGATATGGCGACAAGCCCGCACGCGGGTAAGCAGTTGAGTGCCAAGTTCGACCAGTTGCTGGTCAAGGTCGCCCAAAACCGTCCGCTCGACGACCCGGAAATCATCCGCAAGGCCTACGAATTCTCTCTCAAGCATCATGGCAGCCAGACACGCGCGTCGGGAGAGCCTTACCTGATCCATCCCCTGGAAGTGGCCATTGTGCTCGCCGACATGAAGCTGGACTCCAGCGCCATTGCCGCCGGTCTTCTCCACGACGCCATTGAAGATACTCCGGTCACCAATGAAGACGTCCGGCGCGAGTTTGGCGATCAGGTCGTGCACATTGTGGAAGGCGTTACCAAGATCGAGAAAATCAACTTTGCCAGCCGCGAAGAGCGCCAGGCGGAAAACGTGCGCAAGATGGTGCTGGCCATGGTGGATGACATCCGCGTGGTGCTCATCAAGCTGGCGGACCGTCTCCACAACATGCGCACACTGCGGCATCTGCCGGAAGAACGCCGCCAGCACGTTGCGCGAGAAACTCTGGAGATCTATGCGCCCCTGGCCCATCGCCTGGGTATGGGCAAAGTGCGCGGCGAGCTGGAAGACCTGGCATTTCGCTATGTTGATCCCATCGGTTATGAACAAGTGCAGGAGACCGTGGAATCGCGCCGCAAAGCGGGCGAGGCATTCCTGGCCGGGATCATCAAGGTCCTGAACAAGAAGCTCAAGGAAAACGGAGTTGAAGCCACCCTGGAGAGCCGCATTAAGCGCCTCTACAGCATCCACCAGAAGCTGGTGCGCCAGCACATTACAGTGGACCAGGTCTATGACCTGCTCGCGGTGCGTATCATCACCAAGTCCGTGAAAGACTGTTACACGGTCCTGGGCGCTATTCACCAGATGTGGCGTCCGGTTCCCGGCCGTATCAAGGATTTCATCGCCATGCCGCGGCCCAATCTCTACCAGTCCCTGCACACTACGGTCATTACCGAAGACGGCCACCAGTTTGAAGTGCAGATCCGCACGGAAGAAATGCACAAAATGGCCGAAGACGGCATCGCGGCACACTGGAAATACAAGGACGGCACACCGGTCAGCGCCAAGGACGAGAAGAGGCTTGCCTGGCTCCGTCAGGTCGTGGAGTGGCAGCAGGACGTAAAAGATCCCAGTGAATTTCTGTCCAGCCTTAAAGTTGATCTCTATCCCGAAGAGGTTTACACCTTCACGCCCAAGGGCAAAGTGGTGATCCTGCCGCGTGACGCCACGGCCATTGATTTTGCTTACGCCATTCACACCGAAGTCGGGCACACTTGCGTCGGCGCAAAGGTGAACGGGCGCATCGTTCCGCTGCGCTACAAGCTGCGCAACGGCGACGTGGTGGAGATCATGACCCAGACGGGCACCCATCCCAGCCGCGACTGGCTGGGGCTGGCCAAGTCTTCGCGCGCCCGCAACAAAATCCGCCACTGGCTGAACGAGCATCAGCGCGAACGGGCCATCGAGATTGGCAGGAAACTGATTGAAAGACAGGCGCGCAAATACCGCCTGGCGATGAAAAACTTTGACGAACAGGAGCTGGAGAAGATTGCCCGCGAGTACGGCCTGTCCTCCGGGCCGGACTTGATGGCCGGCATCGGCTATGGGAAATTTTCCGCGCGGCAGATTCTGGGCAAACTGGCGCCCAACCTCGCCGAGGAAACGCAGCAGGAAGATCCCGTCAAAGCCACCGGCACGCTGGGCACGGTGATCCGGCGGGTGTTCGGGCAGAGCGCTGAAACCGAGGCCATCAAAGTCAAAGGTTACAACGACCTGCTGGTTTACCGTGCCCGATGCTGCAACCCTATTCGCGGTGAAGCCATTGTCGGTTATGTCACCCGCGGCAAGGGCGTAGCTGTCCACGCGATAGGCTGTCCCAACGTCACGAATCTCATGTATGAAGCCGACCGGAGAATCGACGTTGAATGGGCCAAGCCGGCCATGGCCATGATGAGCAAGATCGGCATGAGTAAGACCGCCAGGCAGGACCGGCGCAGCACCTACCCAGTCAAGCTCACAGTCTATTGCGACGACCGCGCCGGCATGCTCAAGCAACTCACCGCCGTAGTGAGCGACGACAACACCAACATCCGCAACATCGAAGCCCGCACCGCCGATGCCCAGGCCACTATCGACATGGTGATTGATATCGAAGACGTCAAACACCTGGAACGCGTGATCAACGGCCTGAGAAAGATTCCGGGGATACATGATGTGCAGCGGTTGAACAAAATCTAGCTTCCGACAAAACCCTTGAAACACAGAGGAACAGAGTAAGCGGAGGAATCAACTTTCAAATATCCTCTGTTGACTCGTTTCCTCTGTGTTGCAAAGGTTTTTGCTCAAGGCTGAGTGGATGCCAGTTCTGCTATCCTGCTTCGTCGGCACTCTCATCCCAGGAGGCAATCATGAGCTTCACCCGCGAAGTAGTTTCCACTCCCAACGCACCCAAGGCCATCGGCCCGTATTCGCAGGCCATCAAAGCCAACGGTTTTGTTTTCATTTCCGGACAGGTGGCGTTCGATCCCGCGACCGGCAACCTGATTGATGGCGGCATCGAGCAGCAGACCGAACAAGTCATGAAAAACCTTTCCGCCATTCTGGCTGCCGCCGGCAGCACCTGGGAGAAAGTAGTCAAGACCACGGTATTTTTGAAAAACATGTCAGAATTCGCACAGATGAATCAAACCTACGAAAAATTCTGCAAAAATGCTCCACCCGCCCGTTCTAGCGTGGAGGTGGCTCGCCTGCCGAAAGATGTCTCAGTGGAGATTGATGTGATCGCTCTGGCTTAATACGTTTTTCCTTGGTACACACTGGTCAGGCTGTGCGACGCTTCCTCAAATTACACCTGGTCCTAAACACGGGCCGGGCTGAAACTTTAAGGAGAACGATCCATGCACAGAAAGATTGCCTGCCTTATTGTCCTCTTGTTTGCAGTCTCTACCCCCGTCTTGGCGCAGAAAAACGACGTCAGCTTCAGCATCGGAGCGGTCGCCACCTCCAGCCAGACAACAATCTTGGGTGGTCTCTTTTGTACGATTGGCAACCCAAATTGCGGTGGTCCTTTTAACAGCAGCACCGGCACGGGCGTCGCTTTCGAAGGCGCCTACACCAGGCAGGTATTCAACTTTGGGGGCGCAGCGTCCCTGGGTGTGGAGCTTCCGCTGGTGGGCGTTCCGGGCCGTGATTTGAATGTCAAACTCCTTGGGGTTCCGCTCACGACTTTCTCCCAGTCCTCGCTGTTCTTTACTCCATCGGCGCGTATCAAGTTTCTGCCGTCCAGTCCCGTGTCGCCTTTCTTCAGCCTGGGTGGAGGCTTGGCCCATCATGAAGGGGGCGTAAACCAAGGGACGTTTCAATTCGGTAGCGGCGCTGGTAGCGCCATAAACCGAGGGGCCCTGCAATTCGGTGGCGGCGTGGATTTCAAAACACCCCTGCCGCATATCGGGCTGCGGGTGGAGGTGCGGGATTTTTTGGCGAGAGGCCTCAACGAGAGTAGCGGTTTAACCCATGTGTCGCCCGATCGCCAGCACAACATATTTGCCGGCGGCGGGCTTGTGTTCCGGTTCTAGAAAACGCCCGAAAAGCGAAAGGGCCTCCGTTAGGAGGCCCTTTTGCCATAAGACTGTGTTTAAGCTTTGACGACTTTGCCGGACTTCAGGCAGCTTGTACAGACGCGTACGCGCTTGCTGGCGCCATTGACTATCGCTCGTACCGGGCGCAGGTTCACGTTCCAGCGCCGGCGGCTCACGTTATGCGCGTGGCTGATGGCGTTTCCAAATTGCGGTCCCTTGCCGCAGACTTGACATACTCGGGCCATGACGAATACTCCAGAATTGACTCGGAAGAATACTTCAAAGAAGGCTTCAGAGCGTTGAGTTAAGTCCCTATTTTAGCGATGTTTAGGTGATTTGGCAAACCGCTGCGGGTGGAACGAGAGTAATCCGTGGATTGGATACCGGATGCAGCCAAGGCTTAACCGCCGATTCACGCGAATCAACGCGGGCCCAGCAGGAATTTCAACGTAACATCGAAAAAAATTCCTCCCGCCGTTTCTTTGCTTCACGATTCTCCTTGCTTTTTCGCTATTTCTTTGCTATACTACAAATAAGAAGTCGCCGCAGCCCGATCTCCCGGGTTGCGGCATTCGGTTTTTTAGGAGGATTTTCTGGGGATCTGGAGAAGCTCTGGCGTGCGATGCCCCCTGTTCCTCCCCTGTTCCTCCCCTGTTCTTCCCCTGTTCGTTCCCTGTTACGAATCGACTCCGTCCGGGAAAAAGGTTCACGAAAGGCCCGTGGAATCGAGGTTTTGCATGTCTGGAGTATCCAAGCGCTCGCGTTCTCCCCTGTTTTTTTCCCTGTTAGCAGGGAATCGGCCGAGCGGTTGGGGCGGAGCCAACCGGGGAGGGGGTAGGCAGATCGCTAAGATCGCCGCGATCAGGGTCAGCGGAAGACCAGAACCAAACCCCTTATACTGAAAAGATGCCTCTTGCGAACCCCAAATCGGTGAACGTGAACATCACCACCGGCAACGGAATGGACATTGAATGGAACGACGGGCACAAGAGTCATTACACCTTCCAGTGGCTGCGCGATGCCTGTCCGTGCGCTACGTGTACGGAAGACCGGAAGAACAATGACCGCGCGCCAGGCGTTCCGGCGAAGTCCGCCGCGTCGCTGCTGCCTATGTACAAGGAGCCGGCGCGGCCTAAAGATGTCCAGGCGGTTGGACGATACGCGCTGAACTTCCGCTGGAATGACGGTCACGAGAGCGGCATTTATTCCTGGGATTACTTACGGGAAATGTGCCAGTGCGCGGAGTGCAAAGGATCGTCCTGACATCTCGAATCCGCGTTTTTTTGCGGGTGAGAGATCGCTATGAATACGAGCAACGTTTAGGGAACACTCGTTGCGCACCTGTAGAGCCCTTAAGGCTATAGGGATCCCTCACCGGCAAAAACCGCCGGTTCGGGACTGCGGAAAAGCAAGAAAACATGGACCACCTTCTCGACAAACTGAACCCGCAGCAGCGCGAAGCCGCTGAGGCCATCAAGGGCCCGGTGTTGATCCTGGCCGGTGCGGGCAGCGGCAAGACGCGGGTGATCACCTATCGCATCGCGCACTTGATCGAGAACTTTGGCGTCAGCCCGGATTCCATTCTTGCCGTCACCTTCACCAACAAGGCCGCCGCGGAGATGGTGGAACGGGTGGATGCGCTGCTCGGCGGACGGACGCTGGCCAAGCCGCTGATTTCCACGTTTCATTCGTTCTGCGTGCGCGTGCTGCGCCGCGACATTGAAGCGCTCCGCATCGGCGACACGGGCTACAAGAAAGACTTTGCCATCTATGATGAGAGCGACCAGCAGAGCATCGTCAAAGGCGTGATGCGCCGCCTGGGTCTCGATGACAAGCAGATGAAGCCGGGCGCCGTGCTCTCACGCATCTCGTGGGCCAAGAACCACATGCTGGACCCGCAGGAGATCTACCTGCAGTCCGCTGATCCCAACACGGAGAAGGTCGCCCACATCTTCGAAGCCTATCGCCAGGAACTGCGCAAAGCCAACGCGCTGGATTTCGACGACCTGCTGCTGGAAACCGTGCGTCTGCTCAAGTCGTCCGCGGAAGTCCGCGAGCGCTACCAGCGCCGCTACCAATATCTGCTGATTGACGAATACCAGGACACGAACCGTCCGCAGTATGAGCTGATCAAGCTGCTGGCCGGCGCCGAACACAACGTGTGCGTGGTCGGCGATGAAGACCAGTCCATTTACTCCTGGCGCGGGGCCGACATCCGCAACATCCTGGAATTTGAGCGCGACTTTCCCGAAGCACGCGTGATCCGCCTGGAGCAGAATTACCGTTCCACGCAGAACATTCTGGCCGCGGCGTCCGCGGTGGTCGCGAACAACGTGAAGCGTAAAGGCAAAACGCTCTGGACGGCGCGCCAGGGCGGAACGCCGATTGGCTATTACGAAGCTCCGGACGGCGAAAACGAATCTTTGTTCACCGCCGACTACATTTCCCGTTACCTGCGAAAGGCTGGAGAAGAAAGTGCCGATAACGTCCGCATTGCCGTGCTCTACCGGACGAATTCGCAGTCCCGGCTGATGGAAGAGGCCATGCGCCGCTACCAGCTCAAATATCAGGTCGTCGGCGGGTTTTCGTTCTACGAGCGCGCGGAGATCAAAAACATGATCAGCTATCTCAAGCTGATCAGCAATCTGCAGGATTCAGTCGCGCTCTTGCGCGTCATCAATACGCCGGTGCGCGGAATCGGTAAAACGACGGTGGAAACGGTGGAACGGCTGGCTCTGGAGACGGGCACGTCGTTGTGGGCGGCCATCGGGGAAGCGATTGAGCGGAAGCTATTACCTCCGCGGGCCTGCGCCGCGTTGCAGCAATTCAAACGCATTATTGACGACGCACGGGCCATGCTGCTCGGCAATTTTTTGGAGCGGGTAAGTGAAGATGCCGCGCCTTCGGCACTCGAACCCGCCGATGGTAGCGAGCAATTCTCAGTGGCAGACTTTTCAGGCGAAGAGGACGACCAAGACACCAACGACCGTGGACCACAGCCGCCCTCGGCTGTGTCTGGTGGCAGCACAACTGACGTCAATTCCGAAGATGTCAGCTTCGACTTCGGTGGCAATGACCAACAAAGCCTTTTCAGACAGCCTGGAGAAGAGATTCCTGCCGTACCCATCGAAGGCTTCCGCACACCCGGCGGCGCCGCCACCGTCCCGGAGATCCTCAAATTCCTGATTGATCGCACCGGATACATCAAGCAACTCGAAGAAGAAAACACGCCGGATTCCCTGGCCCGCATCGAGAACCTGCGCGAGCTGGTCAACGCAGCCATGGATTCGCGCGACCGCGGCGAGACACTGGCTGAATTCCTGGACCACGCCGCGCTGGTCAGCGACGTGGACACATACGACCCGCGCGGACAGGTCACACTGATGACCCTGCATTCGGCCAAAGGCCTGGAGTTCAATCTGGTGCTGCTCATCGGCCTGGAAGAAGGGCTGTTTCCACACTCGCGGACGTTCAACGATCCCGATCAGATGGAAGAGGAACGACGGCTCTGCTACGTGGGCATGACCCGCGCTATGGATCAGCTGGTGTTGACTCGGGCCGATTATCGCCGCCGCTACGGCACGGACATGCCGGAAGCGAGCATTCCCTCGCGTTTCCTGGAAGAAGTCCCGGGCGAGTTGCTGGAAGTGTTGGGAACAGGACGGGCGTCAAGAAGCGCGACGTCAAGAAGTGGTGCCACGAAGCCCAGCGACGACTATGCCGACCGCCACTACAGCTATGAAGATGAAGACCAAAGCGCAACCGGCTATTCCGCGCGGGAGCGTTCGGGCACGGGCCAACGACCGAAGCAGCGGAGCACGTATTCCGGCCCGAAATACAACTCCATTGACAACATTGCCGAGTTTTTTGCGTCGCGCGGCAAGAAGTTTTCCCGTCCGTCGGTGCCGGTGGAAGAGCCGGCGGGTCACAGGTCGTTTCGTCCCGGCCAGCGCGTGAAACATCCCAAATACGGAGAAGGCGTGGTCTACAAACGCGAGGGCGAAGGAGAATCCGCCAAGATTACGGTACAATTCCCCAGATTCGGATTGAAAAAGTTAGTGGAGAAATACGCGCAGTTGGAGAGAGCGTGAGACCCGTACTAGCTTTAATTATCGCCGCAAGTTTAGTCGGATGCGGCTGGATGCAGGGGAACAAGAAGGAGTCTGAGAAAGGTGGCAGTACTTCGACGGAAGTTCGATCAAACGGATCGTCGCCAGCGAAGATAGTGTACGTGACATACCATGGACCGGAACGCCTCACGCGACGATTTAGCAGATTCTTTGAAATTGCCGCGGATGACTATGGGATAAAGATCGCAGACAAAGAGCGTGGAGCTGACGCATTCATGAGTGTCCAAATCGCCGAGGATGAGACAGAGGAAAGACTCACCGCGCACATTCTCCGCGTAGGCTTTGTCCTCCGCGAGGGAAAGTCGGCCACCGTGGAAGATTGCGAGAGCATCGGTGGTGATGGTGATAAGGACTCGTACCGTTCTCTTCTCGGGATTCTTTATCCTTCTCTCACAGGTAAGAATATTGCTTCTGGCTTAAAAAAACGTTATCCCTCAGTTCTGAAAACATACGTGGATCCAATCAAAGGCAATGTTGAACCTTACATGGCTGAAGTTATTCGGGAAGAACTAGTGAAAGCCGACTATATCCCGATGCAGAATGCAAAAGAAGCTGACGCCGTACTCAGGACCATGGGTGCCACCTCGAGTGTGATCAAGATGCACGCCGTCAAACAGCATCTCAGTATCAATATTTCGGGCTCTGCGAAATTCAAATATGATGGCGATCATATGATCTACAAATCAATAAGTCAGCCTTATCCAGCGAACGCAAGCGCCTGTAAATCTAACGCTGAGAGCTATCTCCAACGTTCTGGGAACTCGGACGATTCTTGGAATGGCGCCGTTGCCGCGGTCAAGTCGCTGGCAAAACAGTGAAACGATTATTCCAAAGAGGACTAACAGATAAAATGGCAAACACAAAAGCACTGAGCAAAGAAGAACGCAAGAAATCCAAGCGGGCATCCCGCAAAAAACAGGCGCCGAAGAAGCCCCGCGATTATCCGCGTGGATCGAAAAAGCCCAAGGTCAAGAAACTGGCGCGCGGCACATCCAAGCGCTAACGCGTAAGCGGTAGCCAGGCGGGTCGTTGATTGCGGCCCGCCATTGCAGGGCAAGGGAGGCCTTTCTGGCCAGTCAATTTTTTGCCAAGAAGTCCATCGACAAGCTGATCAGCGACTCGGAACGCCCCGAGCACCGGCTCAAGAAGACGCTGGGACCATGGTCTCTGACAGCGCTCGGCATCGGCGCGATTATTGGCTCTGGCATTTTTGCATTGACCGGCACGGCGGCCGCTGGAGAAAAGGGAGACCCGTCGTTTTACAAGGCCCAGGTCCTTGATCTTTTTCTTCATTTCATCCATCACGGCAGTTTTTCCGGCGTGATGATGTACGGGCGCCCGGCTGCGGGTCCGGCGATTGCGATTTCGTTCCTCTTGGTGGCGGTCGCTTGCGCTTTTGCCGGACTGTGCTACGCCGAATTGGCTTCCATGATTCCCATTGCCGGCAGCGCCTACACGTACAGCTATGCCACTCTCGGCGAACTGATTGCCTGGATCATCGGCTGGGACTTGATTCTGGAATACGCCGTCAGTAACGTCGCGGTGGCCGTGGGGTTTGGCGGATACTTCAAGGCCCAACTCGCCTCGTTCGGACTTAACATTCCCGACAAATGGTCTACGCCCGTCTGGACACCGGAAGGCTGGAGCCACTCCTACTTCAACTTTCCAGCGTTCCTGATTGTATTCATTCTGACCGTTCTCCTGGTCCGTGGAATTAGAGAATCGAGCAGGGCGAACAACATCATGGTGATGGTCAAGATCGGCGCCATCTTCTTGTTCCTGGTTGTAGGCGGCATGCTAGTGAAGCCGGCGAACTGGCATCCTTTTGCGCCTACCGGGTTCCCTGGGATCATGGCCGGCGGCGCGATCATCTTCTTTACTTATATAGGCTTTGATTCCGTTTCCACCGCCGCCGAAGAAGCGCGCAATCCGCAGAAAGACATTCCCTTTGGCATCATCGCGTCGCTGATCATTTGCACCATCTTGTACATCGGCGTGGCCATCGTGCTTCTGGGTATGATGCCGTACAGCACGTTCGGCGCGGCGGGAGAGGCCAGCGATGCGCCGGTGGCTTACGCTCTGAAGCACCTCGGCGCGAACCAGTGGTTCCAGGCCGTCATTGTCATTGGCGCGCTGATGGGCATGATTTCTTCGCTCCTGGTCTTTCAATATGGCCAGACGCGAATTTGGTTTGCCATGTCTCGTGACGGATTGCTGCCGAAGCTCTTCTCTGCGCTTCATCCAAAGTTCAAGACCCCGCATTGGTCAACCTGGATCGCCGGCGCGGTAGTCGGCCTGCCGGCTGGCTTTGTAGACATTGGCGAGGCTGCCGACCTTTCGAACATCGGCACGCTATTCGCCTTTCTCCTGGTTTCGCTTGGAGTCATCTTCCTGCGCAAGACGCAGCCGGACCGTCCGCGCGCATTTCGTGTGCCGCTGGTGCCGCTGTTCCCGATCATCGCAGTCGTGTTGTGTCTTGGACTGATGTCAGGGCTATTGGTGGTCACCTGGCTTCGTTTCTTTGGCTGGCTTGCGATTGGCCTCGTGATTTACTTCCTGTACAGCCGTCGTCACAGCGAATTCTCACCCGCCAAGCTGGCTGCCGGCAGCAAGGGATGAAACCCGAGTCGTTTATCCAGGCCCTGCCCAAGGCTGAGTTGCACCTGCACCTGGAAGGCAGTATTGATCCGGCAACGCTGGCCGAACTCAGCCGGCGTCATACTGCGCCGCTGGCGACGGACAATAATCGTTATGACGTGACCGGCAGCGGCGATCTACTGAGCGAAGAAGACGTCCGGCGGATGTACTTGTATGTGGATTTCACCGGGTTCCTGATGGCGTTCAAGTCTGCGACCGAAAGGCTGCGCACGCCGGAAGACTATGAGCTGGTCACCTACCGGCTGATGCAGAAACTCAAACAGCAGAACGTGCTGCACGCAGAAGTCTTCGTCAGCGTGGGCGTGGTGCGCTGGCGCGGCCAGGATTTCGCGCCGCTGTTTGAAGGCATGGAGCGCGGCCGCGAGCGCGGATTCCGTGATTTTGGCGTGTCGCTCCTGTGGATATTTGACGCGGTACGTCACTTTGGCCCGGAAGCCGCCGCGGAAGTGTTTGATCTGGCGGCCCGGCTACGCGACCGCAATGTCGTGGGCATCGGCATTGGCGGAGACGAACTTCGCGGTCCCGCGGAGTGGTTCAAAGATCTCTACAAAAAAGCCGCCGCGGATGGGCTGCGCCTTACCGCGCACGCCGGAGAGACCGGCGGGCCGGAATCGGTCTGGGCCGCGCTTAATATCGGCGCGGAAAGAATCGGCCACGGCCTGGCCATTGCCCGCGATCCCGAGTTGGCGGAAGTGCTGGCGGCAAAACAGGTCCCGGTGGAAATCTGCATTTCCAGCAACCTGCGCACGCGCGTCTGTGGCAGCGTGGGCGAGCATCCGGTGAGGAAGTTCTTTGACGGTGGCCTGATGCTCACGCTGAATACCGACGATCCGCCGATGTTTCAGACATCGCTGTGCAAGGAGTATGAACTGGTCCAGAAAGAGTTCGGGTTCTCCAACGAACATCTGCGCGAACTGGCGCGCAACTCTTTCGAGGCTTCGTTCCTGCCGGTGGAAAAGAAACTGCGTTTCCTGCAGCAGATTGATTTTCTGGGATGAAAGCGGTGGACGTTAATCCGCGCCAACGGACTCTTCCGCTGTCTGCTCCGCCTTGATCTGGACCAGTTCGCTTGGGGCCGGATGCGCGGCGCCCCGGAACACTTTGTGTGACTCCAGTGTTTGCGGCGCACGCCAGAAGTCAACGATCGACGTCTGGTGGACACACGAGATCGTGCAGTTCGGCGCGCAGGACTTGTGCGTGAGAAACTCGCGGCGCACGTCGTCGACCGAATACTCAGCAAGAGGGATTCCGGGAAACCCGCGTTGCTGCGAGCAGTAATGCACCAGGCCGTCTTCGCAGATGTAGAGATAGCGCGCGCCGGCGCGGCAGCGCCAGTCGTTGGCCCGGCCCAGCGCGATGTTGTCCTGGAACGCGTTGAAGCGGGCGTAGCCGTGCTTGCCCAGCTTCTTCATCTCGCGAAAAATGCTCTGGGCCTGGTCGTCGAGCGGTTTGAGCTGCCCGGTACCGTCGTGGATGAGGCCCACAGTGGAAGTAAAGCCCAGTTCCACAGCGCGTTTGCCAATGGTCACGGCGTCGCGCTGGTCTTTGACTCCCGCGCCGATCACCGAATTGATGTTCACGTGAAAATCCGCGTGCTCGCGCAGCAACTGGAGCTTCTTGTCCAGGACTTTAAGGGACTTCTTGGAAACGTCGTCGGGCAGGACGTTGTCGATGGAGATTTGCAGATGGTCCAGTCCGGCGTCATTCAATTGCTGGATGCGTTTGGCGGTCAGCAGGTAGCCGTTCGTGATCAGGCCGGAGAGGATGCCGTGTTTACGGATACGCGCAATGATTTCGTCCAATTGCGGGTGCAGCAGCGTTTCCCCGCCGCTGATGGTGACCAGCGTTGTCCCCAGCGCGGCCAGCTTGTCCACGCGGCGGTACATTTCCTCCAGCGGCACGGGATCGGAAAAGTCGTCGTACTCGTTGCAGTAAGTGCAGGAGAGATTGCAGCGCCGCATGGGGATGATATGCACCTGGATCGGATGATCGGTGGAGAC
>DATMPO010000069.1:0-22321 GCA_035567035.1 Verrucomicrobiia bacterium | reverse complement strand
CCCTGTTACGAATTGACTCCGTCCGGGAAAAAGGTTCACGAAAGGCCCGTGGAATCGAGGTTTTGCATGTCTGGAGTATCCAAGGGCTCGCGTTCTCCCCTGTTTTTTTCCCTGTTAGCAGGGAAGCGGCCGAGCGGTTGGGGCGGAGCGAAAGTATCCCAACCAGTCCGGCTTGAGGTAAAATTTTCATTCACCCTTGGGCCTGTGGTCCCCGGGGCTTTGGCCGTCTGTTCCGCCGTTTCCCGCAAGCAACAGACCTACCCAGCGACCAGCGATTTTTCAAGGAGAAGGACCCAAACTCATGGCAATACCAGCGACCCAGATGCGTCCGGGGATGATCATCAAGCACAACAACGACCTGCACCTGGTCTTTACCGTGGAGCACCGGACGCCCGGCAACCTGCGCGCGTTTATCCAGGCCAAGCTGCGGAACATCCGCACCGGAGCCATGTTCGAGCACCGCTTCCGGTCCGGCGATCCCATCGAGCGGATCACCGTGGACGAAATTCCCATGGAGTATCTCTACCAGGACAATGGCACCTACTGCTTCATGAACACGGAAAACTACGAGCAGGTCCACTTGAACCGGGACGTTCTCGGCGACTCGGTTGATTATCTGACGCCCAACCTGCAGATCAAAGTCGAGTTCTATGACGGCAAGGCCGTGGGCATTGAGTTGCCGCAGACGGTCGAGTTGACCGTGGTGGAGACCGAACCGGGGTTGAAGTCGGCGACGGCCTCGAGCGTCACCAAGCCCGCCAAGACCGAAACCGGGCTGGTGGTCCAGGTGCCGCCGTTCATCAATGAAGGCGAAAAAATCCGCGTGGACACGGCGGAGGGCGCGTATCTTTCCAGAGCATGACCCAGGCCAGAGCATGAGCCAGACCATCGCCAGAAACTACATTGTCCGTGGACGCGTTCAGGGAGTGGGCTTCCGCTGGTTTGTGGACTATGAAGCCCGCCAGCTGGGCATTTCCGGCTGGGTACGCAATAATCTGGACGGCAGCGTGGAGCTGCTGGCCATGGGAACGGAACAGCAGCTTGGCGCGCTGTATCAGAAGCTGCAACGCGGGCCGCGGGCCGCGCGCGTGGACGACGTTCAGGAAATTCCGGCGAAACCCATTGCCGGGCTCACCACTTTTCGCATTGAAGGAGCATGGTAGTGACAGAACCCAGACGCGGCAACGATTGTGAACACCTGAAGAAACTGATCCGCGAAGTGCCGGACTTTCCCAAGAAGGGAATCCTGTTTTACGACATTACCACGCTGCTCAAAGACAAGGTCGGCTTTGCAACACTCATAGACGCGCTGGCCGAACACTACCTCAGTTTCAGCGTGGACGCGGTGCTGGCCATCGAGGCCCGCGGGTTCATCTTTGGCCCGGCGCTGGCCTATCGACTGAACGCTGGCTTTGTCCCCATCCGCAAGCCGGGCAAGCTTCCGGCAGAGACCGTGAAATGGAGTTACGAACTGGAATACGGCCTGGACACCCTGGAGATCCACAAAGACGCCATCAAACCCGGCCAGCGGGTGATTATCGTAGACGACCTTCTGGCCACCGGCGGCACCGCCAACGCCTGCGCGCAACTGGCCAAGTCGCTGGGCGCGGACATCGCGGGCATGGGCTTTGTAGTGGAACTGGACTTCCTCCACGGCCGCAAAAAGTTTGAAGGAACAGAAGTGTTTTCGCTGCTGCACTATGACAAATAGATCGTCGCCTCGCGCCCGGTTCGCTCTTTGAAATCTAACTCACTGCAATCCCCGACGCTTCCCTCTCGGTATTCTGGTAGGCCCACGCCATCCGCGGCGTGTTGTGGGATATGCCGAAACGGCCGCGGCTGTCGAGCAGAATGATTCCGCCGTGGCCTTTGAGACGGTGCTGCAGATAGTTGATGGCTTCCGTAGAAGTAATGTCCGGCGCAATGCCCTGGCGCACGCGGTCCGTGGCCCACTTGGCCAGGACCAGTTTCATGATGGGCTCGCCCCATCCGGTACAGCTTGCCGCGCCGCTTTGGTTGTCCGCGTAACAGCCGCAGCCGATGAGCGATGAGTCGCCCACGCGGCCGGGAGTTTTGTTGAGCGTGCCCCCGGTGGAAGTGCCCGCGGCCGTGTTGCCGTTCATGTCGAGCGCGACGGCGCCCACGGTGTCATGGCTGAATTCCGGGCCGGCGAAAGTCAGGTCCGGCTGTCCGGCCGCGGCTTTGGCCTGCGCGTCCTTCAGGCGCGCGACTTCGCGCGGAATGATCAGGTCTTCATTCCGGCAGAGTTCCATGCCGTGCTCTTTGACAAATCGTTCCGCGCCTTCAGCCACAAAGTACACGTGAGGACTTTCGTCCAAAATGATGCGCGCGGCCTTGATGGGATTGCGGATGTGTTCCACGCAGCCGACGCCGCCGGCGCGCAGGGTTGCTCCGTCCATGAGCAGCGCGTCGAGTTGCACGCTGGCGTCGCGGGTGAGGAAGCTGCCGCGTCCGGCGTCAAAGGTTTCATCGTCTTCCATGACGACGACCGCCGCCTGGACCGCATCGAGCGCCGTTCCGCCGCGCAACAGGACCCGCCAGCCTTCGGCCAGCGCGCTGCGCACACCCTGAAGATGCGCTTCCACCATGTCATCGGGAATGGCCCACGCTCCGCCGTGGACGACTAAGACCGGCAACTGTTTCACTGCTCGACCCCTTAGGAAAGCGAATAAAAATGCAAACTAGTGAGTGTATCAGTATCCGAAGACCGCAAGAACCCGAGCCTCCAGCGCAAACGCCGTCTAGTGCAACCCAGTCAGGCTGGCTTTCCACCAGACCCAGGGCATGCTGCCCAGGGCGATTACGTTCCAGGCGATCAGCGCGAAGCGCATTTGCGCAGGCGAATACGGTTGGTCGCGCCAGAAACAAATGGCGTCCAGCAGGAACCATGCAGCGCTCGCGAACAAGAACATGCTGAGCGCCAGGTCATGAAAAAAGAAAAGTACCAGCGCGCACTCCGCCGCCAGGAACGCGGAGATCAGAAGCTTGGCGGGGACCCGCCCGATGACCGTAGCCGTGGTCCGGCGGCCGCTGTCGCGGTCCGGTTCCAGGTCCATGATTTCGCCGAAGACGTGGGAGTGCATGGCAAACATCGCGCCGAATACCATCGCCGGCCAGGAAAGTTGCCGTGCCCCGTTCAGCCAGCTGCTCAGCAGAAAGACCAGCAAATATCCGGCCTGGTTCAGGATCTCCAGCGGTGGACGCGCCTTAAAGCCATAGCGGGGCCAGTTGTAGATCGCGGCGGCGGCAACAGTCCCGGCAAACCATAGGAGCATGTGCCAGCCGCGCAGATAGCAGAAAGCAATTACGCACGGCGCCTGCACCACGGCGATGATCGCCGGCAGTTTGCGCAACTGGTCCCTGGAGCCGCGCGCGCCGAACAGAAAAGATCCCTTGCGCGGGTTCAGTTGGTCGGTTTCAAAATCAACATAGTCATTCCAACCGTAGAGCAGGAGGCCAAGCGGAAAGCAACAGTAAGCTAATCCGAACCAAAAAGTGCCGGAGAAAAACACATGCATGTGTCCGAGAGGCAGCATGTAAAACCAGATGGTGGTGAGCCACAATCCGGGACGGGAAGCCTGCAGAAGAAACGTGAAATCGGAAAAACGCGAGCGCGCGGCGGCGACGGGCAGAGTTGTGGTGGCAATTGCGGGCACCGGTCATAGTACAACGCCGATGCGGTAAGCCTGAATTTTTCCGCCGGAGTAAGGAGGTTACGCATAGTCGGGGTTACGCGCCGGAGCGCGCTGTTCCAGACCGCTCTGTACTTCGCTCAGCCAACGCAGCTCGGACGTGAACTGCTCGATGATCAGCTTCAGCATCCACACGGCTTCATGGTGCTGGTGGCCGACTTCGCTGAGCACGGCTTGCAGCGTGGCTTGTTCACGCTCCAATTCGGAGGCAAGAAATTGACGCCGGCGATGAATTTGCTTTTCCACAACTCCAGGTCGCGCTTGCCACGAGAGCGCCAGCCAGGTGAGAAACGCTGGATGCTCACGCTGCGAGGTCCATTCTTCACGCTCCAGAGCATCGGCCAGCGCCGCGCGGCCGCTGGCCGTCACAGCAAAAATGCTGCGGTCCGGACCAGCGGCAGGTTCGGAATCTTTGCCGGCGCGGAGCAGGCCGAGCCTGGCCAGTTTCTCGAGCGAGTAATAGATCTGCGGACGCGAGATGCCGGCCCAGTCGCGCACCTGGCGGCGTTCCAGTACCAGGTTTGCCTGGTAGCCGTGCATGGGCCGCTCCGCCAGCAGGCTGAGCAGCACCAGGTCCGGAGTGGTGAGAGGGGCTTTGCGTTTACGTTTTGTCACGTTGCGTCTTTCGCTTGTGGCTCCAGTACCACCAGGCACATTGCTCCGCGGGCAAAAGCGGATTGCGTGCCTGGGCAACAGCGGCGCTGAAAACGTCCTGCACGCAGATGTCCTGGCGCTGGCCGGTAAGCCGGCACAGCTTCTGATACATCTGCCGCGGATTCGCGCGCGCAAGTTCGGCGACACTGCGGATTCTCAGGAGCTCAAAATCGCGCAGCATGGCCGGACCAACGGAGATCAGGTCTTCTAAACGGCGGTTTGGGGTGGCCGCCGGACTTCTGCTTGACAACGGCATACAGCCTCCTTTATTGTGTTGTAGTCTAATTTAGACTAGTAGCAATTGCAAGAAAGGAATTCCGAAAATGCGCAAATTTTTCAACCTGCTTCTGGGGCTGGCATTGCTTTCCCAATTGTGTTTTGGCCAATCAACATCCAAGGAGACAAAGAAGACCATGAATGTAAAGCGAATCACTCCTGTCCTCTATGTGAAAGAGATAGAACCCTGTGTCAAGTTCTGGGTCGAGCGGCTGGGCTTTGAAAAAACGGTCGAGGTCCCGGAAGGCGACCGTCTGGGCTTTGTCATCCTGCAAAAAGACGGCGTGGAAATCATGTATCAGAGCTTTGCCAGCGCCGAGAAAGATGCTCCGGCCGCAGCCAAGGAGATCAATGGCGGACGCACGTTCTTGTACATAGAAGTGGACAAACTGCAAACCGTGATTGACGCCATGAAGGACGCTAACGTAGTGATACCAGTACGGACCACGTTCTACGGCGCCAAAGAGCTTGGCGTAAAAGATCCTGCCGGACATGTGATTGTGTTCGCGGAAATGGCGCAGAAGCAGTAGTCGGCGATCAAAACCTGAAATCCTGCTGTGCGATGCTAAACAGGTAAGCCTTCTTGCGTTTTCCATCGGAGTCGCTTCGGCCCACATTCGCGACCAACACCAGTCCGGAAGGTACCCGTTTCAGACGCACGTTTCCGATTGAATAGTCGCCGTCCACATTGTCCAATTTGGGAGCGTCGGTATGGAACCGCTGCTTCCACGCAGCCTCTAGAGTGTTAGTGAGACTGATGCGGGTATATCCGTGGTCTGACGAGAGAAATAGGTACATCGCAAATCCGGTGTCGTCGCCACCGTACCAGGAATAGTCGGGCAGGCCATCGCCGTTAAAGTCCGCCTCGTCTACTATCCCGTAGTTCCAGAGTTTCGGAGCGTTGGGACCTCCGGCTTCGCCCACAGCGACCCGGAATAATTCGTCTTGTTGGCCACTCCGGGACCTAAAAACCTGATAGATCACTCCGCCCGATCTCAGCTCGGAAGCTGCGACGGTTTTAGTCTGCTTCCTGGTTTTGATATCGGGCCGATACAGCCGAAACTCAGCACTGGTCCCGTCGGACGGCTGAACGCCAGGCGCGTTCCAAGGTTGTGCAGCAACACTGCCGCAGACGACAGCAGCCAACAGGACTACTACGCGCGAAATCAATAGATTCATTTTGGCAATCTTAATTAAACGATGGCACTTGTTGCGTACTCTTTTTCGCCGGCTGGTTCGGTCGATCTGCGGTCACTGCTTGTTGTTGCGCGGCAGCTTCGGCGGCGATCTTGGCGTCGAGAATACGAGTTTGCTGAGCGGTGTAGATAATCCGATGCACCACGGTGGTGGTGGAAAGCACGGCCAGCACCCACAGCACAGGAGCCATGGCTCCCCAGCGGGCGAACAAGGCGCCGATGATCACCAACACAATGCGTTCCGGGCGCTCCATGAATCCGACTTTGCAGGAGCCGATCAGCGATTCCGCGCGGGCCCGTGTGTAGCTGACCATGACGGAACTGACCATTACAAACGCGACCATGACCACGTAGAAGAAGCGGTTGGCGCGGGCGTAATAGACCAGCAGGCCGAAGAACAGTGCTACATCGCTATAGCGGTCAATCACGGAATCGAAGAACCCGCCGAAAGTGGTGACCTGGTTGGTGGCGCGGGCCACGCGTCCATCCACCATGTCAAAGATGCCGGCGCCAATGATCACCAGACCGGCATACAGGAACATGCGCGAATAGTTCTGGGCGTTAGCGTAGCCAAAGAGCACAGCGGCAATGATGTTAATGACCAGACCAAGGAAGGTCAGCACGTTCGGGGAAATCCGGGTCAAGGCCAGGCCGCGGACAATGGCGTGCAGCAGCACTCTGCAGGCGCGTCCAAAGGCTCCTGTCCAGGTCATTGTGCCTCACCGTGAATGGTGGTCAGCCGCAGGACTTCCAATTCACGCTTGCCGTTGGGCGTGACTACCGTAGCTGTATCGCCTACTTTCTTGCCCATCAGCGACTTGCCAATGGGTGAAGTAGTCGAGATCAGGCCCTTGGTAACGTCTGATTCTTCGCTGGTCACCAGCTTGTATTCCAGTTCTTCTTCTTTGGTGTTATCAAATACGCGGACCGTGGAGCCAAAGGCCACGCGGTCTTTGGGGATGTTAGTAAGGTTGACCAGGGCCAGTTCACCCATACGTTTCTTGAGCTGGCCCAGACGGGCATTGACGAACTCCTGGCGCTGCTTGGCCATGTGGTATTCGGCGTTTTCGCTGAGGTCGCCCATGGCCACGGCCTTTTTGATCTCTTTTGGAAGGTCGTGCGTCAATTCGTGCTCCAGAGCCCGAATTTCCTCTTCCAGTTTTTTCCTAATGTGCTCGGGCATGGTGGGAAGAAAAACTCCTCTGCCGGCAAGGCATTCGACGAGCGTACAAACATCCATTATAACCCTTGTAAATGAATGTGTTAACCGGAAAGCCTACAGTCCTGACGATGACCGTGTCAGAAAGTCCGGATGCGTCTTAGAAATTGCGGAAACCCTCCGGTTGGCCTATAATCGGGTCAGTCTGGAACCGTTCCCCCGTACGTGTCCCTTCTGGGTGCTTCATGAATGGTCATTTAAACTTTCAAATCGGCGACAAAGTTGTTTACCCTAACCACGGCGTAGGCGTCATCGAGCAGATCAGCAGCCGGACGATCGGCCTTAACGTCCAGAAGTTTTATCTCCTCAAGATCAAAGCCAGCAGCCTGAAAGTAGAAGTTCCCTTTTCCAACGTGGGAACGGTGGGACTGCGGCCGGTGGTCAAGAACGGCGAAATCACCAAGATCCTGACTTTCCTGACCGACGGTAAATGCGACAACAACGCCGACTGGAAATACCGCTTCAAGGAAAACTCAGACAAGATGCGGACCGGTTCGCTCCTGGAAGTCGCTATCGTACTGAAAAGCCTGCTCTTGCTGGCCAAATCCAAGCCGCTTTCCTTCCGGGAAAAGAAGATGATGGAACGTGCCCGCTATCTTCTGGTGACCGAACTGGCCATGGTCAAGAACACGGAAGAAACGGAAATTGAAGACCTGCTCAATAAGGCCCTGGCCAAGAGCAAACTGAAGTTCCCCGAAGTCACGGCAGACGCATAACCTTAAAGAACTCTTTCTCTAGCTGTGCAACCTCCAGCGATCGTCTGCGTGCATATGACAACACTCAATGCTCCGTGTTCCCGTCAAGCAGGTCCAGTGTGTGCGGCAGGATTTCCAGCACGGCATGGAGCGAATCCACGGCGGCGGCGGGACTCCCGGGTAGATTCAGCAACAGTGTTGTTCCCCGCACACCGCAGATTCCGCGGCTGAGGGCGGCGAAAGGGGTTTTCTTTGCCCCTTCCGTGCGCATTTTTTCCGGGATACCTGGAATCAAGCGCTCGGACGCAGCCAAAGTAGCCTCCGGAGTCACGTCTCTGGGGGCGATGCCTGTTCCGCCCACCGTTACAACTAGCCGGGCTGCGCTGGCACACGCCATCAGCAGCTTCTCGATTTGCTCCTGCTCGTCCGCCACCACCGCGGTCCTGACGATCTTAAACCCCGCTGCCTCGAGTTCGTGACAGACCGCCGGCCCGGAAGAGTCCGGACGTTTTCCCTGAAAGGAAGAGTCGCTGATCGTGAGTACGGCGGCGGTTTTCACGGCTCAGGATTCAAGAACGTTTTCTTCGGTATCGCGGTTGGATTCGTCCACCAGCCGCAGGCCTTCCATGAGAAGGCCCTGGGTGGACTGCGTAACCGTTTGTTCCTTGCTGCTGCCGCTGAAGTCAATTTCGAAGTTGCCGGCGACCCAGGTCAGAACTTTGTACACGGCGGCGTCGCCCTTCAAAGCGCCGTACAGAGCATGATTTACCTGGCCATCAGCGAAAAACATAATGCACTTGTCGCCGTCATTCCGCAGGGTCAACGTGCAGGTCTTGCGGCCCATGTCCAGCGATTGGAGCAAGTCCAGCACATTCATCTGGGCCAGTGTTCCGCGGACTACGGAGTCTCCGGCAGCTGCGCGGGCCATTTTTTCCAGAGCAATTTTGTCCGCGATCTTCTTGATCCTGCCGGCTGCTTCTTTCAGGAAGAACGGCTTCTCGATGAAGTCCTCAACCGTATCCTGGAGCATCTTCAGTTTTTCCGCAATGTCCACTTTGCTGGCCATCAGAATCACAGGGATATTCGAGGTAGCGCGGCGTCCTTTGATCTTCTGCAGGAGTTGCTTGCCGTCCATCGTGTCCATGGCATAGTCAGCAACGATCAAGTCGGGCTGTTCTTCTACGGCCTTGAGCAATGCGTCGGCGCCGTCGGTCATGGTGTTGACGACCGCAAACTGGCTCAGCGCATGGCGCAGCATCTCCAGGACCATGGGATTGTCGTCAACGAGCAAGATTTTGATGTTGCTGGGCATGGATGTTATTTCTTACGGTGCTTCGCCTGGCTCTGGCGAGTGAAATCACCGCTTTTGCCGCCGGACTTTCGCTCTAGAACGATCTCGCGAATGGCCATGCCTTTGTCCAGGGCCTTACACATGTCATATACCGTGAGTGCGGCGACACTGGCGGCCACCAGCGCCTCCATTTCCACGCCTGTTTGTGCGGTCGTTGTAGCGCGAGAACGAATCTGTACGCCATTTTCGCATACCTCAGCGGTCACATCAACGAAAGAGAGCGGAAGGTGGTGGCACATTGGTATCAACTCCGCCGTGCGTTTGGCGGCCGAAATTCCGGCGAACCGTGCTATTTCCAGCGGATTGCCTTTGGGATTTTCGGGCAGCGCGCGCAGTACCTCGTCTGACATGGCCACAAAAGCCGAGGCCTCTGCGGCGCGCCGCGTGATGGACTTGGCCGAAACATCCACCATGGTCGCCCGGCCCGCGGCGTCGTAGTGCGAGAGCTTTCTGGAATTCTTTTTAGTCATCAGCGTAGGAGAATTGAAACCATCTCTCCCGCCGGTAGCGACTCCCGGTCGGGCGGAATTACAACATAGCAGTTTGCCCGCGCAGATGCCATCAGGTCTCCAGAACCTTGCCAGGAGATGACCTCAACCTCCGGATCATATACGCCGCCACGCAGCATTGCCGGCAGGAACCTCGTTAATCCAGTCTTGGTTTTGATTTCTTTGCCCAGGCGAGCCTTGGCTGCGGTCCGGCGCTCGGGAATAGCGCCGCTCAGGGATTCCACTACGGGCCTTGCGAACAAATCGAACGTGACCAAGGTAGAAACAGGGTTTCCCGGCAATCCAAAGAATGGTACAAACTGGCCCGGCGAGCGAGCCACCTGCCCAAACACGACGGGGCGTCCCGGTTGAATCAGCGCGCCGGTAAAAAAGAACTCAGCGCCCAGTGAGGCCAGTACTTGCTCAACCAGATCAAATTTGCCCATGGATACGCCACCGGAAAGCAAAAGTAGATCGGACATAAGGCCTTGCTGGACGAGTGCCGTTAATTTGCTTTCCTCATCGGGCGCCACGGGCAATTGCACGGGCTCGCCGCCGGCGGCAATGACCTGCGCCGCCAGAGAATAACTGTTGCTGTTGCGAATCTGAAATGGTCCGGGCGTTTGGGAAGCCTCCACTATTTCGTCTCCCGTCGAGAGAATGGCCACTCGCGGCTGTTTACATACTTTGATTGTGGTCTTGCCGACTGCCGCGGCCACGGCGATGTGGGCAGGCCCCAGACGCAACCCTCGCGGCACCATCTCTTGTCCGGCGCGTGCCTCGCTGCCGGCGGAAACAATGTTTTCACCGGCGACGCAGGTCCGCTGCACTACGACCTGGTCTGCTGCGCGCGAAGTGTATTCCACCATGACTACGGCATCGGCACCATGTGGGACAGGAGCGCCGGTCATGATTTCGACCGCTTCACCGCTCGTGATAGCGCCGTGAAAGCTGCTTCCCGCCTTTACCTGGCCCGTTACGCGCAGAGTTGCCGGAACAATGCGAATGGCATCAGCACGTAGAGCGTAACCATCGCGCGTGGCCCGGGGAAACGGGGGGAAATCGCGATCGGCAAGAATTGGTTCGGCAAGGATGCGGCCCAAAGCTTGAAGAACTAAACACTCCTCCGCCGCACAATCGCGCACTGGCCCGCAATACCGGCTCACGGTTTCGCAGGCCTGATCGAAAGGTACGACTCCGGAAGCTGGCGGGCCGATCATACGCAGCTATTCTAGTAGAAGCGCGAAAAGCGCGACCGTATTGGGATATCTTCCAGCTTTATGGCGTTTTGCCCATCATGTGCAGCATGACCTTGACTTCACCGGCGTGTTCTCCGCTGGGCGCAAGTTCCAGATACTTGCTCAAGGCTTCCGCCGTTCCGTCCGGCGCGACGAACTTTCCATTTTCGTTTTTCCCGTTCTTGTACAGAACTGCGCCTTTGATGTAGTAAGCGTTGGGCGACTGCCGCGGATCGGCGGCAATAGACTTATCACAGGCAGCGACTGCGGCCGCGCCATCGCCCCGGTTAAACTGGATTGCGCAAAGATTGTAATAAGCCACGCCGGGATTCGCGCTCATCGCTGCGCCTTTAGTGAAAGCTTCCGCGGCTTTGTCCTTGTCCCCCAGATTGAAATAAGCGTTGCCTTCGGAGGTCAGCATCTGGCCGATTCCTGCTTTGGCCCTCGCCGGATCAGAGGTCGGGACTTTGGGATCGCTGGGCGTGGTTCCGGCTACAAACCCGTTGGCAATCTGGATGCCTTTCTCGTACGTCGGGATTGCGTCTTGATATTCACCGGCACGGCCCTGCGAATCACCCAGGGCCTTGTAGAACTCCCAGCGAGTGGAATCAGGGACCGCCGCCAGGAGTTGCTTAAGCGCAGCTTCCGCGTCCTTCCAATTGCCTGCCTGCATCGCGCTTTGGGCCTGGGAGACCAACGTGTTCAGGCCCATGAGCTTGTCGTTGTCCGCCTTCATCTTTGCGATTTCTTCCTTAGTCATCTTCTTGGCGGGAACGGTGCTCCCACCAGGGGATCCGGCCACGCCTCCGCTGATCGCTGGTTTATCCAGGTAGATGTCGTAAGTGTCGATGTTGTTACTACCGAGGTGCTTGCGCTCGTTGGTAAACAGAATCTCGCCCGTCGCGGCAATCACTTCCACTTTATAGTCGTCCGGGATTAGACCGGTGGCAAGATATTCACCTTTGGCTTCGGTCTTGGTTTTCCATGGCTTTCCGGTAGTCAAGCTGCTGAAAACGACCTGCAGATTGGGCACAGGCTCGTTCTCGCGGGTCACGATGCCTCTATAGCCGCCGGTGTATCCCTGGGACCACGCGGCGACCATGCTGAGAGCAAAGAGCAGCATCGCCAAAAAGGCGAGGATGGATACTCGTTTCATTTTTGCAGCCTCCGGTTGCGATTAGTAGTTTTTGAAGACGATACGAAAACGTATTGCGCAAAATGCAACCTGAGGCGAAAGCACAAAAGTTCCAGTTGAACGTTCCGGCTGATAAAACAGGTTATTTCTTTTTTCTTTCCTTGTATGTCGTTTCAATCTTGGCTCCCACTGCTTCCAGCATGGCTTTGACGTCAGCAGCGTGAGTGCCGTCCGGAGCAAGTTCCAGATACTTGTTCAGCGCCTCGGCCGTTCCCGGCGGCACAACGTACTTGTTCTGCGCGTCCAACTTGCCGTTTCCATAGAGGGAAGAACCCTTGATGAAATATGCGTCGGCCTTGTTGGGATCAGCGGCGATGGCTTTGTCACAGGCAGTCACGGCACCCTCCATGTTGCCAGTGTTGTATTGGGTGGCGCAGATATTGAAGTACGCTACGCCGGGATTCGACGACAGTTCCGCGGCCTTGTTGTACGCCGCAATCGCTTCCGGGTTTTTCTTTAACTTCAGGTACGCATTGCCTTCGTTGGTCAACATCTGGCCCAAACCGGCTTTGATCTTTGCCGCATCAGCCTTGGGATCAGTAGTGTTCTGGGCAACGGAAACGCCCTTCTCGTAGCTGGCAACGGCATCGTCATACTTTCCCTGGCTAAACTGCGCATTACCCAGCGCCTGAACGTACTCCCAGCGAGCAGGGTTGATCTCGATAAGCTGCAAAAGGAGCGGCTCCGCCGCCGTCCAATTCTGGGATTGCATGGCGGGATTGAGCTGGGCAATCAGCGTGTTCTCGCTCTCCGCCTTCTTGTTTTTTTCCTTTATGGCTTCCAGTTCCTGTTTCTGTTTGGCAGTCTGGGCAGCTTCTTCTTTCGTCTGTTTGTGCCCCCCGGTTCCCTGGCTGTTCATTCCCAGGTTCGTTGCGTCGGGATTGGAAATATCAATAAGGAAATTGTCCTTCTCTCCTCTCTCATTGGTGATGGCCACGGACCGTTTGAAAACGCTCTGCCCATCGGCATTGAAGACCTCGAGGGTGTAGTTGGTGCTGCGCGTGAAGCCAATCTGTTCAAACTCGCCCTTTTTATCGGTCTTCATCGAGTATTGCCGGCCGCTGTCATTATTTGTAATGACAACTTTCGCGCCGACCAGCGGCTTGGAGCCATCCGTCACCTTGCCGGTAACACTGGCCAGGGTCGCCTGGCTCCATGCCGGCACCGCGCAAAGCGCCAACAGCAGCGCGGCCGTTGACACGAACATTGATTTGCGTATCATTATCGTTAAGCCTCCAGCAACTTTTGAAACTCTATATCTTGTAACTCATCGCGCGCGCCACGTACGAGAGCGGATCGTTCGCCGCGGCGTCCTCAAACGCGCGCAAGCGCAAAACACAGCTCTCACAGACACCGCACGCTCTATCTTCACGGCTGTAGCACGACCAGGTCAACTCGAAAGGCGCGCCCAGGGAAAGCCCCAGCTTCACAATTTCCGACTTCCGCATGGCAATCAAAGGCGTAACAATCCGGATCTTGCCTTCGCGCGTCCCGGCCCTGACAACTTCGTTGAAGGCCTGGTAATAAGCCGGACGGCAGTCAGGATATCCTGAGCTGTCCTGCTCCACCGCACCGATATAGATCGAACCTGCGTCCAGCACCTCCGCCCAGCTCACTGCGGCGGCCAGAAAATGCGCGTTACGAAACGGCACATAGGTCACCGGCACTTCGCCGGCGCCGATTCCCGTTTTTTCAGCTTCTCTTCCTGGCTCCGGTACCGGGATGTCCTTGTCGGTCAGTGCCGAGCCGCCAATCATACTAAGGGCTTCATTGCGCAATGCCAAGCGCGTTCTAATATGCAGGCGGTCGCAAATGCGCTCAAAGGAGTACCGTTCCTTTTCTTCGGTTCTTTGCCCGTAGCTTATGTGCAGGGCGGCGGCCAGGGTGTCCCGCGCCGCCAGCGCGGCGCAGACGCAGGAATCCATGCCTCCGCTCAACAGCACGACAGAACGCGGTCTTCCCACGGCCAAAGCAAACTCCCTGCACAATAAATTGGTTTCTTGTAAATCTGATGGCCACGTGGCCGGAATAGCTGCCCGCTCCAACCAGGATTACCACAAATTATCTCAAAACTTCCAGCGAAACACCGGGTTAAAAAGCGTTCGTCTCATCGCTGTGAGCGGCCGCGAAAGCTAGACACCTTTGGCCGCCGGTTCCCAGATGAACTTATGGATCTGCAGCCCCAGACGGACGTTGAGCCTGTCTTCCAGTATCCATTCTGCGAGGGCCCGCGGATCAAGCTCGCAATTCGCCGTGTCCCGCTCCCGGCTGGGACTCTTCCGGAACGCCGGAGAAAATATCACAGCGCCGGCCTTTTTTTCCAGGGCCGACTCGCGGATAAAGTCACGGGCGAACTCATAGTCCTCGCGTCCGTTGAGCACGAACTTGACTTCATCGCGCGGCGTGAGCGTTGCCAGGTTACTGCGGCGAAATGTCCCACCTTCGCCCGATCCGGGACACTTCACGTCCACGATCTTGTGCACCGCCGCCGGAACCTGCTCCAGCGGACGCTCCCCGCTGGTTTCCAGCAACAGGGTATAACCTCGGGCCAGCAGCCGCTCCATCAAAGGCACGAGCTCACGCTCCTGCAACATGGGTTCGCCGCCGGTGATCTCAACCAGGCCCGCGGGCGAGAGCTCAAGCACGGCCTTTTCCACTTCATCCGCGGCCATCTTTTTGCCGCCCGTGAATGTGTATTCGCTGTCACACCAGGTGCAGCGCAGGTTACACGCGGTCAGCCGCACGAAGGTGCAGGCGATTCCAGCAAATGACGATTCGCCCTGAATGGACCGGTAAATTTCAGTGATCTGCATTGAAAAAAAGCAAGAGCTTACCGCGGATTTGCGCGGATGGACGCGGATAAAACGCTCATTCTTTATTCCGAATACCGCGCCGTCGTGGTGTCCGTTTCCCAGACGGTTACGTCTTTCACGGACACGCGTCCCTTGGTCAGCGAACGCAGCCGGTTACTGGCCTGGTCGTAGAAATACTTGGCCAGGTTCTCCGCCGAGGGATTCAGTTCCACGAAAGGCTCAACGTCATTGAGCATCTGATGGTCCAGCCGGTCAATCACCTGTTTCATCACGTCTTTGAGCTCGCGAAAGTCCAGAAGTAGGCCGGCCTTGTCCAGCTCGCCGCCCCGCAAGGTGACCCGGACCTTATAGTTATGCCCGTGCGGGTTCTCGCATTTCCCTTTGTAATTGCGCAGGTAATGGCCTGCGGCAAATGAATCTTCTACTGTGACTTCGTACATCCGTTCCCCTTAAGAAAGCGGTGCTGTCAGGACAATTGTGCGCACGGTTTCTATTGTACTTCTCTTGCGGACCAGCCCCCAGGCGGCCAAATCGGATAGAATAGTATTTTGACAGCTGTTTCCCCCGTTGTCATAAGCTCTGGAGTCTTACCAGACACATTCGTCATCTAATTAGGAAAATGAATTATTGGCGTAATATTTTGCGGTTTTTGGCTGCCCAGCAGTTGTTCCCAGCGCTGGCGGCTCCCGAGCAGGAAGCCTTGATCGGCGGTCAGGCCGTGTTTGAAGGTGTAATGATGCGGTCGCCTCATGCCTGGGGTATCGCCGTCCGCAAACCCAAAGCCGCGGAGTCCGGGCCCAGCGAACTGGGCGAGATTATTGTCCACTCGGAACCGCTGGCGCGCCCATCCGACAAGCATCGCTGGATGGCCTGGCCTTTTGTGCGCGGACTGGTCACGCTCGGCCAGGCCATGAAGCTGGGTTTTCGGGCTTCGAAGTTTTCCCTGAACGTCCTGGTTGGCGCATTGGCTCCGGAAAAGGAAAAAGAAGAGAAAGCTCCGGAAATGGGCCCCTGGATGACCGGAATTACCATGCTGTTTTCCATCGCGTTCTTCATCTTCATGTACAAGTTCGTTCCTCTGGCCGCAGCCTACGGACTGAAGGGCCACGTTCCGGCCATGAGCAACAATGGAGTTTTTAACCTGGTAGATGGACTGATCCGGTTGGCGATCTTTGTAGTGTTCATCTGGGGCCTTTCTCTGATGCCGGACATGCACCGGCTGTTTGAGTACCATGGCGCTGAGCACAAGACGGTTTTCGCCTACGAAGCCCAGCGCGACATTCCCAGTGTGCAATTCACTCAGGGTTTTTCCACCTATCACCCGCGCTGCGGCACCAGCTTTCTGATGACCATCATGCTGATTTCGATCTTCGTATACGCCGCTGTGCCGGTCACCACTTTCTGGGCGCGATTCGGAATCCGCATCCTGCTCCTGCCGGTGATCGCGTCAGCATCGTACGAGATGATTCGCTTCTCCGCCCGGCACGGAAAGAGCCTGTTCGCGCTGATGACCGTACCCGGCCTGTGGCTGCAGCGAATCACCACCAAGCAACCCTCGGACGACCAAGTGGAATGCGCCATCAAGGCGCTGGACGAAGCGATGATCCTGGAAAGACAAAATGGCGGCGAATTGGTAATCGCCTAGCTGTCCTGCGGGCCTTCCTGCAAGACTCCACAGCTTGGCGGAGAAATCTGCGGACGTCAGAATGACGATGCAATCTGTACCATGCTTCGGATGTGGTGGCACTTTCCCGGATAGGGAAGGGCCGACCCACCGATATATGGAGTCTTCACCGGGATGCTGGACGGCCTATGGCGAGGTCCTGGGCCGTGAGTACAGTGACCGCGAATATGGAATCCTGAATCGGCTGACCGTGGATGCCTACGCTGTACAACATCCTGGCCGGCGCAAGCCGCAGGCAGTTCAATCCGTCGCCCTTCATTTGATAAGCCTGTGTCTGATTCTGGAACGTGGAAAATCCGTGGATGACGCAACCCGGGCGATCCATCTGGGCGCCGCCCGGAAGAACTACTTCGCCTGGCTTAAGCCACCAGGCTCGATGGGCCCGGTCACAGTAGCCGACATTCAGCGCGCGCAGACTGCGCACCATCATTTGGTCCTGGTGAGGAATTGGGCCAAGTCAGCCTGGCTGGCCTGGGCGCCGCATCACGCTTTAGTGCACGCCTGGGCCGACGAACTTACGGGCCGCCGAGGCCCCGCGCTACAATGGATGCAGGAGCGAAGCAAACAGAAGCAAAGGCCAAAAAGTAGAGATCATGTTTGAGCGTTTAAACCAAATCGAGGCGAAGTACGACGAGCTCACCACGGCCCTGACGTCGCCGGAGGTGATTGGAGATTCGTCCAGGTACCAGAAGACTGCCAAGGCGCACAGCGAATTGGCGGAAATCGTGGAGAGATATCGCGAATTCAAAGATCTGCAACGCGGTATTCAGGAGAGCAAAACCATCCTGTCCGCCGAACCTGACGCCGAGCTGCGGGACTACGCGCAGGAGGAGCTGGCGCGCCTGGAAGAACGCCTGGCGAAAACGGAAAGCGCTCTCAAAGCTCTGCTGGTCCCCAAAGACCCCAACGACGAAAAGAACGTCATCCTGGAGATTCGCGCCGGTACCGGCGGCGACGAAGCCACGCTCTTTGCCGCGGAAGTATTCCGCATGTACAACCGCTACGCGGAATCGCAGCGCTGGAAAGTCGAAGTATTGTCCACGTCGGAATCCGCTGTTGGTGGACTGAAGGAAGTCATCGCGATCATTGAAGGCCGCGGCGTGTTTTCGCGCATGAAGTATGAAAGCGGCGTCCACCGCGTGCAACGCGTGCCGGACACGGAGCAGCAAGGCCGCGTGCATACTTCCGCGGTGACCGTCGCCGTGCTGCCGGAAGCCGAAGACGTGGACATTAAGATCGAAGCCAAAGATCTGCGTATCGACACCTTCTGCTCTTCCGGCCCGGGCGGACAATCGGTCAACACAACGTATTCTGCCGTCCGGATTACGCACCTGCCAACCAACACTGTTGTAAGCTGCCAGGACGAAAAGTCCCAGATCAAGAACCGCGAAAAAGGCATGCGCGTGTTGCGTTCCCGTCTCTACGAAATGGAAATGGAAAAACAACAGCAGGCGCTGGCCAAAGAGCGCAAAGCCATGGTCGGCAGCGGCGATCGCAGCGAAAAAATCCGAACCTACAATTTTCCGCAAAACCGCGTGACCGACCACCGCATCGGGCTGACCCTCCATCAGCTTGCCGAAGTCATGGACGGAAAACTGCAACCGATAATTGACGCACTTAGTACACACTACCAGGCGGAAAAGCTCAAGCATCACGAAGTTGTCGCTTAGGGGCTTGGGTCAGTCTCCATCTGGGACAACGCAACCTGAGTGAAGCCTGCTCCTTTAAAACAAAGACGAGTACAATCCTTTCGGGCAGCTATGCAGCTCAAGCAGGCGATGGACTCCGCGTACGAACTCTTTCTGCACAACGATGTTCCCTCGCCCCGGCTGAATGCTGAGCTGCTCATGATGTTTGTACTGGGCCGTGATCGCGCTCATCTCTTTGCCCACCCGGAACGCGAACTGACCACCGACGAGCGCGCGCGGTACGAAGACGTAGTTGCCGAGCGAGCGCGTGGCTGTCCCACGCAGTACATCACCGGACACCAGGAATTCTGGGGGCTTGACCTGCTCGTTTCGCCCGCCGTCCTGATCCCGCGTCCGGAAACCGAGCACGTGATCGAAACCGTCCTGGAATTAGTGCTGGATTATTACCGCGAGCATCCACGGAAACTGCGAATTGTCGACATAGGCACTGGGTCCGGCTGCATTGCGCTCGCCCTGGCCAGCGAACTGCCCCACGCTGAGATTCACGCTTGCGATATTTCTGACGACGCGCTGGAGATCGCCCGCATCAATTCCGCACGGCTCGCGCTGGGTGGCAAAGTGCTCTTCCGCAAATCCGATCTGCTGAGCGCGTATGCCGGGCAGAAGTTCGACTTTGTCATTTCCAATCCGCCGTATGTCGGGGAATCCGAAGCTGACAAAGTGCAGAAGCAGGTACGCGACTTTGAACCCAAAGTCGCGGTTTTTTCCGGCCATGAAGGCATCGACATTTACCGGCGCCTCATCCCGCAAGCTTCTGATGCCCTGGACTCCGGTGGATGGTTGGTGATCGAAATCGGCTTCTCCGCGGAGGAGAAAGTCAGGCAATTATTGAATGGCTGGAGCGATGTCCGCACCACTGCCGACCTGCAGGGAATCCCCAGAGTGATCGCGGCCAGAAAATCGGGCAGTTGAGTAATCTGGTGATGTGGCAGTCCAGCATGGGAAATTATCCGATTGCCAACTTAACCCTTTAACTGAATCACGAACCAGCACTTTTCCACAAACTCAGTCTGTTAAACTCCAGCCATGTTCAACCGCAAGCCTGCGCCGCAAGCGCCAAGTGCGCCGCCACAACCTCCTGTTAAAGCTCCGCCCATACTGTTTGAACGGACACAGAAGGTCATTGACCAGATTGAAACCGAGCTGGGGGAGCGGCTGCTGACGTACTGGAACTCTCCTAACGGCTCTATCTGCAGCAATGACGTGATCGGACTGTACGGCATCCTGCGCAGCATGGGAAAGCTGGAGCGGCTGTCATTCTTTATCAAATCGGACGGAGGTTACGGCCAGGCGTCCCTGCGCATGGTGAACCTGCTGCGCCAGTTTGTCGGGCAGCTCACCGTCCTGACGCCGCTGGAATGCGCTTCTGCCGCCACCATGCTGGCGCTGGGCGCGGACAAAATCCTCATGGGCCCCTTGGCCCACCTTTCTGCCGTGGACACGTCGCTTACCCACGACCTCTCACCCATTGACCGTGACAACAACCGTGTGGGCGTCAGCCAGGACGAACTGCAGCGCGTCGTGCGGCTGTGGCAGAAAGAAGCGGGCAAGGAGGCGTCGAATCCATTTGAATCGCTATTTGCGTACGTGCATCCTCTGGTGATCGGCGCGGCCGACCGCTCCAGCGCGCTTTCCACCAAGCTGTGCACGGAAATCCTTTCCTATCATCTGAAAGACACGAAAAAGGCCCAGGAGATCAGCGACACCCTCAACTCCGGATACCCTTCGCACAGCTATCCCATCATGCTGCAGGAAGCGCGCCGGATCGGACTTAACGCCGAGCCGCTCAACGAAAACATCAACCGCCTGCTGTTCGAGCTGAACGAAATCTATTCGGAAATGGGACAGCGCGCCTCCGCCGACTTCGACGAACGCAACTCCCACGACAACAGCATTCTCAACATCATCGAAGGTCGCGGACTGCAAATCTTCTTCCAGAACGACAAAGACTGGCACTACCGCACGGAAGAACGCCGCTGGGTCTCACTGAACGACCGTAGCAGCTGGCGCAAGGCCGAGGTGACGAACGGGAAGCTTACGGTTTCGATCTTTCACGTCAGGTAAAAGACCAGAGCGAATTCTATTCTCGGGACACCGTGGCGCCTTCTGCCCCAGCCGCAGCATACGGGCTGGAGTCGCGGTATCGTTTTTCGAATTCTTCGCGGGTACAGATGGTCCGGATATCCGTAACGCGGTCGAGCGCCAGAATGCCATCGAGGTGGTCGATTTCGTGCTGCAGCAGCTCGGAGTAATTGTGCTCGTCGCCCGCGCGGAATTCCTGCCAGGCTCCCTGGAGGTCCTGATAGCGGACGGTGATTTCGCGGTGTCGCCTGACTTGCATGAAAATACAGAGAAAGCTGAGACAAGCGTCCCATACAACGACGGTTTCCTGGCTTCGTGCGGTAATCTCGGGATTGACGAGCGGCCATGGATCTGCTCCGGGCAACTGCAGGAAAATGACGCGCGCGGCCACACCGATCTGTGGCGCCGCAATGGCCCGCCCGTAGCCTGTTGTGGCACGCCAGTGCGCGAGGGTATCTGCCAGATCGGCGATCAGGTCTTTGATCTGCGGCGCCTGCGGGTCCGGAACGGGACATGCCATTTCTCGCAGCCGCGGGTCTCCAAGCTGTAACAACGTTCTGATCGCCATCTGAAACTCCGATTCGATGTTCAAGGTCAACCAAAGCCGTTGTCCAATATAAGTCTTACCGTAGACGAAATCCTAAGCGGTTACTCCTTTCAAATCCGGTAATCCAGAATCGGTGTGTCCGTTTTCGTACATCAGCGTCCCATAAGCGCGCAGGGAGCCGTGCCCAGATAAGGAGAACCCAAGGCATTCCCCTTTGTAATGAATGAGTTATCATGCGGATGTCCTCGGTATTGCAATTGCCCGTAATCTTAGCTGCGGGGCGAGCGAAAACATGAGAAGCCTGTTTCAAGACATACGCTATGGCTGGCGAACTCTAACCAAATCACCCGGCTTTGCCGTTGTGGCGGTGCTGACGCTGGCGCTGGGGATCGGCGCCAACACAACCATCTTCAGTTGGATCAACTCCACTCTCCTGACCCCGATTCCCGGCGCGAAAGACACCAGCAAACTGCTGGCCCTCACCCGCGGAGGACGCTCGGACGTGGAGAAGTTTTTCTCTTACCCCGATTACGTTGATCTGCGCGATCACAACCACAGCTTTAGCGCGATGCTGGCCACCAGCATCAACATGATGGACCTCACCGGCGTGGGGCAGCCGGAACGCGTGTGGGGCGCAACGGTCTCGGCAAACTATTTTGATGCGCTCGGCGTGCGGCCCGTCCAGGGGCGCGGCTTCATGCCCGATGAGGACACGAAGCCCGGAGGCGCGCCCGTCGCGGTGATCAGCTACAGTCTGTGGCAGTCGCATTTCGGCGGTGACCCGTCCGCTGTCGGCCGGACGATTCGCATCAACCAGCATCCTTACACCATCGTGGGCGTAGCGCCGCCGGAGTTTCAAGGAAGCCAAACCGGGTTGCGGGCCCACATTTGGATTCCTCTGATGATGATTGGAGACGTGGTGATGCGGGCCGGTGGCGCGTTTCAAAACCGCGCCGACGGCTGGCTTCTGCCTTACGGCAGGCTGAAACCCGGAGTCAGCGAACAACAGGCGCGCGAGGAAATGAACCTGCTGATGCAGCAGATCGCCCGGGACTATCCCGATTCGCACCGGGCGCAAGCCGACGTGGAAGTCGCGCCGATGTGGCGCGCGCGTTTCGGCGCCAACTATTATCTCTACGTCACCCTGCCCTTGCTGCTGGCAATTGCCGGCGCGGTGCTTCTGCTGGCATGCGCCAACGTCGCCAACCTGCTGCTGGTGCGGTCTGTGTCGCGCCGCCGCGAGATTGCTATTCGCCTGGCCATGGGTGCCAGTCGCTGGCGGCTGGTCCGGCAACTCATGGTGGAAAGCATGCTGCTGGCGCTGATGGGCGGCGCGCTGGCCATGCTGCTCACCACGTGGACCGCAGGTGTATTCAGCAAGTTTTTTCCGCCATCGAACCTGCCCATCTTCCTGAATGTACATGCTGATCGCGCGGTGCTTCTGGCCGCGCTGGGCATCGC
>DATMPO010000068.1:0-33980 GCA_035567035.1 Verrucomicrobiia bacterium | reverse complement strand
AACGTCGTTCCAGCGCTGAAGGACAAGACGATTGGGGGCATTGCCTGCCGTTTTCGTTGCCGATTTTGCAGAAACAAGGCCAAATGCCCAATAGGTAAGGATTCCGATGGAGAGGACACTACTAGTCGTCTCCACGGGGTTTCGCCAGGAGGGGAAATGCTCAAGCAAATACCATGTGCTCAGTTGGAGCACAGCCGACATTCCCAAGCCAAGCGAGATGCACATACCACGATTGACCCATGACACGCCAATGCGCTTTTCAAAGACCAGCAACAGGAGAAACAAGCCGCACTGCATGAGCAGAACACACCGGTTGGCCAGGAGAATGGCCGCGCATATCTTGTCGCTGGTGGTTCCGCCAGTCGTCAAAGCGGTGAGAAAAGAGATGGCCATCAGAAAACCGCCCGCCCAGACAAAAATCATTTTGGCGAGGTCCGCTAATGCGGAATAAGGCTTCATGATTTGCCCAAATGCCTCGTACAGAACACCGAATCCGAACACCACGCCGAGAGCTGTGATCGTCCAGTAAGTGTAGAAATACTGAGCGTAAGGCTGCCTGGCCGCGATTAGAAAGACAACCGAAACGACACCGTAAAATATTACGTAATTAAAAAAGATTGGGAATTGGGACCTGCCTTTGCGCACCAGCAGTATCGCCATTAACAAAAGTTGCAGCGCAAAGCCAATAATCCAAAAAGCCCATTGGGCCACTGACATGTGCATGGGGGCAAGCCTCCTGAGGGACAAGAGCGTAGCACCGCCCCGGGACCTGCGCAAGCACCCGTTGGTACATTAACTACATGATTAATCTAAACACGGCTATCACCAAGAGGTATTCTAACTAACCCCTTGCCAATGATGCGATTAGCGATCTCTTTCGTTAACTCACTAGTTACTACCGTGCTGGCGGCTGGCAGCTGGGACAGCTGGTCGGCATCGGTATTCCGGGGATGATGCGAGCGCTTCCAACGCTCGAAGAGACGCCGGCGTAGGCCGCAAATACAGTCAAAGCGATCAAGCAGGTACGAAGTAGCGTTTTCATTTGGGGGCTCCTTGAGTTCGTTTGTAAAATCGGTTGAATTGCCGTTAACCAGAGATTACTAAAGTAACCTTACTTTAGTAACCCCCAGCAGGAGAGGAGTATACAGTCTGATTAGAAAAACGCAAGCCTTTTTTAGGCCAATTCATTCGGCCAGTCCAGAGGTGTCCCGGCGCGTCATTCGGCCAGTTCAGAGGTGTCCTGGCGTGCGAACGCGGGGGTTGCTTTTGGGCAGGGAATGGGGGTGACAGGAAAAAGTGCAACCTGCCGGCCTCAATGAGCTACAAGTCGCCAAAGCGTGTTTCAAAAACCCCTTGACATTTCGCTATTTGTTTGCTATACTGGTTATTGTCAGTTCGCCACGCCGGGCCGCCGGTTCGTGGCGTTTCGTGTTTATCAGGACCCGTCCGCGGGGATTTGCGACCCTCAGCCTGCTGTGGAAATCTCCCTTCACGATAAGGCAGTAGGTCACAAAAGACCGGCCGTGATTGCCGTCATCGCGCGTGATCGGAAGAGCCAAACCCCTACCACAGAGAATACGGAGGGGGCGCAGAGGTAACTAGAGACAAAAAACCTGCCGCCCAGGCGGATTACGGAAGAGATATTTAACAACTTAGAGTAACGAAGCCGTCAGCACTCAACCCTCGGCCACGCCAAAGGCAAGCAAGAAAAATGGGGTGGAGTGGGGTCGACCCCTGGGGTGACATGGGGTCGAATGGGGTGGAATGGGGTCAAACCGGGGGGTGGGGGGAGGGGTAGGAAGATCGCCGTTATCGGTTCATCGCCGTCATCGCCGTCATCGGAAAACCATAGAACCTTACCACTGATGACACTGATTCTGACTGATCAAGAACCTCACCGTTATCAGCGGTATGGTTTTCCGATCGCGATTCTCCCCTGTTCCTCCCCTGTTCTTCCCCTGTTCGTTCCCTGTTACGAATCGACTCCGTCCGGGAAAAAGGTTCACGAAAGGCCCGTCGAATCGAGGTTTTGCATGTCTGGAGTATCCAAGCGCTCGTGTTCTCCCCTGTTTTTTTCCCTGTTAGCAGGGAATCGGCCGAGGGTGTTGGGGCGGAGCGAACCGGGGAAGAGGGGGTAAGAAAATCGTGGCTCGAATTTTTCAGATCACGCGCGATGACGGCGATCTCCCAGGTGATGAACAGATCGGAGAGGTTCTAGGAACGAAAAGATCACGCGAGCCGGCCCGCAAAACCAGCTTTTATATGGTACAATATTATCTGGCACAAACATGAGCTAAGCTATTGATTCTTAAGTAACTTGAAGGGACTTGAGGAACTGAAAATCTGGTCCTGAAAAAGCCTCGATTTGTAACCGCAAAACAGGAGTTCGAGTGGCCGCCAAAGAATCTGCAGTAACCGCAAAAAAGACCGCCGAGCAGTCAAAAAGCAAGGACAGCAAAGACAGCGCGAACGGAAATCGCACTTATACCGCCGACGACATAAAAGTCCTGGAAGGCATGGAAGCTGTCCGCCTGCGTCCCGCGATGTACGTTGGCTCAAACGGCGAAAAAGGTCTGAACCAGCTGGTCTATGAAGTTGTGGACAACTCAGTAGACGAAGCTCTCGCCGGCCACGCTACGCGGATTGAAGTCACCATCCACATAGACAACTCCATCACCGTGGTCGACGACGGCCGCGGTATCCCAGTGGATGACATGGTGATTGACGGCGAAAAAATTCCCGCTGCGCAGGTCGTGCTCACCACGCTCCATGCCGGTGGAAAGTTTGACAGCTCCAACTACAAAGTGTCCGGCGGGCTGCACGGCGTTGGCGTTTCCTGCGTGAACGCGCTCAGCCACCAACTGGACCTGGAAATCTGGCGCGAAGGCCACGTTTGGGAGCAGACGTATTCCAAAGGGCACCCGACGAGCAAACTGCGCAAGACCGGCAACACCAAGAAGCTGGGCACAAAGATCCACTTTTTGCCGGACAAGGAAATCTTCACCGTGTCCGAGTACAACTTTGACACGCTGGCACAGCGGCTGCGCGAGCTGGCCTTCCTGAACAAAGGCCTGGAGATCACCCTTACCGACGAGCGCCACACGGACGCCAAGACCGGCGAAGCGAGATGCCTGGAATTCAAGTACTCGGGTGGTATCGCTGAGTTCATCAAGCACCTGAACCGCGGCAAGAGCGTGCTGCATGACCGTCCGATTTACATGGAAGCTGAACGTGACGGCGTGAACATGGAAATTGCGCTGCAGTACAACGACGGCTATTCGGAAACCGTTTTCAGCTTTGCCAACAATATCAATACCGTGGACGGCGGCTCGCATCTCTCCGGCTTCCGCACCTCGCTCACCCGCACTATCAACTATGCCGGACAGCAGCTTGGGTTGTTCAAGGACGTAAAAGAAAACCTTACCGGCGACGACGTTCGCGAAGGCCTGGTCGCGGTGGTCAGCGTGAAACTGCCGCAGCCCCAGTTTGAAGGCCAGACCAAAGGCAAACTGAATTCCGATATCGCCGGCGTGGTGCAGGCATTTGTAAATGAACGCCTGGGAGCTTTTTTTGAGCAGAACCAGCCGGTGGCCCGAAAAGTGATCAGCAAGGCCATTGACGCGGCGCGCGCGCGCGAGGCCGCGCGCAAGGCCCGGGACCTGACGCGCCGCAAAGGCGCTCTGGATGGCGGCGGGCTGCCCGGCAAACTGGCCGACTGTTCGGAACGCGATCCCAACCGCTGCGAGCTCTTCCTGGTGGAAGGAGAATCCGCCGGCGGCACGGCCAAACAGGGCCGCGACCGGCGTTTCCAGGCCATCTTGCCGCTGAAGGGCAAGATCCTGAACGTCGAGAAGGCCCGCTACGACAAGATGCTGGGCCACGAAGAAATTCGCGCCATGATTACCGCGCTCGGTACCGGCATTGGCAAGGAAGACTTCGACCCGACCAAAGTGCGCTACGCCAAGATCATTCTCATGACCGACGCCGACGTGGACGGTTCGCACATCCGTACGCTGTTGCTGACATTCTTCTTCCGCCATATGAATGAGCTGATCAAGCGCGGCAACGTGTATATCGCGCAGCCACCGCTCTACGGCATTAAGAAGGGCAAGACGCAGCAATACATCAAGGACGACCGCGAGTTTGTGCGGGTGATGATCAAGCGCGCGGCCGAGGGCATGGTGGTCCGCTACGGCGAGGGCGCAGCCAAGCTGGAAGGCGCGGCGCTTTCAAAATTCATTACTACCCTGGACGAATATCTCAGGTTCTTTGAGAAAGTGAACAAGCGCATCCGCAACGATCAGATTACGGCCCTGCTGCCGCGTTTCGGACTGACGCAACGGGCGGACTTTGAAGGCGACAAGAAGACGCCATCGAAGAAGATCGAGAAGCTGGAAAAAGCAGTGGAGAAGATGGCCAAGGAGCACCAGTTGAAGGCCGTGTCCAGCTACTTTGACGACGAGCACAACCTCTGGGGCGTCCACTTCACGGACTCCCAGGGCGCCGAACGCCAATTGCACTGGGGACTGGCGTCCACACCGGAGTACCGGCAGATGATTTCCAAGTTCAAGCAGATCGAGCAGTTCATGGAACCGCCGTTTGTGGTGGAAGTCGCGGGCAAAAGCAATGCCGAGGATACAGCCGACCTGAGCGATTCCGAAAAAGCTGAACTGGAAAAGGCCGCCAAGAAATCTTCCAAGGCGCCCATCCGCCGCGCCAAAGTGGAGGCCGAAGTGGTGGAGAAACAATCCGCCGGAGAGCTTTTCGAGTATGTCCTGAGCCAAGGCCGCAAGGAATATACCGTCCAGCGCTATAAAGGCCTGGGCGAGATGAGTTCCGAGCAGCTCTGGGAAACCACCATGGACCCGGAACGGCGCACGCTGCTGGCGGTCCGGGCCGAAGACATTGAGGCTTGTGAGGTCATTTTCACAACGCTCATGGGCGAAGACGTGGAAGCGCGCCGCAAGTTCATCGAAGAGAACGCGCTTGACGTGAAGAACCTGGACATCTAGCTGCCCATCCTGACGGAGCAAGTATGACGAAGTCTCGCGCTGGAGCTGTCGCCGCCGCCATTGGCCTATGTCTTCTTTGGGCCACTTCGCTTTGCACACAGACCCAATCGCCGGTGCAAAACCAGAAGGAGCAAGTTCTGATGGCCCACGCAAAAGGAACGTTTGAAGTAAAACTCGTGCCTCAGACCGGGGACGACACTGGCGGCGACGCAAGCCTTTCCAGGATGACGTTTGACAAGCAGCTCCATGGCGATCTCGAAGGCGCCAGCAAAGGCCAGATGCTGGCCTTCGGCACGGGAGCCAAAGGCACATCCGGCGCTTATGTTGCGATCGAGAAAGTCACAGGAACGCTGCATGGCCGCAGCGGCACCTTCGTGCTCCAGCACAGCGCCACCATGACCCGCGGCGTTCCGCAAATGACCATCACCGTTGTGCCGGATTCCGGCACAGGTCAGCTTGCGGGCCTGGCAGGAAAATTCAATATCATCATCGCCGAAGGAAAACACTCCTACGAATTCGAGTACACGCTGCCCGAGACGCACTGAGTTCTGCGCAAGCTGCTTTTCTTTGCAAGTTTGTGCGGGTGGCACATTCTATCTGCAATGCCCCGCGTAGCTGATCGCAAGAAGAGGAGAAATCAAATGAGTCTCTCTGACAGGATGCAGTTCTTCAAGAACTCCGCGGCGTGGAAGGGAATTGGCCTGGGTGTGGGGGCATGTTTCCTCTTGTTAGCGGCTCTGGCGTTGTCGCTTCCGCACTTGCTGAAGGCGAAATCGTCCGCAAATGAAAGCACGGGGATCGCATCCTCCCGGATGTTGACGTTCGTGACAAGCGGGCGTGAGGAATCATTTGCTCCTCAGGATGCGTCGTCCGTGGTTCATGCCGATGTCCCCAAGATCATCCACAAAGCGCAGTTGGACCTGCTCGTGGGAAATTGCGCCGAAACCCAGAAGAAGATCGAAGCGCTGGCTGCGTCCGAATCAGGGTTTGTGGAGTCCTCCACGCTCGAAGAAAATTCCGGCAGGATCAGCCTGCGCGTGCCTGGCGCGCGTTTTGAGGCCGTACGCGGCAAACTTCGTGAACTGGCCATCCGCGTCCGGCAGGACAGCGTCACAGCTGCCGACGTTTCCAAACAGTACGTTGATCGTGAGGCGCGCCTGCGCAATCTGCGCGCGGAAGAACAGCAGTTTCTGGAGGTGATGAAGAAAGCGCACAGCGTGACGGACATTTTGGAGGTCACGAAGTCGCTGGCTGAGATCCGCGGTGAGATCGAAAGCGCCGATGCGGAATTCCGGCACCTCAAAGACGAAATTGACATGGCCGAGATTGACATCAATCTGGCGGCGCAAGTTTCCAGCGGCGTACATTGGGCCCCTGGTTCCACCGTCAAGTCAGCATGGAACGACTTGTTGCAATCGCTGGCGAACTTTGTTGATTTCCTGATCTGGCTGGTGGTAAATCTGCCGGTGTTCGCGCTGTGGACGGTGACGATATTCTTTCTGTTGGTAGTTTGCTGGTACGTGGTGCGAAAAGCAGGCCGGGCCATGCGCGCTATTTTTGGAAAGAAGCCGGCTGCCTCCGGGGCCGCGCAGACTGCGGCTAAAACCTAGGGAATTGTCTGCGCGTGCTGCGTACTGGTAACAACCAGCGCAGACTGTTTCGGTCGGTGGAACAGGAGGAATATCACAGTCATCCCGCCCCACAGCGCAAGCGCCACCACGCTGCCTTCCGGTCCCACGCTGCCGCCGCTCAGCCAATCCGGTCCGGCGATCTGCGGATTCAGTAAATGACCCGGCGTCTGGAACCCGCTGTCGTTTACGCCGTAGAGAAACGATTGTGCCCAGTCCCAGCCGGCATGAGCGCCCACGGCAAGCCAGAGATTTCCCGTACGCCAGAGCGTGGCGCAGGCAAAGATGGCAAAGAATCCAGTGCCCACAATTCCAATGCGCGTCTCGCCACGGTTGGCCATGTGGATGCACGCAAAGAGTACGGCCAGAATAACGGCTGCCGGCCAGAATCCGATTCCATCGGCCAGCGTGTAAAGCGCATAGCCGCGGAACAGAAACTCTTCAAAGAATCCGACCATGAGGAATGCCAGTCCCCAAAGCAGACCCCAATAGAGCACCGGGGAACCATGCAAGCCCAACTTGCCGAAATAAAAGACATGCAGAGCGCGCAGGACCAGCAACAGCACGGTGAGAGGCAACACTCCCCACAATACATAGCCAGTGAAAAACTGGGACAGCGCAGACTTTTTCAAAGGCAGGCCATACACGCCGGTTTTCCGATGCTCAATCCGGCTCATGATCCAGGTCACCAGCAGCACAATCAGAAACGTCAGTAGTTCGCCGATGATCTGGATAATCGGCAGGAAATAACCGGTCGGCTGTGGACTGGCCGGAGGAGATCCGGCTCGCTGGCCTAGCTGTTGCAACGCCAGCGCTACGAAATAGAAACCACCGAAGATGCCGCCAAGAATCCCCGCAAATATGAGCAAGCGCCATCCGGCCCGCAAGCCGCGGTCATTAAAAAAGATGGCGCTGCGTTTGGGAGGAAGAGGCAAGTCATTGGGGACTGCTGGGGAAACGGCGGTCTGAGGTTCCATTTGCTCTTTTACCTTGTAGGGGCAATAAGACTCTAGCAGAAACCGGGAACAAAACTCGCGCTGCAGGTTTCCAATAAGCAAGACCAGAAACGAGAAAGGGCGCGAACCATGAAACGCAAGCTGCTGCTGTTCCTGGCGGTGCTGATTGTGATGCTGGCAGTCAAGTATGCATTGGGCCAGAGCGACATGTACTCAATCAACTGGGACCAGGAGAGCTGCATAGACTGCTCCAATTCCCTTGATGTGTCACAAGACCTTGCCGCATTTTTGCTGTCCGCTCCGCTCCTGGGAGTGGGCTTCGCGCTGGTCCGCTGGTTCGGCCGTCATTTCTCGCGTCCGCTGCTGGAACCGCTGCGGCTGAACTGACTGTCGGGCCGGTCGGGGCGGCGCGCAGCCCGAGCATGATACAACTGTCAATTCATGCTCCAGGTCATACGAGAGTTCAGTGTTGGCCGGCCGCAGATTGTTGCCGGCCTGATGCTGCTGGTCTTCTTGGGACAATGCCTATGGGTTGCGGGGACGCGCCGCTTGTCGGACCTGGAGTATGAATACCTTGCCTCCAGTCATCCACCGTTGCCGGGCCAGGAATTTCGCATCACGTCGCCTTTTACCTCATGGGCAGCGTCAGTACCGCTGCGGGCCACCGCGATCGTCCGCAAGCTTGCGCCGGCTTCCCTGGGCGACGCGCTTGCCGTCCCGCGGCCCTGGGTGCTGCGCTTACCGTTTGTGATATTCGGCGTTTGGCTGGGGGCCGCACTGTGGTGGGTGGCCCGCAGGTTGTTTGGCGACGAAGGCGGATACGTCGCCCTGGCCCTCTATTGCTCTTCTCCGGCCATGGTCATGATCAGCACCAGCATTGGCCCGGAGATAATACTGGCATGGAGCAGCTTTGGCCTGGTCTACCTCGCGATCGGAGTTGCGCACACCGTCTACGCGCCCCCTCGCAAGTGGCTCCCCAGGATCGTGCTGCTGGGACTATCCATCGGTATTTGCGTTTCTACCGACTTGTGGGCTGGCGCGCTGGTGCTGGTGGCCCTGGGATTCATGGTTTATCTGGTCCCGGGCCGGCGACGTTCGGCGCTGACGGTTTTTGCGTGCGCTTCAGTTATCGGCGTGGCGGTTCTGGCTGCTACAGCCTGGCTCACAGGGAGTTTCGGCGCAACCACGCGGGCCACGATTACGCCCAAACCTTCGTTGGACCTGCTATATAAGCTGGGTTTTGCTCTTAACAAGAATACGGATGGCTACGTTCTGGTGGCACTGTTCATCGTTGCTCTGACCGTCTACGGAAGCTGGCAGCGCGCGCGCTATTTCGGCAATACGGCGCCCTTGCTGATGGCGTTCACCGCAGTCCTGTTGTTTGCGTTAGTGCCGGGAGTCAATCTCTGGGCTGCGACGCTCGGACTCAGTTTTGCTTTTCTGTTCGTTGGCGGCGTGGCGGCTGACCTGCTTGAGACCCGTTGGCGGCGCCAGTTTCTATGGATCGTTGTCGCTTTTATCGCCATCAAAGTAGCAGAGGACTTTATACGTCTGGCGTGGTGGGTCCACCAAAGCGCGGTGTAAACATTCGCCGTACGGGATTATGATAGAACCAGCAGTCCTCAGACAGGTGTATTTATGTTTCGACCCGCACTTTTTTCTGCTCTGCTCGCGTTACTCTTGCCGGCGTCTCTGGCGCAAGTTGATTCTCACGGGGCATCTTTCCCTGGCACGCATGGAAGATCGGGGACCGTACTTTCCAACGCACCGGCACTGACGGTCGGCGCACCTGCGCTGACACCCGGCGCCCCGGCATTGACGCCTGGCGGAACAGCGCTGACACCCGGCGCGACCGCTCTGACTTCGCCGGCCCTCCGCAACCGTGCAGGACGTCCCAGAGTAGCCTTTGGAGATCCGCGCCGCCGTCACCGCCAAGTAGCAGCCATACCGGTGTTCTACCCGCTCTATCAATATCCGTTGGCTGATGCCCCGGCGCCTGAGGAGCAGCAGGCTGCCGATGACAACGCCCCGGCAGAAACCGATTCCCAGGCCCTGCGTGATGCCTACAATCGCGGAGCGCAGGACGCACTGGCACAGCAGCAACAAGGCCGTTACGGGCAGCACTACCTGGATTCCCGCGCACACTCCACACAACAGACGGACGCGAAGAAGACCGCAGCGGCTCCGGTCGAATCCGCGCAAGACGCCCGTGCCGCACCGGAAGATGATTCTCCGCCAACGGTGTTCATCTTCAAGGACGGGCACAAGCTCCAGACCAGGAACTTCGCCATCATGGACCAGACGTTGTTTGATTTCTCCAGCAAGCCGCTCAAGAAAATCCAGTTGTCTGATCTGGACGTTGACGCAACGCGGAAGGCCAATGACGATCTGGGAAACCCTTTGCGATTGTAGTGGCTTTTTTCCCTTGTCCCGAAACAAAGTGAGGGACCCCAATAGCTGCGATTGCACGTTGGGACAGCCTGATCCTTGTCTTGAATTCTCTGCGCGGGTTCACCAATAAATTCCTTAATTTTGTAGGGATCCCTCACTGCGTTCGGGACTTTGAAGAAGAAAATCATGATATAATTTCCTGTAATCTTCTGGGGTGTAACCCTCTGTAAATGCAGTTATTTAGCGGAAATTCACTGGGCCCTGAAACAGGCCCGCAACTTGCTCCCTTTGTACCCATTTTTTGGCCTCAAGCTGAGGCAGACGAACGGAACATTTCATGCCAGACGACAAGAACCCACAACTCCCGTTAACACCCGGTGGAGGCGACGACGGAGGTCTTCCTCCCGCCGCCAACGTACAGCCGATCAACATTGAAGACGAGATGCGGCGGTCGTATCTTGACTATTCCATGTCGGTGATCATCGGTCGCGCGCTGCCTGACGTGCGTGACGGCTTCAAGCCCGTGCATCGCCGCGTGCTCTACGCGATGCAGGACATGGGGCTCCAGTACAACAAGAAGTACACCAAGTGCGCCAAGGTTGTAGGACAGGCGATGGGTCTCTTTCATCCTCATGGCGACGCGCCGATCTACGACACGCTGGTCCGCATGGCCCAGGATTTTTCTCTTCGTTATCCCCTGGTAGACGGCCAAGGCAACTTCGGCTCCGTGGACGCCGATCCGCCCGCGGCCATGCGTTATACCGAGTGTCGCCTGGCGCGCATTGCCGGCGCCCTCATGGAAGATATTGACAAGGACACGGTGGACTTCGTTCCCAACTACGACGAATCCACGGTGGAACCCACGGTCCTGCCTGCGCGCATTCCGAATCTGCTCATCAACGGATCGGAAGGCATCGCCGTTGGCATGGCGACGAAGATTCCACCCCACAACCTTACCGAGATCATTGACGCCACCGTCACACTGATCAACGATCCGGCAACCAAGCTGAAGGAGCTCTTGAAAATCGTTAAAGGCCCGGACTTCCCCACGGGCGCTTACATTTACGGCCGCAGCGGGATTGCCGGCGCTTACGAAAACGGCCGTGGACGCTTCGTGATGCGCGCTAAGGCCGCCATTGAGGACATGGCGCAGGGACGCAAATCCATCATCGTCACCGAGATTCCCTACCAGGTGAACAAGGCCAAGCTGGTTGAGCGCATTGCGCAACTGGTCAATGACAAAATCATTGACGATATCAGCGACGTCCGCGACGAATCCGGACGTGACGGCATGCGCGTGGTCGTGGAACTGAAGCGCGGGGCGGAAGAACAGATCATTCTGAACAAGCTCTACAAGCACACACAGATGCAAGAGAGCTTCAACATGATTTTCCTGGCCGTGGTGAACGGCGCGCCCAAGGAAATGGGCCTGATTCAGGCCATACAGCACTTCATTGACCACCGCGTGGAAGTGGTGCGCCGGCGCACCGCCCACCTCCTGATGAAAGCCCGCGAGCGTGAACACATTTTGGAAGGCTACAAAATGGCGCTCGACAACCTGGACATGGTTATCAAGCTGATCCGCGGTTCGGGTTCGCGCCAGGAAGCCAAAGAGGCCCTGCTTGCGGCCAAGTACAAGATCGTAGATAAAGACATGCAGAAGCGCCTCGGCGGCGCCGAAGGACGGCTCTCCGCCAAACAGGCCGATGCCATCCTGGAACTGCAGCTCTATCGCCTGACTCGTCTTTCTACCGATGAAATCCTCAAGGAACTGGAAGAGATTCGCTTGAGAATCGCCGAGCTTGAATCCATTCTGGGTTCCGACAAAAAGCTGCGCGGCGTAATCGTGAAGGAGCTGGAGGAAGTTAAAGAACAATTCGGCGACAAGCGGCGCACGCAGATCATGGATGAATCTACTGAGATCACGCTGGAAGACCTGATCGCCGACGAACAAGTCGCCGTTACGGTCTCGCACAGCGGCTATCTCAAGCGCACGGCGATTTCCACGTACCGCCAGCAGCGCCGCGGCGGCACCGGACGCACCGGCATGAAGACGCGCGAAGAGGACTTTGTGGAGTATCTCTTCAGCGCATCAACGCATTCCTATCTGCTGATCTTTACCAACACCGGCCGTGTGTACTGGCTCAAGGTGTATGAAGTCCCCGACGTGGGCGCCGCAGGCAAAGGCAAACACATTGGCAACCTTGTAGCGTTGCAGCCGGGCGAAAAGGTCCAGACTCTGCTGGAAGTGCGCAATTTGGAAGACGAAAACAACTTCGTCTTCTTCGCCACGCGCAATGGCACCGTGAAAAAGACGCCGGTGAAGGATTTCTCGAACGTCATGTCCCGCGGCATCATTGCGATTGGCATTGAGAAAGACGACGAACTGGTGGCGGTCCGCCTCACCGACGGCAATCAAGTTGTCTTCCTGGCGTCGCATGAAGGCCAGGCCATACGTTTTGACGAAGAAGATGTCCGCTCCATGGGCCGCCCGGCGTACGGTGTTCGCGGCATGGACCTGGACAAAGGCGATTACATCGTCGGCATGGCCGTAACGCCTAAAGACGGCAAGAAGAAGACCAACGGCAAAGGCAAAGACGCCACGGAAGAAAACGTGCCCAGTCTGATCCTGAGTGTGACCGAACAGGGCTACGGCAAGCGTACGCCGATCGAAGAATACCGCCTGCAGTCCCGCGGCGGTAAAGGCGTGATCAACGTAAAAACCACCGCCCGCAACGGCAAAGTCTCAGCCATCATGCTGGTGGATGAAGCTTCAGAAATCATGCTGATCAGCCAGTTCGGCAAAATCATCCGTATTGACACCAAGACCATCCGCGAAGCCGGCCGGTCCACCCAGGGCGTCCGCCTGCTGCACCTGGAGGAAGGCGACCGCGTGGCGTCGGCCGTGGTGCTGCAAGAGAAGGAAGTGGAAGAGAACGGGAGCCTGTTGCAGTAGGACCTGGTTGAGGGCAACATGTTCGAGCGGTATACCGAAAAGGCCAGACGCGTGATTTTCTTTTCACGCTATGAGGCGAGCCAGTTCGGCTCGCCCTACATAGAGACGGAACACGTGCTGCTAGGCCTGTTGCGCGAAGACAAAGCCTTAACCAACCGGTTTCTGCGTTCCGATTCTGCAGTTGACGAGATCCGCCGGCAGATCGAAGGACATACTATCGTCGGGGCAAAGGTTTCCACGTCCGTGGACCTTCCTCTCAGCAATGAATGCAAGCGGGTCCTGGCTTATACGGCCGAGGAAGCCGCGCGCCTGAACCATAAACATATTGGCACCGAGCATCTGCTGCTCGGACTTCTGCGCGAAGAAAAATGCTTCGCGGCTGAAATCTTGCGGGAACGTGGCCTGCGTCTCAGCGCGGTTCGCGAAGAATTGGCCCTGAACACCTACGAGGCGACCGAGGGAGAGCCAGTCCCCGATGCGCCTGGGAGTCTGGCGCACACCGGCATCCGGGATTCCATAGCCTATCGTTTGCGGCAATTTCTTGAAACGAACGCGCTGGGCGAAGCGATGGTGGCAACCAAGTTCCAGCTCTCCCCTGATACTGTTCGGGTTCCGGATGTGGCGTTTGTCAGCGCGGAACACATCGAGCAGGTTGATCCAGACCGGGCGCTCGCGGTCCCGCCCGCTCTTGTTATCGAGGTTGTCTCGCCCAACGATCTCGCAGCTCCTCTGATAAAGAAGGTGGACCAATACCTTCTCGCCGGAGCGTCGGCTGTCTGGGTGATCTATCCCAATGTGCGCGAGGCACATATTTTCCGTGCCGATCGCAGCCTGCGCATTGTGAGGAATCAGGAATTGCTCGTAGATGAGAAAGTTCTGCCCGGGTTTTCATTACCGCTAAATACACTGTTTGACTAACAGATTCTTCGGCGGTGCGACACAGCTTACGTAGAGACGCGGCACCGCCGTACGCTGTGAATGTTTAACGAAGGAAGCATATCGTAAGGCTCAATGTCCCGTGTGATACGGATGGCCTTTCAAAATCGTAAACGCGCGGTAGATCTGTTCCAGCAAAACGATGCGCGCCAGCTCGTGGGCCAGCGTCATCTTTCCGAAAGATAAGATCAGGTCGGCGGAATGCCGGGCTTCGTCGCTGAAACCGTCCGCCGGGCCGACGCCGAAGAACAGGTTTTGCGTTCCGCGGTCCTGCTGGTCGCGCAAGAGCTCGGCAAATTCTTCTGAGGTAAACTGCCGTCCGCGGGCGTCCAGCAGAATCAGCACCGGCTTGGTCCTGGTTGCGGACTTTTTTGTAAGTTCAAGCAACGCCGCTTCGCTGTTGCTTTCATGCGACTCTGCCGGCAGGAAGCGCGCGATGCGTTTCAAGTACTCTTCCGTCAGCGCGCGGATGGCCGGCTCTTTAGTTTTGCCAATCCAGGCTATTTGAAGTTTCACTGGAGCGATTGTAAACGGAGAGTCAGTCCAGCTTGTAACGCTTGCGCTTTTCGAGCAGTGTTTTACGCGTGATCCCGAGAATTTCCGCGGCCTTGGACTTCTTGCCGCGCGTGTAGTCGAGGATCTCCGCGATGTACGCTCGCTCCAGGTCTTCAAGCGTCTGCCGCCGGGCCTGGCCTGAGCCGCGCACGTGCGCGGGAAGGTCTTCGAGCTCAATCCGCGCGCCAGCGCCTTGAATCACGGTCCGCTCCATCAGGTTCCGCAACTCGCGGACGTTGCCGGGGAAATCGTACTTTTCCAGTGCGGCCGCAACCTGGGATGACAACTTCTTGTGTGGCCTGCGGTGGATTTCCGCCAGTTGCGCCAGGAAATGTTCCGCGAGCGGCAGGACATCTGCCTTGCGCTCCCGCAGCGGAAGCACGGCCAGCGGCACGACGTTCAAGCGATAGTAAAGGTCTTCGCGGAAGGCCTTCCGTGCCACGGCTTGCTCGAGATCTACGTTGGTCACGGAAATCAGACGCGCGTTTACGGGAATGGGCCGCGTCCCTCCCAGGCGGTCGAGCTTGCGCTCTTCAATCACGCGCAGAAGTTTGGCCTGCATGGGCGTGGTGAGCGCCGCGACTTCGTTCAACACCAGCGTACCTTCGCCGGCTATCTCCATGCGTCCACGCTTGAGATGCGTGGCGCCGGTGAACGCGCCGCGTTCGTACCCGAACAATTCGGATTCAATCAGCTCATGCGGCAGGCTGGCGCAGTCAATATTGACGAAAGGGTCGTCTGCATGCGGTCCCAGATAGTGAATAACCAGGGCGAGCAGGTCCTTGCCAGTGCCGCTCTCGCCGCGGACCAGCAGAGTGCTGTTCGTGTCCGCCAGTTTCCTGGCCTGGTCCAGCAGCTTGAGCGATGCAGGATCTGCCGCAACGTATTGCCCAAGCACGGCCTCGGCTTCTGGCGACATTTCCGTCAGGACGCCTTCCTTTTCCTGGTCCTACTCTTGGCGTTCTTCTTTTTTGGTTTTGTCCTGGTTTTACTGGTTCTGTTAGAACGCACCCGGCCGGCAGCCTGGGAACGCTTCACCGCTCCGGTCTTCACTTTGGCCCTGGCTTTCACCACACGCGATGCTGCAGCTTTCTTTTTTGCCGGTTTCTTTGCGGCCTTGGCAGCGGCCTTTCTCTCCAGGTCTGCGAGTGACCGGCGCCTTGCGGACTTCCACAGCCGCTCCAGGTCGTAAAACTTCCGTGCCCGCTCGGAAAAAACATGGACAACAAAATCCACGTAGTCCACTAACACCCACTCTGCCTGGTTGTAGCCTTCTACGCTGTTGGGCCGCATGCCCGCCTGGACCAGCCTGGTCTGGACTTCGTCCGCGATGGCCTGGATTTGGCGCGGATTGGTCCCTGTAGCCAGAACAAAGTAGTCGGTAAACGGTCCTGACCCTTTGTCCATTTCAAGAATGGAAATGTTTTCGCCTTTCTTGCTCTCCACCGCCCGGACCGCTTCCGCAACCTGCCGCTTGATTTCCTGGATCATTCGTTGTTATCGCTCCTGAACACGCGCACCGCGAAAAGATAGCACTTTGGCCTGGAGAAGGGATTGCTGCTCCGGGCCGCCGGAAGCCTTATCGTCGCCCATGTACAACCGCTCTTTCTTGATGTACCCGGCGACCAGCCTGGGAACATAGCGGCCAAGGTATTTGACCGGTTTCCGCGCGGCCGCCCGAATCTGTGTGGATGAAACCCGCTGGCTGACATCATTGAGCAGATGAATCGTGGTGCTGGGCAAAACAATGGTAGAGCCGGCGCGCTGGCGGCGCAGCTTTTGCAATGCCTCAGCCGATGGCCGCAAGGCTTCCGGCAGAGCTTCGCCCACTTCCGCCAGGGAATGTCCGGGACGGCTGGCTACAATGAAATCGCATTGCGAAAGAAGCTCCACGGGACGGCGCCAGGCGCTGATTTCCTTGAAAGCATCAATTCCAATCAGGAAATACAGCTTGTCGGATTTCCTGAGCGTGTTCTTCAAGCGCCGCACCGTTTGGATGGAGTAGTTCGGTTCAGCACTGTGCGCTTCCAGCAACGACGGAACAAATCGTGGATCGTCCGCTGTGGCCAGCGCCAGCATGGCGAAACGGTGCTGAAACGCAGCGACCTCTTTTCCGAGCTTGTGCGGAGGCGTCTCAGCCGGAACGAAATAGATGCGGCCGAGATCAAACTTGTCCGCGGCCGCGCGGGCCACGGCTAGATGGCCAACATGCACCGGATCAAACGTCCCGCCAAAAATCGCGATCTTCATGCCCTGCCTTAGCTGCTCTTCCTCTTCTTGAATGCCGCCCGCTTGGGAATGCGGCGGGCCGGCGATATCTTTACCTTGGGCGCCTTGCGCCGCGCAACGGCTTTCTTCCGTGGAGCTACTCGCCGCGCCGGGTAGGCGCCGGAGCGAATCTCTGCTACGTACTTGCCTAGAGCGTATTTCAATTTCGGAATGCCTTCGCCGGTGACCGCTGAGATTTCATAGAACTCCAGTTTCTTTTTCTTGCAGTGCTTGCGCAACTGGGCCAGTTTTTCCGGATTGGCTACGTCCAGTTTGGATGCGACGACAATCGTGGGTTTCCTTTCCAGACCGGCCCCAAAGCTGGCCAGTTCGCGGACGATCACATTGAAGTCCTTGACCGGATCAGGACGTCCACTGGAGTCGGACACATCAACCAGGTGCGCCAGAAGGCGGGTGCGTTCGACGTGGCGAAGAAACTGTATTCCGAGTCCCGTTCCGTTGTGCGCGCCTTCGATCAGGCCGGGAATGTCGGCGACTACGTAGCTCTCTTCGTGGGGAGCCTCGCCAATAGTGACCACGCCCAGGTTTGGCTGAAGAGTGGTAAAAGGATAATCGGCGATCTTGGGACGGGCTGCCGAAATCCGTGAAATCAACGTTGATTTTCCAGCGTTGGGATAGCCAACCAGGCCGACATCCGCCAGCAGCTTCAGCTCGAGCCGCAACACGCGCTCTTCTCCGGGAAAGCCCAGCTCGTGTTCGGTTGGCGCCTGGTGCGTGCTGGTGGCAAAGTGCTGGTTGCCGCGTCCGCCGCGTCCGCCGTGGGCCACGACGATGCGTTCGTCGGGCTGGGAAAAATCATGGAGCTTCTCGCCCGTGTTGTGGTCATACACAATCGTGCCTACGGGAACTTTCAGCACGACGCTGTCGCCGTCGCGACCGGTGCAGTTGGAGCCTTCGCCGTGCCGGCCGCGCTCGCCTTTGTATTCGGGATTAAAGCGAAAGTGGACCAGCGTGTTGTGGCGTTCACTGGATTCCATGACAATGTCGCCACCGTGGCCGCCGTCGCCACCGGAAGGTCCGCCGCGCGGGACAAATTTTTCCCGGCGAAAAGCCATGCAGCCGTTTCCGCCGTTGCCCGCTTTGATTCGAATTATGGCTTCATCAATGAACATGCGCTCTATGTTTGATTGTACCGTCCTCTTTCACGTGCCGCCAAAATACAAGGCCCCGCAGTCAAGCGGGGCCCAGATTGCGCTGTTAGCGACTGGCTCAGCGATGGAGAACCAACAATCAAATACCTGCAACGGCGCTGCGGCGTTCCATAACCGTCACGTCCCGCCAGCGTCCGTTCATGCGGCCAATCTTCTCTCGCGTGCCGACAACGCGAAATCCGCAGCCCTTGTGGATTTCGATGCTGGCGACATTTTCCGGAAAAATACCAGCCTGGAGCGTCCAAATGCCTTCATGTTCCGAGGTCCGCACCAGTTCCGCCAGCAGACGTGACCCGATCTTCTGGCCACGGGCCCGCTTCGCTACATAAACACTGACTTCGGCTACGCCAGCGTACACGCAGCGGCCGGAGACCGGACTCAGCGCCGCCCAACCCAGAACATCATCGCCCAGACGTGCCGTCAACCGGCAAGTCTGCAGATGCCCGGAGTCCCATTTCTCCCATTCCGGGGCCGATGTTTCGAAAGTCGAATTGCCGGTGGCAATTCCTTCCAGGTAGATGGCGCGAACCGCGATCCAGTCGCGCTCCGTCATAGGCGTGATCGCGATGGCAGCGACGGTGACAGATTGCATGATTGATCTTAATCTCCGCAACCCTGCGGATTCAAACAGAAAGCCCCGCCACAAAAGACGGGGCTGAAAAACCTAGCGACAGACCTATGCTTTGGCCGTTTCGGCCGCCGGTTCGATGAGGACGTAGCGTCCCCCATTGCCTTTGTCCACGAACTTGATGACGCCGGTGACTTTGGCAAAGAGGGTGTCATCTTTGCCGCGACCGACGTTTGCCCCGGGCTTAATCGGCGTGCCGCGCTGGCGCACGATAATCGTGCCGCCATGAACGAGCTGGCCGCCAAATGCCTTTACGCCAAGGCGCTGGGCATTGGAGTCGCGCCCGTTTCTTGAACTTCCTAATCCTTTTTTGTGTGCCATAACTCAAATCCTCTTGTTCTGCCGGTTACTCGTCTGGTCAATTTTCTTGTTACTTTTTCTTGCCTTTAGCGCCGCTCTTTTTCGCGGCCTTCTTTGCCGGCTTGGCCGCCGGTTTCTTTGCCCCGCTCTTCTTGTGAGCGCCGGCCTTGGCCTTGTGCGTCACATGCTCTTCCGCATGTTCAGGAGCAGCCTTCTTCTTTGGTCTGGGTAGTTCCGGGGCCTTGAAACTCTGGCCGTCAAATGCAATCTCCGTAATCCTTACGGCGCTGTAAGGTTGGCGGTGGCCATAGATCTTCTTGTACTGCTTTTTGCGCTTGAAGTGGAAGACCAGGATCTTGTCGGCGCGGCTGGATTCCACAATCTCCGCGCTTACGACGGCGTCTTTTCCCGGCGCTATAACGCCTTCCTGGGCTGATACCGCGATGGCCTCGAACTTGACGATGTCACCATCGCCCGCAGGCAGCTTCTCAACTCGTAGTACATCTCCAGGAGCCACACGATACTGCTTGCCCCCGGCGCGAATGACCGCGTACATAACTCTCTCCAATTGTCCGTTCCAACCGCTTGGCCAGAAGGGATTTACGTGGACTTATAGATTTGCTGAACGCTACGGTTTTCTCTGACAGGCAGGAACCGAAAGTACCGGCAAACCTTGTAATTCTAACGTGATAGCGGGTAAACGGTCAACAACGGCCTTACATTCCCCGCGTCTTCCAGAAGAAATACACCGTCATGCAGCTTCCGATGGTGATGACAATGGCCCGCACCAGCCGCGGATTCAGCTTCTGCGCGTAGTGTGCACCACCGTATCCTCCCAGTACCGCTCCGCCGATCATGAGCAGTGCCTGCGGCCAGAACACCGCGTGGGCCGCGATAAATATCACCAGGGCCACGCCATTGCCGCAGGAGACAAGAAAATTCTTGAGACCGTTCATGGTGTGTATGTTGTCCACTCCCATAACGGCCAGCAGGGCCAGCACCACAATGCCGGCGCCTCCGCCGAAGTAGCCGAGATAGATTGCAATACACGCTTGCAGCGCCGTTACTCCAACCATGGCCCAGAGTGAAGGACCATGTTCAGCGTGGTGCCTGCTGGTCCATGCGGTGATTCGGCGGCCAAAGGCAAGCAACAGCGTTGCGCCCAGCAGCAACCACGGGACCATCTTTAAGAACGTATGCTGCGGCGTTTTCAGCAGCAGATACGCGCCTATCACGCTTCCAACAAAGGTGACAGCGAACAATGGCAGCATCCGCTTAAGCAGCGCCGCGCTCATCGTCTTTCTGTACGCTCCCGTGGATGCCAGCGTCCCCGGCCACAAGGCCACGGTGTTCGTGGCGTTGGCGTTGATCGGAGGCATGCCGGTGAACAGCAAAGCGGGAAACACGATGAATCCGCCTCCGCCGGCAACGGAGTTTACTGTCCCGCCGACGACTGCCGCGGAAAATAGAAGAATGATCTCTGACCAGCTCACTCAACAGTTTAGTGCAAATCCCGTATTGCTTCTATGGAACCAGTTCGTGTCCAGCGCGCTGCAAGCAATTAAACGCCTCTCCCCAAAACTCCTGCCGGACCAGGATGTAGTCGGTGTCAAACGTTGAAATCGCGAAAATGGGGACACCCGCGTTCGCCAGGGGCCCAAGGAACGACTCCAGAATTCCAATGGCCTGAAAATCAAAAGGCCCCTGCAGCTTCATGCAAATGAATCCGCGCTCCGCTTGTACATGGCTGGGAACGGCCGCTTCTTCGCAGATAACAGTAAGCTCGTCCGTAGTCCGGGTTACGGAGCAAAACCCGCCAGTACTGGCCCAATCGGGCATGGTCGAATCAGAATTCGCCTTGCAGATTGCAAATAGTCCGCGTAGCAGAGTGAACTTCATCCCGTTAATTTCCTCAAGATCATTTTCCTGCGAAGCGCGCCTTCATGACACTCAGCACTAAAATCAGGGCCAGGGTTGTCGCGTTGGTCACAATGATCGGCGGCGCCTGCAACAAGAGTCCATATGTGAGCCAGAGCATGACGCCTGCCGCAAAGCTCAGCAGCATGGCCCAGGAAAGATCGTCACACCGACGCGTGCGCCAGGCCTTGTGCACCTGGGGGATGAACGAAACCGTGGTCAGGGTCCCAGCAGCAAAGCCCAGCAGCGTAGTCAGCTCCATTCAGCCCTTCCTGACAATAACGTCCGTCCCGTTCTGTATGCCGAGAGTGACCCTACCGCCGTTACCCGGTTGCGTGAACGCCGCAATTTATAATCCCAGTTCCGGAGGATAGAGGACATATGAAGCGTCGGACCGCCGCGTTGCTCTCCCTGTTTACCTTCTCATTCCTGACCGCATCACTGCAATACCAGGGCGTTGTGGGACAGAATTCCGTCGCGCCTCTTCAAGGTTTTTTCCCGGGCTCGACGCAAGCAGAGCGCGATTGGGAAGCCAAGTTCCGCGCGCTTCCCAATGCGGACAACTTGCGCGAGTATATGCGAGTCCTCAGCGCGCGCCCGCACCACGTCGGTTCGCCCTACGACAAGCAAAACGCCGAATGGATGCTGGCCAGGTTCAAGGAATGGGGCTGGGACGCGCATATTGAAGACTTCGATGTCCTTTTCCCTACTCCGAAAGAACGGCATCTGGAACTGCTTGGTCCGTCGCCATATGTGGCCAGGCTTGAGGAACCTCCGGTGGCGAATGATCCCACTTCCAACCAGCAGGCGGAGCAGCTTCCTCCGTACAACGCGTACTCTCTCGATGGCGACGTCACCGCTCCGCTGGTCTACGTTAACTACGGCACGCGCGACGATTATGAGTATCTTGACCGGCTGGGCGTTTCCGTCAAGGGCGCAATCGTGATTGCGCGTTACGGAAATTCCTGGCGCGGGATCAAGCCCAAAGTCGCCGCCGAACACGGCGCACTGGGCTGCATTATCTATTCCGATCCCGCCGATGACGGCTACGCTCAGGGCGAAGTTTATCCGCAGGGTCCGTGGCGTAACAAAGACGCAGTGCAACGCGGCGCAGTAACGGATACGTACTTTGCCGGCGATCCGCTTACTCCGGGATGGGGATCGGTCCCCGGAGCGAAGCGGCTGGACATCAAAGACTCTCCCCAGATTACCAAGATTCCCGTTCTCCCGATTTCTTACGGCGACGCGCAGCCGTTGCTGGCGGCCATTCAAGGTCCCGTCGCTGGACCGCATTGGCGCGGCGCTTTGCCGATCACCTATCACGTGGGACCATCGCTGGCCAAAGTCCATCTGGTGGTTAAGTCCAACTGGGACATCAAGCGTCTGTACGACGTCATTGCGCAACTGCAGGGTTCCGACGCTTCTGACCAGTGGGTGCTGCGCGGCAACCATCACGACGCCTGGGTCAACGGCGCCAGCGATCCGCTGAGCGGGATGGTCGCGGAACTGGAAGAAGCGCGGGCGCTGGGTGAGCTGTATCGCCATGGCTGGGAACCGAAGCGGACCATCATCTACGCTGCGTGGGACGGCGAGGAACCGGGCCTTCTCGGCTCCACGGAGTGGCTGGAAACCCACATCGTTGACCTGCAGCAGCATGCCGTTGCTTATATCAATTCCGACAACAACGCCCGCGGTTTCCTTCGCGTCTCCGGCTCGCATTCGCTCGAACACTTCCTGAACGGCGTGGCCCGCGACGTGGAAGATCCGGAGACGCATCTCTCCGTGTGGCAGCGCGCGCACCTGCAGAGGATTGCTTCCGCTGCCGGCGCGGAAGAACGCGACGAAGCACGCAAGCGTCCGGATTTCCGCATTCGCGCGCTGGGCGATGGTTCCGATTACGCCTCCTTTCTGGACCACGCCGGAATCGCGGCCGTGGACATGCGTTTTGGCGGCGAAGGTGAAGAGGGGCAGTATCACTCCGCGTATGACGACTTTTACTGGTTCACACATTTCTCTGACACCAATTTCGCCTACGGACGCGCGCTGGCCCAGAACAACGGAACGGCCGTCATGCGGCTGGCGGACGCCGATCTGCTTCCGTTTGAATTCACCAACCAGGCCGACACCATCAAGACCTATATAAAAGAACTTACCAAGCTGTTGAAGTCGCAACAGGATGAAGCCAAAGAGCGCAACCTGGAGTTGGACGAAGGGGTATACAGCGCCATCTCCGATCCGCAAAAACCCTTGCTGGCTCCGCCTCGCCTGGACACGCCGCCGTTCTTCAACTTTGCCCCACTGGAGAACGCAGCGGAAACGCTCTCCCAGGCCGCGCAACGCTATGACCAGGCACTCAAGCGGCTGGGTGACAACGGCGGAATCACCATCTCCAACGCCGCACTGCATGCGCTCAATGAAAAGCTGTACCAGAGCGAACGCGTGTTTCTCAGCGAAAAAGGCCTGCCGGACCGTCCGTGGTTCAAGCACCAGATCTACGCGCCGGGCGCGTACACAGGCTATGCCGTCAAGACCATTCCGGCAGTCCGCGAAGCCCTGGAGCAGCGCAAATGGAGCCAGGCACAAGAAGGCGCTGCCACCGTGTCAGAAATCCTCAAGCGCGAAGCTACGCTCGTGAATGACGCCGCGGCGGAATTGGAGAAGGCAGAACATTAGAATTGAGTGGAAGTAGGACATCATCATCTGTTCGCCTCGTCCAGCCACTTCTCAATATGCTCCGGAGGTTTCCACGCTGAAATTCTCTCCAGCATTTGTTCGGGCGTTTCCGCAACCAGCACCAGCTTTCGGTTTTCCGGACGCAGAAACTGTTCGGTAACGGCGTGGTCCAGAAATTCCAGCAGGCCGTTCCAATAGCCGTCCACGTTCAGCAGACCGCAGGGTTTGCTCTGGATGCCGAGCTGCGACCAGGTAACGATTTCCGCAAACTCTTCCAGCGTTCCGTAGCCGCCGGGCAGAGCGATGAACGCGTCCGAGAGGTCGGCCATGAGCGCTTTGCGCTGGTGCATGCTCTCGACCACGTGCAGCTTGGTCACGCCGTGATGGCCAATTTCACGGCGTTCCAGCGAATCGGGAATCACGCCGATGACCTCGCCGCCTTGGGACAGGACTGCGTCGGCAGCGATGCCCATGAGGCCAACGCGGCCTCCACCAAAGACCATGCTGATCTTGCGCTCGGCCAGCAAACGACCCAGACGCTGTGCAGCTTCGGCGTACGCCGGCCGCGCGCCAGGTGTGGAGCCGCAGAAAACGCACACTTTCCGCAGTTCCGAGCGCATCCGAGGAATCCCTGTGTCCATGAATGGAGTTTGTCAGGAAAACCGGATCGGCGCAAACATCTTTCGCGCTACTGAGCCGCATGTCCCGATAACTCTCGTGCTGATAGAGGTTCCTCGCTACGCTCGGAACAAGAGAAAAGCTCACGCCGTCATAGCGAAGAACTGGTCTACATCGGCGTCCACCGTTGGCAACTGTAGCGCTTCCTGGCGCAGGCCCTCAAAGAGAAGACTGGTCAGGTAGCGCTCGCCGAAGTCCGGCACGATGACCACGATCAATTTGCCGGCATTTTCAGGGCGCGCAGCTACCTTGAGTGCCTGGGCCACCGCGGCGCCGCCGGAAATCCCGATAAAGATTCCTTCTTCCTTGACCAGCCGTTTCGCCATTTCCACGGATTCGTCGAGCGTGGCTGTGAGGACTTCATCAATCAGGTCGCGGCGCAGCACGTCCGGCACAAAGCCCCCACCGATCCCCTGGATCTTATGTGGTCCCGGCTTGCCACCTGAGAGAACAGGCGAGTCCGCCGGCTCCACGGCCACAATCTTGAACGACGGTTTTTTCGGCTTGATGTACTCGCCTACACCGGTCAGAGTGCCGCCTGTGCCGACGCCGGAGATCAGGAAGTCCGCTTTGCCGTCCGTGTCATTCCAGATTTCGGGTCCGGTAGTTTCGCGATGAATCTTCGGATTGGCCGGATTCGCAAATTGTTGCAGGATCACGCTGTTCGGTGTCTGCCGGGCAAGCTCATTGGCCTTGGCGATGGCCCCCTTCATGCCTTTGGGGCCGGGCGTCAGGACAATCTCCGCGCCAAACGCCAGCAGAATCACGCGCCGTTCCAGGGTCATGGTCTCCGGCATCACCAGGATCAGCCGGTACCCGCGCGAAGCCGCGGCAAAAGCAATGCCGATTCCGGTATTCCCGCTGGTCGGCTCGATCAGCACGGATTTTCCCGGAATCACCTTGCCCGACTTCTCGGCTTCCTGCAGCATGCTCACGCCGATGCGGTCTTTCACGCTGTGGCATGGGTTGAAGCTCTCGAGCTTGGCGACCACCGTCGCCTTCAGGCCCTTGGTGACTTTGTTGAGTTGGACCAAAGGCGTGCGGCCAATGGTCTGGGTTATGTCCTTGTAAATATTCATTCTCTCCACCTTTCCTCTTTTGTCTTCTCTTGGTAAAAGTCAGGCGTCCCGCGAGAGTTTACGAAAGTGTATAGGATTCTCCACTGGTCGTGAAGGGCGCAAGAAAATTGCTCGCAAGAAAACGTAGACCCTTCATCTCCGCTCGGGATATGCAATCCGTTCCGGTTCGAGTGGCGGAACCGTGTTCTAATACCCGCGAGGGGAAACTTGATGCGGATGCGGTGGTTTTTCGCTTTCTTTTTCTTTTCCGGGTTTTGCAGCCTCCTATATGAAGTCATTTGGCTTCGTCTGGGCATGGCCCACTTTGGCGTGACTACCCCAGTTGTTTCGATCTTCCTTTCGCTGTTCATGGCCGGGCTTGGCATAGGTAGCTGGATCACGGGCCGCTGTATGCGGAATGTTGCCAGCCGCTCTGGAAACTTTCCTCTTCGCTTGTATGCTTTGGCTGAACTGCTCATTGGTCTCTCCGCATGGGCGGTGCCTCGAGAAATGGGCTGGGCAAAAACTTACCTCGAAAACTACGGCACGGACCTCTCGGCTTCATCTTCTCAGTATTACTGGATTGCTGGTCCGGCCCTGGCCCTGATTCTTCTGCCCTGGTGTACCTGCATGGGAGCAACTTTCCCGCTGGCCATGGCAGCCATTCGTAAAATGACTTCTGCTTCGGAGCGATCATTTAGTTTTCTGTATGTGGCCAACGTGCTGGGCGCCGTTGTGGGCGCATTGCTGCCGGCGTTTGTTCTGATCGAGATATTCGGCTTCCGCGGCACCATAAAACTGGCAGCCGTTTGCAACATGACGATCGCTGCCGTGGCCTTTCTGCTTAGCCTGCGCGCGAAACACGTCGGGCAGCAACTTTCGCAACCCAGCGCTGCCGCAGCCCCACCTGCCTCAAAGCCGCTCCTGGCCGCCTCCGGGAAACTCATCCTCGTGCTCCTTTTTCTCACCGGACTTGTCAGCCTGGCGATGGAAGTCGTCTGGATCCGGCAGTTCACACCCTACATGGGAACGGAAGTCTATGCGTTTGCCTGGATCCTCGGCTGCTATCTGATCGGCACGTTCGTCGGCTCGCGGACATACCGGCGATGGCTGCGGAAGCACGCGCCTGGAGAACAAACAATCGCCTGGCTCTTGTTGGGGCTGGCGGGACTGCTGCCGTTGCTGCTCTCTGATCCGCGTTTGCCGGGCGAGCACTTCAGCCTGATGGCTCCCTTGCGGGTGGCTCTCGGCATCATGCCCATCTCCTCCTTGATGGGATTCCTCACGCCGATGCTCGTGGACCAATACTCCGAAGGTGACCCAGACCGGGCCGGAAAGGCCTATGCCGTCAACGTTGCCGGATGCATCCTGGGCCCGTTGATTTCCGGCTTCCTCCTGCTGCCCTCCATGGGAGAACGCTGGTCGCTCATGGTGCTCAGCCTTCCGCTCTTCGCACTGCTTTACGCGCTGCGGGCCAGGAGTTCTCCATTGCCGGCGCGCTACCCAGTGCGGGTCTACGCGGAGATTGCAGCGCTGGCGCTGGTGTTGATTGTATTCACCAGGAATTACTACACCAGCTTGCAGCATTATGAAATGCGCACCGACTATGCAGCCACCGTAGTGGCCTCCGGTGAGGGATGGCAAAGGAAGTTGCTCGTCAACGGCGTCGGCGTTACCGGGCTTACTCCCATCACCAAAATGATGGCCCATCTCCCATTGGCGTTTCATGCCGGGCCTCGCGTCGGGCCTCCAAAAGACGCGCTGGTCATCTGTTTCGGCATGGGGACCACGCACCGCGCGATGCTTTCCTGGGGCATTCACGCCACAGCCGTCGAACTCGTGCCCAGCGTGCCAACCTTTTTCGATTACTACCATCCCGGCGGCTCGCATCTTCTTGAATCCCCCAGGTCGCACCTGGTGATCGACGACGGCCGACTGTATCTCGAAAAAACTCGACAGCAGTTTGACGTGATTACCATTGACCCGCCGCCGCCCACCTCGGCTGCCGGCGTAAGCCTGCTCTACTCACGGCAGTTCTACGAAATTGCCAAACGCCGCCTGCGTCCCGGCGGCATTCTTCAGCAATGGGCCATAGGGGACGATCCGGGTGTGGATCTCGTCGCCATGATCAAAGCGCTGCAGGCCGTTTTCCCTCATGTGCGCTGCATGGTCTCCGTTGCCGGATGGGGTTTCCACTGCCTGGCCAGCATGGACCCAATCCCAGACTTCAGCCCCGCGGAACTCGCCGCCCACATGCCGACAGAAGCCATCGCCGACATGCTGGAGTGGGGACCCGGCAGGAGCGCCCAGGAGCAATTCACGATCCTGCTGTCCCGCGAGCTCAACCTCCCTCATTTCGTTGCCAGAATCCAAAAGTTTGACGTTCCCCCGCTGGATGATGACCGGCCGGTCAATGAGTACTACCTGTTACGCTCCCACCTCCCGGCCAGATGGTTGCCCATGCTCCAAAGATGACATGCCTGGGGGCTTGACAGTAGATCGCACCTCGGGGTTCTCGGGGTTCTCGGTCTTCTCTCAAGGCGTTATTCAAAACTTATTAATTCTTCCTTAAGGACTTTCCGTCTCTCCGCGAGGCAGGATAGGTCCCATCTGAGGGTAAGCACACCGGCCCGGGCCGGCGCAAGAAATAGCTTGAGGGAAAAAATGAAAGAAATGAATAGGAGGCCGCTATGAAATCGCGCCTGACGCTCGTAATCCTGTTCGCAGCATCGTTACCGTTACTGGCATCCGCGGCGTCTTTCGCCCAGAACTTCCAGCTGCAGTTTACCGGGGGCGTCGTCAACATTGGCGCGTCTCCCATGAACATCGTGGTCAGCAACAACGGCGGAGGCACTACCGGTAAGGTCGTAAATGCGATTCCCCCGGCATCGAACTCCTGCACGGCGGCAGAAGCGGTGACTCTGGCCGGCAAAGTCCCTTTTCGTATCATCGGGACCACGACGCAATTCGGCCACCAGTGGGAGGTGCAGTTTGTGTTTTCCGTCCCGCTTCAGGCCAACCAGGGCAACCTCAGCAAGACGACGACGAACTGGGAACTAACCGGGAAATACCGTATGACCATCACCGACAAAGTGACCGGCAAGACGTGCTCCAAGGTCGTGGGCGCGTCGGGCGAGTACCAGTTTGCCGGACCGCCGCTCGCCGGCTGGCCCCACGTCTGCGCGCACGCCAGCAGCAGCTCCGGACAGTCGCCAGACCTCCCGGGCACGCTGGTCCTGCACGGACACGGCGGCGCCTTCCCCATATTCGCCGGGTGCGACCCGACTCTCGCCGGCCAGGCGAACAGCCTGAAGGATTCGATGCAGCGAAGGTGGAGTATAGGCTGGCCTACTGAGAGTGTATTCATCAGGGAAGCCAAAGCATTTGTTTGATCCTGTGTTCGCTCGTTTTCCTCTATGCTCAGAGGTTTGAAAGTCTCAATCGCCAAACCTTTCGGCGGCGCGGAGCCTTGCTTTTGCGGCCTCTTCTTCGCGGTTCTTGGGCGGAGCTGTCGTTTCCAGCGAACGGAGCAGACGGCCCGCGATGGCGGCCACTTCATCAATCGCAGCCTCAAACGCCGCTTCGTTGGCCTTTGACGGTTTATTGAATCCGCTGATTTTTCTTACGAACTGGAGCGACGCGGCGCGGACTTCTTCGTCGGTGACCGGCGGATCGAAGTTGAAGAGGGTCTTGATATTGCGGCACATGGGGCCTCCCAAATGCGTTTTACCACAGAGGACGCGGAGGAGGAAATGCGGAAAAGCATTCAGCACTCACCATTCAGTATTCGGGGCGCAGGTTCTGGCGCGCGGCGACCATTCCCGGATAGAGCGCGCCCTGCACGGCCGCGCCCATCGCGATTCCGGCTGCAAATCGGTCACCAACCGGGCACAATGGCCTGGGGTAAACAAATCATCTGGCTTTGCGTCTATCCTTAAAAGAGACAGAGTACCGAACCAGGAGCCCGCCCATGCCCAGTGGATTCATACAGTCATTCCTTCAGGACCTTCGTTTTGCCGCGCGCATGCTGACCAAGAATCCCGGGTTCAGTCTGGCGGCCAGCGTCACGCTGGCATTGGGAATCGGCGGCAATGCGGCGATCTTCACCATTACCAGCGCTGTGCTGGTGCGGTCGCTGCCGTACCAAGAGCCGCAGCAGCTGGTGATTCTTGACGCGCTGCAGAAAGACCAGCAGAGCCGCTGTTGCACTTTGGGCTGGACAGACCTGGTTCGCGGTCGCAATCAATCATTTTCCTCCGTGGCCGTGGCGGCGATTGATACTTTCAACCTGACCGGCCGGGGTGAACCGGAGCAGGTCGCCGCGGGACGCGTCTCTCCAGGTTTTTTTGAGACCCTGGGCGTGAAGCCGGCGCTTGGCCAGTTCTTCGTGCTCGATGACGGACAGGCCGGCGGCAGGTTTGTGGTGGTGATCAGTGATGGGCTGTGGCACACGCGCTTCAACGGCGACAAGAATGTGATTGGCCAGAGTCTTACCCTGGACTCCACACCCTACACCGTCATCGGCGTGCTGCCCGCGGGAGCGCAGTTTCCCTTTCTTGGTCCAGCGGACGTGTGGACCCCGCGTTACTTCGAGCATTCACTCTTCACAACGCAGCGTCTGCGGTCAGGCGTGGGTTACCTGACGGCCGTTGCGCGTTTGCGTTCGGAAGTTTCCCGCGAGCATGCGCTGGCGGAACTGCAGGTGCTGCATCAGCAATACCGCAAGGAGAATCCGGCTGCGCCGGACGCCGACCCTGGCGTCTCGGCGATGATTACCAGCCTGCAGGACTCATTGGTGGCCAACGTCCGTACCATGTTGCTGGTGCTTTCCGGCGCGGTGGCGATGGTGCTGCTGATCGCCTGTGCCAACGTCGCCAGCCTGCTGCTCTCTCGCGCGCTGGTCCGGAGAAAGGAAATCGCCATACGCGCGGCGCTGGGCGCAAAGCGCAGTGTGGTCATCCGCCAGTTGCTCACAGAGAGCGTGCTCCTCGCAGTGATTGCCGGCGCGCTCGGGCTGGGCCTGAGCTTTGCCGCAACAAAATTTATCACCACGCTCGGGCAGGCCAATCTCCCCCCAGGCGTGGCCATCACCATGGATGCGCCTGTGCTTCTGTTCACGCTGGGCGTTTCCCTGCTGACTGGGGTGGTGTTCGGGATTTTTCCGGCGCTGCAGCTGGCGCGCACGGACATGAACTCGACGCTTCGCGATGAAGGCCGCAGTTCGACCGGAAGCCACAGCCGCGTGCAGATCAAGGGCCTGCTGGTGGTTGGACAGGTCGCGCTTTCCCTGATGCTGCTCATCGGAGCTGGTCTGCTGGTGCGCAGTTTTGGAAAACTGCTCAGCGCGGACCCGGGCTTTGACTCGCGCAACGTGCTTACCATGAATGTCTCGCTGCCTACGGTGAAATATGCGGACACGCAAAAGCAGATTGCGTTCTTCGACGAACTGCTGCGTCGCGTCTCCGCGCTGCCCGGCGCGCGCAACGCGGCGGTGTCGGCCGCGTTGCCCCTCATCCCCAAGCGCATTACGCCGGTATTACCGGAAGGCCAGGCGGAGGTTCCGCTGGCGGAACGTCCGTTCGTGATTATCGAAGCCACCAGCCCGCAGTGGTTCCGGACGATGCGCGTGCCGGTGCGTTCCGGCCGCGAGTTTACTGACGCGGACAACGCCCTCGCGCCAAAGGTGATCATCGTGAATGAAACCCTGGCCAGGCGCTACTGGCCGGGCCAGAACGCTGTAGGCAAACACGTGCTGATTGGCCGGCAACCGGCGCCCGCGGAAGTCGTAGGCGTGGCGGCCGACGTGAAGAACCGCGGCCTGGCGGTTGATCCGCAAGCGCAGATCTATTTTCCGTTTCCGCAATTGCCCTGGGGCAATATGAACCTGCTGGTGCGTACGGCCACGGACCCGCATGACATGGTGTCCGCAGTGCGCGGGCAAATCGCCGCGATGGATCCGGACCAGCCTGTCACTGCGGTCCAGACCGTGTACGAACTCATGGACGGTTCGCGCGCCCAGCCGCGTTTCACCATGCTTCTGCTGGGCATCTTTTCAGGCCTGGCGCTGGTGCTGGCCGTGGTCGGAATCTACAGCGTGCAGGCCTATTCGGTGACACAGCGCTGGCAGGAACTGGGCATTCGCGTGGCGTTGGGCGCGAACAAATCAGACATCCTGCGCCTGGTCGTCGGAGAGGGACTTACGCTGACGCTGGCAGGCGTGGCCATCGGCATCATTCTCGCTCTGGCGCTCACGATGTTTTGGGGCAAGACTGTTTCCGGGCTCCTGTATAAGGTGGGAATCCGCGACTGGACGACCTTCGTGTTCGCTCCGCTGGCGTTCGTGGCCATTGCGGCAGTGGCCAGCTACCTGCCCGCGCGACGCGCCACGCGAGTCGCCCCGACGGAAGCCCTGCGGTACGAGTGAGCAATTTGCCGACAACAATTTGCATGAAACTAGCCACTGAGGATGGCTTTATCATGCAGAGCCGCTAGCGGCGTGCTACAGTGCAGGACATGATTCGCCTGCTTCGCAGCGTCCTCCTCCTTCTTCTTTTTGTTGTCCCGCAGATCTCCTTCACTCAGGCCCAATCGGCCGCCGATCCCACGTTTCGCATCAAGCCGCTGCGGCCGGTGGCGGAACTGGAGCGGGAAGCGCTGGCGGCAGAGCCTCCGCTCGAAAAAGGCCTTTTTCGCCAGCCTGATCTGGTGGAACTAATCATCCTTGATCCCACCATCAAGCTCGATATCCGTTACGCCACGACCAACAACTTTGTGAGCACCGCCATGTACTCGCAGGCCCGGGCTTTCATGCAGAGACCGGCGGCGGAAGCGCTGGTGCGCGCGCATCACGCGCTCCAACAACTAGGCTACGGTTTGCTCATTCACGATGCCTACCGTCCCTGGTACGTCACCAAAATGTTCTGGGAGGCCACGCCCAACGACAAAAAAATATTTGTCGCCAATCCGGCGGAGGGGTCCCGCCATAATCGCGGCTGCGCCGTGGACCTGACGCTCTACGATCTAAAGACCGGCTTGCCCGTGAAAATGCCCAGCGGTTATGACGAGATGACCGAACGCGCTTACTCCGACTACTCCGGCGGCACGCCAGAAGAACGCGCACGCCGCTCCGTGCTGCGCCAGGCGATGGAAAAAGAAGACTTCACCGTCTTCCCTCAGGAGTGGTGGCACTTTGATTTCAAAGATTGGCGACAGTACCCGGTTATGAATGTGCGGTTTGAACAAGTAGCTGTCAAACCGTGAAACCTTTGAAACACAGAGGAAAGAAGTAAACAGAGGAGATTTGGAAAGGGAAGCATTCTGAGCCTCTGTGTCCTCTGTTCCTCAGTGTTTCAAAGGTTTAGACCAGTGGTAAGGTTTTGTCGTGCCAGAAAGCTTCCAATTCGCCGGCCTGCGCGAGCTGTTTGCCAGGGCCAACGAAGAAAAATCCGGCGACCAGCTCGCAGGCATCGCGGCGCGTTCCGAGCGGGAGCGTGTTGCGGCCAAGCGTGCGCTGGCTGATCTTCCGCTCACGCAGATACTCGCCCAGCCGCTGATTGATCCCGACCAAGATGACGTCAGCCGGCTCATCCTGGAGACGCACGATCCGCGCGCCTTCGGTGAAATCAAGAGCATGACTGTTGGCGAGCTGCGGGAATTCATCCTACGTGATGAAACGACGGAAGCTGATCTGCGTCGTCTGCATTGGGCCATTACACCGGAAATGGCCGCCGCCGTCGCGAAAATCATGAGCAACAAGGACCTGGTGCTGGCTGCGGCCAAAATCCGCGTGGTCACGCGCTGCCGCAACACCATGGGCGACCGCGGCGTATTGGGGATTCGCCTGCAGCCGAACCATCCGGCGGACGACGTGGCGGGAATCCTGCTCTCCGCCTTCGACGGCCTGCTCTACGGCTGCGGAGACGCCGTGATTGGCGTGAACCCCGCCAGTGATTCCGTGGAAACCGTGAGCGCGATTCTTCATGCGCTCCAGCGCCTGATTTCCGCATACAACATTCCCACGCAAGCCTGCTGCCTGGCCCACATCACCACGCAACTTGCGGCCATGGACAAGGGCGCGCCGGTGGACCTGCTGTTTCAGTCCGTGGCGGGAACGCAGAAGGCGAATGAGAGCTTTGGGATTTCGCTGGCCATGCTGCGTGAGGGAAAAGAACGCGCGCTGCAACACCATAAGGATCGGGGGATCGTCAGATCGGATTGTCCGATGATCGTACGTGATCGGGTGGTCGGGGAAGCGCCCACCGCGGTAAAAACGTCTTTCCGATCACCAGATCATCCGATCACAGGATCACCCGATCTGCCGGCATCTCCGGATCCCAACGTCATGTATTTTGAAACCGGCCAGGGCAGCGCTCTCTCCGCTGAGGCGCACCATGGCGTGGACCAGCTCACGCTGGAGGCGCGGGCTTACGGCGTGGCCCGCGTCTTTGAACCGTTTCTGGTGAACACCGTGGTGGGATTCATTGGTCCGGAATATCTCTATGACGAGCGGCAGATCATCCGCGCCGGACTGGAAGACCACTTCATGGGCAAGCTGCTCGGGCTGCCCATGGGATGCGACGTGTGTTACACCAACCACGCAGCCGCCGACCAGAACTCCGCCGACAACCTGTTGCTACTCCTGGCCGCTGCCGGATGCAACTACTTCATGGGCGTGCCCTGTGCCGACGACGTGATGCTGAACTACCAGTCCACCAGCTTTCACGACGCCCTGGCCGCGCGCCGGCTGTTCAACCTGAAACCGGCTCCGGAGTTCCTGCGCTGGCTGAATGAAATGAAGATCTATGACGGCGCAGAGCCCCGCAAGCTGACGTCCGACGCGCGCAAGCAGCTTG
>DATMPO010000067.1:0-16741 GCA_035567035.1 Verrucomicrobiia bacterium | reverse complement strand
CCCATCATGTAATGGCATGTCGGGCCGACCTCCATGGGCTGCCTGGTGATGTCCACGTCCGCAAGCTCTTTGAACTGGTGATACATGCTGGGAAGCTTTTGCTTCACGTATTCCGCGGGCTTGTGCGAGATGTCCAGATACGCGCCGCCATGCTCGCTGCCGCGGCCTTCTTTGACTTCCGTGTAAATGGAACGCGAGACCACGTCACGGGTGGAAAGTTCCATTCGTTTGGGATCGTATTTCTCCATGAAGCGTTCGCCCAGCTTGTTGCGCAGAATGCCGCCTTCACCGCGCACGGCTTCCGTCACCAGGAGTCCTTGCACTCCCGGAGGCCACACCATCCCCGTGGGATGGAACTGCACGAACTCCATGTCTTTTAAGTCCGCGCCCGCCTCGTAGGCCAGCGCCATTCCGTCCCCGGTGTATTCCCAGGAGTTGGAAGTCACGGGCCACGCCTTGCCGATTCCCCCGGTAGCAATGACGACCGACTTGGCTTTGAACACCACAAAGCGTCCTTGCTCGCGCCAGTATCCGAATGCGCCCACGACCCGCTTGCCGTCGGTCAATAGTTTGACGATCGTGCATTCCATGAAAACGTCAAACCCCATGCTCACGCCGCGGTCCTGAAGCGTACGGATCATCTCCAGTCCCGTGCGGTCGCCGACGTGGCAGAGACGCTTGAAGGTGTGTCCGCCGAAGGCGCGCTGCAGAATCTGACCGTCGGGTGTGCGGTCGAACAACGCTCCCCACTGCTCCAACTCGCGAACGCGTTCAGGGGACTCCTGGGCGTGCAGTTGCGCCATGCGCCAGTTGTTGAGAAATTTGCCGCCGCGCATCGTGTCGCGGAAGTGCGTGCGCCAGTCGTCCGCGCGGTCCACGTTGGCCATGGCGGCGGCAATGCCGCCTTCCGCCATGACGGTGTGCGCCTTGCCGAGCAGCGATTTCGATACCACTGCCACGCGCGCGCCCTGCGCCAGGCCCTCAATCGCCGCGCGCAAGCCCGCGCCACCCGCGCCCATCACCAGAACATCATGTTCGTGAGTCTCGTATTTGTTGTTCACAGTATTCTCAGGTCCCGGATTACCCCAGTGCAAACCAGCCGGATATACAAATCAGTCAGCGCGACGGAAAACAAGCTTAGCCAGGCAAACAACATGTGGTGTTCGTTGATGGAGGTGACTTCTTTCCACAGCACGTGGCGCTGGCGGTTCGCGAACGTGCAGGAAAAGCAGTCGAGTTTGCCGCCAATGAGATGCCGCAACGTGTGGCAGGAAAAGGTGTAAAGCGACAGCAAAATGATATTGGCAAGCATCACCAGCGTGCCTACGCCAATTCCAAACCGGCCCTGCCAATTGAAAGCCAGCCCGACGTCATACCAAAGCACTGCCAGGAACACCAGAGCGAGATAAAAGAAATAGCGGTGCAGGTTTTGCAGAATGAGCGGAAACCCAGTTTCTCCGCGATAGCTTTTGTGTCCGCGATCACCCACCGCGCATCCGGGCGGGTCCCAGAGGAACGCCCGGTAGAGGGCCTTGCGATAGTAATAGCACGTCGCCCGGAAGCCCAGCGGGCCGCCGAGGATTAAGAACGCCGGGGACCATTTCCACCAGTGGTGCTGGGGATCAATCAACGGAGAGTAGAACGGAGAAATATAAGGGCCCCAGCTGAAAAAATTGTTTTCCCAAGCCCTGACCGCGGCATACACGCTAAACCCGCCCATGACGACAATCACTGGAATTACTTCCAGCCACCACGCATCACGGCGTTGCGTGCGGCCGAATCCTTCCTGCAGGACCGGCAGACCCGTTTCAGCCACGCTCACCTCCAAAACTTGGAATAGTACGATAGATGGCGACGCTTTTGCCAGAAAGAATTTTCCAGCGCTTCTCGTGCCTCGCAGATACAGATATCTGCTAACCAGTTAATTCGCGGGAGGAGGGGGCCGAAAGTAAAGAGGGCGACAACAGTCTCGATGTGTGTTACCGCTTCTCTTGCCACTGTCGCACCCATGCGGCCAAGTCCGGGTGTTGCCGCTGAGCTGCCGCGACGAGTTCCGCTGCGCTCGCTGGTGGAGTCAACTCGAATTCCTCGGAAAGCCAACTCCTTAGCGCCTCAGCACTGTCAGGATCTTCTGGTTCCAGAGTAGGGAAGCGTCCGGGATCGTCGTATCCAAGTGCCAGCAGGCGCAGGAATTCCCGAAAATCGGTGGCCACAACTTTGTTGCCCGAGCTCTCGGAATCCAGAAGCACGACCGGCGCCCGTGAGATGTCGGTCCCGGGGTGAAGCCACAGCGCATATAAGGAACCGTCCGGCCCACAGCCGAACACCGCAAACTGGGAAGCTGCGCTCTCGTCACCGACGAACCAAGCGAGGGCCGCTTTGCGGCCGTCTCTTTCAAACTCGAAACACCCGCTCACTGCGCCATCGTTTGCCTCTGCGAACTCGCACAGCAGCCTTAGGTCCTGCGGGACCTGGGTGCCATCGGGGAAACCTTGCTGGATGTCATCTGCGAGCATTGGATCCTACTCACGGCGTTGTGCGCGGCCCAATCCTCCTGCCGGAGCGGCAGATGTTGTTTCAGCCACGCTCACCTCTGAAACTTGGAATAGTACGATAGAGGGCGTCATTTTTGCCAGAAGGAACTTTCTAGGGTAGTGTCCCATTTGGCAACGAACTGATCAGGGGGTGCGAATGGACCAGCGAAAATCTGGAATCGTGGAAACGGAACGTCTCGTGCTGAATGGCAGATACGTCCGTTTGGAACCGCTTGACCACCGCCATGCCGACGGCTTGGCAGCCGCCGCGGCAGCTGACCCCTCGCTTTACCAATGGAGTCCGGTTCCGCAGGGCAAGGTCGAGGTCTCCGACTACATCAACACCTCCCTGGCTTGGCAGGACGCAGGCACCGCCGTTCCGTTCGCGATCATCCGCAGGGATGACGATCTCATCATCGGCTCTACGCGATTCTTCGACATGGAGCGATGGTCGTGGCCGCAGGGTCACCCGCGCTGCGGCCGCATTCCCCCCGACGCCTGTGAGATCGGGTACACATGGCTGGCCCGCCCGGCAGTCCGGACTGCCGCGAATACCGAGGCCAAGCTACTCATGCTGGCGCATGCCTTCGAAACCTGGCATGTGCTCCGCGTCTGTTTTCACACCGACGCGCGCAACCAGCGTTCACGGGCCGCGCTCGAACGCATCGGCGGAAAGTTTGAAGGGATTCTCCGTGCCCATCGAATGGCCGCCGACTATATCGCTCGCAATTCCTGTCGCTACTCGATCGTCGCTGCGGAGTGGCCGGACGTGAAACAAAGGCTGAGCTACATCCTGGGTAAAGAATGACGATAAGGAATGACGATCAACAATGACCGACAGTAGCCGGGATTCAAACTGGGACCGTGCCCTCTCTAGCGGCCCGTGGTCAGCAGAACTTTCCCCGTGGCCTTGCGCAGGCGCAGCAGGTCGAGTCCGCGGGCGGCCTCCGCCAGATCAAAGCGCTCGCAAACATGCGGATGAAGTTTCCCTTCGTCAAACCAACGGAAAAGCTGTTCATATCCCTGGCGCAACAATTCCGGTTTGCGGGACTGATAAGAGCCCCAGTAGAAACCGATGGCGTCAATGTTCTTGACCAGCAGAATGTTTGCGGGGATCTGCGGAATGCGTCCGCCGGCAAATCCGATGACGATAATGCGTCCGCCCCAGGCAATGGAGCGCAAGCTGGCGTCGAACACATCGCCGCCTACAGGGTCGTAAATCACGTCCGCTCCGCGTCCGCCGGTGATGGTCTTCACCCGCTCGCGCAGGTCTTCCTTCGAATAGTCAATCAGATGATCGGCGCCGTGCTGCTTGGCCAGGGCCAGTTTCTCCGGGCCGCCGGCCGCTGCTATCACCGTCGCGCCCATGGCTTTGCCAATCTCGACTGCCGTCAACCCTACTCCGCCGGCCGCTCCCAGCACCAGAAGCCACTCGCCCGGTTGCAACCGGGCGCGCCAACTCAGCGCGCCGTAGGAAGTGCCGTAGGCAATGGGGAAGCCGGCGGCGCTGAAAAAATCCATCTTGTCCGGAATGCGGAACACGCGGTCCGCGCCGATGACCAGATCCTCGGTATACGCGCCGGTGCCGCTGACCGCCATCACCCGGTCGCCCTTGTGAAAACTGGTCACGCCGGAGCCAATCTCCGTGATCACGCCGGACGCTTCCATTCCCGGCACAAACGGGAATGCCGGCTTTTCCTGGTACTGGCCGGAAACCAGCAGGAGATCGGCAAAGTTCAATCCTGCGGCGTGCACCGAAATCCGCACCGCGCCTTCGCGTAGCGCAGCCGATGGCACGTCTTCTACTACCAGCTTTTCCGGACCGCCCCATTCCTTGCATAGCACTGCTCGCATCATTGCCTCCAAAGAACGCCTCAAAAGAACGAACAGACATATTAAACGGTATTTCTTGGCTTCATATGAAGAGAAAGTCCCGCGCTGCGGCCTATAGTAACTAGCCCCTACTAGGATCGCATGTAGGTATAGGCGGACTAAAAAGAGGAAGATGGGCCATCGAGTGAAGGATGTAAAAGGGAATCTCTACGGCGCAGAAGGCGAGTCAGACGATTCGGTGTCTGATCGTTTGCGCAGCTGGATGACGGTTACTTCGTAGACATTGCAGTCGCTACCTGGCGGCCAGCCCATTCCAGGCATCTCGCTGCACGCTTTGCGCTCGGCATAAACCTTCTGTCCAACCACGGAAGAAGACTCGGATTCGGGGACCGCATCCCAGTCTGTGATCCTCAGTGCGCCGTGGTACATATCGTCCAGGTGCAGCTCGCGAAAACCTTCGGCCCACGAAGGCGTTCGGCCCGCGTGGTTCGTAATGGTCCCGGCGGGACGGGGGCATTCGCAGGTTTCACGCTGCAGCTCATATTCGCGGGCGGCGATATACACGTAGAGAACATCTGCCTGTGCCATTTTGATGTTGCTGCTATCCGCGAGGACTGTGATCTTGGCGTTTTCATCGTAGTCAAATTTGCGCTGGCAAGGGCACGGCGAAGCAATGTCCAGTTGCCAATTGGCAATGAAGAGGTTGAGTGGAGCTTCCCCCCAGAGGACCGGGCGATTCGGGGCAATGTCCGGCCTCAGCTCGATCGGCACTACGGCGTCGGCATGGCGGCCGTGCTGCACCAGGCCGACTTCCTCATCAAAGATCCACGAGTCGATGGACAGTTCGAGATCGAGCTTCCAGTCAATGACCTCGAAGCGATGGTTGAAATGGGGCATCAGAACCTCGGTACGCTCAATCAGCTGAGCAGGCATCTTAATCAGGTTCACCCACCAGTCCCCGGCCGCACCTGTGATGGCATCTTTCAAATCGTTGCTCATGCTCGGTTTCTCTACTTGCACAGTTACCTGAACCTCGCCGTTCCTGGAAAAAGGAGAAACCCAGTCCGGCAGGTTGTATTTCTGTGCCTTCCCTTGTATCACCACAGTAGTTTCACCTTCTTCGTTGGTTGGCTTTGAAAGCGTGCTTGTCTCACCCAGGAACTGGATGGGGCCGTCGATGACCGACCACCACATCCCCGAGTTCTTCATGGCGCCAGGGTCATAAAAGTTGGGAATGTCAAAGCCAACGGCGCCATACATCAGGCGGATACCGGTGCAGTTCAACGCCGACATGTCCGGGACATTGAGCACCGCCGTAGCCTTCAAGTCCGCGTTTCTGCCGGGCTCGGTGGTTCTGGTCCTGATCAGCGGATCCGGCTCCAACTCGAACGTCACGTTCAATCCCAGATAGACTTCCGCAAGCTTGAGGTATTCCAGAACTATGCCCAGGACGGCTTGCACGATGCCAATCTTGCCGACAGCCTCCATTCCCTGCACGCCCCAGACTCCAGATTCAGGTTTGCCGGCCTCCACTGCGGCGTTGGCTGCCTCATTCACCGACGATTCAAGCGCATTCATGAGAGCCTCAAACCCCGTGGAAAGCGCGCTCGATCCGTAATCCATGATGAGGTTCTGCAAGTCGGATAGATCGCAGAGGGAGAACATTGCCGGGCTGGTCGGGGCCGGCGCGGGACTTGAAGAATGAGGCGGCACAGGAAAGGCGGCATCGACGAAGCGGCCGCCGGCTCTGGCTTTTGGCGCTTGCGGCATGATGTCGAAAGAGTTGGGTCGCGCCGTCCCGGTCCGCTGTTCGTAACGATGGAGAACAACCGCTGCATCACCGATGAACCTTCGCAGGATGAAGGCGGTCTGGATTTTGTCGAAGAGAACCTTCGCAGCAGGTGGCGGGACCTCCTGCAGCAAATCGTACGGCTCCGGCGAATGCCGTCCCAGCGCGACGATGAATTGACCCCAGAAATGCAGGGCAGGCTTGTTGCCTTGTGCCGATGCGCGAATTCCTCCGAGAAGCAACTGGTCGACCGGAGACTTGGCTAGAGGTGGGAGGGCTTCACCCAGCACTTTGCTTAGACTGCTCAGGGGAATGAGCAAGCTTGGCCTGGAGCCATGCGCCAACGCTTCAACTTCCCAGCTGTCAATCGTCAGCCCTTGTCCTTCGCCCGCCAGCCCCGTAAGGGTTCCGTTATCGTTATGAATTGGGAAGCCGGCATTTTCAAACGCCACTACCAGCGCGGCATGGGAGCCTGGGCCGCCGTGGAGCACCAGTCGCGCAAGCTCATCGATCTTGTCGGCGGGCAGGTCGCCGCCAGGCGGCCGGATAAGTTGTGCTGCGCGGCCATTCGACCGCTTGTTATCGAGCATGGCCAACAACACCCTCTGGCCAACGCCTGCTTTCTTCAACGCGATGAGAGCGTCCGGCGATACATCAAAGTTGACGGCGCCGCTTTCCATGGCCTGGACCACTTCTATGTCGGATAACCCGCTGCGCGTCAGGCGAATGATGTCCGCATTGTTCAGCGGCATTGCGACCATAGTTTGCGCAAACGCCGGCTGCCAGCACGCCGCGACCATCAATAAGAAGGCTATGAGCGCCGGTGTTCGAATGAACAGCGAGGTGGCATCATGTCGGGTCATGGAGGTGGTTCCGGTGCTCTTTATTTCTACTTGGGCGCAGTCGGCTGTTCTGCGCCACCATTCACGCCAAAATCCCAGACTGAATAAAAGAGCCGGTTCGCCGCCATCCCGCCGAGCGAGCCTTCCGGCCTCTTATTGTGCACCGGATGCAGGACGATGCCGTACTCCCCGGGCGGCAGCGGCTTTTCCGGCTCGAGTTGCGCATCGCCTCGGCCCAGCTTCTGCAGTCGCGCTGAAACCCTCTCTTCCGAAATGGATTTGGTCCAACCCGCGAACGCCGTGGCCATGTCCATCTCGCTCGCGCCCACCAGTCGCCAGTTGTCGTTGGTCTGAACTAACCTTACCAGTACAGGCTCGTAGGCATCGGGATCGATGCCGGGAATATCGGCATAACTGATCTCGAACTTCGGAGAAACAGACGGGCAAACCGTCTGCGAGTTGCGGCCCGGCAGCGCCCAAACGTAGGTCATTGTGATCTGTCTAGGCCGGGCGACCATTCTTCCCCCAACCATGGACTGGGCCATCGCAGCGCCCGGCATCATGGACGCAGAAGCACTCCCGAAACGCAATGCCTCGGTGGCAAGATGCTCCAGAGTCTTCGCGCCCGAGTCGCCTTTGAGGCTGCTGGTTGCGATTTGTGCGGAGGCGACCGCAATTTCCCGCTTCTGGCCGTCAACCGCCATGGTCACGCGGGGCATTGGACCGGCAGAAGAAGCGGGGGCACCGCCGGCGCCGGTTGGGCCGCCCATGCCGGTCATCCCCATCTGCGCCAGTAGCGCCTTGACCTCAGGAGGGATGGCGCCCAGCCCCTGGCCGGGCGGCGGCGCGTTTCCCATGGATATCCGAGGCGTTGACGGCGCGCTGGCGATCCTCTTATTCTTCTCGTCCGCCGCCAGAACTCCCTTGATCACATTCTCGTCGGCCCCAGCCTGCTTCAACGCCAGCAGGGCGTCGACAGACACGTCAAACTGACTCCGGTTGGCCTGGATGGCGGCCAGAACCAAGTCGTCGGAGAAGCCTGCCTGCAGCATTCGAACAACATCACTGTTGGAGAGGGGCTTATCGTCTTGCTGAGCGAAGCCGGTGCTAATTCCCATCGCCAGCAAGACCGGCGCGAGCATCAAATTCTTCTTCAGGTTCATTAAAGTCTCCGGTCGTCGGTCGTGCGGAGAACTTCCCGGGATCGAAGGTGCGCCAGATTCTATCCTGGTTACTGGCGTTGCGTACAAGTTGCGTCGCCTCTTTTAGACTTTAGATAAGGGGGCATGTTACACCGGATGCATCCCCAAAAAGCCCTCAAGCCATGAATCAAACTTTCCTTTTTTGACTTCCAAAACTGCAAAAATTGTACACTGAGGTCCCCTTCTTCGCACGGTTGAACAAATAACTTCCATCTCAGTTCCCTCCGAAGCTTTGCAAACCGGCAGCGCCAACTGCGTGTTCTTTCCCCCGCCGGCCATCCCTCAGGCGTTCGCAGAGGGGCCTCCAAGAGTTCTGCGGTCAGAAGCGCATGAATACTGGCGTCAGTGCCATCATACGGTCACATCGCCAGCTTCAAAAAGGAAAGGCGGGATTAACGCTTTGTCGCGCTTCCCGGCGTCCCCAGGAGATTAGAGACGTCTGAGGCCACGTCCCAAGGTAATCGCAGGCAGCGCGATGAGCTGTCGCAACTAATCACGCGTGCGGGGTTATTACCTGCAAGCAGTTCTGACCTGGAGAAGAGATAACTGAAGACACAAAGGAGAAACTTCACTATGCGACGCTATCTGACACACCTGGTAACACTGGTAGTACTGGTCATGGGGACTGCGGCGATAGGCTACGCGCAGGACACCGGCGATACTAAGGACCTGCGGAAAGATAAGAAGGACCTTCGCAATGACCGCAAAGACATCAACAAAGATAAGACGGACCTGAACAAGGACCGGCGCGACGCCGGTCGCGACCGTCGTGACCTGAACAAAGACCGCAAAGACATCAGTGCCGACCGGGCCGGCTGCAAGGCCGGCAACAAAGCTGACTGCAAGGACGCCGCCAAGGACCGCAAGGACATCGCCGGCGACAAAAAGGACCTGAACAGAGACCGCAAGGACATCCGCCAGGACCAGAAAGACCTGAACAAAGATCGCAAGGACGCGCGCAAGGACAGGAAAGATATCCGGAACGACCGGCGCGACATTCGTCAAGACAAACACGGCAAGTAAACCCGCGACCAGACCAAACAAACTACGCCCCGGGACGACAAAGCCCGGGGTGTTTTCATTTGACATCTACTCCGGGGACGAATTTCCTCCACAGGCTTGCTACCCAACGAATTCCCGCTAAGTCTATGATTGGCAGAAGCTTTCACGACAGGGGTTGATATACTTTTGGTGTACTTATCTCTATACATTCTCGTGAGGTGATTATGCGTTTTCGGCCTCTTTTTTTGTCCGTGCTGTCTTCATTGATGATTGTTGGCGCCGTAGCGGAACATGCTTGCCAGGTCCCGGTGGACATTGTAGGAATTGAAAAAGGCAAGGACTCCGGCGGGATTATCCGCGGTCTGAAGGCTGAAGATCTGGCGGCGACGGTCAGCAAAGGCCACAACGTGCCAATTCACGCCTTGACGTATGACGCCACCGCCCGGCGGATTGTCTTTGTAATTGATAACGCTCGCGCACTGCCGTCCGACGCTCGCAAACTGGAAGCTCAAACGGCGGCTTACATCGTGGAACATGCCCGGCCCATGGATTCTTTCGCGCTGATTACCGCCCGCGGCACGCTGCGGGAAGTTAAGTTCGAGCAGGGGCGTGACGCGGTCAAGGAAGCCCTTCGCGATTTGAGCGGAGACCCAAAGGAGAAGACCAGCAGTCTCGGCCCGCTCGACGCCGTGGAGCAGGGAATCGAGTGGCTGGGAGTTCCCAAAGACGGAGATTCCATCCTTCTGATGGCCATGGACCTCGATGGGAACCACAAAGCCAATCGCAAGAAAATCGCCCAGGAGCTGGAAGAACATCAGATACGTCTTTTCGGCATTGCTTTCGGATTTGTAAATCTTGCCAACTCAGTGAAGAGCCGGCTGACAACCACCCATCTGGGAATGGGCATAGCTGAGCCCCTGGTCGGGCAGCAACTGATTAATACCGGCGACGAAAACTTCTACCCTCTGGTTGCCGACAGCGGCGGATTCTTGTCCATACAGAACGCCATGGATGAGCGTCGGACGTTTACCGTGGCGGAGCGCCTTCCCATGCTCCAGCAGACAGGAATGCAGCTCTATCAAATCATGGCCGAGTTCTATCACATGACGGTAAGCCTGCCGGACGCGCATACTGCCTACTGGGAGATCGAACTGTCTGATTCCGCGAAGCAGCACTGGACGCCGGTTTCGTCGATTTATCCGCAGGTGGTGAACTGCAAGTAAGCGCGGCGTCGCTACCCGGCCCGATCGAGAAACTTGAGCAGGCTGGCGGCCTCGGCGTCTATTTCACTGCGCACCCTGGAGGATGGTTTGGCAAAGGGCTTGATATCCAGTACGCCCCGCCCGCCTTGCATGCGATGCGACCAGATGCCGGCCACTTTGCCACCGATCAATATCACTGGAGAAATCCATCCCTGGTTACGGTAAACCTGCTTGTAGAAACGAGGTTCCAGCAGGTGTTCCTTGACGGCGTGCGCCAACAAGTAGGGATCGAATCCGGGCAGCAGCCGGACCGTGGGCCCGTCCGGAGAAAGACCTCTCAGCGTTTCATAGTCGTCCTTCAGCAGCAGGCCTTTGCCGTCTTCTCCCGTTACCGCAAGTTCATCGCGCAGCAACTCGCGGACCTGTTTGACTTGCGGCATGGGCAGGCCGGACCAGTGTGCGAAGTCCTGGACAGTCGCGGGGCCATACGCCCTGAGATAACGCCGAAACAGGACGATTTGCGCTGCTTCCGCTGAAATCGCTTCCTGCTTTGGCAGCCATTGGTCTATGCGGACAAACACCGACTCCCCGCCGCGATCGTCGGCGTAGCAAACCTGCCCTTCGGCAGCGGGGAGTGGCATGATGCTCGAGACCTTGTCCATCCACGCCCGCACTCGTTTGCTGATTTTTGGCCTTACCGCCTTGGTGAGCGCTGTCTTGCTCATGGGGCCGGAAGCCAGAAGGTCGACAATCACGCCGGTAAGCGCGTCGGCTTCGTTCTGATCAACGCCGCACCGGGCCATTACTCTCAATAACGGCGCCACGCGGCTCTGCCGCAAAGCAGCAATGTAGAGGCTGAAATCCCTCGCGGGCACCAGATGCAGCGTCCGTCGCATCAGGTAAGTCTTGACCAGGGACCTCTTTTGCCACAAAGCGGTTTCGATCTCTTCGCGCGTGACGGAATGGTTCCTGGCCCAAAGCGCCATCTGCGCCGACGACATGACCTGGGCTTGTACGCCGCAAATCTCTCCGGCAATTCTTACGATGCCTGTCGGCTTCGAATCGAGTAGGTGGTGGCGCCGAAGGCGGAAAGCATGGACCTGGTCGGGATGAATTCTGGCATGTGTCTTTCGGGCCATTTTGAAGTGCAGCGAGGCTAGCACCCCTGAACCCGCGAAGTAAACACCACATCTGGTGTTTCCCGGATCGGCAAGGTACAAGCCGCGGGTTTGGTCGCTGCGAAGTAGAACTTCCTTAGAAGACCTTGAAAATAGTGCTTGACAGGCAATGGTTTACGAGTAGGATGTGGTCTAAAGTGGTTGAAAGTGGTAAACAGTTGGTTCGATTTAGGGCTTCGTGGTCAAAAGTAGAAAACAGGGAAAATGAACCAAAAACAGCCCGAAATTGCGGTGACCGAACCTGAAACTCAGCAAGAACTCGCCATTTTCACCTCTCTTGTGCCGGCAATAGCCGGATTCGTAACGGTAAAACGTAATGTTTCGCGGCAACCATCCAACTCGGGTCGACGAAAAGGGACGGTTAAAGGTCCCCGCCGAATTCAAGCGTCTGATCGACGAGAAATACAACCTCGAATTTTACATCACCAGCGTGGATGGAAGGGTTGCTCATCTTTATCCCTTCGAGGAGTGGCAGCGGATCGAGGAAAAGCTGGCGCGGCTCTCGAATTTCAACCCGACGAAGAAAAAGTTCCTCAACCGCACCAACTACTACGGTCAGGTGGTGGAGATGGACAACCAGGGGCGGTTGCTGATTCCGGCCCTGTTGCGCGAAGCCGCCCAGATCCAGGGGGAAGTGGCCGTTGTCGGCAACCTTACCTATCTGGCAGTGCACAACAAGGAACGGTTCGAGAAGGAAATCAAGGAAGACAAGTTCACGGCTGAGGATGAGAAGACACTCGACGAACTGGGCATCTAGTGGCGGACGAGGATTTTGGCTGGGAAAAAGCCCCACACGGGGCGCATGGCGAAACGAAGATGGAAACGCCTGGCCATGTTTCGGTTCTTTTAAAAGAAGCGACAGACTTTTTAGCGGTGCATCGCGGCGGTACTTACATCGATGCGACCCTCGGTTTGGGCGGCCACAGCTTAGAAATCGCAAGGCGCCTTGGCCCACAGGGTCATTTGATTGGCTTCGATAAGGACACGCGAGCGCTGCAACTGGCCCGCAAACGGCTGCAACAGGCCGGGGCGGAGAGTCCGGTCATCACGCTGCTGCACAGCTCGTACGCCGAAATCGGCAGGCATGTGCCACCTGCAAGCGCGGACGGCATTCTGGCCGACTTGGGCGTCAGCTCGTTGCAGTTCGGTGATCCGGAACGCGGATTCAGTTTTCAGGCGGACGGCCCGCTCGATATGAGGATGGACCCCACGAGCGAGCGCACCGCCGATCAAGTGGTAAACCGCATGCGCGAAGAAGATCTCGCGAATGTGATTTACGAATTCGGTGAGGAAAGGAGGTCGCGGAGAATCGCCAGAGCCATTGTCCGGGCGCGGCCGATAAGAACTACCGCTCATCTGGCAACAGTACTATCGGCTGCGCTCCGGTCAATGAAACACGGAGCTCAGGAAAAGATTCATCCCGCGACACGCACTTTCCAGGCAATCCGGATATTCGTAAACCGCGAATTAGACGACCTGAAGGCGCTGGTGGAAGCCGCGCCGGGCGTCCTGAAACCGGGAGGCAGGCTGGTGGTAATCAGCTTTCACTCCCTGGAGGACCGCATCGTAAAAGACGCTTTGCGCGATGGAGCGAAAGCGGGAATTTACGAGGTCCTTACCAAAAAACCGGTGGGGGCCGGCGAAGAAGAGGTCAGTCGCAATCCACGGTCGCGCAGCGCGAAGATGCGGGCCGCGGAAAGGACTTAAAAGTTTCGGTTTTCCGGAAGGGAAGCCAACAGGATTCCGGGGAGGCGCCGCCTTCCACAAACTTGGGCGAAACACACATCCTACCTTTTGTACGGTGTCGCCCCGGAATACGAAATGCAGGCAGAGGAGGCAGGAAAATGTTTACAGGGACCACGATTGAGGAATTGATGGCCAGCGTCGAGCGCGCGGAGCAGCATGCCCGCCAGCAACAGGAGACGACCGCCTTTGACCTTCAGCAGAACGCGCTGGACCGCATGGACCGCATGGAGTGGCAGGAGCTGGTAGGAGTAGCGTAAATGGCAGCCAGGGTGTTCAACATCACGGGAATGATCACGCCGGTGCGGCGCGCCGCGGCCGGCATCACGCCGGAGTTCTACTTTGAGAAGGCGATCGACAACTCACGCCTGGTGCGAACGGCGGACCCGCGACGCAACCGGGAGATACGCATTTTCTCCTCCACCGTGCTCGTTCTTTTTCTGGTGACCATGTTCTACGCCTGGCAGCACTTCAGCGCCCTGGAGTATGGCTATCAGATTGAAGCGCAGAAAGCCGAGCGTGACCGCCTGGTGGAAGCCAATCGCGCGCTCAAGATGGAAGAAGCCGGGCTGCGTGATCCGGGACGGATCGATCTGCTGGCCCGCCAGATGGGATTGGAATCGCCGCGTCCGGGACAGGTAGTCAGGTTGGAGTCAGACCTCTCCGGTATACAGGTGGTGGCCCAGGCTTCGACGGTCGCCGTGATCCCGGCGCAGTAGAGTAACGGGACCTGGATATTAGCGCAAGAGCCACGGCAACTGCGTGTCTTGCTGAAAAGTGTTGGTTGGTAGCCGGACAACCCGGCGCCTGATGGCGGGACCCTGGAAAAACAGCCAGGGCCGCCATGTGTTTTCTCCGGACTTGAATCCTGTGCTGAACAAACCCGCATCCGCGACGTCCCACAAATCAAACCGCCGGTTGCATTACCTGGGCGCTTTTCTGGCGTTCTGGTTTCTGGCCATCTGTGTGCGTCTGTTCTGGCTTCAAGTGGTGGCTTACGGCGACTACAGCCAGCGCGCAGCGCGCCAGCAGCAGCGCAGCCTTGAGGTCTCGGCCGTCCGGGGAAATGTCTATGACCGCAATGGCAACACGCTGGCCATGACGGTGAACGTGGATTCCGTATTCGCCGTGCCCGCGGAAATCTCCAACGCCCGCCAGACTGCGGCGGCGCTGGCCAAGGCCCTCAACGTAGACCCCACGGACATTGAGAGCCGCCTGCACACCGGGCACGCTTTCGCCTGGGTCGCGCGGAAGATTGATAAAGAAGCCAGCGCGCGCATTCACGCGCTGAAGCTCAAAGGCATTTACTTCCGCAAGGAAGCCAAGCGTTTCTATCCCAACCAGGAACTGGCGGCGCAGGTCCTCGGTTTTGTCAGCCTGGATGACGAAGGGCTGGGCGGACTCGAGCGCCAGTTTGACGCGGAACTTCGCGGCAAACCCGGCCGGATACTGGTCTCCATGGACGAAAAGCGGCGTGGCTTCGCTCGCGTGGAAAAGGAGCCGGAGCCCGGAGAAAACGTTGTTCTCACCCTGGATGAAAACATTCAGCACATCGCGGAGCGCGAGCTCAAGCGCGCGGTCGGCGACACCCACGCCGAGGCCGGCACCATCATCGTGATGAATCCGCATACCGGTGAGATTCTCGCTCTGGCCAATCTGCCGGTGTTCAATCCCAACGCTGTCCACTCAATCGATAAGCCAGCCCTGGAAGACCGCGCGGTGAGCGATATCTATGAGCCGGGTTCCACGTTCAAGATTGTCACTCTGGCCGCGGCCATGGAAGAGAAGCTGACTCGTCCCAACGAAGTGATTGATTGCCAGATGGGTTCTATTGACGTCAACGGACTGGTGATCCATGACCACAGGCCGTACGGTTTGCTCACCGTGTCGCAGGTCCTCGAAAACTCAAGCGACGTTGGCGCTATCAAGCTGGCATTACGCCTGGGCAACGACCGGTTTGACCGTTATATTCGGGCTTTCGGCTTCGGCTCACGCACGGGTATCGAGCTTCCGTTCGAGACCGCGGGCATTGCCCGTCGCGCCAGCCAGTGGTCGAAAGTGAGCATTGGCGCCGTTTCCATGGGACAGGAAATCGGCGTGTCTCCCTTGCAGCTTATTTCCATGGCGTCCACCATCGCGAATGACGGCGCCTACGTTCCGCCGCGGCTGGTGGCCGGGGTCACACCGCCGCGCAGCACGGCGCAGTTGATTACTTTTCATCCGGCAGACGGCCGGCGGGTCATTTCCACCATGACCGCCGCCCAGATGAAGCGCATGATGGAAGGGGTGGTCCTGGGCGGCACCGGGAAACGCGCCATTCTGGATGGCTACAGCTCAGCCGGAAAGACGGGCACGTCGCAAAAATTTGATAAGAGTCTGGGCCGATACTCGCACCGCCGTCACGTCGCCTCCTTCGCCGGCTTTGCCCCGGTGAACAACTCCGCCGTCACGGTGCTGGTTGTGCTGGACGGCCCCGCGGGTGCGCAGGACGGCGGCGCGGTGGCCGCCCCGGTGTTTGCCCGCGTTACCCAGCAGGTGCTGGGATACCTGGGCGTGCCGCATGACGTTGAATTTCAGGACCCCAAACGACTTCAGCTCCGGGCCCAGGCCCGTGATGAAGATATGGCGGAAGGCCCGGCAGACCGTGTTGCCACAGAAGCCGAAGCTCCAAGCATAGATAGCGCCCCGGCAGCAGCTCCCGTACAACGGAACGCGACGCTGGTTCCGGCCACATACAGTCCTCCGCCAGTTCCCGCGGCTCCAGCACCCGCACGTGCGGCCGCTCCCCCACGAGGCACCGTCGTGCTGGACGTGGGCGGTGGTGTAGCGATCCCGGACTTCCGCGGCAAACCACTGCGAAGTTGTCTGGAAGAAGCGCAATCGGCCGGCATCGAACTGGAAGTCAGCGGAAGCGGCGTGGCCCAGTCACAGTCTCCCGCGTCGGGATCACGTGTCCCGCCGGGTGGGCATGTGAGGGTGCGGTTCGGGCACTGATTCCGGCCGCGAATTACCGAATTCGATCTTGTCCGATTCGCGTTCATTCGCGTGAATTCGCGGCCAGGTTCTTCGCGATCACGGCTTCTTCGGCGTCAGCCCGCAGGCGTGGGACACTTTCGCCAAATCCAGACCGGCCGGAGAAAACTCCGCGATTTGAGAGCCGTCAAACGCCCCAAATTCTACTCTGAATATCTGGGCGCCGATCAGCTCACGGGTTGTCCCCTTGTCCATCGCCAGAAAGCGGCCGTTCCAGTTCCAGCCGTGATAGCTGTGATGACTGTCCACCCGGACCATCACCTCCATTTGCGGCTGTCCCCAGAACCCAGGACGGTTCGGCGGCGCGAGCCGGATACTGGGCGTGAATTCGCTGGCCTTGAATTTGCCATTCTCGCAATAAATCGAAATCCTGGACCGGGCAT
>DATMPO010000066.1:0-9059 GCA_035567035.1 Verrucomicrobiia bacterium | reverse complement strand
GAACGATCTTTGAAAACCTAAAGCGAGGAAAACCATAGAACCTTACCTCTGATGACACTGGTTCTGACTGATCAAGAACATCAGCGTTATCAGTGTTATCAGCGGTATGGTTTTCCGATCGCGGCGATCACGTGCGATCACGGCGATTTCCCCCTGTTCCTCCCCTGTTCCTCCCCTGTTCTTCCCCTGTTCCTCCCCTGTTACGAATCGACTCCGTCGGGGAAAAAGGGTCACGAAAGGCCCGTGGAATCGAGGTTTTGCATGTCTGGAGTATCCAAGCGCTCGCGTTCTCCCCTGTTTTTTTCCCTGTTAGCAGGGGAGTCGGTCCGAGCGGTTGGGGCGGAGCGAACCGGGGACGGGGTAGGCAGATCGCCGTGATCGGAAAACCAACACCCCTCGTGGCAAGCCGGGAAGGTGGGGGCAGGAAGGTTTTGTTTCCCCGATCACGGCGATGACGGCGATCACGCGCGATGACGGCGATCCCACTTGACCTGGGGTCGCATGGTCAACCCCTGGGGCACCTGGGGTTGCACGCTTTCTCTCTTTCCCGTTACCCTAGGGGCTTCATGCATCTCGTTGGCCGTCTACATACTGCGTTCTGGCGTGCCTTCATGCACGGGCAGTTCTCGGTTGCCAAGGGGGCGGCGTATTCTTCGATTCTGACGCTGTTTCCGGCGTTTCTGATCCTTACGTCCATCCTGGAAGCCTCGCACTCGACAGAAGGGTTCTTGCGGCAGATCTCGGCGGCTGTGGGATGGGCGCTGCCTCCCGGACCGAACTCGATGGCCCTCACCTTCCTGCAGACCCAGCAACACCACACCACGCGGATCCTGGTTTCCGCTTCAGTCGTGACGCTGATGGCCGCTACCGGAGTCATGCTTTCCTGGATGGAAGGGTTTCGCAAGGCCTACGAATTGCCCCCGACCTGGGGCTTCTGGAAAGAACGCGCCGTGGCCTTTTACCTGGTGCTTCTGGCCCTGGTGCCGCTTCTGTTTGCCACGTTTCTGGTGGTCTTTGGCGAGCAGATTGAGAACTGGATCCAGCAGCAGGCCATGCACGAATTTCGCCCCGTGCTGCTGCTGGGCTGGGACCTGATCCGCTGGTCCATTGCCATGCTGACCAGCATTGCGATGATGGCGCTGATCTACCACAACGGAACGCCCAAGACGCAGTCCTGGCGCCGGGTGCTGCCGGGAGCGGTGATGTCCACGGTGATGTGGTTTGCGGCCACCACGTTTTTCGGCTGGTACGTGACCCACTACGCCACCTACAACGTGGTCTATGGTTCGCTGAGCGCGGCCATCGCCCTGCTGGTGTGGCTGTATATTGTTTCCACGATTGTGCTGACCGGCGCGGAATTCAACGCCGCGGTATATCCCGCGATATATCCTAAATTGGCCGCCAAGGAATCTGTCCGCAAAAAGGCAACCCGAAAGAAAGCATGACCACCGCATGAATGGAACGAAGAACGGAACGAAGGACCTGGAAACAATTGCCGCGGGAGCGCCGCGGAGGGCCAAGATCGTCTGCACGCTCGGACCGGCGAGCAACACGGAAGCCGTTCTGCGCGACCTCATGCGGCTGGGCATGGACGTTGCCCGCCTGAATTTTTCCCACGGCTCGCATGAAGAGCACGCCCGGATGATGGACCGCGTGCGCAAAGTCGCCGAGAACGAAGGCCGCACCATCTGCGTGCTGCAAGACCTGCAGGGACCGAAGATCCGCACGGGCCGGCTCAAGTCCAGGACGCCGGTCATGCTGAAGAGCCGTTCGCGCGTAGTGATTACGCCGCGAGACATCGCCGGCACGCCGGCCCTGATCGCCACTACTTTCAAGGCGCTGGCCCAGGAAGTGGAGCCGGGATCGCGTATCCTGCTCTCCGACGGGCTGATCGAGCTTCGCGTCAAAGCCATACGCGGCGACGATGTGGAATGCGAAATCGTCAATGGCGGCCTGCTGGGCGAACACAAGGGAATCAACCTGCCGGGGACCGTGGTGCACGTACCGTCGCTGACGGAGAAAGACGAAAAAGACCTGGCCTTCGGACTGAAGCACGGCGTGGACATGGTCGCGGTTTCTTTCATTCGCACCGCGGAAGATGTCCGCGCGGTGAAACGCCAGGTGCACGGCCATCGGTCGGACGCGTGGGTGATTGCCAAACTGGAGAAGCCGCAGGCCATCGAGCATCTGGAAGAAATTCTGGAAGTTTCCGATGGCGTGATGGTCGCGCGCGGAGACCTGGGAGTTGAGATGCCGCCGGAAAAAGTTCCGGTCATACAGAAGCTGATCATCCGCCGTGCTTCGGAGTGGCGCAAGCCGGTGATCACGGCCACGCAGATGCTGGAATCGATGATCGAAAACCCGCGGCCCACGCGCGCCGAAGCCAGCGACGTAGCCAACGCCGTCTTTGACGGCACCGATGCCGTGATGCTGTCGGCGGAAACGGCCAGCGGCAAGTATCCCCGCGAGACCGTGGCCATGATGTCCAAGATCGTGGTGGAAGCTGAATCGAACATGGAAGACTTCACGACGCGCCGGCGCCAACCCCGCCGCTTGTCCATCTCCGAAACGATTTGCGAATCCGTGGCGCACGCCGCACAGGACCTGGACATGCGGGCCATCGCCGTCTACACGGAAACCGGCACCACGGCGCGGCTGATCTCGAAATACCGGCCCAAGTCCGCGGTCTTCGCGCTGGCGTCGCGTCCCACGGTCTGCGCGCGCATGAACCTCATGTGGGGAGTACAGCCGATACGGACAACGCCGTCTCAGGACGCGGAAGACATGGTAGTGCGCGCCGAGCGCCTGATGCTGCAACGCCAGGCAGTACAACCAGGCGACGTGGTGGCTGTGGTGGCCGGCACCCGCAGCACCACCGGATCCACAAACTTTCTACGCCTGCACGTTGTGGGTGGAGAGAGCGAAAAATAAGATTCCTTAAGTGGGTAAGTTGGTTATTGGGTAATTGTTTTTCAAATCTTCAATTACCAATTACCCGATGGACAGTTTAGTTGACCCAACCTCCGCGATCGTCTTTTTTGTCATCGGGCGGAGGAAACTTCGAATCATCGGGGGAGTCTTGGGGATTCTGCCCTTGCTTGCGCATATAGACCTCAAATTTCCGCGAGGCCCGGCGGCGTTTCAGCTTGTGATAGAAGTTGCGGAGAGAGAAGACCCCTTCCGACATTTCGAAGCCGAAGCCTCTCCGGGGAACGAGTTTTATGAAGAGGTAACCAAAAACTACGCCACCGACGTGGGCAATATGCGCAATGCCGTCACGTTCTTTCAAAGACATGGCGAGTTCTGTAATCATCATGATGCCAATCAAGTACTTTGCCTTGATAAGAATCGGAAGAGGAATGATATGGATTTCAGTTTCCCCGAAGAACATTCCAAAAGCCAAAAGTACGGCAAAAACTCCAGCAGAAGCCCCAATGGTGCCCCGGTTTGGATCGCCCAGTACATGGGTGTAAGCGAGACCGATGTCAAACAGGCCGCCTCCAATCACTCCGGCCAAAAACAGCTCAAGAAAATAACGCGATCCGCGGATCATCTCCACGCGTGCGCCAAATAGCCACAGCCAGAGCATGTTAAAAAACCAGTGCCACAGGTCTCCATGCAACACCGAATAAGTAACCAATTCCCAGATTCGCCCATGGTGAATGACATGGTTCGGAACCAAAGCAAGCGCCTCAAGCAACGCCTCCTCAGACCGAGAGCTAGACAGCACGGACTGCGTAAAATAGAAGGCAGTATTGACTACGATGAGCCAAGTTATCGCTGGTGTAAACGGCGGCAGGCTCAGGATCTGCGGGCCACTTTCAATTCTTCTCATCTCTTAGCCTTTGTCGGCGACGTCACTCGGTCCTACTCGGCCGGTCGCGCTCTCTCCGGTTCGGGGATTACCACCAGGCTTCTATGGCCTTTGGCATCTACCGATCTTACTCCAAAGATCACGTTGTCTTTGGATTGCGGCAGGTCCATCTTGGTCGCGGTGGTACGTGTGGTGTTTTCTTCGGGAAAGTCCGGGTCGGTTGTGCGGCGCCACAGCACTTCATAGCCTGTCCCTTCGGGGCCGGAGTCCCATTCGATTTTGGAATCGTTCTCCAGTTGCTTGATGGAAAGCCTGGCCTTTGCCGGAGGCGGCGGTGCGGAAGCCAGAGCGGCCAGCGTGGCGGCGTTCAGGCGGGCCACGTTGGCGATGTAGCCATAGTCGACGAACTTTGGCAGGTCGCCGTACTCCACGCCTTTTTCCGTCCGGACGTTCTGGTGCTGGTGGTTGAAGTCTTCGCGGTACTCGGTGAAACGGACGGCCGCGAAGCCCTGGTCGTTGAAGGCGCTATGGTCTCCACCGCGCAGGTAGCGGTCGCGGCGGAAAATGAGTTTGGGGACAAACTGGCCGAAATTATACGTCGCCGAAATCTCGCGGATGTAGCGGGCCAGCTGGCGCGACGCGGAGTCGTTCTCGCCGCCCACGGAACGGATGCGGCGCAGGTCGGCCTCGGTGGCTGCCGCCGGAACGCCTTCAGAAAACACGCGCACCCAGTTGCTGTTCTGCTGCGTGTCGCCGGGAGTGCGGTTGCCGCCGACAATGTCGTTATTCAGGACACCCTCCAGCTGCCAGCCCTCGGCCTTGGCCATCTTGGCAAAATGCGCGCTGCCGTTGAGTCCCTGCTCTTCTCCGGCCACGGTGAGAAATATCAGCGTGACGGGAAACTTGTGTTTGCTCAGCACGCGGGCACACTCCAGGGAAACGGCGGTCCCGCTGCCGTCGTCATTCGCGCCGGGCGCCGGAGCCGTGCTGTTTACCGGGTCGCTGTTGCGCGAATCATAGTGGCCCGTAACCAGATAAATTCGCCGGGCCTGCGCCGATTTCGTGCCGTGCAGGATGGCATAGACGTTCTGTATCTCCGTCGGCACGGGAATTCTGTTGCCGGGACCAGGTTTGGGCTGCTCGATGAAGGTGTCTGTCTTCACTTCAAGGCAGCCACCGCACGCCGCGGAATAGCGCTCGAACTCCGACTTGATCCAGTTGCGCGCCGCCACAATGCCCTTGTCAGACGTCGCGGCATCCGGATTGTTCACCGAGAGCGTGGACCGGGTATCGAAGCTCACCAGCTTCGCGATGGTCTGCTGGATCCGCTGCGCCGAGACCGCATGCAGCACCTCGACAATGGTGGGATCAATGGCGTGTTTGGTCCTGACGACCGTCTTGTCTTCCGCCTGCACGGAAGCCGGCCTGGCCTTGCGCGGCGTCTTCTGCGCCAACGCGGGTTGTGGTACAAAAGTCGCGAGGGCGACCAACACAAAGAGGGACTTTCCGGCAGCGCGGTATGGCTTCAAACGTTCGGACCTCGTGGGGGAACTTGACGGCAACACCCAGAGATTCTAAATATAGTTATAGGCATGTGCCACTTTTTGTGGCCCCACTCGCTAGGAGGAAAGAAATGGCGCTTTGCCCGGAATGCGAAACCGATCTCGATCTGGACGAAGAAGAACTCGAAGAAGGCGAGATCGTGTCCTGCCCGGAATGCGGTTTGGACTTTGAGGTCATCACCAAGAGCCCTCTGGAACTTAATCCCATTGACGAACTTGATGAGGACGAAGAGGAAGCCGCCACGGACGAAGAAGAGGAAGATGAATAACAATCTCTCGCACGCGGGCCGGGCCACCGCACTGGCTTGCGTTCTGCTCGCGGGCGCCAGTTTGTCTTTCCCCAGCCCCAGCCCAGGCAACGACAAGGACGACGACAAGGACCTGCACAAACACTACGCGCTCATTTTCGGCACCGCCTATGGCCCCGACGAGCGGCCGATGTTCGGAGTAAACGTCGTTGTCCACGCGCAGGGCGGCAGGCACAAGTGGGAACTCATCTCCGACCATCGTGGAGAATTCGCAGTCCGCGTGCCTCCCGGCCCCGGTGACTACGTGATTGAGGGCAAGGCTGAAATCATTCCCACCGAGAATGGCAAACCGCAGAAGCACAAGCAGCAATTGCGGGCGGAAGCCAAAGTCCACATTGACCAGGAAGAACGCCAGGACGTCAGTTTGCATCTAAGCAAGCAAGAGCTGCAAAAGATTGCGGGAGGTGTTCGGTGAGAAGACTCGCCGTCGCGCTTATAGTCTTATCGGTTCTGGCCGGCGCATGGAACAAGCCGCTGGAAGCCCAGAAAAACCGCGAGCGCACACGCGCCCTGGTGGGCCACGTAGTCGACGGCGATCAGCCAATAGAAAAAGCCGTGGTCTATCTGAAGAACACGAAAAACCTCAACGTCAGAACGTACATCACGGACGCTGACGGCGGTTACCGTTTCCCGGTCCTTGCGCCCAACGTTGACTACGAAGTGTATGCGGAGTTCAACGGCGCTCGAAGCGACACCAAGACCTTCAGCGGGTTTGACGACCGCAAACAGGCGAACTTCACTTTACGGATACATCGTAAGTAGCAGTCAAATGTTTAGTACCGGCAGCAACTGCTGGTCAAACACAAAAAGGCCACCCGTGAGGGCGGCCTTTGGATGGTGCAGTTTTCGGGAAACTACTCCTGATCGTTAGCTGCGCGTTTCCAGTTCATGATTTCACCCAGGGTCGTGGTCGCAGTGGCGCTGGAAGCGGGATGCTTGTACGCTTCCACGTCCGCGCGGCTGGCTTCCGCGCCGACGGCCCGCAGGCTTAGCCCGACTTTCTTTTCCTCGGTATTCATCTTGATGATCTTGAAGTCGTGCTCCTGGCCGCTGTCCAGCTTGACCGCCGCTCCGGTCGAGTCCGTCGCTTCGGAGTTGTGGCACAGGCCCTCTACTCCTTCGGCGATTTCCACGAACGCGCCGAATTGGGCCAGACGCAACACCTTGCCGCGGACCACGTCGCCAATGCGGTGCGAGCTGAAGAACGTGTCCCAGGCATCCGGCTGAAGCTGCTTGACACCGAGGGAAAGCCGCCGCTGCTCCGGTTCGATTCCCAGGACCAGGGCTTTGACCTTGTCGCCCTTCTTCAGGACTTCAGAAGGATGCTTGACCCTCTTGGTCCAGCTCAAATTGCTGACGTGGACCAAACCGTCAATGCCATCCTCGATCTCAATAAACGCCCCGAAGTCCGTAAGATTGCGGACGCGGCCTTCCACGGTGGAATTGATGGGATACTTTTCGTGCAAACGCTCCCATGGATTGGATTCAAGCTGTTTCAGGCCGAGAGAGATGCGGCGCTCCGTTGGATTCACGTTCAGCACCACGCATTCTGTCTCATCGCCCACGTTCACCAGCTTGGAGGGATGTTTCATGCGCTTGGACCAGGACATCTCGCTGACGTGCACCAGCCCTTCAATTCCCTGCTCCAACTCCACAAAGGCGCCGTAGTCGGTCACGCTAAGTGCGCGGCCTTTGACACGAGCGCCAATGGGATAGCGTTCCGCGGCGTCCAGCCACGGGTCCGGTGTGAGTTGCTTGAAGCCGAGAGAAACACGCAGTTTTTCCGGATCGAATTTCAGCACTTTGACCTGGATCTGGTCACCCACATGGACCAGGTCGCGCGGATGGGTCAGCCGGCCCCAGGACATGTCAGTAATATGAAGCAGGCCATCGATGCCGCCCAGGTCCACAAAGGCGCCGTAGTCCGTCAGGTTTTTGACGGTCCCGGTCATGATTGCGCCTTCCTGCAAGTGCTCGAGCGTCTTGCCGCGTTTGGAGGCAACTTCATCTTCCAGGATGGCCTTGCGCGAGACCACGATGTTTCCGCGCTTTTTGTTCAGCTTGATGACGCGGACTTCTATCTCCTGGCCCTTGAGAGTGTCCAGGTTGCGTACCGGGTGAATATCCACCTGGGAACCAGGCATGAATGCCTTCACGCCGATGTCGACGGAAACACCGCCCTTGACCCGCTCGACAATGCGCCCTTTGACCGCCGCTTTGGAATGGTGCGCCTGGTCAATCTGCTCCCATATCCGGACGCGGTGCGCGCGCTCATGGGAGAGGAGCACCGAGCCCTCTTCGTTTTCCCCGCGCTGTACCATGACCTCAATCTCGTCGCCGGGCTGGAACTTCACGGTGCCGTCATGGCCGGTGACTTCGGCAATGGGCACCAGGCCTTCGGACTTGAAGCCAATGTCCACCACAACGTGGGTGGGAGTGATCTTGATCACGCTGCCCTTGAAGACGTTGTCTTCACTGGGCGCGGGTTCGGTTTCCAGGGTGTAGGACTCTAGCGCGGCGGCAAAATCGTCCATATGGGTTTCTTCTTTTTGAGCATGGCCCGCAGTGGGCCGCTCAAGGGATTGAGTTTGAGGATTATCGGTGGTCATAGTACTCGTGGTTCCATAGGATTCGACGGTATCTGACGACCTGCTGGTCTCGTCATCAGAAACGGTGGCGGTATCGTGGTCTGAGTATTGGTCCATTCTGATCACTCGGCGCTCCAGACACGCTTGACCATGCATTCGAGCAGAAGGAGCGTACCTGAAAGGCGAACTTGGTGGTTACGAGTCGGACTGATTAAGATTGGCCTTCGCTCACGCGGGAGGCGGTAACCCCAACGGCCGGATCCTGCGGCAATCCAGACCAACCGCAAGACCCTTCGACTATAGCAACGGGCCACACCAGTGTCAAACACCCAAAAGCCTCCAGACCAGTGTTTCATCTGATTTTGATCTGGTATTGTTCCTCAGCATGGACCACCTTTTTACCCCCTGGCGATATGCCTACGTCACTTCGACGGGCGGGCCCCAGAAATGCGTCTTTTGCGAGCAACTGCGCGAACCGGACGACCGGAAATCGCTCATTGTCCACCGGGGCCAGCATTGCTTTATCATCCTGAATGTATTCCCTTACACCGCCGGACACAGCATGGTGGTCCCTTACGAGCACCTGGACGCACTGCACAAGCTACCCTCTGCCGCGGCCCAGGAAATGATGGCCCTTACTCAGAAATTAGAGGGCATCTTGCGCGAACTCTACCGGCCAGATGGCTTGAATCTGGGGATGAACCTTGGTAAGGCCGCGGGCGCCGGCGTGGCAGGGCATATCCACATGCACATTCTGCCGCGATGGGTAGCGGACGCCAATTTTGCC
>DATMPO010000065.1:0-3998 GCA_035567035.1 Verrucomicrobiia bacterium | reverse complement strand
TTCAGGCGTGGCCATCAGGCGCGCTACGACCACCAGCCTCTTAGGCGCCGGTCCTATAAAGTGCATTGGGTAGCAGGTGATCAGCGTAAGCTGCGCGGCGGACGCCTCTTGTAACGGCGAGAGGTCTGTAGGCTCAACGATGCGGCGTCCGGTAACTTCAAATCGGTAAACTGCTCCCTGTCGCTGGAGGTCAATCTCGTCGTTTTCCTGCAACTCGTCGAGATGACGGAAGAAAGTGTCCCGGTGCGCGACGATGACTGAGTTTCCTGGAGATCCGGGAAGGGCCGAAGCTTCCATGTGGCCCGGACCAAGCTTGAGTGACGCGCGCGAGGTGCCCTTCACGACCACGGCATCCAGATTTATTCTGGGGATGGTGAGCCGGACCAGGGCGTCAGGATCGACAGCCACTATGTTTTCCGGTGACGCGTTTTCGAGTTGCCACTGCTGTGCCAGTTTTCTCTGGCCATCGTACATCTGCCAATACTGGAAGGACACGTACAGCAACAACAAGGCCCCGGCGCCAGTCAGGAAAAGGGCGAGCCGTTGTCGCAGGCGGCCTTTGCCTTTGTCTTTCGATAAAGGAGCTTTCGATAAAGGCGCAGGCACACGCTTCGACAGGTTCGGTCCGCCCACTCCGGGGAAGGCTCTTTTTATCTCGGGCATCCTGCCACTACTTTCAACTTGCCCCCTGTCAATTTGTACGCGACCTCCTGCTCAGCAGGCCGGTCGCCAGGAAGCCCATCGCCAACAGGCCCAGAGCCAGTGCTCCCAGCAACGGCAGAGGCGTAGCTGTTTGCGGAAGTTGCGGGTCGTTCGCGGCTGCGCTGTCGCTCGCTGGGGATGCGGTGTCAGCCACGGGAGTACTGCTGGCGGCCGTAGTTGTTGCGGTGTCGTGCGCTTCGGGTGTGCTGGCGGCAGTGGTGGTGGTGGTCGTGTCAGGCGTTGAGGGCGTGCTGGCGGCCGTAGTTGTTGCGGTGTCAGGCGCTACGGGTGCGCTGGCGGCCGTGTTAGTTGCGGTGACCGGCGCTAGCGGTGTGCTGGCGCAGTGGTCGGAAATCATACTCAGCTGAGTGACGGCAATGGTCTTGTCATAGGAACCCGTACCCACAGCCAGATTCGTTTTTTGTCCGACAACTTCGACGTCCTGACCCAGATGTGACTTCAGGTCGACAACGCTGGTGGTGATTTTGAAAGTTTGCGTCGTGCCGTCTTCCGCCACGGCGTAGTTACCATCGGAACCGCCAAGGCATCCCTTGACGCTGGCCTGGTCCGTGGTGCTCGGCGTGGAGGTTTGTCCAAAGCCCAAGGTGACTAGCAGAACCGATATGGTGATCCAAGGAATTTTGTTTTTCATTAGAATCCTCCTGAGATTCTCGACGCGTGGCGGTTGCACGTTTCACTTTAGGTTTGATTTTGCTTCCGGTCCTTGTCCTTGCGCAGAACTCTCGTGCGCGTTTCGCACCATCGAGCTTCCGGCATGGGAACCTGGAGCATCCCGAGTGGAACAGCGTCAACTTTAGTTGAGCAGGGGTTCGGCCGTCTGATCAAAACAGATCATGTTCGGCTGGATACGGCGGATTTCAATCAGGGCGGGGCGGCGTGCTTTTCCTGTCCCTCAGGGCATTCAGCACTCAGCACTCAGCATTCAGCCCGCGAAACATCCATGTGCGGTCCAAGGTAAAACCCTTGAAACACAGAGGAAAGGAGTAAACAGAGGAGGATTGGTCAGGTAATTCTCAGATCCTCCGTTTCCTCTGTTCCTCTGTGTTTCAAAGGTTCTCTTGGACCACACGTTGATGCTGCAGGGGCTGAATGCTGAATGCCCTGACTGCCAAACTGCACCACTACCCACGTGCTATACAGCTTAGAGACTCGCTACAGAGTGCGCTACAATAGCGGGTTTCCTCTACTCAAGGAGAGCCATCATGCGTAAATACGCCATTTTGATTTGCAGTCTATTCCTGCTGGGCGCGGCCGTGGCCCAAACCGCCTCGCAACCCGCCAAAGCGTCGGAACCGAAGTTCGACATCAGCAACATTGATAAGTCCATTGATCCGTGCGTTGACTTCTACCAGTTCGCCTGCGCCAAGTGGATCAAGAACAATCCTATTCCGAAGGACTATACCGACTGGGTCAGCTTCTCGGAAGTCCAGGAACACAATTACGCAGTGCTGCGTTCCATCCTGGAGAAGGCCAGCGTGAACGATCCGCAACGGACTCCAGTGCGGCAGAAGATCGGCGACTTCTACGCCGCGTGTATGGACGAAAAGACCGTCAACAAGCTCGGCTACAAACCGCTGCAGCCGGAGCTTGACCGCATCGCCGGCGTCAAAGACAAGACGCAGATGATGGAGGTCATGGCGCATGAGGCCCTGGTCGGGCCGAACCCCATCTTCGGTTTCTCGTCCGGCGCCGACTTCCACAACGCCGACATGACTATTGCTTCCATTGACCAGGCCGGCCTCTCGCTGCCCGACCGCGATTACTACCTCAAAGACGATCCCGACATGGTCACCGTCCGCAAAGGCTTCGTGGACCACATGGCGAAGATGTTCACCATGATCGGCCAGAGTCCGGAGCAGGCCGCCAAAAGCGCGGCAACGGTCATGAAGATTGAGACCGAGCTGGCCAGGGCGTCCATGGACCGCACGCTGCGCCGCGATCCCAAGAACCTTGACCACAAAATGGCCGTTGCGGACATTTCCGCGCAAGCGCCCAACTTCCATCTGGAACGCTATTTCGCCGCAGCTAGAACGCCGGCATTCCAAGACCTGAACGTCGTCAATCCCGATTTCTTCAAACAGATCAACTCCCTGATTGAGACCACGCCGCTGGCCGATTGGAAGACTTACATGACGTGGCAGATGCTCAATGTTTCCGCGGCCTGGCTCGCGGATGAGTTTGTCCAGGAAGATTTCAAGTTCCAGCAGGCGCTCACCGGACAGCAGCAGATCCAGGCGCGGTGGAAGCGCTGCATCAACGCCACGGACTCCTCTCTGGGCGAAGCGCTCGGCCAGCCCTACGTGGACGAGACTTTCGGCACGGACGGCAAACAGCGCATGCTGAAGATGGTGGACGCGCTGGAAAGCGCGCTGAACCATGACATCAGCGAACTGCCCTGGATGACCGCAGCCACCAAAAAGGAAGCTCTCATCAAGCTGCAGGCCATCCGCAACAAGATCGGCTATCCCGACAAATTCCGCGACTACAGCAACCTGACCATCGTCCGCGGAGACCTGCTGGCCAATCTTTCGCACGCTATTGAGTTTGAGTCCAACCGGCAGCTCCAGAAAATCGGCAAGCCCGTGGACCGCGCCGAGTGGGGCATGACTCCGCCGACCGTCAACGCGTACTACAGCGGCGACAAAAACGAGATTGTCTTCCCTGCCGGGATTCTGCAGCCCCCGTTTTTTGACCGCAGCATGGACGATCCCATCAACTTCGGCGCCATCGGACTGGTGATTGGCCACGAACTGACCCACGGTTTCGACGACGAAGGCCGCAAATTCGATCCCAAAGGCAACCTGCGCGACTGGTGGACCGAGGAGGACGGCAAAGAATTCGACAAGCGCGCCGGCTGCGTGGCCGACGAATACTCGAGCTTTGTTTCCGTGGACGACATCCACCTGAACGGCAAACTCACTCTGGGTGAAAACACCGCGGACAACGGCGGCGCCCGCATCGCGCTCATGGCCCTGCATGACTACATGGCACAATCCAGGCAGGACCCCAGTAAGAAGATCGATGGTTACACGCCCGACCAGCGTTTCTTCCTGGGCTTCGCCCGCGTCTGGTGCGAAAACATCACGCCGGAACTGCTGCGCCTGGGCGCCCGCACCGACCCGCACTCGCCCGGCCGCTGGCGCGTCAACGGCGTGGTGCGCAACATGCCGGAATTCCAGAAAGCTTTCGGATGCAAGTCCGGGCAGCCCATGGCGCCGGCGAATGCTTGCCGCGTCTGGTAGGGAAACAAGCTTATCGGTAACTTGTCCCGGCGG
>DATMPO010000064.1:0-48080 GCA_035567035.1 Verrucomicrobiia bacterium | reverse complement strand
GTCATAGATGGAATGATAGATCCCGCCTTCGTCTTCGCCGCCGTACGCGACATTCAAGGACGCAACCCCGAGATGGTCGAGAAATGCCGTGTAGTCGCTGCCCGATCCCAGCGCGCCAATGCGAAGATCAGCGCGGCCGCGGGCGTCTTTCCGGTCGTCCGGCCGTCCGCGCAATAAGCGGCCAGCCTGACTGCGTTTCCACACCGAAATGTTTTTCTCCGGATCGGTGACGTCGCGGGCCACGGTGTTGACAAATTTTTCGAGCGAGTGCGAGCCTTCAACCTCCAGGTAGCCGCGGCCGTTGCCATCGCTGTTGATATAAATGGCGGCGTGCTTTTTCAACTCATCGGCGTGATACTCCGCCCACTCGGTTGAGCCCAGCAGCATGGGCTCTTCGCCGTCCCACGCGCAATAAATAATGGTGCGCCTGGGCTTCCATCCCTGCTTGAGCAGTTCACCCAGCGCGCGGGCCTCTTCGAGCAACGCAATCTGTCCGGAGATGGGATCTTCCGCTCCGTTGACCCAGCCGTCATGATGGTTGCCGCGGACCACCCACTGGTCCGGCGCCTCCGAGCCGGGAATTTTCGCGATGACGTCATACACCGGCTTAATGTCCCAGTTCGACTGCACTTTGAGATGCACCCTGGCCGGACCCGGACCAACGTGATAAGGAATGGGCAGAGCGCCGCGAAAACTCTCCGGAGCCATCGGGCCTTTGATCGCCGCCAGCAACGGCCTGGCGTCGCCATAGGAAATGGGCAGCACCGGAATCTTGGTGATCGTGGGCGCGTCTTTGATCGCCAGCCGCTTCACGTCGCCTTTGGCTCCAACTCCCGGAGTGAGCGGATCGCCGGGATAGATCGGCATATCCAGCACGCTGCCGCGCTGCACGCCATTCTCGTTGCGCATGGGACCTTCCGGGAAGACCTCACCCTGGTAGTAGCCGTCGTCGCGTGGATCGGAATAGATGATGCAGCCGATGGCGCCGTGCTCGGCGGCGACCTTGGGCTTGATGCCGCGCCAGGAAGCGCCGTACCGCGCGATCACGATCTTTCCCTTTACGGAAACGCCCAGGCGGTCCAGTTCTTCATAGTCGCGCGGCAGACCGTAATTGACGTAAACCAGTTCGGCGGTAACGTCGCCGTCAATGGAATAGGCGTTGTAGCTGGGGAGCTGCTCGCTTTGCTGGTTTGACGTTGGGTCCTGGACGACGGCGGGTTCAAGTAACTTCGCCACATAGCGCGTTGGAGCAATCAACTCAACGACGCGTTCTTTCGGCGTGGGGAACAGGACATCAAAAGTTTCAATCTGCGCGTCCAGCCCCCAGGACTTGAATTGAGAGAGTATCCACTCGGCGTTCTGCTTGTCGTAAGGAGAGCCGACGTGGTGCGGACGCGCGCTCAGGCGCTGCATGGTGTCGCGCAGAATCCGGGGATCGGGAATGGCGCGGAATTTGTTTTCCCAGTCCCGCTCCGCCGGCGAACTGGCGGCGGTAAAGCCGAAGAGTATGCCGGGCTGGTCATCCTGGTTCGCGGCGGACAGCGGAGAAAGCGCGATTGAACTCAGTAGCAGAGTAAAGAAAACTCGTCTCATCATTAGGCTCCTGTGCGGCGTGCGCAGCAGCAGATTGTATATGAGACGACGTTCGCACAGGACGGAAGACCGGGAGTCTGCCGCAAAAGCAGGTTGCCTTAAGCCTTGACGACCCGCACTTCAAGGTATTGGGCCGAGACTGCACTTGTCTCGTTGTGCGCCTCATTGTGCTTCTTCCACAGATTCTCGAGGTCTGTGGCCAGCGCCTTCTGGCCCTGGGGATCAAGCCTGGAGAAAGCCGCTTGTGTAGGACCGAAATACTGCCGGTAGAGCTCGACTACTTCGTTCGGCGGAAATGGGTAATGAAACTTGCATGTCTGCACGAGGCAAGAGATGCTTGCAGTTCCCTTCGCAAACCGCTGCCGCACCGTTGTTTCATCACCCCAAAGCACGGGCGCGGGAATCCCTCCAGGAGGAGGGACGTGTTTGGCGCTGGTCGCGAACATCTGACCTACAAAACCGGTGGGCGTCCAGTTGGCCATCGCGACGAGCCCGCCGGGGCGGCAAACGCGCAGCAGTTCGGCTGCGGCGACCTCCGGCCGCGGCGCAAACATGGCGCCGAACATGGTCATCACAATATCGAATGACGCGTCCGGATAAGGAAGCTTCTCGGCGTCGCCTTCCTCAAATTTCGCCTGCAATTCCTCCCTCGCCGCGCGGTGGCGCGCCTGCTCCAGAAGGTTGGTAGCGATGTCCACGCCCGTGACCACGGCGCCGGTACGCGCAGCCGGAATAGAGAGGTTCCCCGTGCCACAGGCAACATCCAGTACTCTGGAGGCGCGGGGAATTTTCAGCCGCGCAACAAACTCCTCCGCGGCTTCGGCGGAGTAGCGCGCCATGACGCCAAAATCCCCGGCCATCCAGGTATCGCGCATGCGCGCTTTCAGGGCTGCCAGATCGGGCGGGCTGGAAGACACAAGACCTCCGGGAACCCGGACAGCATATCAAATCCGGTGCTGGTCCGGACGCCAATTCACAATGGCCTTCTTGATGTCCTTGCAGCTGAGTTTTTCGTCTAGCCCACGCTTCACCAGGCCCGGCAGTTCCGCGTCCGGCGCAAAGCGCAGACCGATGAACTGGGCGTCCGCAAGCTCGCTAATGCGGGACCGCAACGGCTCCTGCAGCACTGCAGTGAGCCGGAGACGCTCTTCCAGGCGGATGACGCGGTCCTGCGCCTTGAGCGCGTAAAGGCGTATGCGAAAAATCGCCACGACGGCGGCGATGGCCACAACCACCAGCCACGTGTTGTACACGATGCTCCACGGGTCCTGAGAGTTGAAGCGGCGGAAGAAGTGCACAACCACCAAGATCAGCGTAATCAGCGCGACCGGCAAAACAAAGAAATGAAACGGTGGATCAACTCGGCCATGATTGGCAAACGTCTGCGGCTTATCGCTCATAAAGTTCTCCTGAGTAGTTCTGGTTTGAAAGACTGGATGTTGTGCGGGACGAACGAATTCTATCAATTGTCGACGGGCCATCGTCCGGCAAGTTAGGATGTACGGCATGTCCCGCTACCTCGGAGCCATCGACCAGGGCACTACCAGCACAAGATTCATGGTGTTTGACCGTTCCGCGAAGGTCGTAGCCAGCGCGCAGAAGGAGCATTCCCAGGTGTTCCCGAAACCAGGATGGGTGGAACACGACGCGGACGAAATCTGGCAGCGCACGCAGCAGGTCATTGCCGAAGCCATGCAGCAAGCCGGGCTGAAGGCCCCGGACCTGGCGGCGATTGGCATCACCAACCAGCGCGAGACCACCGTGTTGTGGAACCGTACCACCGGGAAACCCATCGCGAGGGCCATCGTATGGCAGGACACGCGCGTGGCCGATGACGTTGTCCGGTTCTCCCGCGAATTGGGACAGGATTTTTTCCGGACCAGGACCGGTTTGCCGCTGTCCACTTACTTCAGCGCATTGAAGATTCGCTGGCTGCTGGAGAAGGTGCCTGAGGCGCGTCAGGCCGCCGAATCGGGTGACGTCGTTTTCGGCAACATTGACACCTGGCTGGTTTGGAACCTGACCGGCGGTCCCAGGAAAGGCCTTCACGTCACCGACGTCACCAACGCCAGCCGCACTCAATTGATGAATCTGGAAACGCTTTCCTGGGACCCCGACCTGCTGCAGGCATTCAACATCCTTCCCGCGATGCTGCCGCGGATCTGCTCCAGCAGTGAAGTGTACGGCCACGTCGCCGGGGGCACGCTCGAGGGAGCGGCGGTCGCCGGCATTCTGGGCGACCAGCAGGCCGCGCTCATCGGCCAGACATGCTTCGAGCGTGGAGAAGCCAAGAATACCTACGGCACCGGCTGTTTTCTTTTGATGAACACGGGCACCAAGCCGGTGCATTCGCGCCACGGATTGCTCACGACGGTGGCGTACAAGATCGGCGCACAGCCGGCGTGCTATGCCCTGGAAGGCAGCGTGGCGATTGCCGGCGCGCTGGTGCAGTGGCTGCGCGACAATCTGGGAATCATCCAGAGCAGTTCGGAAATCGAAGCCCTGGCGCGGTCCGTGGAGGACAATGGCGACGTCTATTTTGTCCCGGCATTCTCCGGGCTATACGCTCCGTATTGGAAGGAAAATGCCCGCGGCGTGATGGCCGGACTTACCCGCTACGCCAACAAGGGTCATATTGCCCGTGCCGTTCTGGAAGCGGTGGCCTTTCAGACGCGCGACGTGGTGGAAGCCATGGAACAGGATTCCGGCATTCCACTCAGCGTGCTGCGCGCCGATGGCGGCATGGTGGAAAACCCTCTGCTTTTGCAGTTCCAGGCTGACATCCTGGACCGTCCCGTGGTCTGCCCGGCGGTCAAGGAAACTACGGCCTTGGGCGCCGCTTACGCCGCGGGCCTGGCTGTGGGCTTCTTCAAAGACCTGACCGAACTCCGGACCCACTGGTCCGCCGGCAAATCCTGGAATCCCGCGATGGACGGCGCGCGCCGTGTGCGCCTCTACCAATCCTGGAAAAAAGCCGTCTCGCGCTCCTTCGACTGGCTGGACTAGAACTGGTTTGCTAGAGCTGGTTTGCTAGAACTTGGAGCATCCATTATCCAGCAGGAATTTCCTGACTTCAGGTTTGGGGCCGGAGACCAGGTAGAACATTCGATTGAACCGCGCCTCGCGATCGGCCTGGCTCGAGTTCCTGCTGACTTCCAGCTTGCGATAAAAAGCATAAACACTGCGGCTGTTCTCGATATACAGGCTCTCCTCCACCTGCGTTTCGGCCGCGGTGCATTGCCTGGGCCCGGTGATTTTGCCGCTGCGCAGGTCCTGCTCCAGCCTGGGCGCTTCCGCTTTCATGTTCTTCATGGCCCGTTCGTATTCGCCACTTTCGCCAAGTTGCCGGATTGCTTCCGCCATGCTGGAAGAGAACAAGACGTGGGCGTCAGGAAGCGCTCCCAATGCAATTTGGTACTCGTGGAGAAGCTCGTGAACGTCATAGGGCCCGATCTTCGAGTTGGGATGTCCCTGCACTGAGTACTTTGCCAGATAATCGACGGCGCAGTTCAGCGCCAGACCGCCCTCGCCTTTGGGGTGCGGCCAATTGCTGTCCTCGTAAATGGTGAACTTGATGGACTTGCAGGTGTCTTCCAGATTGATGCCGGTGATGTTGCGATACACCGGAAATACTTTGCAAGCCTGGTTATCAATGAAAGGCCGGCAAAGCTGTTTAGTGGCCGCGTCGGTCAGGTGCGAGCAATCAATCTGAAATGTGACCGGAATCTTTGCTTGTCCCGGGCAACTGGAGACGGTGAACTGGTCTTGGGTTGCGGCGGAATTGAGCAGGCCTGCCCATACAACGCCAGGCAAAGCCGCTGCGCGACAGGTTTTCTGCAGCTTGCTTCTTCCATCATCATGCTTCATTCGGGGCTCCCTGCGGCGGATTACTCCCCGCGCGCTGGAACTATATAGCATCCGCGGCCGTGTTTTCCCGTCATTCCGGACGAAGATCATTTAGACTTTTCCACGCTTGCAGAGGAGTCCTGATAATGCGTCTTTCAAGCTGGATCGCCGGCAAATTTTTACTGTCCTTCGTTCTTTTGTGTGCATACTCCGCTGTCGCGCAAACACAGCCAACGCTGCCTGCGGAACTTCGCTCCAGCATTGACTCGCTCGTCCAACAAACGCTGGCCCAAACGGGCACACCCAGTGCTTCGATTGCCGTGGTCAAAGACGGCAAGATCGCTTACGTGCAGGCGTACGGCAGCGCGCGTCTCGATCCGGCCACGCCGGCCCGCCCGGAGATGCGCTATTCGATCGGGTCCATCAGCAAGCAGTTCACGGCCGCGGCCATTCTGGTCCTGGTGGAGCAGGGCAAACTTTCGCTCGATGATCCGGTTGCAAAATTTGTCCCTGGACTCACGCGCGGCAATGAAGTCACGGTCCGCCAGTTGCTCTCGCATACATCGGGATACCAGGACTACTGGCCGCAGGATTACGTTATGCCGCTCATGTTGAAGGAGACCAGCGCCGCCACCATTCTTGATATGTGGGCGCACAAACCGCTGGATTTTGATCCGGGCACCAAGTGGCAGTACAGCAACACAAACTACGTGATCGCCGGGTTAATCGTAGAGAAGGTCAGCGGCACTCCGCTGCTCAAATTCCTGCATCAGCACATATTCGGACCTCTGAAGATGGAGAGCGTGGCCGATACGGACCAGGGTAAGTTACCGCCCACCGACCCGGAAGGCTACTTCCGCTATGCCCTGGGCCCGCTGCGGCCGGCCCCGAAAGAAGGCAAAAATTGGCTGTTTGCCGCGGGCGAACTGGCCATGACGGCGGAAGACCTGGAAAAGTGGAACATTTCATTGATCAGGCAGAGTCTGCTGAAACCGGCGTCCTATCTCGCGCTGGAGACCGAGACCCGCCTGAAGAATGGTACCGGGACGAATTACGGTCTGGGCGTCTCCGCCAGAAACGTAGCCGGCCATCGCCAAATAAGCCATGGCGGAGAAGTCTCAGGCTTTACCTCGTCCAGTATTGTGCTGCCCGATGACGGAATCGCGGTAGCAGTACTCACCAACCAGGATGCAGTCGGGACGGCAGGCCAGATCGGCCAAAGCATCGTCTCGCACCTCTTGAGGAGCGCGCAATCGGCGGACCAGAAAGCCGATGACCTGGTGCGGAAAGTCCTGGAAGGTCTGGCCCGCGGTGAGATTGACCGGTCGCTCTTCACCGACAACGCCAATTTTTACTTTACCGGGCAGGCACTCAAGGACTATGCAGGCACCATGGCTCCGCTGGGCGCGCTCCAGGGCGTCAGGCAGGTCAACAGTTCGCTGCGCGGCGGAATGATTTACCGAGCGTACTCCGCAAAATTCGCGCAAAAGAGTTTATCCATCTCCATCTTCCAGATGCCCGACGGAAAATTCGAGCAGTACCAGATCACCGGAGAGGAGTAGACGCGGGAACATTTTCCGGGGTCCCGGTGTCCCCATCTGCATGACTATGAACCGAGCTTATCTCAATCCTTCGCTGGCCCTTCTGCTGTTGATGATGGTCCCGATGAACGTCACCATCTCTGGGAGGGTTTTGGACCGGGAGGGCAAGCCCATGGCCAATGCGCGCGTGGTTTACACCGATTCGGAAACCGGCAAGGTCTATCAGATGAAGACGAACAAGAAAGGGGAATTCTCCTCCCTGGTGACCGTTTTTGGGTTTTACAAAATCGAGATCACCGCACCCGACGGCACGCGCGTATACACCGGAACAAGGTCCGTGGGCATCACCAGGGACGTGGACCCCAAGCCGCTGCAGACCAACGTGCTCAACGTGGACTTATCAACCGTCGGACCCAATGGGGAGATGGCCACCAGTACCAGTGCGGGAAACAAGAGCGAATCGGAAATCGCCGCAATCCGAAAAGAAAATGCCAGAGCGATCAGAATCAATCAGCTGATGCCGGAACTTCACACCGCTCTCGACGCGCGAGACTGGCCGCGCGCTACGAGCATCCTGCAGCAGCTCATCGCCATCGACCCCAGCCGCTGGGAGTATTACCAGAACCTGGGGACTGTTCAGAGCAATCAGGCGCAGTATCAGGATGCCGTCCGGACGTACGGCAAAGCAATCGAGCTGGCGGAGAAGACGAACGGCGACCATCCGTCCGCGGAAGCGCGTGCGACCATGGGCCAGATGTTGATTTCCCAGGCGGATGGCTACGACCGGCTGGGTAAGCTGGATGAAGCCCTGGCAAGCTACGCCAAAGCCGCGGCCCTGGCGCCCCAGCCCGCTCTCGCCCACTTTTTCGCGTGCAACGCCCTGCGCAATGGAGGCAAGCTGGAAGCGGCCATTGCGGAGTGCGACCAGGCCATTGCCTCTGATCCCGTTGAGTGGGAGTTCTATCAGACCAAGGCCGGCGCGCAAAACACCCTGGACAAAAATGATGCTGCTCTCGAGACTTACGAAAAAGGGATTCAAGTGGCCCAGGCCGCGATGGACGCTAACGTACAGCCGGTCAAGGCCAAAACAGGGTTGGGGCAAATGCTCAATGCCCAGGGAAACATTTACGTCCAATTGAAGCAATACGACAAAGCCATGTCTGCTTTCACCAGGTCGGCGGAGGTGTCCGCATCTTCAGCGCTTCCCTACTTCAATCTCTGCGCGATGCAATACAACGTCAACAACGCGGAAGCCGCGCTGGCCGCCTGCGATAAGGCCATTGCCTCCGACCCGGGCATGGCCGATGCTTATTTCGTCAAGGCGTCGGTGCTGTTCGGAAAAGGCAATTTGCAAAAAGACAGGTATCAGACACCCGAGGGAACGAGCGAAGCGTTGGCCAAATATCTGGAACTCAGTCCGGAAGGCCAGCATGCGGCCGACGCCCGGGCCATGCTGGAAAGAATCGGGGCAAAGATGGACAGCACATATATACCCCGCAGTAAGTAAGAACACGCGAAAGCAGCCTGTGCCGAGCCAATATGTCTACATTTGGGCATTTCAAGTGAAACCCGGCTGCGAGGCCAGGTTCGAACATATCTACGGGCCCCAAGGCGCCTGGGTGGAGCTGTTCCGCAAAGGGCCGGGTTATCTCCGGACTGAACTCATCAAAGATCTGGCCATGCCGAATCGCTATCTGACTATTGATTACTGGCAAGACGAAGCCAGCAACCAGCTCTTCCGCCGGCAGTTCGCGCAGGAGTTCAGCAAGCTGGACCGGCACTGCGAAGGCTTGACCGAGTCCGAGGAACTGCTCGGCAACTTCCTGACGTTGGTGGAGGACAGCGGGCGGGATTGAGATCACTCGAACTGCTTGCGCAAATCGGCAAGCTGCTGTTTCAGGTCAGCAACATCTTTCTTCAGGTCCGCGACTTCATCTTCCAGGCGTGCCACTCGCCCATCGCCGGCGGCGCCAGGAGTGGCGTGCGCTTCTTCGATGTTCAGCGCCGGCTCGGCATCACCGGACAGCAGATGCATGTAGCGGGCTTCTTTTGTGCCGGGTTGACGCTGCAACATCCTGGCCAGCGGAGGATCGCGCTGCATCAGGCGTTGCAGCGTGGATTGCACATCTTCCAGTTCGGCGAAGCGATACAGGCGTTCGGTGCGGCCGCGCAGTTCGCCGGGGGTTTGCGGGCCGCGCAGCAGCAAAACGCAAAGCACCGCAACTTCACCGCGATTGAAGTTGAACACCTCCTGCATCCGGTGTTCATACTTGGTTACGCGGCCGTCCGCGCCGCCGGCCGGGCCAGCCAGCCGCTTGTCGCTCAGATTGCGCAGCGCGAGCCGCACCGCCTCTTCATCCAGAGTCATCACCGGATCGCGGCTGGATTTCTGGTTACAGGCGTTCACCAGAGCATTCAGAGAAAGAGGATAGTATTCCGGAGTCGTGATGTCCTTCTCAATCAGCGATCCCAGGACTCTGGCCTCGACTTCGTTTAGAACGATGGTCACGCTTGTGGTTCCGCCGGCGGAATTTGATGGCAACCGCGATTATACAAGCGGGTTTCGGTCGACATCGAGAATTCCCGATTCAGGTTACAATCCAATTTCCTGGATCTCTTTCCAGATTGACGGTTGCACTGGGATGCCTCTGGCCATGTTTTCTTTGCGCGTCTCCAGCACATGCTCACCGGGATAGCGGACCTTTTCTCCGGCTCCTTCGCGTTGCAAATGCTGAATGACCTGGTCGGCGAGTTTCGCGGCGGCTTCAGTACCAGTGAGTGCAGACAAGTCGAAAGCCGTAAACACTTGTGAGAGCCCGCTCTCTTCTTCAGGATCGGCGGGGACCTGGTGTGTGAACTGACCGCCGGAGAGCAGGCCCGCCATCAAGTCAAGCAGCAAAGCCAATCCCGACCCCTTCCAATACCCGATGGGCAGCGGCCTCGCTGAGGCTTCGATCGCTCCCGGATCGCGCGTGAGTTGTCCTTGAGAATCGAAGCCACCGTCGAGAGGCAGGAGTTCGCCGCGCGCGCGATAGGACGCGAGCGCGCCATAAGAGAATTGCGACATTGCAATGTCCAGGACCACATGGCCCTTGGGCCGAGGCACTGCCACAACAAGCGGGTTGTTCCCGACTCGCGGATCACTGGCACCCCAGGGAGGAAGATTGGGCATGGTATTGGTCCAACAGATTGCAATCACGCCGGCATCAACGGCCTGCCAGCCATAAGTGCCGCCGCGCATCCAGTGGTTCGTGTTCCCCAGCGCAACACACGCCGTGCCATACTGCCGCGAAAGCGCGATGGCCCTCGCCATGCAATGATGGGCATTCAGATTACCCGGGCCGCTTCTTCCATCCCAGCGCTCCAGGGATCCGTGGCTGGAGACGAGCTCCGGCCCCGCATGGATATCGACGAGTCCCTTGCGAATTCCCCGGACGAACCTTGGGAAACGGTCCAATCCATGGGAGTAGACGCCGTCACGGCTGGCGTCGGCAAAAAGCTGCGCGCACAGAGCGGCCCGCTCCGGCGTGAATCCGAGACGGGACAGCGCGCGCCAGAGGACGTCGCAAACTTCCTGATAAGGCACTCTGATCATTTGAGACTTATCGCACTGTCAGTGAAAGTGAATTTCGCAGTTGCGTTCCATCGAGGTTCGTTAGTTCAGGACAGCCTGAACCCCGATGGAAATCGCTCCTTCATCACTGACCACGCTACTTCGCCGCAGCTGCGCGCCCGGTCTGGGGACTTCGCAATGACTGGTAGTAACCATCGAAGAAATCCAGCCCTGCTTTGTTCACTCCGGAGCGGGTTACGATGCGGTCTCCAAGTTCCAGGACTTGATCGCTCTGGACGCCGTAGGCCGGCCACTGGGGAAGGCCTTCACCGTTTGGATTGCCGGAGGTCGCGAAGTTGACCCAGTAGCTGGTAATGCTGTCAGAAAGTTTGTGGTCGGTTTCCTCCCACGGGAATGACCAAAAGAATGTCCCAAAAACGTAGGCCACATCGGCGGCATGGAATGCGCGGAGCTTCTGGCTCTGCGGACCCGGTGGTCTGCGGCTGAAGTAGTAGACGTACGCGGGACTGTGACCGGTCCTGGTTTGCTGACGGGCCCAGGTGCGCATCTCCCACCCAAATACCTGGTCGCGGTACGCGGAGTAGAAAGAAGCTACGGCTTCTTCATCGTTGCCTGCCGGATATATCTTGAGAAATTGGTCGGCGGCGCTTCCGTAACGCTGGCGAACTCCGTCCACGTATGCGGCAGCCTTGATCGAGGCGCCTTGCGGAGCCAGAGAGGTTCCCTCGTCAGCGTTGTTGCCAATGAGCAGCGGGACATCGTTCTGTTTGCCTTGGGCAAAAATGGTGTAGATGTCCTGAGGCAGAACCCAGCCATCCACCGCGGGCCGGACAGTTGGCGCGTCGCCGGCTTTGAGTATTTCATCCGTCGATTTTGCGCGCAGCGCCTTGAGTGTGTCTTGCGTCACGCCCAGGGCAGCGGCAAACTTTTCACCGGCTTTCTCCGACTCAGCAAGCGTCCGCATCGGAGAAAACGACGCGCCACTTTCTCCAATGGCGCGGTGAAAAAGGCCTTTGGCCAGCGGGCTGGCCATCAGCGCGTTCACGGCCCAGGACCCGGCCGACTCTCCGAAGATGGTGACGCGATCGGGATCGCCGCCAAAAGCCGCAATATTCTTCCTGACCCATTGCAACGCCGCGATCTGATCAAGCAGGGCATAGTTTCCGGAGGCGTGGTGTCCGGATTCCGCTGTCAGTTCCGGGTGCGCCAGGAACCCGAACACGCCGAGGCGATAGTTGATCGTGACCACCACTACGCCTTTCCGGGAAAGCACTTCGCCATCATAAGCAGTCGAAGCAGCCGAGCCTCGGGTGAAGCCTCCACCGTGGATCCACACCATGACCGGCCGATGCTCGGCGGCAGACTTGGCAGCGGTCCAGACATTTAAGTACAGGCAGTCTTCGCTCATGGAAGGCAACTTCGACTGGTAGAGGGACCCGCTCGGATAAGGCGTTTGCGGGCAAGCGTTGGCGAAATCCTTGGCTTCACGCGTGCCTTGCCATGAGGCCGGAGGCTGGGGCGCTTTCCATCGCAGCTCGCCTACCGGAGGAGCAGCAAACGGAATGCCTCGGTAGACCCGCACATCGGGATGTGTTCCGGGCGTGCCGGAAACCAATCCTTGCTCGACGCGAATGGAGTCACTTGCGGCCCCGAGTGCGGCCGGCACAACGGCCACCAGAAAAAGCAGGGCCAACAGCGAGCGAAACATCTTTGAGGTATTCATGAAGGCGAGCAACTCCTTTAGATTTCAACATTGCGAACGTTGTGGGTCCCACGATCGCGACCCTTTGGGCATGGTTCGACATTCTAACCCACGACGACCCATTCGTGGTTCCCCAACACTCCAGGGCAGGTCATAAACAAGGTCTTCCGGCGATAAAGGTCTGCACCACGTCTCCGCCTGGCGTCAGGACCACCAGATCGGCGTCGCAGCCGGGCGTAATGGTTCCTTTTTGAGGAGAGATTCCCAGGAGGTGCGCGGGATTGAGCGTGGCCAGTCTGAGCGCCTGTTGCAGATTCCATCCGCCAAAGTTCATGGTGTTCCGGAGCGCGCGATCGAGCGTGAGCACACTTCCCGCAAGCCTGCCTTGATATTCGCAGCGGTCGCCTTTGACTTCTACCTCAAACGCGCCAAGCCGGTACCTGCCATCTCCCATGCCGGTGGCGCTGATGGCATCGGTAATCAGAATGGCCCGCTCGGCGCCTTTGGCGGCAAGAAACAGCTTGACGATGCTGGGGTCCAGGTGAACACCGTCGGCAATGATGTCGGCCGTGAGCCGGTCGTCGCTCAAGACCGCGCCCAGTATTCCCGGTTCGCGATGGTCCAGCGGCCGCATGGCGTTGAAGGTGTGGGTGGCGTGCTCCGCTCCCGAGGCAATGCCCCGGTTCGCTTCCTTATAGGTAGCGTTGGAATGGCCCAGGCTGGAATGTACTCCTGATCGCCGGGCGTGGGCGATGGTTTCGATCGCGCCGGGAAGCTCGGGAGCAATGGTCATCATACGCAGTGTCCCGCCGGAGGCTTGCCAGAAGCGGTCGAACATCTCAACCGACGGCTGCACCAGGCTCTCCCTGGGGTGAACTCCACCTTTGGCGTGGCTGATGAACGGTCCTTCCAGGTGAATTCCAAGCGGACGCGAACCTTCCTGCTGGTCCCGTCTTGAGATGGCCTTTGCCAGATGTTCCAATGCGCGCAGGAGTTGGTCTTGTGGGGCGGTGACCGTGGTGGGCAGATAGCTGGTGACGCCGTGCTTTGCCATGGCCCGCTGAATACTGGCCAGCGCGGAAGCATCCGTTTCCATCACATCATGTCCCGCATTTCCATGTACGTGGACGTCAATGAGGCCGGGAGCAAGGACCTTGTCGGGAAAATCGAAGCGATTGGTGTTACGCGGCACTTCCGCCTGCTGCGCGGAATGGACCGAGAGTACATGCCCATCCTCGATCACTACTACCGGCGACTCGATGCATTCCAGAGGTGTCAGCAATCTACCTGCGGTAATGGTGGTCTTCATGCGGATGTTCTCGTGGGAAACGTGATCGTTCTTGAATGTAAAATCCGATTTCAGCTGTCAGACTATAATAGCCGCCGTTTGCCACTGGACTCAGCTGTGAAATTCTTTTATACCTTCATTTCAATTCTCATGAACAAAACTTTCAGAATGGTCGCTTCACTCGCCATCTTTGCCTTTGTCTTTGCGATGGCCTGCGGGGCTGCGGAAAAGCGCCACCGTCCGGGGCCGGTAGAGCTGACTCCGGAGGGCCGCGCCTGGGTACAACATACCTTAAAGAACCTGTCTCTCGAAGAGAAGGTTGGGCAGATGCTGAACGTCCGGTATTTTACTGACTTTCAGAACTTCAACAGCGACGGGTATAAGCAATTTCGGGAGACGTTGAACAGGTATCACATCGGGTCAGTGGTGCTGACAGTGCACGTGGATGGCCCACTGTTGCTGAAGAACCCTCCGCTGGAAGTGGCGGCTGTAGCCAACCAATTGCAGCATGATTCCAGGTTGCCATTGCTCATAGCGGCGGATTTTGAGCGTGGCCCCGCTTCGCGCGTGACCTCGGTACCCGACTTTCCCGATGCCATGGCCTTTGGCGCAATCGGCAAACCGGAGTATGCGGAAAGATTCGGGACGATCACCGCCGAAGAGTCCCGCGCCATGGGCATTCATTGGAACCTGTTCCCGGTAGCGGACGTGAACAGCAACCCGGATAATCCCATCATTAACACACGTTCGTTCGGCGAGGACCCGGCGCAGGTCGGCGACCTGGTAGCAGCCTTCATTAAGGGATCGAAAGAACACGGGATGTTGACCGCCGTGAAGCATTTTCCCGGCCACGGTGATACCGGGACGGACTCTCATCTCGGAGTGGCACGAGTGGAGGGTAATCTTGACCACATTCAAAGCATAGAGTTGCCGCCCTTCAAGAGGGCCGTTGCTGCCGGCGTGGACGCCGTGATGGTGGCCCACCTGTCTGTCCCAGCCCTTGATTCTGATCCCGATAAAGTCGCAACCATTTCTTCGAGCGTGATCGACGGAGTTTTGAAAGGCCAGCTTGGTTTTAAGGGGGTGGTGATTACCGATGCCCTGGAAATGCGCGGTCTCACCAGTCTGTATCCTCCAGAGAAAGGAAGCCCTACGGCGAAAGCCGCCGTGGACGCGGTCAAGGCCGGCAATGACGTCATCTTGTGGCCTACCGATCTCGATGGCGCGTTCAACGGAATTATCGAGGCCGTGAAAAAGGGAGAGATCTCGGAATCCAGAATAAACGAATCAGTCAGGAAGATACTGGAGATGAAAGCCTCGGTCGGATTGCACCGCTCCCGTCTGGTTGACCTCGCTCAGGTTTCTTACCTGGTCAACAAGCCTGAAGACGCACAATTCGCCCAGCACATAGCCGACGAGGCCGTGACCCTGGTTCGCGATAACCGGCGGGTAATGCCGCTGGCCAGGCTGCAGGCGGCCGCGACCGTAAGCGAAATTTTTCGTCCGGAAATCAAGAAGACAAACGAACTTGTTGTCGTGATCATTACCGATTCCATTCACGCCGAATGGGGACGGACTTTTGAACACGCGGTAATGGCCCGGCGGGGCGATGCAACGGTCTTCTATGTTGACAATGGCCTGGCGGCGGCCTTGGCGCCGGAGATTCTCCGGGCCGTTCAGTCCGCTGCGAAAGTCGTGGTGGCGGCGTATATCGTGCCCGTTCCGGCGAAGCAGATCATGGTAAATGGCAAACCGGAGAACAGCGTAGGTCTGGACCAGGCAACCGGAGAGCTGCTTCGGCGGATACTCGACACCTCCGCGGCCAAGACCGCTGTAGTTGCCATGGGGAACCCTTATGTCGCCAGGAATTTCCCTGATATTCAGAACTATATCTGTACCTACTCCAACGCTTCCACGTCGGAGCTAAGCGCAGTCAAGGTTTTGTTCGGTGAATTGCGGCCGCAGGGCAGATTGCCGGTTGCGCTCCCGGGCATTGCGGAGCGCGGTTTTTCGCTGCGGTGACGTGGAGAGAATTCAGATTGTTGCCGGAGAAACCGTTCCCTAACTCTGTGGAACCTGCCGAGTCGATTCGCGCGGGACCACTTCTGATGGGAGCTTCCTCTGCGCGGCCGCGAACTGCTTGTTTTCCGCCCGCGCGTTGATGCCTTCCAGAATTACGTTGACGCCGGCAGCTCCCATGGCCTCCATGGGCTGGCGCACCGTGGTCAAGGAAGGCACAAACAGTGCTGAGGTGGCTATATCATCGAAACCGATTACCGAGCACTGCGCGGGGACCTTCACTCCAGCGGTTGTCAACGCGCGCATTGCGTTGAGCGCGGTCATGTCGTCATATGCCATCAGCGCGGTGAAGGGCCGTTTTTGCTGGAGCAGCTCCTCGGTCATCTGATAAGCGTCCTCCGCTCCCAGATGAGGGCTCAGCCGGTCAGGCAGGTCCCGGATGAGCTTTGGATCCAACTCCAGTTTGGTGTCGTGGGCAAATCTCTGTATCCCTTTCCAGCGTTTCCTGCTGGACATCAGTCCTTTGGGTCCACATACAAAAGCAATCTTCCGGTGTCCTAATCCATATAAGTGCGCGAGCGCCGCGTAGGCCCCGCCCTCATCGTCGACCGTCACGGAGCTGATGGACTTGGATTCCAGTTCCCGGCCGATAATCACGGTTGGAATCCCGGATTTTTCCAGGTCAGCGAGCAGATTGATATCGATCAGCACCCAGTTGGCGATGATGATCAGCCCCTCCACGCGGCGTTCCAGCAGCATCTCCAGATAGCGCTCGAACCGGTTGCGGTCATTATGCGCGTCCGTAAGCATCGGTAGGAACGAAGCCTGGTACAGGGCATTCTCAATCCCGCGCAGAATCAGGGTGCAATACGGATCGGTGATGTCAAAGACCATGACACCGACAGTATGGTTCCGCTTACTGCGCAACGATTTGGCGAAAATGTTGGGGCGATATCCCAGCTTCTTCGCGGCATCTTGAATTCGAGTCTTGGTGGGCGCGGGAATGTAGCGGGCCAATGGTGCGTTGTTTAAGACTATGGAAACAGTCGTGGCGGAGAACCCACTCTCTTCAGCCACGTCTCGGATGGTGGTCGTTGAACCTGGCCGGCGTTTCGGATACGGCACTCTTTCGCCCCCTGCAAAAGATTATAAAAGCGTCACTCTTAAGATTGAACGTGTGGCCCGCGTAGAGCGATCAAATAAAACTGTCATTTTATTGAAACGATTCTATATAATTATTCCCGCCTTTGACAAGGAAGAAGTAAAGGACCGAGTCCCGATTACGACGGGCAGGGCAAGCGGCATGGCAAGGTGAGGTAAATATGCAGTCGTTCTCGATCGGTGTAGACCTTGGCGGCACGAACATGCGCGTCGCCGCAATCGAAGACACAGGCCGGCAACTTGAGACTGTCTGCGCCAGCGCTGCCGTCAACCGCGGACGCGACAGCGTCATCGCCGAGATGTGCAACATCATCCGGGAAATCGCCGGGAAATTCACGCGAAGCCACAAATTCGCTGGCGTGGGCGTGGGTGTCCCTGGAGTTATTGACATGGATACGGGGACGGTCTTTGCCGCAGCAAACCTCCCGGGATGGACCAATTATCCGGTAAAAGACGAGATTCAGAAGCAGCTGGGGACCGCCGTCATTCTTGAAAATGACTCCAACTGTGCCGCGTTGGGCGAGAAATGGATGGGCGTGGGTCGCGAGGCCAACGGCCTATGCATGGTAACTCTGGGGACGGGTGTGGGTGGAGCTTTCATTTTTAATGGGACCTTATGGCACGGCATGCTCGGAATGGCCGGCGAGATCGGGCACATGACGGTCACACCGGACGGTCCATCCTGCGGCTGCGGAAACCGCGGCTGTCTGGAGCAATTTGCGTCAGCCACAGCCATCAAGCGTATGGCAGAGGAAGCGGTCGCCCGAGGGAAATTCCCGGAACTGGCCAGCGCCATGGCCGCTAATCCGGATGCCAGCGCCAAGGTGGTTTTTCAATATGCACTGCATGGGGATGCCGCCGCCCGGGAGATATTTGTCACCGTGGGCTGGGCTTTGGGAGTTGTCATCTCCAGCCTGGTGGACGCGTTGAACCTGCCGGTATATGCGATCGGAGGCGGAGTTTCCAGCGCCTGGGATGTTTTTTCGCCTGCCTTGTTCCAGGAACTCAGAAAGCGCTCGATCGTTTTCCGCGCCAGCGATCCGGAAAAGAGCCAGCTTCACCAAAAGAAGACCATCGTAACGCGGGCTTTGTTGGCAAGCGATGCAGGATTAATCGGCGCTGCACGGCTTCCGCTACTGTCCGAGGACTCCCTGGTACTGAGGACCGCTTAGGCGCCTTTAGGTTTCCGAAGGCAAGAATTCAACCCTTTCAGGGGTTTTTTTGAGGACGTGGCTCCGATCAACTGCTCTAGATCTCTACAGAAAACCGTTACCGGCCTGCTGTCCCCTCCGAAAAACTGGATATTCCTCCGATTTTCCATCTGTTTTTGCACCCAAGAAAATAAATATTAATCTCCCCTTGACATCCAACACGGCCAGTAGCAGAATTTCAAACCAGCCTTAACAAAACCGGTTCATGAAACACAATGAAACGATTTAATGATTGGCTCATGGCTGACGGAAAACAGGATCGACACCTGTGGTTTTCGTCCGCGAAGATCAAAATGCGATGGTTCCGTGGGCAACGCCAGCCGTGGAACGGAGTGCTCCGGAACAGGGCCCCAAGCAAAGGACTTAAATTGCAACGCTGCCGAGGAAACGACAGCTAAATTTATTGGAGGTTACATGCCAAGTCTTCGCCGGTGCTTTTCGAGGTTTTGCAGCTACTCCAACTCTCTCTCTCAGGGCGTTGGGCAACGCAAGTACACCTGGGGCGGCGGTGCCCTCATTCTGTCCCTGTGTTTCCTGTTCTTGATGATGGCCGCTCCGCAAGCTGCACAGGCGCAGGAAAGCTCGGGCTCCATCGTAGGCACTATCCTGGACCCATCAGGAGCCGTGGTGAAGGGCGCAACCGTGACCGTTAAGGACGTGGAGCGCGGTACGACATTGACCACAACCACGAATGATGACGGCGCATATAACTTCCCTCGGGTTCCCGCCGGTAACTATGAGATTACTGTGTCGGCGCAACGTTTCCGGGGAGTTCATCGTCCCCAGTTCGAGCTTACGCTCAACCAAACAGCCCGTTTCGACTTCCAGTTAAAAATTGGCCAGGCGTCGGAAACCGTCGATGTGGCCTCCACGTCGCCTCTTCTGGAGACTGACACCAGCCTGCTATCGAGCCTGATCGATTCCCGGACAGCCGTAGACCTGCCACTCTCCACGCACAACACCAATCAGTTGACTTTGATCGCCTCGCCGGGCGTGGTTACGCCGAACCTGTTCGGCTTCCAGGCGGCGCAAAACACTTTCGGCACCGGCCGGCCCTACGTGAATGGCGCGCGCGAGCAGGAGAACAACTTTATCTTGGACGGCATGGACAACAACCAGCCTGACAACAACGATGTCGGCTTTGTGCCCGCGCCGGAGGCGGTGCAGGAGTTCAACCTGATTACAGGCAATGCTCCTGCGGACTTTGGCAACTATTTGGGCGGCATAGTAAACGTAACCATCAAGTCCGGCACCAACGACTTCCACGGGGTCCTTTACGAGTACCTGCGGCGGGGAGGACTGACCGCCAACAGCTGGTCCAATAATCTGAATGGCATCCCCAGACCGGGGTTGCGCTATGACAATTTTGGCGGCACCTTCGGCGGACCGATCATCAGGAACAAGTTGTTTTTCTTCGCCGACTATGCGGAATCGCTCTTCAGCCAACCAGCCTCGGTAAGCCAGTTGCAAACCATTCCGTTGGCGCAGCGAACGGGTGATTTTTCCGCACTCTGTACAGCTGGATTTACCGCAGGTGTTTGCAACAATCCTGCTCAGCAGCTCTACGACCCGGCATCCAGCGCCAATCCCGCAACCCGGACTCCGTTCATGAACAACCACATTTCAACGGGGAGATTCAGCAACGCAGCCAACAAGATCATCAACTCTACGTTTTATCCCGCCGTCCAGCTTGCCGACAACATCTCGCAGTTCCGAACCAACTCCTTTCAGGGAGACTTGAAGATTGATTTCGTGCCATCTGAAAAGGACCACGTGATGGGCCGGTGGTCACAGCAATTTGTGAGCGCCCCGAACACCAATAGCATTCAGTTGCTTGGTAATTCTGACCGGACTTTCCCGTTGAAGAACTTTGTGTTGAGCGAGACCCATACCTTCTCTGCGCGTCTGGTCAACGATGCCCGAGCAGGGTTCGCTTACTTTCCTGTCACCGAAGGCTTTTCCAATCCCACGGGCGTAAACCTTCCGGCGACGTTTGGGATTAGCGCCGTCGCGGTCAATTTCCTGCCCGCGATTGCTTTCAGCGGCGCAGGACTGTTGCCAGGAACGATCGGAAACAACGACTTGGTGCAGTCTTTCCACGATACGACGCTGCAATTCGACGACGCCGTTACCTGGACGCATGGAAACCACATAATTAAGTTTGGCTTCCAGGCATACCACTACAAAATGAACGACCTTTATCCCGGCAATGCCGGCCTGGCTGGGCAATTCACGTTTAACGGGCAGTTCACCGGCAATACGGGCACGACGGGCGGCAGCCCAGTGGCCGACTTCCTGCTTGGCCTCCCTGAAGATGTCCAGCAGGGCAATGGCGGCGGTGGCAACAAGTACTTGCGCAACAGCTTGTTCGGAATCTTCGGGGAGGACGACTGGCATGTGACCAATCACCTCACCTTGAACGTCGGCTTGCGTTACGAACTGACAACGGCCCGCCAGACCAACAACGGGCAGGACGTGAACTTCAACCTTATTACCGGAGTCCCCCAGGTCCCCTTCGGCTATAACACCTATACTGGAATCGATAACTTCCAGCCACGCCTGGGCTTTGCCTATCAACCACAATTGGGCTGGACGAAAGATACGGTAGTGCGTGGCGGATACGCAATTTCCAGCTTCATGGAAGCCAATGGAATCAACAACCTTCCCTACCAGAACCCTCCATTTATTCAAGCCCATGAAGTTTCCTTCTCCGGACTAGCTCAGCCCAATAGCACGCTGGATCAGGGTTTCAGCAACTTCCCGGCAGCGGCCTGCACGGTGGCGGCCCTTCAGGCGCTTTCCCCGGCCTGCCTTTCCGGAGCCACTCTCCATCTGACGAACCCCAACCTGCAGCCTGCGGTCGATCAACAGTGGAACTTGAGCATCGAACGGCAGGTCGGCAGGAGTACCGTGGTCAAGGTTGGGTATGTGGGCAACAAGATTGACCACATGTCTGATATCTTCATCTTCAACCAGAAAGTTCTGCTTTCCGGCGGGGGAACCGCGCCTGGTCCGTTCGCGCAACCGCTTATTAACTGCTGCGGTGCCGGCAACTCTCCCACCATCCGCTTTAACGATTCCAGCGGCATCCAGCGCTACAACGCTCTGCAGGTATCGCTGGAGCAGAGACAATGGAAAGGGCTTCAGTACCGGGCAAACTACACCTGGTCCAAGTGTATGAACAACAGCCTCGGCTACTTCGGTCCGTTCGGGGACGAAGAAGCTCTGCCGGGAACTACCAGCCAAACCGGCTTCTCGTTCTTTTTCCAGAACGCCTACAATCCGCTGGGTGACTACGGACGATGCATCGCCGACGTAGCCAGCCTGTTCAATGGCTACCTGATTTACGACCTTCCGTTTGGCAAAGGCAAGATGTTTGGCAGCGGAGCCAGCGATCTGGCCAACCAGGTTATCGGTGGCTGGACCCTGGGATCCGACTTCACCCTGCACTCCGGCTTCGCCATCACTGCATTGGGATCGGACACGTCGGGAACTAATTCTGCGTCACCCCGTCCCAATTGCGCTCCCGGTGTTTCCCAATCCGGCAGCGGCGCAATTGTGAACCTTGGCGGCAACCAGTTCGGCAAGCAATTCTGGAATCCGGCCTCCATCACTTCACCGGCTCCCGGCACTTTCGGAAATTGTGCTGTTGGCTCCTTCCGTGGACCCGGCCTCGCAACCGCCGACCTCAACCTGTCCAAACGTTTTGTGCTGGGCGAGAGAACGAACCTGCAGGCCATGGCACAGTTCATCAACGTTACCAATACCCCCATTTTAGGCCGGCCCAGTTTCTTCGCTGGCTCTACTTTCGGGGTCATCACTTCGTCGAACCCAGGTCGTCAGATCCAATTTGGTTTGAAGCTTCTTTTCTAACAATCCGACGGTCGCCGTGTGAAAATAAACTGTGGGGGTACATCGCCTGCTCAGGCGAGGTGCCCCGCGCAGTCAAAAACGCAATCCGGAGAAGACCATGCGGCTGAATGCTATTGACTGGATTGTGATTGTCGGATATCTGCTGGTCAACCTGTTGATCGGCATGTACTACCGCCGGCGTTCCAGCGGAAACACCGAGGAGTTCTTCGTTTCCGGCCGTGACGTTTCCTGGTGGCTGGCGGGAACCTCCATGGTCGCCACAACTTTCGCTGCGGACACGCCCTTGCTGGTAACCGGCCTGGTTGCTACCCAGGGAATTGCCGGGAACTGGCTGTGGTGGAACGCCTGCATAGGCGGCATGATGACGGTTTTCTTCTTTGCCCGTTACTGGCGGCGGGCCGAGGTGCTGACCGACGTCGAGCTGACTGAAATTCGTTATGCCGGCAAACCCGCGGCGTTTCTACGAGGATTCAAGGCCATCTATCTTGGCTTGATCATGAACTGTCTGATCCTCGGGTGGGTCACGAACGCGATGGTGAGCATCATTGCCGTTCTGTTGGGACCGCTGATTGCGCAGGGCCGGGTACTGCAGCTTACCCTGGCCGGCCACACACTCTTACACTACCAGTTCGGCAACCCCAACCACACGGCACTGTTGATTTGCGTTTTCATTTTGATTCCTTTTACAGGCATTTACACTGCCATCGGCGGACTGTGGGGAGTGCTGGTCACGGACCTGTTTCAATTCATTTTGAAGATGGGCATGGTCATCGTTCTGGCCTGGGTGGCGGTGGCGAAGATCGGAGGCATGGCAGCCTTGAAGCTGCAACTTCAGGTAGTCGGCCACGCGGTCCAGCAAACCGGCGTTCCAACTTCAGACCCCTTGCGCTTCTTCCCCGACTTCCATCTGGGATGGACCACCAACTCTATCTGGACACTGCCCCTGATTGCTTTTGTGGTGTACCTGGGGGTGCAGTGGTGGTCGGCGTGGTATCCGGGAGCTGAGCCGGGCGGCGGCGGATACGTCGCGCAGCGCATGTTCAGCGCCAAAGACGAAAAGAATTCTCTGGGGGCAACGCTCTGGTTCAACATCGCGCACTACGCCTTGCGACCATGGCCCTGGATCATCACCGGATTAGTCGCATTGGCGGTCTATTCACCGCAGGGCGGATTGCACCCCGACGCCGCTTTTGGCGCGAACCCGCAGCAAGGCTACGTGATGGTTCTGCGCGATTATCTGCCTGCAGGATTACGGGGTGTGATGGTTGCCGCCTTCCTCGCCGCATTCATGTCCACCATGGGCACACAACTCAACTGGGGTGTTTCCTATCTGGTCAACGATTTCTATCGCCGATTCCTGGCCCGCGAAAAAACCGAACATCATTATGTTCGCGTTGGCAGGGTGTTCACAATTCTGCTGGTGCTGGTGAGCGGCTACATCGCGGGACAACTCACGTCGATCAGCCAGGGCTGGCACATCGTATTGAACCTGGGAATCGGTACGGGCGCGGTCTACATCCTGCGCTGGTACTGGTGGCGCATCAACGCCTGGAGCGAGATTGTCGCCATGAGCGTGGCTGCCATTATCACTTTAATACTCAAGTTCAAGGTTTCATTTACCGGCGCCGACACGATCATTGACTCCAAGACAGCGTTGATTACCGCCGGCGGCACCACCCTGGCTTGGCTGATCGCTACTTTTCTGACACCCGCCGAGCCTCGCGAAAAACTGCTGGCGTTCTACCGGCGGGTCCATCCCGCGGTATACGGCTGGCGCACTATTGCAAAACAGGCGCCGGATTTGCCCGAAGTTCGCGACCTTGGCGGCAACACGTTCAACTGGATCATGGGCTGCGTGATGGTGTACTGCTCGCTTTTCGGCATTGGCAAATTCGTGTTTCAAGAGTGGAGCGCTGCCATTGTCCTGCTTTGCGTCGCAGCAGCGGCCGCCGGTCTGGTTTTCTGGGACCTTTCTCGCAGGGGGTGGGAAACGCTTTCCGGTGCAACGAAGTCTGAAAAGCTGCATTCTCCAACCGGTCCCGATCAACCAGCTCCAGGGACCACTTGAAAACGATGACGGTAAAGTTACGGCGGATTGATCAATGTTCGTCCAGGGAGATGAAGGACAGGTGAACCAGGAGACACCCAAGGACTTTCCGCACTTCATGCTCAAAGAGATTTACGAGCAGCCCGAAGCGGTGCGGACCATAATTGACGGCTGCCTCGACGACGCCGGCAATGTCGTGCTGCCTGACTTTTCTCTCTCTCCCGATGAAATCAGGCGATTCTCCAAGATCACCATTGCCGCCAGCGGGTCCAGCAGGCATGCTGGCCTCGTCGGCGAATTCATGTTGGAACGGATGACCGGGCTCCCCGTGGAAGTTGATTTTGCCAGTCAGTACTGTTATCGCGACCCTGTGGTGGGGGCCAATGAACTGACCATTTTCATCTCCCAATCCGGTACGACGATTGACACCATCGCTGCCCTGAACGAGGCGCGACGTAAAGGTTCAAAATCACTGGCCATTTGCAATGTGGCGGACACGCCCCTGACCCGCGAAGCCGATGCGACTTTGCTTACCTATGCCGGAGAGGAAGTCGCGATTGCCGCCACCAAGAGCTTCACCACGCAACTTACTGCGCTGTTTCTGCTTTCAGCGTACATCGCCCAGATACGTGGCAAGTCGCAGGCCGCGGAGTTGGCCATCCGCGAAGTGCGGGCGCTGCCGGAGCTTATTCGCCGCGTCCTGGCCACCGGCGAGCTGTGCCGCAGTTACGCCGAAACCTTCAGCAAGTATAAAGACTTCATTTATATTGGCCGGGACATTGACTATCCCATCGCGCTGGAAGGCGCACTAAAACTGAAAGAGATTTCTTACATTCACGCGGAAGGCCATCCGACCGGCGAGCTAAAGCATGGCCCCACGGCTTTGATCAATGAGAATCTGCCCATGGTGGTCCTTGTTCCCCAGGACCAGGATGATGTGGACTCGGTATTGCGCTATGGCAAGAGCCTGTCGAATCTGCGCGAATTTGCGGACAGAAAGGCCCACGTTCTGGCCATTGCAACTGAGGGCGATCACGTGGTGCCGCAAATTACGCCTTTCGTTATCTCCGTTCCGCCCGCGCCGGTACTGCTCCAACCCGTGATCGAAGTGGTGCCGTTGCAGCTCTTCGCCTATTACATCGCCGTGATTGGCGGCCATAACGTTGACCAGCCCAGGCATCTGTCCAAGTCTGTCCTGGTTGAGTAGCCTTTTCCTGTTGGGATACGGCCCTTAACGCACCAGGACCGGACTTTCTGCCAGCGGGAGCCGCACTTCAAAACGCGTGTCACCGGGTTTCGATCTGACTTGAATATTGCCGCGGTGTTTCTTCACAATCCGCTGGACCGTGTCCAGGCCGAGCCCTGTCCCTTCTCCGACTCCCTTGGTGGTGAAAAACGGCTCAAAGATGTGCGGCAATACTTTGGATGAAATCCCCGGACCGTTATCGCCGATCTCAACCACCACGCAGGTATCTTCGCGATAGGTCCGGACTCGAAGCTCGCCCTTTCCGCCCATCGCATCAATGGCGTTGTCGATGATGTTGGTCCAAACCTGATTGAGTTCGCTGCCGAATGAATTCACCAGAAAAGGAACGCCCTGGTAGTCCCGCGCCACCGCCACGCCGTGTTTGAGCTTGTGGTTCAGGATGGTCAGCGTCGTCTCCAGGCTCTTTACAATGTCGACGTTCTGCACCGGCGACTGGTCCATGAAGGTGTATTCCTTGATCGCGCCGACCAGGTCAGAGATGCGCGACGCGCTACTCTCGATTTCATTCAATAGGCTGGCGACTTCCAGCGACGCAGCGATCCTCACCAGGGCCGCACGGGCCGAGTCTGCATCCAAAGTCGCGAACAACGACTCGAGCACTTCCGGCCGGGCGTTGCTTCGTGCCAGATCGGCGGCCAGTTGCCACAAATCGTTTTGCCCGTGGCTGCGCAGCAAGGAATCAATCTTCTCTTCCAGAATGCTGATGGTCAAAGCATCCGGCGGGGGTCCGTCCCGTTCCATCAGCGAAGTTTCCAGTTTGTCGATCTCCGCTTTCTGCGCGGAAGTAAGCTCGCGCGCTCCCAATTCATGGCTCGCATCCTTGATGCGTTTCAGGATACCCCGCAGCTGGCTGACGGCACGCTTGGCGGCGGAGGCAGGATTGTTAAGCTCGTGGGCCAGGCCCGCCGAAAGCTTGCCCAGGGCGGCCAGGCGGTCCCGCTGTTGTTCGACCCGGGTGGCCTCACGTATCCTGTCCGACATCACAGCCACCAGGCGTTTGGCCAGCTCCGGCATCCTCTGCACCAGGTCCGGGAAGAGCGAAGCGGGAAAACGCAGGACGCGGCCCTCCGTCACCGCCCGCACGCTGACGGTGAATTGCTGCATCCTGGAAAAGGGCAGGACTCCAGTGACATCCCCCGGCTTGACGGAAATTACGACTGTTTCACCACCCAGTTCTCCCTGGGCATGGAACTGCCCTTCAAGAATTACAAACATCGCGTCTGCCGGATCTCCCTGGCGGGCGTAGGTTTCTCCCGCCTTAAGAGGCAGCTCTTGCGACTGGCCGAGGAACCAGGCGATTTGATCCTCAGGCAAATCCGCGAATGCCGGAACGCCAAGCAACTCCGATTTTTCGACCATGCTATACCTTGCTCAAGTACTGATGAATAAACTGTACCGCCACCGATCCTTCTCCAACTCCGGAAGCGACCCGTTTTACGGAACCATGGCGTACGTCTCCCACGGCAAAAACGCCGGGAACATTTGTCTCCAGCAAGAAGGGATCTCTCTCCAGCGTCCATCCCTTCGGACGTTTTCCTTCCCAGATGAGATCGGGGCCGGTCAGAATGAAGCCGCGGTCGTCTCTCTCGACTAAATCCGACAACCAGTCCGTTCTCGGCAGGGCGCCGATAAAAATGAACATGGCGTTTGCCGGCACGCGCTCGACCTTATTTGTGTCCGAGCACAGGACCGAAATCTCTTCCAGGTGCGTTTCGCCATGCACTTCGGCCACGCTGGCATGGGCCCACAACTGAATGTTCGGTGTCCCCTTGATCTGGTCAATCAGATATTGGGACATGGAGCTGGCCAGGGAGTCCCCGCGCACAAGAATGACCACGCGGTCCGCGTACCTGGCAAAGTTCATTGCCGCCTGCCCCGCGGAATTGGCGCCGCCCACAACATAGATGGTCTCACCCTTGCAGGAGAGAGCTTCCGTGGCGCCGCCGCCATAGTAAATGCCGGCGCCCTGTAACCTGTCGATTCCCGGCGCTTCAAGGCGCCGCCACTGCACGCCGGTGGCGATCATCAAAGCGTGGCACGAAATCTCACTATCGTCCGCCAGCTTGATGATGCGGTAGGACCCCTCGGTCCGCACGCCGACGGCCTCCTGCGGCGACAGAATTTCCACCCCGAAACGCTGCGCCTGCACAACAGCGCGACGGGCCAGATCGCCACCACTCAGCCCGTTCGGAAAACCGAGATAGTTCTCGATGCGTGAACTCATTCCCGCCTGGCCGCCCGGCGCTTCTCGCTCAACCATCACCGTGTGCAGACCCTCCGACGCGCCGTAAACGGCTGCCGCCAGGCCCGCCGGCCCTCCGCCTACGATCGCCAGATCATAAAAGCTGGTTTGCGCTCGCGTTCGCAGCCCGACCTTTTGCGCAACTTCCGCCGGAGCGCTGTCCAGGAGCCTGGTTCCGTCGGGAAAGAGCACGACCGGCAGGTTGGCGGCTTCTGGACCCAAAGCCTCCAGAAGACGCTTGGTTTCCGGGTCGTTGGCGGAAAGCTCAACGTCGATCCACCGATACGGCACCCGATTGCGGGCCAGGAAGTCGCGTAGCTCATACGACCGGGGAGACCAGCGCGTACCGAGCACCTGTATGCCTTCGAATGTCGGATGGTAGGAAGCCCGCCAGTCATCGAGCAAATCATCCAACTGCGGATAAAGGTGCTCTTCCGGAGGGTCCCAGGGTTTCAAGAAGAAGTAATTGATGCTGACTTCGTTGATGGCGCTGATGGCGGCGTTGGTATCAGCGTACGCGGTGAGCAACGCACGTTTGGCCATGGGGAAAACCTGCATGGCTTCCCGCAGAAATCGCACACCATCCATCTTGGGCATGCGCTGGTCGGCAAGCAGCAAAGCCACGCTGTCATTGCGCACCTTCAACTGCTTCAAGAGGTCGAGGGCCGCTTCAGAAGAGTCGCTCGCCAGAACACGGTATTCAGCGCCGTAATGCGAACGCAGATCGCGTTCGACGGCCCGCAAAACGTCCGCGTCGTCGTCCACACTAAGCAAAATCGGTTTAGCCATATGCGTTCTTCAGTTTAAGGCAAGTAGGGTCGAGTTCGCACGCGCGTCAAGGGCCGATCGGATGTCCGAGGTTGCGCTGCCATGTTGCGCTGCGATGTTGCGCTGCAAGCCCGGTCATCTATCTTTTATCTTCTATCTTCGGGCTGTTACCGGGGCTTGCACTGCCGGCTTCACCGCTCCGGAGGCGAGCTTTTCGAGCGTCGCGTTGTATTCGCGCGTGAGCCGGGCCACCAGTTCCGCCACGCTAACCACCTGTTTCACGGCTCCAATGCCCTGGCCGGCGCTCCAAATGTCCCGCCAGGCTTTCACTTTGCCGTCCGTGTCGGCGAAATTCATTTTCGAGGGATCGGCCTGGGGCAAGTTCTCCGGATCAAACCCCGCGCGCGCGATGGACGGCTTCAGGTAGTTGCCCAGCACGCCGGAAAAGTAGTTGCTGTAAACGATGTCCGCCGCGCTGGACTCGACGATCATCTGCTTGTAACCATCGGGCGCATTGGCCTCCCGTGTGGCGATGAACGCCGAGCCGATATAAGCCAGGTCCGCGCCCATGGCCTGTGCCGCTACCACTGCCCCGCCGGCCGCAATCGCTCCGGAGAGGACCAGCGGCCCGTCCCACCATTCGCGGATTTCCTGGACCAGCGCAAAAGGCGAAGTTGTGCCGGCATGGCCTCCGGCGCCGGCAGCCACGGCAATCAGGCCGTCCGCCCCTTTGTCAACGGCCTTGTGCGCGAACACGTTGTTGATCACGTCGTGCAGCACTATGCCGCCATAAGAATGCACCGCCTGGTTCACGTCCTCGCGCGCGCCCAGTGAGGTGATGACAATCGGCGCCTGGTAGCGGACGCACAGCTCCAGGTCATTGGCCAGCCGGTCGTTGGATTTGTGGACAATCAGGTTGACGGCAAAAGGCGCCGCCCGGCCGGATTTCCCGGCACCGTCGCTCGTGGCATTGCCGTTGGCAACAACGTTGTCGTGGCGCGCCAGCTCGTCGCGGATGCGTTTCAGCCATTTCTCCAGCTCCTCCGCCGGACGCGCATTCAGCGAAGGAAAGCTTCCCACAACGCCCGCTTTGCACTGCGCGATAACCAGTTCCGGCACGGAAACGATGAACATAGGCGCGCCGATCGCCGGAAGCGCCAGCCGCTCCCGCAAAATGTCCGGAAGGCTCACGTTAACTCCGCAGAAAAGACTTCCTGGTAGCTTAAGTGGGATACCGATTCCATGCAACCCGAGCTTGTGGGTTGTCCCCGGATTTCCGTCCGCGTGATGTGGCAGGCAACTCCAGGCAGTACACACCGGCTTCGTCGCGACATCCGGGAATTCTACTCGCTTTCCTCAGAATAAATAATGCCGCAGTTCAGGAGCCTGGCCCCCTTTTTCCCTTTCAAGCATCGGGGTTTGTTCTAGAATTAACGGCCACTGATGAGGATCCTCACGCGCAACGAGGTACAAGAGGCCGAGCGCGAGGCGACGGGCCGGACGGGAATGTCGGCCTTGGTCCTCATGCAACGGGCCGGTTCGGCCGTGGCCCAATTCTGCGTATCGCACTTCAAGTTCAGTTCGGTGTGCGTGGTGTGCGGCCGGAGCAAAAGCAGCGGATACGGCATGGCCGCGGCCGAGGCTTTGCGCGAATTAGCGGCGACCGTGTCGGTCATCATCCTGGCCGGAGAAGCAACGGAGCTTACGGACGACACTGCCGCTATGTGTTCCCGGCTCTCCGCCGAACCAATCTTTGTGGCCGACGAAGCGGGCCTGGATGACAACGCGGTGCGAGACGCGCTCGGCGCCGACCTGATCGTGGACGCCATTGCCGGCGGCGATTTTGCACCCCTGCTCGAAGGACTGGCCAGGAAAGCGGTGGAGGCCGTCAATGACGCTTTCGGGACCGTCGTCTCCGTGGATCTACCCTCGGGCATCGACCCGGACAGCAAAGCTCCCGCACACGAAAGCGGAGTGGATGCGGTGTTCGCGCACGGAATCATTACCTTCATTGCGCCGAAACCGGCGCATGTTTTTGGCGAGCTTACTTCCGGTCCGATCGCGGTGAGCGAGATCGGCGTCCAGCCGGCGCTTGCTGCCCACAGCACCGGACTAAGTGTGATCACCGGCCAGGAAGTGGGAATTACCTTTCCTCCGCGATTGAGTGACGCGCACAAGGGCGACTTCGGTCATGTGCTGGTGATTGCCGGATCGCGGGGCAAAGCGGGGGTCGCGGCGCTCGCGGGAATGGCGGCGCTGCGCGCCGGCGCAGGCCTGGTTACGGTTGCGTGCCCCAAGTCCATTCAGGCAACGGTAGCGGGCTTTGCTCCCGAACTGATGACGGAGGGTCTTGCGGAGACGCCAGACGGCACGATTGCGATGGACGCAGCCGGCCAACTAGAGTCTCTGACGACGGGAAAAGATGTAATTGTCCTTGGCTCGGGACTTTCCCGTAACCCGGAGACGGCAGGATTTGTGCGGCACCTGGTGGCGCGGTGTTCGCTGCCTCTGGTCCTTGACGGCGACGGCCTGAATGCGTTCGAAGGGCATTACCACGAGTTGAAGCGAGGCAGCGAAGCGGCCCCGTTCCGGGTCCTTATTCTTCATCCCGGAGAAGCCGCCCGGTTATTCGGCGTTGCGACCGACGACGTCCACGCGGACAGTCTGGAAGTGGCGCGACGACTCGCACGGGAGACCGGCTGCTGTGTGGTGCTGAAAGGACGGAGGACAGTGGTGGCCGGCGCGTCCACCGAAACGTGGGTGAACATGACCGGGAATTCAGCGCTGGCCAAGGGCGGCGCGGACGAAGTGCTTGCCGGCATCGCTGGCGCGGCGCTGACCCGGCGCTCGGGCAGTCTCCTTCGCGTCGGGGACGTGGCCGGCGCGCGTGAACCGGATTCTGGAGCGGACCTGGCCGCGGAGCAGCACGCGAATCCTGGCCAGGCGTCGGCTTTCCTCAAGGACGTAAAAGTAGCCGCGGCAGTGTACCTGCATGGACTCGCGGCAGACTTTGCCCGTGACATGCTCCATGAAAACACCGTGCTGGCAAGCGATCTGTTGGACACGCTCACGGAGGCATTCCGCGACGGCGATCTGCAGATGGACCAACGCCTCTTTTATCTCCAGAAATGACGCGGGCACATCAGACCTTTGAAACCCAGAGGAAAGGAGTAAACAGAGGCAATCTTCATTCTCCGGTTAGTCGTTGCAGCCGACTACTTCACCGTCAGGCTGATCTTCGATGGAAGCGCGTGAGCTACCGATCCGTTCATGCCCACCAACGTGATGCTTCTGTAAGTTCCCCGCGGCGTGCTCTTCGAAGTCCGGATGAGGAATGTAGTCGTGGCGGAGCTCCTCGGCGGAACGGACACGAACGGATTAGACCACCAGGCCGTTGCTCCGGGAATGTGTGACCGGTCCCGCGCCGCCGGTGTCACGTCGCCCACGAAGCCGGACACGCTGGTGAATATCACGGTGTAGGTCGCGGTCTCGCCTCGGGCAACGGTCCGTGTGGCGGGGCTCACGGCCAGACTGAAATCGCCCAGTCCCGTGTACGTAATGGAGATCGATGCGCCTGTGGCGCGGTCTTGCAGAACATCATGGTAGGTGCCGAGTTGTTGCAGCACGAACGGGCCGTCGGTATAGGCGCCGTGGCTGTCGGCCTTGAACGAAAATATGTGGACCGTCCCATCGGGAAAGGTGGAGGTGTCAGTCACTGTCGCTGCGACACTCGCTTGCCCGGTAATGCTGACCTTCGTCACTCCCGCTGTGGGATGGTCGGGAGAAACGGTCGCCGTGATACCTGGGCCGCTGCCAGCCTGGTTGGCCATCATCATCGGCGTCGGCGCCAACCCAAGAACCCAGAACAGCGTCGCGATGGCAGTCACGATAGCCTTCCTTCCTGAACGCATTCCTGACAAGCGCCTGCCGCGCACACTCAGCGTCCTCTTATTATGCGACGCCCGCGGCAACATCTGCCTCTCGACGGCCCGATCCAGTTTCATTTTAAGGAAGTTGCTGATGCCCTGGAGTTCGAGGGCCACGCCTTCCATGCCGAAGGCGACAAACGTGGTGAGATCAAAGGGTAGCGGCTGCTGCCAGCATTGGTGGAGCAGGCTGTGGTACTTGACGGCATTCTGGTAGAAGTAATGCGAAAGCGCGTAGTAACCATGTCCGTGGTATTCGCGCTGAAAGAGGATGGCCGCCGAAATCAGCCGGGACACTCTTCCGTTTCCATCATCCAGCGGATGGATTGTGGTGAAGAAAAAATGAGACACCAGGGCGTGGACCACCGGCGGGAAACAGCGCAGACGGCTGCTGTTGATGAATTGAACGTATCCCTCCATCAGGGCCGGGAGTTTCTCGGGCGGCGCTCCGGTATGCAAGCCACCCACCTCACGTCTTCCCACCATGACGCCGTGGACGCGCAGACCGTTCTCATTCTGGTAGCGGACGCCGGTTTCATCGGCCACCATGCGGTGCATGGTGAAAATGTCGGCGAGCGAAAGCGGAGCGCTGCCGGGGAGAAAGCGCTCTCGTACCCAGGCCTGGGTCGTGCCGCCGTTCCTCATCCGCAACTGGTGTTTGCGAATGTCGGTGGGATTCGGGGCCACCGCGGGTTGCCCGGATAGATCGACCGGAGCGAGTTCCCCGTCTCCTGTCGCCGGCTCGGGCCGTTCGCGCCAGGCTGACGGAAGCACACGATTGGAGGCTGCATTCTGGAATGCCTCGATCGCCGCCATGTGAGGCAGCAGTTTCTGGATGTCAAGACGGAAATTGAATTCAAACTCGGGCCAATATAGCAAGATAGGTGTCCTGTTGAAGTACCGTTTGTTTTTTGGCTGGCTCCACTACCAGTTCGGCTTGGTTGATGCCTTCTCCGCCGTACCGGGTTTTGCGGCCCCGGAGCTACCGGCGGCCGCAGCTTCTTTGTCATGGGCCAGCGTTCGCGCTTCAAGGTATTCGATAAGGTAGTGTAAATCCGCGTCACCGACGCCCAGGTTGGGCATGCGAACATTCTTATACTTCGCCAGGAGAGCGGTGGCCATCGGGTCGTCTTCTTTCAGCAACTGGTCGGGCGCCTGGATGATGCGGGCCAGCCACTTGCCTTCGCGCACATGGGTCACGCCAAGCAAATCCGGGCCGATGGTATCGCCATGACCGATGGTGTGGCAAGCGAGGCAGTCCCGTCCGAAGATGTACTGTCCTTTATCGAAGTTTTCGAGCGGTCGCCCATCGGAGGAGCTTTTCGCCTCATCCGGGTTCAGGTGCTTGAAGTTGTCCAGAAAATCCCCAATCATGCGCGCCTGAAAAGACGGATTGTCCAGGGCCGAGCCGCGTATCCACTCGCCGGTTGTCTCATTGCCGATCAACAGCTGGGCCAGATGACCGTCGGCATTCACGGAGGGGTCGGCATACAACCCGAGTTGTTTGCTGAGGAAGTCGATGTCCTCTTTCTTGCCGGTGAGGAAGGTCCAGCCCGGACCGATGCGGAACTTCTGCATGTACTCCTTCAACACCGCGGGCGTATCGTGCGCCGGATCAATGCTGATGGAATAAAAGAAGATGTCCTTACCCACGCGGTCGCCCAGCTTCTTCTGCACTTGCGCCAGCCGCGCCGTTTCCAGCGGGCAGGAATACTGGCAGTTGGTGTAGATCAGGACGATGGCCACAATCCTGCCCTTGATCAGGTCATCGTAAAAATGGACTTTTTTTCCGTCCTGCGTGATAAGTTCGACATTGGGAAAGTGGCTGTTGTCTGGGCCGTTGGCCGCCACGGGTCGCGCGCAGAATAAGAGAAATGCCGCAACCGCGATGGACACAGCCGTAAACCCCGCCGCGCCCGCCCAACGCTTCGGCAACATGATGTACTCCCTTTGGTCCCTGGTTAAAGCAGTCCCTGGTAAAGACGTGAAACCCGGAAACGGCAAGACCCACCACAAAGCGGGCCCGCCGAATCTGGATTTTACTCCTTCTTGAGGTTGGGTCCCGGCGCTCGCCACTAGGCAAGCGCCGGGAGTTGAGTTACGCGTTGGGCAGAATCTCGTCCGGCGCCTGGAACGTGACACCAGTCGGCTTCGAGATCGGAGTCGGAAGCGGGCTCAGGAAGGGAGTTCCGCTGTCCAAGTCCCACCGCAACAACATGGCATTGTCCTCATGCATGGTGTTGTGGCAGTGCTCCATGTACATGCCGCCCCAATCGCGGAACTGCATCTTGATCACCACGGTCCCGTTCGGACGTAATCGATACACGTCCTTGCGGCCTGATTCCGCCGCCGAGGGCGGCTGCCCGTTGCGGGATATGATCTGGCCCTCTTCAAAGTGGATATGGATGGGATGGTCCCAGCCAAAGCCCCCTTGCAGGGTCCATTGCTCGCACGTGCCGTACCCGGGCTGCGATGAAATACGGCCGAAATCGGCCTTCAGCGCGGAACCTCCCGAGCGCCGGCTGCTGCCCCCCGAGTTTCCGGTGGCAATGCCCCACTGGCCCTGGCCGGTGTACGTGGTAACAGGATCGTTCTGGGTCTGGTTAGCGTTGTCGTCAAAGGTAAACAACCGTTGGCGGCTGACCGGAGGCAGAAGCGGGTTGGGGATCAAGGGTATCGCCGCTCCGTCCGTATTTACGCTCTGGTCGGCGTGCGGTGGCGGACCGATAATCTTGAAACGCATGAATGAGCCTACCGCCGGGTCGCAGGACGTGCCGCTGGTGGCCTGGGACACCGTCAGGATGGGACCGGGCAGCTTGCCGTCCTGCATCTGTTGCAGGTTGACCATATCGACGGTCTGGCCGGCAGAGTAACGGGAAAAGTCGATCACGATGTCATAGCGTTCGGCGATGCCAAGTTGATCGGTTTGCGTCAAGCCGGGAACGGTGAACGGCAGCAGATTGCCGTCATTGGCGATCTGGGTGAAGGGCGAGCTATCGCTCAACGCCAGGGCGAAGAAGCGGGAGACGCTGGCGTTAAGGATGCGGAAGCGGTAACGCCGCGCGTACACGTTGAAGAACGGCTTCCACGCGAAATTCACCGTCATCTGGTCGCCCAGGAAACCATCAAAGGCCAGGGTATCCATGGCGAGCTGGCCGTTCGCGTCCCACGCTTTGTCGGACAGCATGAGATTGACGTCGTAATCCAGGTTGCCCCAGCTCTTCTCATTTCCGCTGGGCAGCATCAGATTGACGCCGTCGGCAATAGCTTCGTTCCCGCGGTCGAGCGAGCTGTAGATGTTGTTCATTCCAGCGTTGCACTTGTACACGTTCTGGTCGGTGAAGGTGAACATGTGATCGTGGAACCAGTGCGTGCTCATGGTCTCATGCCAGTCGCCGGGGACATTGTTGATGCCGCCGCTGTCGCTGGGAGCGCCGGCCCGCGGGTCGCTGGCGTTGGTGTTGATGCTGCGGAACCCGGCCAGCGTCCACGGGTAGTGGTAGTCATAGAACTGGTTGGGCCAGAAATACGCGCCGGTGAAGCCGTCATTTTCCGCGCCGTGGTGGGCGTTGTGCTCGTGCGTGGTGAGGGTGTACCGTCCAAACCCGCCGTTGTTATTGATGTCTGTGGTTAGGCCGTTGTGATGGCGCATCAGGACCGGCTCACCATAGCGTACCTGTAACAGCTTCGGAGGAAACGTGCCATTGAATGTCCACACCCGGTTTGAGTTTTGCACGGGGAAGCTCGGGTGGAATTTTGGCGGAATCGGAGTGGATGGATTGATGCCGGAGTTGAGGTCAGACGTTACACCCGGATTGTAAGTGGTGTTTGTCGTAGCGGGCTTGGTGGTGATCTCTACCGCCACCTGCGGAGGAAACTGGGCAAATCCCTGATGTGCCCAGTTCGCTCCCGGCGGACGTCCTTCGATCGGCCCGGTCAGGCCGGTTCTACCGCCGACCAGCGCAGGATCGACCGGCTGCTGGGTGGTGTTGGCCTGTGCTGTTGGCGCCGGGCTCAGAGTGGAAACTGCGTTCCGCGGCAACACGTCGAAACGCGGCATCGGCTGGGTAAACGGCTGGACGCCAAACGTCGGACTGGGTGAGAGCCCGGTGGGAATCTGGCTGCAGCTTCCGCCGCCGCCGAAGCTGGAAGTCGCAACCTGCCCGCCCATGGGCCTTACAAACGGGTTAAGTCCGCCGATCGGGGCCAGAATGCCGGCGGAGGTGAACAAACCCCACTTGACCAGGTCGCGCCGTGAAATCTGGCCGTGAGACAGAGCTTTTGTGATTTCGGCGCGGTTTTGGCGCGCCCGTTCTGCGTCCCTCAATCGCCGCGGGTCAGCGTTGGGAGACAGCCATATACCGTCTTGTCCGTTGTTCTTGCGACCCATACTTCTTTTCTCCTTTGTTCGCAAAATGCTGATGATAAGGCCATGGTCCCTGCCAATAAATAGGGTCTGCGCGGAACTCGATTATGTTGTTTATGTGGTTGCGCAGAAGAGTGTCCATCTGACATTTATTGCTTCCATTGGAGCGCCAACTCAACATTACGGTTTCTCGCCGGGATGAGAACCGTCTTGTTAACAGCGCGTCTTTCTATTTCCGATTGACTTGCGGCGCGGTTGTCTGGCGTTTGCGGTTTGGCTGTAGGCCGCCCTTGGGTCCTGGCTGCGACGCTGAGGAAGGCATTCAACAGTCGTTTCTGTCGAACAACGTGCGCATCCTATATTTGTCTCGCGATTTCTGTCAATGGCTTTTTGTTAAGTATTTCGTAAAATTAATTTTCAATTCGGAGGAGTTCCAAAACGGGAATTTACCCCTATGGCCTTCGCCGAGCAGGTGTGGGACCGCCCGGAATCTCCGCACCCATGGCTGAAGTTCGGTCAAGGCACCGGCTCGGCCACGCCGCTGGCCTGGACCAACGCTCAGTTCATACGGCTGGCGATTGCCATCAAGGAGCGCAACCTGCCGGAGCTGCCGGCGGTGATACGCGCGCACTTCCGGAAATAGTTTCCGCTCACTGACTCATCAATTTCCGCTCTTCTGTGCGAGTATGAGAGTGTTCTGCTTTCCAAAATGTCTTCCCAGCAGCACCCTCCGCACAATGTAGCCCGCAAGCTTGCGCCGTCCAATGACCCGCCAGTTGCCAAGGAATGGACGATCTCGCTTCACTTGGAATCCTGCGGAATCCAGCATTTTCCTGAGTAATAGCCTCGGATACGGACGGACATGGGTGGGGTCCAGCCAGAAGATCTCCGAGATCACAGCCAGGTCTTCGGGATTCGGCGTGATCAGCAGAAGAAGTCCATTGGGGCGCAAAGCGCCGTGGCAAAGCTGCAGGAGTTCCACGGCATCGTCATACACCATGTGTTCGATCACATGGCTGCAGAAAATCCCGCCGAACTGTCCCCGCGAGCGGCGCAGGTATTCGCGAGCGTCCTCCTGCTCCACCCGAAGGCCCCTCGCCCTGCAGGCGGAAACAGCTTCCTCCGAACGATCAACCCCAGCCGCCTCAATGCCTGCCTTCGCCAGCAGCTCCAGGAAAACGCCACCGCCGCATCCTATGTCCAGGACCGGATTCGAATCGCGAAAGTAGGCCACAAAAGGACGCTGGATCAGACGGACAATGTCCTCCCTTCCGCTGAATTCGTAACGGCTGGCCTCTTTTTTCATTTTCAACCTTCGCGGGCAAGCTTCAGCGCGTAATTCCACGCGTGCTGCCTATTCGGCTGAGGATGGATTTTAGCAGGACAAGCCGGAAGTTGGTTCTTGCTCGACGCGAAAACAGGGGTTGATTGGACGCAAAGAGTTTTCTTACGAAATAAGTCAGAATTATGTCACCGACTTCGGGCGGTAACGGGAATCAGGCTTCTTACGCAAGTCCCGCCGAGGCGGACACATCTTTTCTTTAGGGATCCGCGCTTAAATAAGGGTTCCCACCAACTCAATCTTCTGCCCGGTACCGCACGCCTGGCCGCTGCCCCACGGTCCGGGTTTGGTGCAATAGACCGCCGGCAGCGCCGGGCGACGGATGGTGACTACCGTTCCCGCCGGAAGCTTGATGGGGACCGGGAAAGGCCGCCATTCGTGGCGGTTGCCGACGTTGTCCACGTGCTTGTCATACTGCATGAAGAGTGAAAAGCTCCGTCCGCTGGGAAGCTGGAAGTCAACCCAGAAAGCCCACTCCAGATTGCTGCCGGTATTGCTGCCCATCTGCATGTCCGCAGCCTGGACGGTATGGTCGAACTTCAGAGTGTATTGCTCCAGCACGTTAGCAGTGATCACGCAGGCCTGCGAGGCGAACTGCAGGTAGTCCGGGGTCTCAATGGGAGTTTGCAGATTGCCGCTGCCGTCTCCGTAGAACCGCTCCGGCGAGCAGTCCGGAACCTGGGCGTGGACAACGGGAATTCCTGGCCCCGATGATCCGGGGGTTCCGCTGCACCCAACAGCGCCGGCGCATGCAAGGAATATCGCCAGGAAAGAAATGCATACAAATAACGCTGTAGAACGATCAGGATTCTTGTCAGTCATGTTGCGGAAGCTCCTTTACCTCGCCTACCTTCGCCGCCATGCGTCTATCCACGGGGTTGGAGCATGGCGAGACTAGCTTATCGCAAAATATATCCGCGGGTCGCGGGCCGTCCCGCAGAAGTTATTCTTGCGAAACCCGTGGGCCAGAAGCCTCTGACGCCGACGACGCTGCCATCCGACAGTGCACCCACACCGGCAGGCCGCTCGGGACGTCAGAATTCATTGGCGCGCTCGAAAAGCGATGCGCCGTAACCTGGCTCCTAAAATAGGGAGGCCGCCCGGAAAACATCAGTGGATGATCGTCATCAGAATAAGCTCAATTTTTGATCGTAAAAGAGCAGGATACGTCCCGTCGTCCCTGAGTTTCCCCGAGTTCCCCCAATTGGCACACTGATCAATGTCACTTGTCATCTCTGCAGTGATCGCAGACAGGAGGTTGTGTAACTACCGTGACTCTGCCTGGAAGATCGTAGGTCACGAGCGTTTCTGCGTTATAATAGCGCGCCTCCCCAACTAATTTGAATTCGACGACGATATCAGCCGTATTCTTGCCGCCGACTTCAAACGTCCAACCCTTGAGCCATACCTCTACCGCATCTGCCAACATTGGGTGGCCGCTCACGCTCACGCGCGTAACTCTGCCCTCGGAATCCAAGACAAGATGTGCAACGACCGTTCCTTGTGTGTGCGAAAGCCGAGCGGCTAGCGGGTACTGTATCGGATCAATGTGCCTCGGGTGGGGTACGTCACCTGATACCAATAGTGTAAGCGCAAGAATGAGAGTCGAAAGCATGTTATTTCGCCTTGCCGAAGGATTTTATAGTATCTTTACAATTGTTTTCTAAATCTTTGTCATTTTGATCGACCATCTTTTGATTACCTTTATCCGGCTTGATCGCGTTCGTACCATGAGCCACCTCATGAAGTATTATAAAATCTTGCGCCGCCATGGTGTCTCCTTTTATTCTCCCTCGGTCAGTTGTCAACGGGATTCCTTTATATGATCCATTGAAGAATGCACCAAGACTATTCACTGTAAGGGCCGCATCTGGGCCCCCAGTATATGCGTTGTCGATGGTCAAGTGCTGGGTTGTAGTGCCGCCAATAACCGTTGTCCCCGGGTTGTTTACGGGGCCGGTCTCCGTAATGGTGCCCGGAAACTCTTTTACTGCGATTCCGCCTGAGTCTGCATATGTGATCAGGTCGTTGATATAACTTTGAGCATCACGGCCCTGGGAGTTAAGAAACTTGAGGCAGTTTGGATCTAGAACTTTCAACAACCGTTTGAGCGCCGCCTTTACTTGATCCTTCAGGTGATCGTCGGGGCCTATCGCGCTGGGACCGCCGCCGAAGCCAACTAGAGATGTTTGGCAAACGGTGTCGAAGCCGCCAAGGCTCGTGACCGAGGAGCCATCTTCCCATGTTGTAGTTGAAGACCAAGGCACTTGGCTGCAACTTTCGAAAGCAACCACATAGAGTCCAAACGGATCAACGAGATTCACCGGATCGTTAAGCGCATAGGAGTATCCGTTCAGCAATTGCGGAGCCCCGGACTTCCCGCCGATCAAATCAGGGCTCATGAACCGGCCCTGGCGAGGCGCTTGGTACCGGAACAGCGCATAGTTCAAGCCGGACTCCGCGTCTTGCTCATATGTTGTGAATTTAAGTTTGTCCGGGCTACCGGTCTCGTACCAGGTTTCTCCGAACGGAAAATGACCGAAGGCCCTCACCGGAGCGCCGGAGGCATTGGTCTCAATCCGGTTGGAAAGATGATCGGGGTGATGGTATGTAGTGCTGCTTCCGGCAAGCGTAGCTAGCAACTGCGACCCAGCGTAGATGTGTTCCTTACTCAGACTCCCGTTCAAGTACTCAACAATCGGTTTGGTCCCAGAATAGATATAAACCGTGATATTCGATCCCACGGCTTTCTTGATGCGAAGTGGGCCAAAGTACGTGTATGTCGCCGCGCCCGCGTTGATCTGCTTCAGGCGATTCGCGCCATCATAGGAATAAGCAGTGACGCTATCATTGGTCATGTTGCCTGCAGCGTCGTAAGTGTAACCGGAATTTGTGATGCGGTTGGTAGCAGCATCAACAATATATACCGGCTGGCCGATGCTCACATTCCCTCCAACGAGCGCCTGCGACAGACGGTTGCCGAGCCGGTCATATCCCCATTGCAGGCTCCAGGTCCCGGCAGTTGAATTCACCGTGCCAGTGTGCGCGCTGCTCAACCGCATCCACGGATCATAGTTGAAATACTCTGATTTGGTGGCGTCTTCCACACCCGGTGAAGTATAATAGTGCATTGCCTGGATCTGCCCATTGTTGCTTGATCCGTAGTCGTAACCCAAATTCAAGATGTCGCTTGAGTTTCCGCTCTTGGAATAGCGCACAGAAGACATCTGCAGGTGATCGTTGTAGCCGAAAGAGCCTTGGGCACCATTGCCTAAACTCAACCCCGTTGTCTCTCCAGCAGCATTGTAGCTAAGACCAGTGAGGTACGTCGTTCCGGATGTGCAAGTACTGCCAGTCGTGCCCACCGCACACAAACGACCGATGGCGTCGTAATCCTGGGCGACGACTCGCCCTGTGGGGTATGTGATGGAATTAACTTGGCTCGCCAAATTGTAGCCGTACACGACTGTATATGTTGTCGAATCAATAACTTGGGCCACAGAAGTGATGCGGCCAAGGTTGTCGTAGGTGAACGTCTGAGAATTTGATCCTTCCGTGATTTTGGTCAGCTCGTCCAGCGCATACGCCGAAGCCCCCCCTGTGTCATAGGTGTAACTCACGCTTGGCGTGCCATCACTGTAGGAGACGCCAATAATCCTGTTGATACCGTCGTAGGTGAAGGTTTTCACCACGCCGCGCGCGTCCTGTACTCTGCATCGCAGGCTGGAATCGCCGGAACAGGCGTTTCCGCTAGCGTCCGTGTAGTAATTGGTCTCCGTGCTCGACTCCGGCAGTGTCATAGTCAGCAATCGGCCCATGCTGTCGTACGAATAACTGCGCGGTTGACCCGCAACCGGCTGATCGTTGACATTGCCAGCCGCCTGAGAAACCGCAGTGAGATTGTTCAGGACATCGTACGTGTACGTGGTGGCGTAGGGATAGCTGAGCGTGTTGGAATATGGGTCCACGCCCCCGCTGAGCGAGGAACTGCCGCTGAATGATCCGTTGGGAAACATACTAGAGTTGTTGCTGCTTGAACTGGCCGCTATATCCACGTTGCCCGCCGCGCCGATCGTTTTGTAGTTCAGAGAGATGCCGGCCCCGTTTGCGGTAGCGGTCACCGGAGACCCCGACCGGTTGAGCCCTGTCGGTCCCGTGCCGACCAGGGCCGTGGCCACTTGCGCCGCAGTACTGTTAGAACTCTGTCCGTAAGGCGCGCTGGCGGTAAAGCTGCCGACGGTGACCGTCACCGTCCCGGAGTCGTAAACGGTGCTACCGCCATATGCATCGGTGCCGCCCGTGAGGGAAGCACCCGAGGCCGATGTCGAGATAAAGGGCGCCGAGAAACACGGACTATAGACATTGCCAGAGGCATCGGTGCAGCTTTGGCCGTCGTAATTGCCTTGGGAGCCACCCGAGAACGAATAGTTCGTGGATGCACCAGAAGTTTTCGCTGTCAGAGTTATGGCAGGGTTATAAAGATCCCCGTTGAACGACGCCGTCACGTAGGGATTGCTCTGATTGATCGTGTTCGCCAAGTACTGAACGGGATATCCTATAAGCGCGCCATTCGGCCAGGATGTGCTGGCTCCAGAACCATTGACCGTCAGGTAGATAGTTCCATAATCGCAGACGCTGTTGTCCGGCAAGCATTGGGTTGACGCACCCGCAGTATTGCTCGTAAAGGATATGCTACCCGTGCCTGGAGTAGCCGGTGTGGCTCCTACTCCGGACTGGCTTTGGAGAGTACCGCCAATGGTCAGCGATCCGGCTGACGGAGAGCCGGCAAAAGTCTCTCCCGGCTCATCCACCCTTATCAACCGCCCCAGTGCGTCAGAATAATTCTTGCGCTGCTTCCCCGCGGGGTCGGTAACGGTAACCGTGTTGCCGGAATAAGAATACTGGGTGTATCCCGCGCTGGGCGGAGTGACCTGCGTGATCCTTCCCAAGGCATCGTAACTGAACGTGGTATTAACGATCGTGTCGCCGGGGGCATACGGATTGGATGCCTGCGTCCGTTGCCAGAGTTTGTCATAGGCGTATTTCACCGTGCTGACCGCCGCATTACCGTTCTTGGTGTCCACCTGCAAGACATGACCAAGACCGTCCTTAGTAGTTACACCGACAGCGCTGTTGGCCGTATTGGAACTGGTGACCGCGGGAGAAACCGTATCGTCTCCATACACAGTATTCAGCTGCACCCGCGTTCCATTTGGCGGCGGCTGGGGCGGTAGCAGTATCTGTATGGCGCGGCCCATGGAATCGTATTGATAATTCGTGGTCTGGCCGTTCTCGTCCGTACTGCTGAGCAATGCGCTGGTATCAGGATCGTACGTGTAGCTGGTGGTGAATTGCGGACCCCCGTTGGGTCCGCGGGTGATCGAGTCAGGCGCAGAGTACTGGGTGGTGCTACTGAAATTGAACGTTTTCTGGTTGCAACAATCCAGTTGTGCCGTGGTTAGGTTCCCCAGAGTGTCATAGTAGAAGTTGCGGGCGACCGCACCGGTACCGGCAGATGCATTGGAGTAGCGCGTCACCGAGGTCAGGTTCCCGCGCGTTGTGAAGCTGGAGCCATAATTAGTATCGTCGTGGCTGGAGGCGCCCGTAACTGGAGTCAGGCTGGTGCCATCATACGCCATGTCCGTGCGGGCGACAGTGTTGCCGGTGGCATCCTCCACCAAAACCTGCGTCGGCCGATCGACCACATGGAAGGTTACATAGTCTCCCGTCGTCAAATATGTCGTAACCGTGTGACGCAGAAGTGTTAGGCCGAAATCATATTCGTAAACATCCGTCACATTTGCCCAGGGGTCGTATCCGTAGGCCACCTTCGACTGCTGCCCGGTGTCGCTTAAAGTCGTAACGATGCTGCCGAGAACTGTACTGACGGGCGGGAACCCTGTCGTTGTCCAGGTATAACTGCTGTTGCGGAGCGCGGTGTTGGAGCTGTTTGTTTGTTGGACTGAGGATGTCAGCCCGGTATTGGGGTCAAGATTTGTGGTGGCGCTGTTGCCCGTGGGATCAGTAACCGCCGCGCTGGTAACAACACCGGTGCCGCTTTTTGTTACAGCGTAAGTCCACGTTGAAGTATTCGCGCCGGTGCCGTCCGGTGAGACCGTCTGTTGCGTATAAGCCGGCGAGTCGGTCAAAGCTCCTTGACTGGCTGGCGGAAAATTATAGCTGACGTAGCTCCGGACAGCGCCCGTTGAGCTGAGGTTATCGATCTCGTTGATGATTCCCCAGTCGCCATAGCTGAACTTGTACCCAGTTCCGTTGGCATACGTGCACCCTGTCAGGACATTCAACGGCGTAGTAAGCGCTGGGGTGCCATGCACGGTAAGCCCAGAGAAGTTGTACCAGGCATATCCGTTGCCGTAAAGAGTGCCCCAGGCAAATGTCACGAACGTCTTAGTGCCGGACGGATGGACCAGCATGCTGATGCTGGTCAGTTCATTGGACGCATTGTAGTTGAACGTTACTACCCGGCCCAGGCTGTCACTGATTGCCGATATGAGTTGGTCATATCCGCTAACATAAGCGATGCTGAAATAGTTGCCGTTGCTGTCTTTGACCCACACCGGGCGCAGGAGAGAAGCTGCGGAGGGGAAAGGGAGATACTGCACGGTTAGGCCGTTTTTGTAAATAAGAATTCCTGTCGAACTGTTGTACTGGATATGAGTGCCGTCTGTTGAATAATACATGGGGTTGTTGGTGCCGCTGCCGTTCGCCAAATTATGCTTGGTCCCATCCCCTTCGGTAATAATAAAGGCAGAGCTTGCTTTTTCCAGATAACCGAAGTCGAGGCGAAAACCGTAACTGGGATAATCGCGATCGATATTGAAGGTCGTTGTGTGATGCACATTGTCAACGTTCCAGATGCGGCTGCTGTAATAAAGATTGAGGACCAGATCCATCCCGGCTCGACCGGGCATTCTCAGGATGGGGATAGTAAAATTATAGCTCTGACTGCCGATTACCGTCTTCGCAATCCCCGCAGTTGACGAGGGCCAAATGGGGTTGGAATTGCCGCGCGCATTCAGGGGCATTGGACGCGCCGCAACTGCCCCTGCATAAGAGCTTGCAGTCATGTCGGGCGTGCATGTCGGTCCCTGGCAGATAGGCAGCTCCGCACAGGCAAAGGTGCTAAAGAACATAACCATCAGGATCGACACACTTGAGCTTGTGCGCAGTTTCATTTACGCCTCCTTGACAGATGCATGACTCCGGGGACGATCATATGGAAATGTTGGCTTGGAGAAAACAAATATTGCTATACATTTGTGGAAGATTGTTTGACACTTGTGGAAGAAAACTAACTTCAGGTCTCCGGATTCAAGGACTGGGTTAAGCGACCAGCCGATCTCGTGACTTCTTGCCTTCCGGCAATCGCGCTCCCTGGCCTCGCAATTCGCTGGGTGAGCATCCGGCGGCGGCTTTGACGAAGCGGGAGAATGCGCTCGAAGAGCGATACCCCAAAGCATGCGCCACTTCTTTCAGGTTGCGGTGTGGGTGCTCGCGCAGCATTCTCTCAGCCACCTTGAGCATGCCGCGTTTGCGAAAATCGCGGAAGGTGGTTCCGGCGCCGGCTTTTACGGCCCTTTCAATCGTGTGCCTTTCGATCCGGATATCCAGCGCCAGTTCCTCCAGCGAAAGACGCGGAGATAAGCGCAGTTTGTGAGTGATTCGGATGTAGAGCTCGTGCAAGTCGTACATTCGGTTCTTAGAGGGTGAAAACGGAATCGCAGTTGCCCGTTCCTCAGCCCCATACAACTGCACTCAATCCCAAAATGGAAAACTCGATGCCGGTTGATTTATCCTTTTTCCTTCTTAACAACTAAGGGCCCTGGGTAATAGCCGCGGAAGAAAATGCGACCATGAGTGGCCCTACGCTACATCAGTCACAAGCCGAACCAAGACCTCAACCACAAAGGACACCCGCTTGACTTCGCTCAGGGCAAGCTGCTGAACACAGAGGCGGGAAGGGGAACTCTGTTTCGAACCGCTTTTCAGACGGGCAAAAACGGGAAAAAGGACCTTCTGGTAACCCATTGAAAACATGGACAAATTAGCTCTTGCTTTTCGCTATAACTTCGCGGTACCATGCGCGCCGCATTGGAAGCAATTAGCTAAGAACAAGCCGTTAGCCACTAGCTTCTAGCTCTTAGCCGGACACGAACCCGGGAAACATCCGATACAGCCGGCCCGCCCAGGCGGACCGTGGAACGATCTTTGAAAACCTAAAGCGAGGAAAACCAGAGAACCTTACCACTGATGACGCTGAAAACAGCAATCAGCACTCAGCAGTCAGCAATCAGCCAGGCAAGACCCAAAAGCAAAACCAGGAACATCAGTGTTATCAGCGGTATGGTTTCCGATCGCGGCGATCACCGGGGTCCCCGACACGCGCGGTTTTCGCGTGTTGGGGTGGGATGACGTGCGATGACGGCGATTCTCCCCTGTTCCTCCCCTGTTCCTCCCTGTTCCTTCCCTGTTACGAATTAGAGGAGAAAGCCTTCAAAGGCCCATGGAATCGAGGGTTCGAATGCCTGCGGGGACAAAAACGCCGCGTTCTCCCCTGTTTTTTTCCCTGTTACCAGGGAATTTGGGGCAGCAAATCTTCCCTGTTAACGGGAATTTCAGAGCAGACCAGCTAAAGTCCTTTGGAATCCCAATTGACGGACAAGGGAGGGGGTACCCCACGGATCGCCGTGATCGCGCGTGATCGCCGTCATCGCCGTGATCGGAAAACCAACACCTTCACAGCAATCCACGGCCAGCCGGGACGGGTCAGCGGTAAGATTCTGCCTCTCCGATCACGGCGATCACGTGCGATCACCAGATCACGGCGATCCCCACATTCGGTTATTATCTTTAATTCGCCATGACTATGAAACATATCGCTGATTGGGCCCTTGATACCGCAAACCAGCGAGGCGCCGGTTACGCCGACGTCCGGATTGTGGACGACCGCCACCGCTCGCTGGCCACCAAGAACGGCAAGGTTGGCCATGCGGCCAGTTCGGAATCGCTGGGCATCGGCGTCCGGGTGCTGGTGGACGATTCCTGGGGATTTGCCGCAACCGACGGTCTTTCGCGCGAGTCGGTGGAACGGACGGCCGCCCAGGCGGTGGAGATTGCCCGGGCTTCGGCCACGGTCAAGGAGAGTCCGGTGCGGCTGGCGCCGGAGCCTGCGGTGAAGATTGAGTGGTCGACGCCGTACAAGATTGATCCGTTCTCGACTTCGATTGAGCAGAATCTGGACTTGCTGACCAGCATTGACCGCGAGTTGCTGGCGACCAAAGGCGTGACGCTGGCGGAAAGTGGAATGAACCTGGGCCGCTACGAGCAGTGGTTTTACTCGTCCGAGGGCTCGGACATTCGCCAGACGAAGATGATTACCGGCGCCGGATTTGGAGCGTTTTCGTTCCATGGCACGGAGATACAGAAGCGGTCGTATCCCAACTCGTTCGGCGGCCAGTACCAGACCAAAGGTTATGAACTGATTGACGAATTGAAGCTGGTGGAAAACGCCCGGCGCATTGGCGAACAGGCCGTGGATCTGCATTCCGCGGAACAGTGTCCGCAGGGGAAGATGAACCTGGTGCTGGATTCTTCGCAGATGGGGTTGCAGATACACGAATCCATCGGACATCCGATTGAACTGGACCGCGTGCTGGGCATGGAAGCCAACTTTGCCGGGACATCGTTCCTGACTTTGGAAAAACTGCGCAGCCTGCGCTATGGCAGCGATCTGGTGAATGTTGTGGCCGACGCGACCGAAGCCCACGGTCCTGGACTGGGAACGTTTGCTTATGACGACGAAGGCGTGAAGGCGCAACGTACGCCCATCATCACCAACGGTTTGTTTACCGGATACATCTCGTCGCGCGAGACGGCGGATTCCATCGGCGAGAAGCGGTCGAACGGGACCATGCGCGCGGAAGGCTGGAACCGCATTCCGATGATCCGCATGACCAACATCAGCATTCTGCCGGGCGAAAAGCCGCTGACGTTCGACCAGCTTATTTCCGGCACCGACGACGGCATCTTCATGCAGACCAACCGCTCGTGGTCCATTGACGACAAGCGCTACCACTTCCAGTTCGGCTGCGAAATCGGCTGGGAGATCAAAGGCGGCAAACTGGGAAGGATGTTCAAGAACCCGTCGTACTCCGGCATCACCACGGAATTCTGGAATTCCATGGACGCAATCTGCTCCCGCGACCAGTGGACGCTCTGGGGCACTCCGAACTGCGGCAAAGGCCAGCCCATGCAGACCATGGGGACGGGACATGGAGCGTCGCCGGCGCGGTT
>DATMPO010000063.1:0-8712 GCA_035567035.1 Verrucomicrobiia bacterium | reverse complement strand
CCCGCCCCAGGTAATCGCCGCATAGCCGAAGAGAAGCTCCGCCGGGGCGGGACCTATGGGCGTGTCAAAATACGAGAGATCGATGGGTGGGTAGAGCGGTGGCTCGAACAGGGCCAGGGCGGGGACCGACGATGTTGCTGTTGCCGCTGTTGCCGTGCCCAGGCCTGCCAGAAACTTGCGTCGTGAAATCTCAAAGGACATCTCCACTCTCCTCTTCGTATGTGATTTCCTTCTTACTCACCCTCGAGCCATTACGATCATCATCAAAAAAGAGCCACGCTACGACCTGAGATTGACCCCTCCGATAACGACTTCCTGTTTAGCGTCGTCGAATGTTGCGCGCTGTCCGGTTTGGATCGCGGCAATGGTCATGCACAAAGCAACCGAGTGGCTGTAGCCGGCCTCAATATCAGCGTTGGGTTTCTTGCGGCTGCGAACGCATTCCATCCAGTTGCGCACGTTGGCAGAAGTGGAATCGTCCGCTCCTGTGTCGGCTGCGGTCTCTACTCCTGCGGCCTGGGCCAGCTGTTGCTCCGGCAGCAGGTTGGGCTTCATGTCCATTTCTTTCGCGTACTTCTCCGTCAATCCGCCTTCGGGCGTCACTCTGTGTTTTTCCAGGTCCAGAGTGCCACCGTTGGAGTAGTACACCTCTTTGGTACCGCCCGCGGAATTAGTCTGCCGCGATGAGTAGATCACTTCAAAGCCCTTCGCGGGATTGTCGAGCGGACCGTAATCGAATACGGCGGTCATGGTGTCCCAATTCTGCCGGCCGTCGTGCCACACGTAGATGCCGCCGTTCGCGACCACAGAGCGAGGGCGGGGCAGGCGCGCGAACCAATGGACCGTATCGATCTGATGCACCATCCATTGGCAGGGAATGCCCGAGGAGTACGGCCAGAACAGACGGAACTCAAGGTGCTTGCGGGCATTGAATGGTTCCGCTGGCCGGTTCAACAGAAAGCGTTTCCAGTCTGTGTCCTGCTCGCGCATCTGCGGCACGAGCTTCGGACGCCGCCAGCGGCCCGGCTGGTTTACGTTCCACGACATCTCGACAGCGACAATATCGCCGAACTTTCCGGAGTCGATGAAGTCATAGGCCTGCTGATAAACGGGCGTGCTCCTGCGCTGGCTTCCGATTTGCACGACGCGGCCAGTTTCATGCACCGCCTGGCGCAGAGCGCGGGCATCGGACATGGTATTGGCCATCGGCTTCTCGATATATGCGTCCCGGCCCGCCCGGACGGCCTCTACTCCATGGAGCGCGTGTTGGAAGTCCGCCGTAGCAACGAACACGGCGTCGACGTCTTTGCGATCATAAAGTTCTTCGTTGTTACGTGCCAACGCAACCGTCTTGCCAAAACGCTTTTGAAAATACTCGGCAGCTTCAGTTCGCCGGAGGCTCCAGATGTCGGAAACGGCGACCAGGTCAAAGTTGAGTTCATTTGCATGTTTATAGAAGGAGGGAATCAGAGCGGACCGCGCGCGGTCGGACGAACCGACCAGGCCGACACGCACCCGGTCATTTGCTCCCAATACCCGCGCATAGCTCGCCGCTCTCAGGCTGGTAGCCGCGCCGACCAACCCCGCACCGGCTACTTTCAGGAATGTACGTCGTGAAGTCGGATCATTTGGCATGTTGGCCTCCAGAACCATTCATTATCATTAGCAACGGACTCACGTCCGCAATTTCTGCCGCCTGGTTTTTGAAGGCCAAGACAGTGCAGTCGTCGCAGGTCTTGCGCGCTATCGCATCGGCCTGATCTTCGATCTTAGGGCCTCAACAGCAGAAAAGGGTACCCGACTCGAGAGAATGATTCAATAGAGAGAAGTTGGTATTTCGTTGAGTGAAATGGCGAGGGGACGGCTAAGAAGGCGACCACTGGAAATATTGTTTCAGCAACAATCCAGTGGAGCGGAGTCAAGTGCAAGTTGCCGGAACAGAGATAATCTCTGGTGAAGTTCCTTTGGATTGATAGCTTGTGTCAGCAGTTGCGAGCGTGCGGAGTGGCTCTTTCCGGGGGCGGTTTCCGTCCCTGGTTCACACTGAGAAGTATTTCTGACGCCAGCCCGGAGCGGTCAGGTGAAGAGATCTGATGGGTGGATCAGGCCAGAAAAGCTAAGTTAAGAGAACTCCAAGAAACGTCTTTGCCGAGAGTAGAGTGGGACCCGAATCGCTGGTTTTCTAAGTATTTTTCAATAAAAGAAAAGAAAGACAAAAACCTATTTAGTCTGATGTTCTGAAGGCACAGCTATCATTCTACCTATAGTTACTTAACTCCTTGCGGCAGATTACACGAAAGGCCATGCCTGAAAGTAACGGTACATTTGGTGCCTTGTGCCATCCCTCCGGGCAAGGGTAAACTTCGGGCACTCGTGGACCAGCTCCCCATCTCCGACCGGCTAAGTGTGCGTCCGATCATTCTGCTCGGTTTTCTGGCCGCAGCCGCGCCGACCATGGTGTTGTTTGCGCTGGTGAATCGCGCTGCCGGCGTGTGGTATAGCCCCCTGGTGCATGCTGTGCTCGGTTGCTCGACGGCAATTGTAAATTCCGTTATCGCAGCCTGGCTGGCCGCTGAGTCACGGCGTGCGCGTCACCCAGCGCTGGCATCTTTGAGCATCGGGTTCATGGGATTGGCCACATTGAACGCGGTGTCTTCCGTTTTGCGCGATTCAGTGCATCTTGTGACCGCGCGGACTGCTTTGATGATCTGGATGGCTTTATTCTGTACCGTTACGGTCGTTCTGTTTTCGTGGCAAGACGCGCGCCATTCTTCGCGTCGCTGGATAGAACGCGGCCCCTGGTTCCAGGCGGCCTTGGCGCTGCTTTTTGCGGCGGTTGCCGCCACTTTTTTCCTCCTGGACGGTCCCATTTTTCACACGCCGGCCTACGCCCGCGCGATCCAGACGGCAACGTATATCCTGCTCGGCGGGTTCACCTCCGCGATCCTGCTATTTTCGGTGAGGCTGTTCTTGCGCAAGCGCAATACCGTCATTTTGTTCTTTTCGCTGGGATTGTACCTGTATGTTCTGGCGGTGCTGGGGCAAACCGTGGGTCCGGCGTGGACGTCCCCCTGGTGGTATGGCGAGGGGCTGTCTTTGATCAGTGTCTTCGCCATGGCGTTCGGGGTGCTCGAAGCCAGCCGTTTGCAACACCGGCTGGAACTTGTAGAGACGCTGGCGGCCCAGTCCCTGGAACTTCGGAAATCTCACGCTGACCTGACACGCTCCGAGGCTCAATACCGGTCGTTGGTGAACAATGCGCCTTGCGGCATTTTTCGGCTGAATGCTTTTGAGGAGTTCGAGGCGGCGAACCCGGCTTTACTGGAAACACTCGCGTTTGAGTCCACCGAGCAGTTAACGAAACTTGATTCCTTCGGCGCGCTATTCCGGGATAAACAGGAATTTCAGAGCGTGATGGAAGAACTACAGGTAACGGGGAGCGCGCAGGGCGAGGTCCTGCTCACGCGGAGAGACGGCTCGCAGGTCAAGGTGCGTCTAGCTTGCCGCAAGATCGTGTCCCAGAACAGTGAGACCTTCTGCTACGAAGGCGTGGCCGAAGACCTGAGTGCCCAAAGCTCTTTGGAAGACCAGCTTCGCCAATCCCAAAAAATGGAAGCCGTGGGCCGGCTGGCGGGTGGAGTTGCACACGACTTTAATAATTTGCTCACCATCATCAGCGGCTACATCCGGATGCTGATGGACACGTTCTCTTCCAGCGATCCCCGGCGTAACGACGCGGACCGCATTAAGAACGCAGCGGACCGGGCGACGGCGCTCACGCGCCAGCTTTTGGCCTTCAGCCGCAAACAGGTGCTCATGCCAGCGACGATGGACCTGAACGTGGTGGTCGCGGACATGTCCAAGATCCTGCCGCGGCTCATCGGTGAAGACATAGACCTGGCATTTGTCCCGGGAAGTCAGCTTGCTTCCATTTATGCGGACCGCGGACAACTGGAACAAGTGCTGCTCAACTTAATTGTGAATTCCCGCGACGCCATGCCGGAGGGAGGCAAGATCACCATCGAGACCCGCAACGAGGGACTGGATGAGAAGTACACCCGCCGTCGACGCGGCATCGTGCCTGGTGAATACGTCATGCTGGCGGTCACCGACACCGGATGCGGCATGGACCAGGCCACGCAGGCCCGGATGTTCGAACCGTTTTTCACCACCAAAGAGGAAGGCAAGGGCACTGGCCTGGGGCTGGCGACAGTGTATGGAATCGTGAAGCAGAGCGGCGGCCACATCAGTGTCTATAGCGAACCGGAGCGCGGAACCACGTTCAAAGTCTATTTCCCGGCGACGTCCACGGTCCGGGAATCGGAACAGCCGGGGGCTTCACACAACCGTCTGCCACGCGCGGAGACCATTCTGGTAATAGAGGATGAGAATGATCTTCGCCACATGATCGTGCGGGCCCTGGGCCGCCGGGGCTACTCGGTGCTGCAGGCTGCCAGCGGCGAGGAGGCCATCGAGATGGTCGAGAAGAACGGTCAAACCGTGGACATCCTGCTCACCGACATCGTGATGCCGGGCATGCGCGGCACCGAGGCTGCCCAACGGATCCAGGCGCTGGTGCCGAATGTCAAGGTGCTCTACATGTCCGGCTACACAGACAATGCGCTGTTCCACCAAAACCTGCTCGACGCGCGCAGCGTATTCATCCAAAAGCCTTTCACGCTCGACGTTCTTGAGGACAAGGTGCGGCAAGCCCTGCGAGCAAAGATCAAACAGCAAGCCTTGGCCGTTCAGTAATCTTCCCGCCCTTCAGAAATCATTTCATTGCGACCATGACGTAGGCTTGCGGTCCCACCTGTGTTCTTTGAGTGCCGCAAGCAACTCTGGACTCAATGGCTCCAACTCGCTGACCGCCAGGTTCCGCCGTACGTGTTCCGGCTTCCTCATGCCGACAATCGTTGTGCTGACGGCGGGATGAGCAAGAACAAACCGCAGCGCCATCTGCGGGAGAGTCATGGAGCGCGGGAGGAGTTTTCTGAGCCGTTCGACCCGCTCCACTGTCTGGCGCAGGTTTTCCGGATTGAAGTATCCGTTCCGCCAATCGCCTGGCGGAAACTTGGTGTCCAGTTTCAGCTTTCCTGCCAGGCTTCCTTCATCGAGCGGGACGCGCGCAATCACGCCGATGTTCAATTCCTGACACACCGGGAAAAGCTCGTCTTCCGGCGACTGGTCGAGGATGTTGTAGATCACCTGAACGGCGTCCACGGCCCCGGTGCGCAGCGCGCGGATTCCGTTGGCTGGTTCCCAGCGATTCAGGCTGAGACCAAAGCTGCGGATGATGCCATCGCGCTTCAATTTGGTTACCGTGGACTGGAACTCCGAAGCGCTGGTCCAGCTATCGTCCCATACATGGAACTGAAGCAAGTCAATGGAGTCAACCTGTAACTGGCGACGAATCAGATCCGCGTATTGGGAAACATGCTTCGCGGGAAAAACGTCTTCATATTCGTATTTGGACGATGCAGGCCACTTGCCGTTGAGCGGCGGGACCTTGGACGCGGCGTAGAGACGTTTGTCACGTTTCTTCCGCAGGAGTTCGCCCAGCAGGCCATCGCTCTTTCCTTCCCCATAGGCCCAGGCGGAATCGAAGAAGTCGCATCCCAGATCCACGCAGAGTTGCAGGGCCTCGCGTGACTGCTGGTCGTCGGAGTCCGTCCAGCCTCCCATACCCCAGAGCCCATGGCCAATCTCCGACACCGAAAATCCGGTACGTCCCAATTTGCGAGATTGCATATCGCCTCTCCTTTCCCGAGACTTTGCCCGACCAGCCTCGCGGCAACGTGGTGTTTTATCTTACATGGACGCTGGCCTGGGAGTGACCGGGCGTCATGAAAGCATTGCGCGCGCGGAACGTGGAATGTACGATGCAGAGCATCACATTGCAAGGCGCTGGAGCGAGCTTGGGTCCTGTTATCGAATTCACGGGCGTCACGTACCGCACAGCGGAAGGCCGCGCGCTGATTTCGAGCTTCAACGTCTCCGTTATGCCGGGAGAGACACTGGTTCTGCTGGGCCGCAGTGGCTCCGGGAAGACGACCGCGCTCAAGCTCATCAACCGGCTTTTGGTGTGTCACGAAGGCCAGGTCCTAGTGGAAGGGAAATCCACCGCGGATTGGGACCCGATTCGTCTGCGCCGCCGCATCGGATACGCGATCCAGGAAGTAGGACTCTTTCCGCACATGAACGTCGAGAGTAATGTTTCTCTGGTCCCGCAACTGGAAAGGTGGCCGGCGGAGAAGGTCCGCGCACGCGTCGAGGAACTGCTGGAACTCGTCGGGTTGCCCGCGGAACAATTTCGCGGACGATATCCCCACCAGCTTTCCGGAGGACAGAGGCAGCGCGTTGGCCTGGCGCGAGCGTTGGCCGCCGGTCCGCCTATTCTGTTGATGGACGAACCCTTCGGCGCGCTCGACCCGTTGACACGCGCCGACATTCAGAAGGAATTCAAGTCCTTGCAGCAGCGGCTCGACAAGACTGTTGTGTTTGTTACGCATGACGTGCAGGAAGCAATGCTTCTGGCGACGCGGATTGCGGTGCTGGAAGCCGGACAGTTGCTGGGCGTCTTTTCTCCGGCAGCTTTCTTGCAATCGAGGGCCCCGATTGTATCGGACTATATTGCGGTGTTGCGCTCCGCCATGGAGTTCCTGCGTCCCACGGAGCCGGGCGGAAAGAACTAGCCTATGGATGATACTGTTCGATATTTTGCGGACCATCGCTCTGAAATTCTCAGGTCCATGCTGGAGCACATCAGCATGGTGGGCATCGCCATGGTGATGGCTATCGCTATCGGCATTCCACTCGGCGTTTTGATCACACGCTGGAGCAAGCTGCGGACCCCCGTGCTGGGATTGACCAATGTTGTCCAGACCATTCCCAGTCTGGCGTTGTTCGGCTTTCTGTTGCCCTTGCCGTGGCTGGCGGCGCGCTCGGAGCGCGTAGCCATTACGGCGCTGGCCCTCTACGCGTTGCTGCCGATCATCAGCAACACCTATGCTGGTATCGCCGGCATTGATCCAGCCGTGCGCGAAGTTGGCAGGGGCATGGGTATGACCGACCTGCAGCTGCTCATTAAGGTCGAACTGCCGCTGGCCATGGGGACGATTATGGCGGGAATCCGCGTGGCGACGGTGATCGCCATTGGCGTCGCCACGATTGCCGCGGCCGTGGGGGCCGGCGGGTTGGGCGAGTTTGTTTTTCGCGGCCTGGCCATGGTTGACAATCGATTGATCCTCGCTGGCGCAATTCCCGCGGCCGTTCTTGCGTTGGCCGCGGATTTTGTTCTGGGACTGGTGCAGAAGCGCTTGCAGAGATATCGCTGATGCGGCGCGCATGCTCGATTGTCGCTGTTGGAGTTCTGCTTCTTGCCGGTTGTAATTCCGAACGCCACAGCATAGTGGTAGGGTCTAAGAATTTCACCGAGCAGGCCGTACTGGGTGAAATCCTCGCGCAGTATATCGAGAAGAAGACCGGACTTCCGGTGGAGCGCCGCTTCTATCTCGCGGGCAGTTACATCTGCCACCAGTCGCTGCTGGCGGACCGCATTGATCTCTATCCCGAATACACCGGGACCGCGCTGACCGCAATCCTGAAAGAGAAACCGTCGGGCAGTTCCGCTGAGGTCTATCAGAAGGTCAAAGACGAGTACGCCCGGCGTTTCAACGTGGAGGTCACCGGTCCTTTGGGGTTCAACAACAGCTTTGCTCTGGTGATTCGCGGAGCGGACGCGCGGCGCTTGCACGTCCGCACACTCACCGAGGCGGAAAAATATGCGCCGCAGTGGCGCATGGGCGTGGGCTACGAATTTCTGGAACGTCCGGACGGGTTCCGGGGTTTGGCTGGGACCTACAGTCTGCATTTCGCGGAACCGCCGCGCGTGATGGACCTGGGGCTTTTATATCGCGCGTTGGACGAAAAACAGGTGGACGTAATTGTCGGTTCGGCCACCGACGGGTTGATTCAAGCGCATGACATGGTCGTGCTGGAGGATGACCGTCATTATTTTCCACCCTACGACGCCGTGCCTCTGGTGCGTCAAGACACACTGGCGCGATATCCAGCGCTGGGTCCCGCGCTGGCAGACCTGGCCGGAAAGATCAGCGCGGAAGACATGCGCCGCTTGAATTTTGCCGTTGACGGCGAACATCGCGATCTTCAGCAAGTTGTGAAAGAGTTTCTCAAAGAGAAGCATCTCTTGTAGTCCCAAGTTGTCTACATTGCAAGAAACGCTCTCATTCTCTGTCCGCGGACGGCGCGCCGTGTCTTCCGGCGCCGCCGGCAAAGCGGGCGGCGCCGGCAGCGGCTTCTCCGGAAGCAAGAACTTCAAGACCGTGGCGCAACTCGTTGCGCCGGGCTTCGTTCCAGGACATTGACCACTGTTCGTAAGCCGAGAGCCGGTCGGCACGAAGGCAGCGCTGGGGAAATTCAGCAATGGACCGGGCGAGCGAGACCGCGTGTTCAAGTGCGCGGCCGGGTTCGACCAGGCGATTGACCAGGCCCATCTGCAGCGCTTCTTCTCCCGCGACGGCGCGGCCGGTCAGAATGAGGTCGAGCGCATGGCTTTGTCCGATCAAACGTGGCAGGCGCACCGTACCCAGGTCAATGAGGGGAACGCCGAACCGCCGATTGAATACGCCAAACACCGCATCGCGTGCGGCTACGCGAAGGTCACACCACAACGCGAGTTCCAGGCCGCCG
>DATMPO010000062.1:0-5326 GCA_035567035.1 Verrucomicrobiia bacterium | reverse complement strand
CCGCCGGGCAACGCGGGAAATCTTTTTCCCCTCCTTTTCCCATACCCGTGGGATGACGAGCTCGGCAAATTGCTCGGTCATTTGCTGGAAGGTCTTGTCCCCCGTGATTCCCTGCGTCCAGGAGCGCAGCACGGGGTCTACACTGCCCCGGCGGGCCAGTTTTTGCTTGAGCAACTGAAGCTGCTCGCCCAGATCGTCATAGTCCACTGTCCGGAGAAACGACGCGGCGGCATCACAGCAGCGTTTGGCGTCTTCCAAATCATTGAAGAGAGGATTGCAGGCGGTAAGTCCCTGGGCAATATGCGTCCGGGCCAGCAAACGCTGGTTCTGGGTATGCCGCGCTGCCTCCACCGCTTCCCGCGCATACTCCTTCGCCGCCTGGGCGTGCGCCCAGGAGCCTGCCGCGCCCTCAATGCCTTCTTCCAGTTTGGCATTCTCGATGGTGCACCGCACCAGGCAGGCGCGGGCCATCAGAATGTGGTCGGGTTCCTCCTGGCCGATCTTGTATGCGATCTGGGCCTGGGCCGCGGCGTTGTCAAGATCGCCGGTGTCAAGATAGAGGAGTCCGCGGTTTTCATGTACGCTGCCGATCCCGTGATGATGATTATGATGGCAATAAATTTTCTCCGCCTCCTCCAGGTTCCCCAGCGCTTCGCCGCGGACCTTTTCCAATTGAGTGCGGTTGCGCCTGGCGCGCGCACCCGCCAGCCCCGGCGTTCCCGCCTTGCGATGGCGGGCGCTCTCGGCGTCTATGTGGCGGCTGATTTGTAACGCGATCAGGCGCTGGACATAGGCAATGTTGACCAGCGTGCGCGCCAGATTACGATGCTGCGAATTCCTTCTGCGAAAATGCTCGATGGCCTGGGAGAAGAACTTGAGGGCCTCGTTGTACCGGCCCTGGCGGCGGACCATGCGGCCATGTGCGGAGTAGATGTTACCCAGCGTTACGTGGTCATCGGTGTGGCGCAAGGTGTTCTCAGCCTGTTCCAGGATGCGGACCGCCTCATGGCGGTTCCCTTTCTGAAAGTGCAGCCAGCTTTCCAGCACGCGCATCACGGCCGCCATTTTTTCGAAGCCCAATGTCAACGCCAGCTCCCGGCCCGCGGCCGCGTGCTTCAAAGCCTGGTCGTATTCTCCCTTCTTGCGGTGACAACGCGCTGTCCAAAACTGCGCAATGGACAGCAGTTGCTGGTCTTCCATTTCCTCCTGCAGGGAAAGCACCAGGTCGAAGTGGACCAGGGCATCATCGGGTTCGTCATGCAGCAGGGCCAGCAGGCCTTCCGCCATGCGCATTTGCAGATAGTCGCCCAACGAGAGCCGGGCACGCGCGGCCCGGGAGAAACGGGCGAGAAGCATTTCTATCAGGCCCGGCTCGCGGTAGCCTATGTCCACCCACTGGGCAACGTAGCCAACGAAGGACGCTGCATTCCTCTGTTCCGGCTGCAACGCGGTAAAGACATGCGAGCAGGAGTCGAGCAACGCGACGCCCCTGCCCACATGACGGGAGGCCACGTTCTCCTTCAGTTCCTGCAGGAGCGAGTCCGGGATTTCAGCGCTTTTCTTGACGCGCGGCGCAGTAACCACCTGAGACCCCAATCCGTGCTCAATCGCTATTCTTATGCCTGCTGTCAGTGAGGTTAGCCCTTACTAGGCCATTTTGTCCAACTCGCCCGATTCGGACTACTTGATTTGATGCCCGGAAGCGGCTGGCTTCTAATACTCAAGGGACGCAGGCACGAATCGACTTTCTGGAGGCTTGAAATGATGCAACCACTGACCGAAACGGAATTGCAGAATGTCTGGAGCACCGATCCCCGCTGGGACGGCATCACGCGGACGTACACCGCCAAAGACGTCGTGCGGTTGCGGGGCAGTGTCCATGTCGAGCACAGCCTGGCGCGGCTGGGGGCGGAGAGGCTTTGGGACATCCTGCATTCAGAAGATTACGTTCCGGCGCTGGGCGCTCTGACCGGCAACCAGGCCGTGCAGCAGGTTCAGGGCGGATTGAAAGCCATCTACATGAGCGGCTGGCAGGTGGCCGGCGACGCCAATCTCGCGGGACAGATGTATCCCGATCAGAGTCTCTATCCCAGCAACAGTGTTCCTACGCTGGTCCGCGCCATCAACAACTCTCTGTTGCGCGCCGATCAAATTCACCATTCCGAAGGCAAGAATGGTATCCACTGGCTCGCGCCTATCGTGGCCGATGCAGAAGCCGGATTCGGCGGCAGCCTGAACGCTTTTGAGTTGATGAAGAGCATGATCGAAGCGGGCGCCGCTGGTGTGCATTTCGAGGACCAGCTGGCTTCGGCCAAAAAGTGCGGACACATGGGCGGCAAAGTGCTGGTGCCCGCGCAGGAGTTTGTCCAGAAACTGATCGCCGCGCGCCTGGCGGCCGACATTTGCGGCGTGCCTACGGTGCTGGTCGCGCGTACGGACGCCCAAAGCGCCAAGCTGCTGACCAGTGACAACGATATTCGCGACGTGGAGTTCCTTACCGGCGAACGCACCAACGACGGTTTCCTCGGCTACAAAGGCGGACTGGACGCGGCCATTTCCCGGGCGCTCATTTACGCTCCGTACGCCGACCTGCTGTGGTGCGAGACCTCCGAACCGGACATGCAAGAAGCCCGCCGCTTCGCCGAAGCCATCCACGCGCGCTACCCCGGAAAGCTGCTGGCGTACAACTGCTCGCCTTCCTTCCATTGGAACAGCAAGCTGGATCCCGCCAGCATCGCCCGTTTCCAGCGCGAACTGGGGGCCATGGGATACAAGTTCCAGTTCGTGACCCTGGCCGGATTCCACGCGCTGAACCTGGCCATGTTCGAACTGGCGCGGGACTACGCAACGCAAGGCATGTCCGCGTACGCGCGGCTTCAGGAGAAGGAGTTTGCACTGGCCGAGTCGGCAGGTTACGGCGCGGTACGTCACCAGAGATTTGTCGGCACAGGCTACTTCGACGAACTGGCGCAAACCATCGCGGCAGGACAGTCGTCCACGGTGGCGCTTGCCGGGTCCACGGAGGCTGAGCAGTTTTACGAGGCGGGACAGGTGAAAAGCCGGTAAGAGCGGTGGGCACCAAGTGGCCACATTAGGGCTCACGCTCCTGCACCGGGAGATCTTCGATTGGCTCAGGAGACAGTAGATCGGTCCTTACTTCACTTCCAGCGCGTCTCCCGTTCTGTGTTCGGTTATCTGGAAGCGCAGAAAGCTCTGAACCGCTTCGACAGCTTCCGCGTTTTTGGTGCTAATGATGACCCGCCCACCCTGGGCGATTTCTTCGTACCTGTAGTGAATCTGGTCCTTTAACTTGACCATGCCGGACACACCGGGCGGTGTCTGGTCATGCACGAAACCAGGGATATTGAAGTCACCAGACTGGAAGGCAGCACGAATGTGACCTAGGTGCATCCTGATGTGCTCGATGCTGGCTTTATCGTCGCTCGAATTAGCCGTGACCTGGATCGCTCCACCATCCTTGCGTAGGAGAAAGTGATGGGTGGTCTTGTCTTGGGCAAATCCCATCCCCTGGTTGCCACGGTCCTCCATGTCATGGTGTGCGTGGTCCGTCTGCGCTGACGCTGTCAAGGCGGCCAGCGCGAAGATCGCAAATGAAAGTCGTTTCATTCTGCCCTCGTTTCCTCTTGCAAATAGACTAGCAAACCGCGCCAACGTAAGCACCGATCTTGCAATGGAAAGGAGACGTACGTCGCCCGCTGAGGGAGATGCAATGGATCGAGAATGACCGCCGCGCCTACAGTATTGCTCTTTATCTTATGGAAAGTTGCAGCACAGAGTCGTGCAAATTGCCACATTCGGTCGTGAGCTAACCGGTCGGCAGGACTTTTTGCCCGGATACGTCCGTACGATTACAGACGCTGAGGGGTGCCCTATTTCAACATCGAGCCGAGCGCCGCTGCAGAAGCCAGCGTCTCGGGGACCCTATTTGAGATTACAGAGCAGGAACTAGGTTCTGCTGACAGATACGAAAAAGACGGGCGATCCTCTCTGATTCCGGTATCAGTAGCGGTATCACCGGGACCTAAGTGCATGATAACAAAGATTCTGGCGGAGAGAGAGGGATTCGAACCCCCGATACCCGTCAAGGTATACTCGCTTTCGAGGCGAGCGCCTTCAACCACTCGGCCATCTCTCCGCATCGGCAAATTGCCGTTGGCTCCTGGCGCGTGGTCCGTCAGGAGCGCTGTTAAATTGTCGTTAGCTCCGTCTCTGTCTGAAAAAGTCTTGCAGGAGTTCAGAGCATTTGTCGGCCAGTACCCCGGAAACCACTTCCATCTGGTGATTAAGACTGGGATGGTTGATGACCTGAAGCACCGAACCGGCGGCGCCGGCCTTGGGGTCGCTGGCGCCGTACACCAGCCGCGTTAAACGCGCATGGACCATGGCCCCGGCGCACATGGCGCACGGCTCAATTGTAACAAACAGGGTACAGCCTCCCAGGCGATGGTTTCTGATCCGCGCCGCCGCTTCGCGCAGCGCGATGATCTCTGCGTGGGCTGACGGGTCGTGATACAGAAGATTGCGGTTGTGGCCGCGTCCGATGATTTCCCCGTCTCTGACCACCAAAGCGCCTACCGGCACTTCGCCCGCTTCCGCGGCAAGGCGCGCTTGCCCCAGCGCTAGTTCCATCGCCGCGGTGTCATCAAGGACGGCCATAGATATTTACTCCGCCGGCTGCTGCTGTGTCATGCAGTGGATCGCACCCAGGCCCCAGATGAAATCGCCACAATGAATGCCGACAATTTCCCGCTTCGGGAACACGAACTCCAGAAGCCGGAGCGCGATTCGGTCAAGAGGGTCATTGAAAGTCGGCACCAGGACCAGATCGTTCGCGATGTAAAAGTTTGCATAGCTGGCTGGCAGGCGTCGTCCTTCGAAGATCACGGGTCGGGGCATCGGCAGATCGATGATTTGCAGCTTACGGCCTAGCACGTCCGTAGCTGCCTCCAGACGCTTGCGGTTTTCCTGGAGAAGCGCGCAGTTCGTGTCGCTGCGGTCGAATTCATCAACGGCCAGGACGGTGTCCGGAGCGACGAAGCGGGCAATGTCGTCTACGTGTCCGTGAGTGTCGTCGCCGGCAATGCCTTCGCCCAGCCAGATTACCTTTTCAATTCCCAGATAATCTGCGAAGGTTTTTTCCAGATCTTTTCGCGCCAGCCCGGGGTTGCGTTGCTGGACTTTACTCAGAAGGCATTCTTCCGTGGTGAGCATCAGGCCGGCTCCGTTGACGTCAATGCTGCCGCCTTCCAGCACCACGTGATGAGGCTTGGCTTTGACCTGGACCAGGGGCTGGAATTGCTTGAGG
>DATMPO010000061.1:0-16565 GCA_035567035.1 Verrucomicrobiia bacterium | reverse complement strand
CGCCCGCTCGAGTGCTCGATGCCGGCTGCGGCTGGGGAATCACGCTGGCGGCTTTGGAGAAGGCAGGCTATCAGGCAACGGGCCTCGATGTTTCCCGGCGATCCCTGGAACTGCTGGACGCGCCCGGCCGCACTCTGGTGGAAGCCAACCTCGCGCAACCTCCGCCTTCTGACGCGCCGCTGTTCGATGCCGTTCTGGCGCTCGACGTCATCGAACATCTGGATGACGATCGGGCGGCTGTTGCCAACCTGGCGCGGTTTGCCCGGCCGGGCGGAACTGTGATGGTCAGCGTTCCCGCGCTACCCGAACTCTTTTCAGAATTCGACGCAGTGCAAGGACACCGCCGCCGCTACACACCGGACACACTCGTCCAGGCCTTCGAGCAGAGTGGTCTGGTCCTGGAGCGCATGTTGTGGTGGGGCTCCTGGATGGTGCCGATCCTCAAACGCCAGCGCGGCGCCCGGCGCAAGAAGACTGAAGGTCTTTCACCCGCACAGGTCTACCGGCAATACTTGAACCTGCCGCCCTGGCCGGGCGTTCTGGCTTTGCGTGCCGCGTTCCGGGCCGATCAGGTGCGCACGCTGCGCTGGCCCGCGCGTACCGGTACTTCCTTATTTGCCCTCGCGCGCCGCCCTGCCTGACCAGCCGTCAGTGCACTGCCAGCTTCCGCAGGCGCTCCGCCGCTACTTCCGAAGAGATCGGCGTGTAGTAAACCTCTTTCAGGAAATAAGGCTTGGCCCGCGTGCCGACAATGGGAAGGATTTCAATGTGCCAGTGGTAATCTGCGTCCACGGTTTTCCAGTACTGAAGAATGTTGGACTTCTGATAAGTATTGGGGACGGTGTGCAGGACCAGGTGAAACGATTCCGCCACGGCCACCACGCGTTGCAGCGTGCGTCGAAGCATCGCGCTTAATTCACTCAGCGACCCGGACCTGGAACCAACCGAGCGCTCGAAAGAAGCCTCATGCTTGCGCGGCATCAGCCATATCTCGTACGGTACGCGGGCCGCAAAAGGACACAGCGCGACGTACTCGCTGCCCGCTTCCACGATCCGTTCTGCTCCGCGCATCTCCTGGTTCAAGCTGTCGCAGAAGACGCACCGCTCTTTTTCCAGATAATAATCGCGGGAAGCGCGCAACTCATACAGCACGCGCCGCGGCACAAACGTGGTCGCGGTAAGCTGCGAAACCGGATGGTCGAATTCCTGGCCGGCCGCGACGCCGTGGTTCTTGAACAACGTCACGTACTTGAAGCGCAGGTCGTGCTTGAGGTCGACTATGCGTTGCGCCACCAGCTGGAGAAACTGCGAAATCTCGGCATCGGACGATTGCCACAACTCACGGTCGTGGCGGATGCCCTGCACCAGGACCTCATGCGCGCCCACGGTGTTCATCACGTCATAAATGCCTTCGGAACGGCGCTGCGGTTCGCCTTCCACGCGATACAGCGGCGCCGGATGCACCATGGCCGTCACCGGCCCGCAGCCGCTTTCGCCGGGCCCGAGCGTGGCAATGACTTGCGGCTGGTTCGGAGCGCCGGGGCAAAACGGACACCGGCCATGAGGCGCCACTGCCTCCGGCTCGTCGCCCACGATAATCCACGACCGCGTGATGGGGTCTTTACGTAATTCCATGTCAGTTGGATATGTTACTTGAATTTGAGAACTACGGTCATCGATGCAGGATATACTGGCCCACATGCGCTCGCCACAAACCGTACAGAGGGAAAAACGCATTCTGCTGGTTCTGGGAATTGTCGCACTGTTGTGCGGCGCCTACGCCTTGTTCTTCGGGTCAAAAACCATCATGCTCATGGACATGGGCGATATGGCCCGCTCGACCCCGGCTGTCCGGAACACGCCCCAGCCCCTGCCTGATCTCTCTGTGTCCTCTGCTCCTGGAACAAAACTTTCTTATTTTGGCTACGAGTTTGAGGTCCCCTGGGACGATCTCGATCCGGCAAAGACCCGGGCCCAGTCAAATAATGTCGCAATCTTTTTTCGCAGCGGCAAGCGGCTCATGTTCAAGAGCCTGCCGCCGCGGGAGTTCGTGACTGCGATCCCGGGCAAGGACGCCTTACGGAAGGTCGTCGGCGATGCCCCGTTTCAATCCGACTACACGATGTGGCGGCTGATCCTTGAAGCCACGCCGGACAAAGTGAACCTGTTGAGCTCGCGCAACGAAATCGTAGGTGTCTCCATGCTGCTGCCCATCAAGGCCATTGCCGTGCCGCAGTCGGCGGGAATCTTTGCCATTCAGAACAAGGACTTCAAGGGCTTCCAGTGGGGCGACCCCCAACACTCGCCGGGGAGCGTGGTCGCAGATTTGTTCTCCGACGACCGCGGACTGGAATTCATTTTCGGAACGGACCCCAAGGCGGCGGGACCAGCGGTGGTACAAGCCGACCTCAACCGGGTCTTACAGACAGTGAAGAAGGCCGCCAGCCCGCCAACGCCTCCCGGAGCCCCCGCACCGCGGCCCAAGAGATAAGGCAGGCACGAAAGTCCGCGACCGGCAGGAACTGCAAGATATACTTACTCGCATGCCCCGCCCGTGGATCGCGCGCAAGTGGAAGCGAATCGCAATCGGGCTGGGAATCGGGCTGCTGCTGTGTGGGGTATACACATGGTTCTTTGGATTCAACACCATGATGATCCTCGAAATGCGCAGCATTGCGATGGAATCACCCATTGTCCGGCAGATTCCGAGACCGCTGCCCGATCTCTCCGTGTCAAGTGCTCCTGGAACCAAACTCTCTTATTTCGGCTACGAGTTTGAAGTCCCCTGGGACGACATCGACGCGAAGAGCATCAATGTAAAACGCACCAGGCTGGTGGTTTATTCCCGTGGCGGCAACGGCTTGGTGTTCTCGAGCGCGCAGCCGAAAGAGTTTATAAATATCATCCTCGATAAGGATGGTGGATTGGACAAGAGCAATTTTCAACAGATCTACGGCAACGCCCCACTGCAATCCGACTATGCCATGCACTGCCTCATTCTCAACGCTACTCCAGACAACGTGACCTTGTTCAGTTCCCGCAAAGACGTGGTCGGGACCTCCATGCTGGTGGTGATCAAGTCCATCATGTCGCAGTCGGAGCTGTTTTCCATTCAGAACAAGGACTTCAAGGGTTTCCAGTGGGGCGATCCCAAACACCTGCCGCTGCATGTCAACGCCGATTTGTTCTCGGATGAAGGCGGTATGGAGTTCATTTTCTTACGCCGAAAGGACGCGACGAGCCCCGCACTGACACAGCCAGAAATCAACCGTGTCTTGCAAACTGTCCGGAAGACCCCTGACCCGCATGTAAACTGAGCCATCGATGGCCGAAGCCTCCACTCCGCTAATGCGGCAGTACACCGCGATCAAAAAACAGCATCCCAATGCCCTGCTCTTCTTCCGCCTGGGCGACTTCTACGAATTGTTTTTTGAAGACGCCGTGGTCGCGGCGCGCGAACTGCAGATTACTCTGACCTCGCGCAACAAAGAAAAAGGCCAGGCCATTCCCATGTGCGGCGTGCCGTATCACTCTGCGGAAGGCTATCTTTCGAAATTGCTGCGCAAGGGTTTCAAAGTTGCCATCTGCGAGCAGATGGAAGACCCCAAGGTCGCCAAGAAGCTGGTGCGGCGGGAGGTCACGCGCGTGCTCACGCCGGGCACGGCCATTGACTCCAGCGTCGGCTCGGAGGAGAACAATTTTCTCGCCGCGCTGGCGCGGGCTTCCGGTGCGGTCGGCCTGGCGGCGCTGGACCTCTCGACCGGCGAGTTTCGCGCTACCGAGTTTCGTGGCGACGACGCTGAGCGACGCATTCTGGAAGAGTTGCAGCAGTTGCGTCCCCGCGAGGTGCTGTATCCGTCGGGGCTGCCGCTCTTTGATCACGCGCCCATGGAAAACGCGCCGCAGTCAGGTTTCCAGCTGGCAGGCGAGCGCGCGCGCTTCACCGAGACCCCGCTCGAAGACTGGGTGTTTTCTCCGGACTACGCCGTCCCCCTGGTGGAAAACCAGTTCGGCGTGCTCTCGCTCGAAGGCTTTGGCCTGGAAGGCCGGCCCGCCGCGGCAACGGCCGCGGGCGCGATCCTGCACTACGTTCGCTCCACGCAGCGCGGCACGCTTGAGCACGTGGACCGCATTGGTTTTTACGACCGCCAGGAATGCCTGGTGCTGGACACCGTTACTGTCCGCAACCTGGAGCTGGTCGAGCCGCTCTTTGCCAATACCGGCGCGGAAGTCACGCTGTTCCGCGCACTCGACGCCACCATCACCCCGATGGGCAAGCGTCTGCTTCGCGCCTGGCTGCTGCGTCCGTCCATTAACCCCGCGGAAATCGAAAAACGTCTGGACGCCGTGGATGCCGGGGTCAAGGAATTCATCGCACGGGAAGAACTGCGTCGCGCGCTCGAAGGTGTTCTCGATATCGAACGCCTGCTCAGCCGGGTGACACTGGAGACGGCGAACCCGCGCGACCTGCTGGCACTCTGCGCGTCATTAAATCGAACACCAATGATCAGAAACGCCCTGGCGCGATTGAAGTCCGGGCGTTTACAGGAACTCCAAGCGCTGCTGGACGAAATGACCGACTTGCGCGCCCGCATCGAACAGACGATTGTCCCCGAACCTCCACTGACGCTCGCCGATGGCGGCGTGGTCCAGCCGGGCGTGGACGCGGAACTCGACGAACTGCGCAACCTCAGCCGCAACAGCAAGCAGTACATCGCGCAGATTGAAGAACGCGAACGCCGGCGCACCGGCATCAACTCGCTCAAGGTCAAGTTCAATTCCGTTTTCGGCTATTACATTGAAATCAGCAAAGCCAACCTGCACCACGCGCCCGCCGACTACGAACGCAAGCAGACGCTGGTCAACGCCGAGCGCTTCACCACCCCGGAGCTGAAGGAATATGAAGCCAAGGTGCTCGACGCGCAGGAAAAGATCGTCGAAATCGAGCGCCGCCTGTTCGTCGAATTGCGGACGGCCATAGCTGCCGAAGCAAAACGCATTCGCCAGACTTCTCTCGCGCTGGCGGAAGTGGACGTGCTCGCCGCGCTGGCGTTCCTCGCGCAAAACCGCGGCTACACCCGCCCGCGGTTTGATGAATCAGCAGACCTGGAAGTCGTTGACGGCCGCCATCCCGTGCTCGAACACCTTGACCTCACCGGAAGCAACGACCGCTTTGTTCCCAACGATCTCTATCTCAACAGCAGCACGCACTCCATTCTGCTGATCACCGGGCCCAACATGGGCGGCAAGTCAACGTACCTGCGGCAAACCGCGTTGATCGTCCTGATGGCCCAGATGGGATCGTTCGTGCCGGCGCGCTCAGCGCGCTTGCCGATTGTGGACCGCATCTTTACGCGCATCGGCGCCAGTGACAACCTGGCCCGCGGGCGCTCCACCTTCATGGTCGAAATGACCGAGACCGCGGCGATCCTGAATACGGCCACGCCGCGCTCGCTGGTCCTGCTGGACGAAATCGGCCGCGGCACCGCGACGTATGACGGTCTGGCCATTGCCTGGGCGGTCATCGAATACCTCCACTCCACCAGCAAAGCGAAGACGCTCTTCGCCACGCACTATCACGAACTCACGGAACTCGACCGCCTGGAAGGCGTGAAGAACTTTCATGTGTCCGTGAAAGAAAGCGCCGGAGGGATCGTCTTCCTGCGTAAAGTCGAGCCCGGCCCCGCGGACAAGAGTTACGGCATTGAAGTCGCGCGTCTCGCCGGATTGCCGCCGGAAGTAACCACACGCGCGCGCGAAGTCCTGCACGAACACGAAAACGCCGAGCACACGGCCAGCGCACATCTCTCTCCGTCACCCGCCGAGCCGGGCTCCAGGCTGCAACTGACTATGTTCACACCGCTCTCCCAGAAAATCATCGACAGGCTCAAAGATGCGGACCTGAATAATCTGACGCCGCTTGAAGCAATGAACCTGTTGCATGAGTTGAAGAAACAGCTTGGGTGAGAGGCCTTTGCATAAAAACGAACGTTCGTAGGACAATGCATTCAGCCTGTGCAAGCGATCCTTACATTATTGCTGCTACTTCCGGCAACCGTTCCGGGGAATGGCGAGCGCAGCCGTTCAACGTCTCCTGATGAGACTCTCCACCTGGCGCTCTCGGTAACAACCAGCCAACACGAATATCGCATGAAAGATGACGTGCGGCTTGAAACGCAGCTGACCAATACCGGGAACCGGGTGTTGTACCTTTTTGATGAGCCTTGCTGGAACCTTCTCAACGTGCAAGTCTTTACTACAGATGGCGAAAAAGTAACCGGGAAACCAGACTTTATCCGGGAATGCTTACCGCCACCGCCCAGACCTAACGATAGAAGCCGATTCACAAGGTTAGGGCCAGGTGATGTCCACAGAGTGACCCAGAAGTTCGGCATCACAGAGCTCGTACCTAAACCCGGAGAGTACGACATCGTTCTGCTCTATCGTAGCGATCTGTCGGATGAGTGGGTCCACAAGTACGGAGGGAAAAAGATGACTGCCCTGCCAATCTGGACTTCGGAACAGCCGGTGCTCAAGAGTAACCGTCTCCACCTCGTCGTGAAGTGATGACCGCGGACGTCGAGCGGGACTGAAATGAGGAAACAATGCGTAAACTGCTCATTCGTCTGTCACTAGTGACATGTCTGGCCGCGACCGTCGCGGGACAGACGGACGAATGGAAGAGGTACAGGAACACCGACGGGAACTTTTCCGTTCTCTTCCCGTTTGCGCCGGCCGAAAGTACCGTCGCTGATCAAGACGGCATGAAGTCCCGTTCGATCCAGGCGGTACAAAAGCCCAGCGGCTACAACGTAATGTACATCTCCATGACGCAGGAGCAGACGGTAGATGAAGCTACTTTCGTGGGCTTCCGGGACAACATCTTCGCGCGCTGGCCGCAGTGCAGCGTCTTCCTCGATGTCGCGGCCTTTCCCGTAATCCCCGGCTACATTGGTCATCGCTACCGTCTGAATTGCGGCGGCGAAAAAACCAAGCTGACCATCACCGGAAATCTCTATTGGGGCAAGCACTATGCCTATGCCGTGCTGACACTCTGCAATGCCGATTTGCCGGAAGCGCCCGGAACCAGGAAGTTCCTGGATTCTTTTTCCCTGATTGACGCAGCAAAATAAGTGAAGCGCGAGGAGCTAGCCGCGAATAAACGCGAATGAACACGAATCTGAATTTCCGAAATTAATTCGCGTCCCTTCGCGTGCATTCGCGGCCAAACTTCTTTGCGTCAGCGCGCTTTCTTCCCGGCTATCTGCGCGACGCGTGCCTTCACCATCTTCTTGACAAGAGCGGCCGGCAGTGGCTTGTCCGTCGGGAAATGAATGGTGCCTTTCGATATGGAGTAACCCTTAAGTTCGCTCTTGAACATCTCGATCACCGACGCAGTCGGGAACAGACTGCAATGCTCGGAAAACGCGGCGAACCAGACCAAGGTCCCTTTGTGCTTGAACGCCGGCATCCCATAGCTGATGGCCTCGGTGGCCTCCGCTGGCGCCGCGGACCGAATCGCCGCGCGAACCTTGTTCAACGTGCCGCGGGCAGGCTCCGGGACGCGAGCAAGGTATTCGTCAACAGTTCTTGGAGAGCTTTTGCTTTTCGCGGCAGAACTGCGAGCGCCAGATTTCGCTTTTTTCATGCGGCCAATGCTACAAGACGATCCAATTCAGGTCTATGCTTCAGCCCCGCGCCCTCTCTTTGCCTGGCTCTTAGCCTGTCCCTTTTCTATGGGCCACGTCGCGCAGGCAATCCAGGGAGGATTCAGTCGCGGGTGGGCGTGATCAAACGTCGCGACGACCGGTGTTCTCGCTCACTTTTTGCTCCAAACCCGAAAGAACAAAGTGATTTGCCCTGGCGACCTTCAAAAATCGGGTTTGGGCCACTCCGGAACGCTCAAAAAGCACCATCAGTAACCCATTGAAAACACACACAATTTTCCCATTGACTTTCTCTATAGTTTCGCCGTACCATGCGCGTCCGAAAAGGGAAAATAGGGGTCAAAAAAATGACCCTCGGCAGCGCGAAGTTGCCGAAGAAGTACCAAGGAACCGACCCAAAGAGACACGCTGAGGGCACGGTCTGCGACCCGCTTCCTTTGGCAGATTGCGGGATAGAAAGGGGAAGAAGACACTCGGCCATCAGCACTCAACCACACGGTCTCCCCCCCGAAAAATGGGGTCGAGTGGGGTCGACCCCTGGGGTCGAAACACACAAGAAACCGGTCGCCCAGGCGGCCTGCGGCACGATCTTTGAAAACTTGGAAGGCCAGTACTTAGAATTTAATGCTTAGTAGTTGGCTGCAGTTCCTGCGTCCCCCTTTGGCCAATTACTAATTGCTAATGGCTAATTGCTGACCCTGGGGGTCGCATGGACCTCCGTGCTTCTCTGTGACCTTTGTGGTAAAGGGTTTGTGCGAGATCGCGGCGATTCTCCCCTGTTCCTCCCCTGTTCCTCTCCTGTTACTCCCCTGTTACGAATTGACTTCGTCCGGGAAAAAAGTTCACGAAAGGCCCGTGGAATCGAGGTTTTGCATGTTTGGAGTATCCAAGAGCTCGCATTCTCCCCTGTTTTTTTCCCTGTTAGCAGGGTGGAAGCGGCCGAGCGGTTGGGGCGGAGCGAACCGGGGAGGGGGTAGGCAGATCGCCGTGATCGCGCGTGAACGTCGGCCGCACAAACTTCGGCCGTCAAGAAGAGGAGGAAGATGAGGAGTAGTCACCGAAGCTCCGTATAATCAAAACTCATGCCTAAGAAGACCACACACGATATGAGGGACCACGTGGGCCAACTGCTCATCTTTGGCTTCGACGGGCTGGCCATGGACGGCAAACTGCGCATCACGCTGAGTTCCCTGCAGCCCGGGGGCGTGGTGTTGTTTGCCCGCAACATACAGGAGCCGGGGCAGACCTGGGAGCTGTTGCACGAGTGTCAGGCTTCGGTGGGTGTTCCCCTGCTCCTGTGCGTGGACATGGAAGGCGGCACGGTGGACCGGCTCAAGAACGTAGTGGCTCCGGCGCCGTCGGCGGAAGAGGTGGCCAACACCGGCAACGCCCGGCTGTTTCGCATGCACGGCAACATCATTGGCCTGGAAGCGCGGGCCCTGGGCTTTAACACCGATTTCGCTCCGGTGCTTGACTTGGGCTTCGACGCTTCGCGATCTGTCCTGACGTCGCGCACGGCGTCGTCTGATCCGGAAGGCGTGATGCGCTACGCGCGTGAATTCCTGCGCGGCCTGAAAGCGGCCAAGGTTCTGGGCTGTGGCAAGCACTTCCCCGGCTTGGGAGAAGCGAATCTGGACAGTCACAAAGACCTGCCGGTGGTCCATAAGTCGCGGCAGAAAATGTGGGCGGAAGACCTCGCGCCGTATCGCGGGCTGCACCGCCACTTGCCCCTGGTCATGGTTGCGCACGCGGCGTATCCGGAGGTGACCCGCGACAGCCTGCCGGCTTCGCTCTCGCGCAAATGGATGCGTGATACTCTGCGAAAAAAACTCGGCTACCGCGGGCTGATCGTCTCCGACGACCTGGAAATGGGCGGCGCGCTGGCGGCCGGCTCCATCGAAGACGTGGCGGTAGGAACGCTGCGTGCCGGAGCCGACATTTTCCTGGTGTGCCACAACCATGAGTTTGTCTGGCGCGCGTATGAGGCGGTGCTGCGCGAAGCGGAGCGCGACCGCCGCTTTGCCGCGCATGTCCGGCAGGCCGCGGTCCGGGTGCGGGCTTTCAAGAAGCGGGCCACGGAACTGCGCGGGTTTCCCGCGCCGCCGAGAGCGTCGGTGATTCAGACGCTGCGAAAGATCATGAACGACTATTCCAGAATCGTTGCGGAGATCCGGGCATGATGGTCGCCGGAGTCATGAGCGGAACGTCCGCGGACGGCATTGATGTCGCGCTGGTCCGTGTGCTGGGACGCGGCTTTGATCTCCGGTTTGAACTGCTGGGCCACGAGCATTTCGAATATCCGCGCGCCGTACGGGCGGCCGTCCTCAAGGCCATGAACGCCACCCGTATTCGCGTGGCCGACGTGGCGCGGCTGAATTTTCACCTGGGAGAACTCTACGCCGAAGCTGTCCTGACCGCGCAGCGGAACGTGGGCGCAAGCAAACTGGACCTGGTCGGCTGCCACGGACAAACGATTTACCATCAAGGCGACGCCGCGCCGCATCTGGGCCGCAAGATCGCCGCAACGTGGCAAACCGGAGAAGCGTCCGTGATCGCGGCGCAGCTGGGCGTTCCCGTGGTGTCGGATTTTCGTCCCGCGGATGTTGCCGCCGGTGGAAAAGGCGCGCCGCTGGTGCCCTTTCTGGATTACATCGCCTTCCGCAACCGGCGCATTGGGCGGATCGTCCAGAACCTGGGCGGGATCGCCAACCTGACAGCAATCCCCGCGAATGCAAAGCCGGAAGGCGTGCTGGCGTTTGATACCGGTCCCGGCAACATGGTGATCGACCAGCTCATGGAAATCCTGTTCAACGGGCAGCGTTTTGACGACCAGGGCGACGTGGCCGGCAGCGGCCGCGTGCTTAAAGCGTTACTTGAAGAATCACTGGACCACTCGTTCTTCCGCGATCCGCCGCCGAAGACCGCCGGTCGCGAACAGTTTGGCGCCGACTACGTGAAAAACTTCCTGCGCCAGGCCGGACACGCCGCTAAGGAAGACGTCATCGCGACCGCTACCGCGCTGACCGCGCGGTCCATTGCCGATGCGCTCCAGAGATTCGTCCTGGGCCAGGGCAAATACCGCGAGTACGTTGTCTCCGGCGGCGGAACGAAAAACAAGACCTTGATGGAGATGCTCACTGAAGAAGCAGGAAAACTGGGTCTGAAGGTCCGCCACTCGGACGACTTCGGCATTCCCAGCCAGGCCAAGGAAGCCGTCGCTTTTGCGTTGCTCGCGTACCAGACCTGGCACAAAGAACCGTCGAATATTCCGTCGGCGACAGGGGCGACGAGACCTGCGGTGTTGGGGAAGATTTCGTATGCGTAGGTTCTCTTCTACATCCCGAGCGGAGCGAGGGATCCCTATCGCCACGAGGTCCTCGAGGGTCGGCGACGTATGCCCTGGAGAGTCTCGTAGCGATAGGGATCCCTCGCTCCGCTCGGGATGTCAGATTGCAAAGGGAACGATCCTATTGTTCTTGGTGACTTTCCTTTCCTGCAACAAACCCGCCGATCCGAACACGCTGGTAGTGATCATTGAAAGCACGCCGGCCAATCTTGATCCGCGCATCGGGACGGACGGACAATCGGAATTCATTGATGAACTCCTGTTTGACTCCCTCGTCCGCAAGGACAAAGAGCACTTCACCTTGCGGCCCGGAGTGGCCGAGTCCTGGGACATTCCCGATCCGCAGACATACATTTTCCATTTGCGCCACGGAATTCACTTCCACGACGGCCGCCCGCTCGCCGCGCGCGACGTGAAGTGGACGCTCGATTCCATGCTCAACCGGACGGTCATCAGCCTGAAGACGAGTACGTACAAACTGGTGGACAAGATTGACGCGCCCGACGATTCGACCGTGATCATGCATCTGACCGAGCCGTATGCTCCGCTGCTGTGGAACCTGAGCGAGGGTGCTTTTGGAATTGTGCCTTACGGCAGCGGCAAAGACTTTAGCTCCAATCCGGTGGGCTCAGGCCCGTTCCGCTTTGTGCGGCTGGTGACTGACACCGAAGTTGTCCTGGAACGCAACGACGCTTATTGGGGAGAACATGCCAAGATCCGGCGCGTAAGGTTTGCCGTGGTCCCGGACACCACGACGCGCGCCCTGGAGTTGCGCAAGGGCAGCGCCGATCTCGCCGTCATCAATTCCCTGCCCCCGGACATGGTGCGCACGCTGGAGCGCGAACCCAATCTGCGCGTGCTCCGCCATTCAGGGACGACGCTGGCGTACCTGGCATTCAACCTTCGTGATCCCATTTTGCGGGACGCGCGTGTGCGCCAGGCGCTGGCTTACGCGATCGACCGCGGACCGATGCTGCATTATCTTTTTGCCGATGCAGGCCGCCTGGCGGACAGTGTGCTGCCGCCGGAGCACTGGGCTTACAACGGCAACGTGGAGCACTATGCCTACGATCCGGCCAAGGCCAACGCTGTTCTGGATGCGGCCGGCTACGCGCGCGGCCCGGACGGAGTACGCTTCCATCTCACGATGAAGACGGGTACGGAAGAGACCACGCGCCTGATGGCCGCCGTCCTGCAGCAGCAATTGCAGAAGACCGGAATCGCCCTCGACATTCGCAGCTATGAATTTGCCACGTTCTACGCTGACGTGCAGAAAGGCGCGTTTCAGTTGTATTCGCTGCGCTGGTTGGGATATGCCAATCAGGACCCTGACATTTTTGAGAACGTTTTTCATTCCGCCAGTTTTCCGCCCCGGCGGGCCAATCGCGGGTTCTACTCCAATCCTGACGTGGACCGGCTGATTGACCAGGGCCGCAGGACCGTGGACCAGCAGGAACGCAAGCAGATTTACGGCGAGATCCAGCAGATTCTGGCCCGTGATCTTCCGTATATCGATTTCTGGTATGGCGATAACGTGATGGTCTGTTCCAGCCGGGTGCGCAACGTGCATTTTGGCGTGTCCGCGGATTACGAGTTTCTCAACACCGTTGAGTTGGCGCCGTAAGCGCCTTGTTGACGGGGTTTTTATGTGCGAGTGGTAGTATCGAAATCAGGCTATGCAGATTCTTTTTATCGGCGACATTTTCGGCAGCCCGGGACGCAAGATTGTCCACGATCATCTTGCTCACGTGGTGGAGAAGCACAAGATTGATCTGCTGGTCGCCAATGCCGAGAATGCTGCCGGGGGGTTCGGCCTGACTCCGGCCATAGCGGACGAGCTATTTGCGCAGGGTTGCGACGTTCTCACCACCGGCAACCACGTCTGGGACAAGCGCGAGATCATTGATTACTTCAATGCGGTGGACGGAAATCCCGACACCCAGGCCCGCCGCGTTTTACGGCCGGCGAATTTTTCGTCGGACGCTCCGGGAACGGGCGTCTATGAGGGCGTCACGCGCGGCGGCCACGGATACGCCGTCATCAACCTGCAAGGCCGCGTTTTCATGCAGCACACCGATGATCCCTTCCGCAAAGCCGACGAGATACTGGCCGGGCTGAAGAGCAAAATTATTCTGGTGGACTTCCACGCGGAAGCTACGTCTGAAAAAGTTGCGCTGGGATGGTATCTGGACGGCCGCGTGACCGCTGTGCTAGGTACGCACACGCACGTCCCCACAGCGGACAATCGTGTTCTGCCCAAAGGAACGGCGTATCAGACGGATGTCGGTATGACTGGCCCGTATGACAGCGTCATTGGGGTGCAGAAAGAGCAGGTGCTCCACCGTTTCCTGACGGGCCTTCCCGGCCGGTTTGAGGCGGCCAAAGGCGATCCGCGTTTTTGCGCGGTGGTCATTGCGTGTGACGAAACCACCGGCCGCGCACACTCCATTCAACGGCTCATGTTGGGTGAATGAAGCTGGGTGAATGAAAAAGGCAGCCCGTGGGCTGCCTTGATCTGCTCTTTGACAATTTAATTCGAACTACCGTCCGGCCTTCTTGTGCGCCGCGGGACGATGTACCGGCGGCTTGGCCTTGACCTCCGGCAACTCGCCTTTTTCCATCGTGAACATGAAGGGATCAGGCGTGTAACTGGTCAGCACTCCGATGATATCGGTCATGGATCCCGCTGCGGGAAGGCTGGGTGGCTTGGGCGTACCGCGGGCCGGTGGCGGCGGCGGTTCCAGGACGATGTGCACATCGGCCTTGTTCGCCTGCTGGTTTTCATCCGTGATGGCGGCCTCAATCGCTTCCTTGGTTGCAGAGATCACTTTCACGGAGATTTTCAGCTTCGCTTCGCCGTTCTTTTCTTTCAGCTGAATGGCGGCCCAGACTTTGTCGGCGGCGTCTTTGTTGGCGGGCGAGCAACCTGCCTTGGAGAGGATGAATTCCCAATCGCCGAAAGAAAGATCGCCGGCTGGATTGTCCTTGACTGCCTGGACCGCCAAATCGCATGGCGTAGGTGCAGGCTTGATGCTCGTTGCAAAATCGGATGGAAGGGCGCTCTGAGCAATGGCCCCTGCCTGGAGCTGGTCCCAACCGTCGTTGTTGCCGTGGTATTTCTTGTACTTGGATTTGCAGTACGCCACCATGCCCTGGGCCGCCTGCGGATTGGTCATTTTCTGGGCCACTCCGATGGCTTTGCTGCAGTACCATAGGCCGTTCAGGTCCATCGGAGTCATCTCCAGGTCAGCGATCGCGAATTGATACAAGTCCTGTAAATTGCTGGGATCGAGGCGATAGGTCTTGTCGTAATAAGTGCGCGCGCCGGCAAAATCCTTGGACTGCAGAGCGCAAAAACCGAGCTCGCCATTGAATATGTCCGCCAGCTGGTTACGTGCCGTCTCAAAATCGGCGTCGGACACACCGGCCGGTTTGGGCCAGCTCGCCAACTGCTGTAAGCCGGTTTGTGCGGCGGCGCAGCCTTCCTTGAGTGCCGCCGGTGCATCGGGACCGCCATTGGTGGCTACGGAACGATCGACGGCCGTGAGAATGGCCAGAGCGCGAACGTGGTTGGGATTCAGCGCAAGTATCCGCCGCGCCAGTTCCACTATTTTGCCCACGTTGTTGGCCTGCTGGTAGGCGCCCATGGCCGCTTCGAGAGCATCCGACTGGACTACGCTCTGCGGATATTGTTTGACAAACGCCTCCATCGCCGCACCCTTGGCCGCTGGGTCGGTCGTGTTAAACGCCGCCATGTACGAGTTGTACTCGGCCTGGTCCTTGATCACTTTTTTGTCGTCGCTCGCCTGACCAAAAGCCAGACTTACTGCCAGTAGCGCAAGCACAGTTGTGACAAGCACTTTCTTCATGGATTCTCCTTCAAACCTGTCCTGGGTGAAATGTAAGGGCCCCTATACGTGCCTCATTCCGGTCCGGCGGGCCTTTCTTCCCCTCAACGATGAGAGGAAAGGAATTATAAAGGACTTTTGCGCAGCTTTGAAGCGCGAAAGGCCAGACACGTTTCGGCATACTTTGCTATCCAGTGACACCGGGCCGCGGGAAAATGTTCCCGCGGGACGAATGTCCACCCTCAAGGCCTGCCACCGTACGCGCCTCATACCGCAACCTGCAAGCCGGAACAAACCGTGCCCCTGCGGCTTCCGGCAGCAGAATCGTAAAATGACAAGATTCTTGTACAAATTAGATGCAAAGAGGCAGCTATTCGTTACCTGAGAGGGCCGAGTGAGTAGCGTCCCGTTCCCGCTTTGCGGGATCGGGATTTATAAAACGATCACGAGTGATCACCCGCTTGTGCCGGCATGGGCGCCAGAAGGGCCTCTTTGCGGTAGACCAGATTGCTGGCGTTGAAGCTGGCCATTTCAAAGCCGTGGCCGTGGGTGATGGCGTCGGTGGGACAGGCTTCAACACAGTAGCCGCAGAAGATGCAGCGGTTGTAGTCGATGTTATAGATTTTGGCGTAGCGCTCGGCGCCACTGATGCGGTTCTCGGCCGTGTTCTCGGCGGCTTCAATGTAGATGCAGTTGGCAGGACACGCCGCGGCGCACAGAAAGCAGGCAACGCATTTTTCCAGGCCGTTTTCGTCGCGCTGTAAAACGTGCAATCCGCGGAAACGCTCCTGGAACACCGCTCCCTGGTTGGGAAGCTTCTTGTTCGGGTAGTCCTCGACCACCGTGGGCTTGAACATCTCAATGAACGTGACGGACATTCCCTTGGCGATGCCGGCGATATCGTTGAGGATCGACATGACATCAGTATAAAGGCTAATCTTCAGGGACACAAAAGGAGCCACGACATCATGACTCGCTTCATCAAACTGCTTGCCGTCGTTTTATTTGCGTGCACAGTATTCGCCCAGTCACCGCAGAGCGATCCGTGGGCGGACTGGAAGTTTCTTCTCGGCGAGTGGACGGCCGGCGAGTCCGGCGGCGTCCCGGGGCGTGCCAGTTCCGGGTCGTTTTCTCTCACCCCTGACCTTGGCGGACAAGTCCTGTTCCGCAAGAGCCACTCTGAGTACCCTGCCGCCAATGGACACGCGGCGATCGTACATGACGATCTTATGGTGGTGTACCGCGAAGCCGGGACGATCAAGGCTTTTTACGACGACAATGAAGGCCACGTGATCCGCTATAACGTGACCGCTCTGTCCGACAAAAAGAAAATAATCTTCTTGAGCGACCAGGCTGCCGTCCAGCCGCAGTTTCGTCTGAGCTATGAAGAGATGAAGCCCGGTACGGTCAACGTCATCTTTGAGATTGCTCCACCCGACAAACCCGGCCAGTTTTCAAAATATGTGGAAGGCGTGGTAGTAAGAACGACCGGACGTTAGCTGAGCGGTTTTGGACAGACAGCCAGTGTACTTTCTTGCTATTTTGGGATTCTGATGTTCCAGCCTTGTCGCCCCGGATTCAGCAGTGTTTCACGCTGATGAAAGGCCCGCCTGAGGTGTGAATTGAAATGCGCGTCACTTGTGGTTTGGTGGCGATCCACAAAGTAATGGCTCGATGCCACTGATCGGGCTCGCCAACGGGCCA
>DATMPO010000060.1:0-10778 GCA_035567035.1 Verrucomicrobiia bacterium | reverse complement strand
CATTAGTTGCCTGCGACTGCTCTAAGCCAATCTCCGATCAATTCGAAGAAGCGTCACTTGGTGCGCTGCAGGTCAAAGTGCGCATGGATCGGCTTGTCATTCATCATGAAAGTCCAATCCTCGGTGTGATGGTTGGCGTCGATGATGGTGAAGACCGAATGGTGCATGTGTTCCTCTGTGCTCCCGCTGATGTCCTTGAACTCGAACTCGACCGTTTTTCCGTCCGGCGACATCTTGCCGGTCATGCGCGGCCGGTTCCCCGCGTCGCAATAGTGAACCAGCGTGAGCTGGTTTCCATCCACGTAAAGCATGGTGACGGGATGGTCGTACTTTGTGGCATCCAACGGCGTCCCAGCTTCCTGGAACTCGTGCACCAGGGCGTTTCCCCGCGAGGTCACGCGCAGCGAGAGGCGCATCTTTGCGCCCGACATCTGCGGCGCATCTGGGACGGTGACCGCGCCTTCCCACTCTCCCGCCAGGCCTTTCATGGTTGCGAAGGACTTCTGCGCCTCGGAGGGCACGGGAGCCACTGAGGACTTTTGCGCGTCGGACTGCGCGAAAACCATGGTGGAGAGCGACATCAGAACAGCAGGTAGCATAAAACGAAGGGATTTCATCTTTCATTCTCCTTTGATCTTCTGTTGATTCGGGCCTTTTGTTTATTCGCTGGCATAAAGCAGTTGCAAGCGATCAAAGCCTTGATCGATATCTACTGTTATAGTTAACTATAACACTACATGACATGTCAAGTGCTTTGTTTTGAAAGCCGCTATCAGTCACAAAACAAACGGCTTACAGTCAGCGTCGGGAAACGCAAAGGAAAGTCACTCGTGATTGGAGAATTGTGAAAGTCTGGGCAGAGAGATGTGCGGCTTGCGGTCTTGCGAATCGAAGATCTTATTCCAACCGCTCCGGAGACCGCGGCATGAGACCAGCAGGCTAGACCTTAACCGCGGCTTCCGCGGCTTGTGCCGCAGTGACTACGGCCGCGCGATGAACGCGCAGCTTGCCGGACTTGAACACCCGGGTCATGGCCGCGACTGTGTCGGGACAGAACTTGGTATTGGCCAGCGAATTGATGATACGCACAACATATTCCGGGTCCATGGCCGCCTGATAGGGACGGTTCGTGGTCATGGCATCGAAAGTGTCGGCGACCATGATGATGCGCGGCATCAGCGGCAGCTGGTCGCCTTTGAGGCCATGCGGGTAACCGCGCCCATCCAGGGACTCGTGATGCAGTTCGATCCCCGGCAGCATGTCGCGGAGCATTTCGACGGGGCGCAGAATGGAGGCGCCCTTGGTGGTGTGCGTCTTCATGATCTCGAACTCTTCCGGCGTGAGGGCCCCCGGCTTTTTCAGAATGCGGTCTTCAATGCCGATCTTCCCGACGTCGTGGAGCTGGGCGGAAATGCGGATTTTCTCGACTTCTTCACTCGGCAGGCCCATCTCTTTGGCAATGAGCACGGAGTAGCGCGTTACGCGGTCGGAATGGCCTTTGGTGTACGGGTCTTTCTCGTCGACCGCTCCGGCCAGCATCTGGATGGAGCTCATGAACAGCGTGCGGTTTTCTTCCGCCGCCTTCTTCAAGTCGGCGACAAAACGCTCCAGATCGTCCGTCATGCTGTTGAAGGTCTCAGCCAGTTCGCCGAATTCCGTGCGGCTCTTGAGCTGTACCCGCTGGGAAAAATCTCCGCCGGCGATCGCGCGGCTTGATTCGGTCAGGACCTGCAAGGGCAACGTGAACTTCCGGGCAGCCCAGATGGCGAGAAGAATACTGGCGCCGACCGTAAACAGCGCGAACCGCAGCTCCGTGTGCTGCAGGTCTGTGATGTCGCGGTAGGAGTCTTCCTGGGTTTTCTGCGCCACCACGGCCCAGCCGAGACTCTGGACGGGAACATAAGTTCCCAGCATCGCGACCTTGCTGTTCTTGTTCTCCGAAAGGCTGTATTCCCGGGTCACCGATACGTTGGCATTGCTGCTTTGCTCAACAAAACTCCTGACCAGTTCGTTGGCGCTCATGTCCTGGCCGGTCGCGTACTTGGCGTTTGCGGAGGCCACCAGGCGTCCGCTTTGGTCCACCACGAACGTGTCCAGACCCTGGTCTTTGGCCGCCTTCAGCCGGCGGACCAGATACTGCAGGTCAACCACCAGTTCAAGGGCGCCCAGAAAGACGTCATGGCTGGCGCCGGTAAGGACAGGCCGGCTCACCACCATCACCGTGCGCGCGTCTTTGCCAGAGCCAACGGAAAGGGGCTCGCCGGTGTACTCCCGACCGTCACGCGCCGCAGCCAGGCCACGCTCCAGGTCCTTTTCCAGAAATGCGTCGGGATCGATGGTCCCCACGGCCATGAAGTGGCCTTCCGCGTTCACCAGACGCGCGAAGGGAACAATGGAGTCCGGATTCTCAATATAGTTCTGCAGCAACGCGCGGATCTCCGGGCTTTGCACCTTGGCCCCGGTCAAGTTGCCGCCGCTGGTGATTTGCACCGAATAAGTCAGGCTCGCCAGGTTAGACCGGATGTCTTTCTCGCGCTGAGCAATGTCCTGGGCCAGAGTGCTGGTGACCGTGTTCTGCAGCAGCTTTTCATTGCGTTGCAGTTGATCGCGATTTATTTCGACGACTTTGGTGGCGTAGAAATAAAGCGGAAATACGGCGACTGTGATCAGAACGATCAGCACCAGATACAAAATCGGTATTCGCGAAGGAAGAGGTACTTTCATACGGCCAGTACTATGCAAATTGTATGTTGAAATGCCCTCAACCAAGCGCCAAAATGACCTTAAGGGTTATTACCGAAGTACCTGAGGATATCTAGGGTTTTACTCGACTTTGCCCGGGCGGGACATTAATTCGCGGATTGCGTCACGCGGCGCCAGGCCTCCGTGCAGAATGGCGTGCATTTGCTCGGTAATGGGCATTTCCACGCGATATTTCCTGGCCAACCCCAGAGCGGCTTTGGTGGTCAGCACGCCTTCGGCGACCATGCCGTGCATTCCGGCAATAATCTCCTGGAGACGCTGCCCTTCGCCCAGTGCGGCGCCCACGCTGCGGTTCCGGGAGAGACCCCCGGTGCAGGTCAGGACCAGATCTCCCATACCGGCCAGGCCGGCCAGTGTCTGTGGCCGGGCGCCGCAGGCCACCGCCAGGCGGGTGATCTCGGCGAGTCCGCGCGTGATCAAAGCGGCCGCGGAATTGTGTCCCAATCCCAGGCCGTAGCAGACCCCGGCGGCAATGGCGATCACGTTCTTCAGCGACCCGCCTAACTCCACGCCGATCAGGTCGTCGCTCGCGTAAATGCGGAAGCCGGGATCGCTCATTTCCTTCTGCACCACCGCGGCGAGCGTTAGATCCGTTGCGGCGGCAGTCAGGGCCGTGGGGTTTCCCTTTGCCACTTCCAGGGCGAAGGTCGGACCGCTCAGGGCCGCGGTACGGGGCTTGAACCGGCAAAAACGGACTACGATTTCTTCCATCACCTCGCTCATACGCAGCAGGGTGTCATTCTCAATGCCTTTGGTGGCGCTGACGAAAAGCATTTCCGGGAGCAGCCATTGCGCCATGTGCTCAAATACGCGGCGGCAGTGGTGCGAAGGCACTACGCTGATGACCATCTCCGCGCCGGAGAGCGCCTGCTGCAGGTCATTGCTCACGGTCACGGATTGCGGGACTGTGCAGCCGGGCAGGAATAGCGCATTCGTGCGATTTTTCTGAATGCTTTCGCACACCTCTTTTTCGCGCGCCCAGAGATGCACCTGGTGCTGGCCGCCACGGCCCGCTACGATCGCCAGCGCGGTGCCCCAGGCCCCGGCCCCGATGATGGCAATCCGGCTCAAGCTTTTTTCTCCACCGGACGATCTTTGTTCCCGCCCATGCGGTTTTCGGTTCCGTCCAGCAGGCGCTCGATGTTCTGGCGGTGCTTCAGAATTACCGCCAGGGATGTCAGAGAGATCAGGACCAGGGAAGGCCAGTCTCTGTTCCCAAGCAGATACACAGCCACTGGAAAGGCCGCCGAGGCAAGAATCGAGCCCAGAGAGATGTATCGCGACAACGCGGAAATCAAGATGAAGATCGCCAGACAAATCAATACTGCTTTCCAGAACAAGAGAACGAAGACACCGAGAGCGGTGGCCACTCCTTTGCCGCCGCGGAACTTCAGCCATACGGTAAAAATGTGTCCCACGACCGCGAAGAGGGCCGCGGTGGCCATCAGGTGGCTGGCGGGAATACAGGCGTGTATTGCCCCGCAGGAATTGTAGGATGACTGCGCCACGGCTGACGCAAACCAGACGGCAAGCGTACCCTTTGCCGTGTCCAATGCCAGCGTGGCGATGCCCAGCCCCCTGGCCCCGGACCGGGCCACGTTGGTGGCCCCGATATTGCCGCTGCCGCTTTGCCGGATGTCCTCTCCGCGAAACACCTTGACCAGCACATACCCGAAGGGAATGGACCCGAGCAGGTAGGCGACAACAGCTACGGTGATATAGAGAACGGCCATGGCGATGTTTCTATTTTCGATGTAAATGGATTCTATGCAAGAGAGAAGCGTTCCAGCCTGACGTACGTGGCGCCCTTGGGGGAAAGCCTGCTCTGATATAGAAAGAATTCCTGCGCAGTCATTGTACCGAAATGAGGCGCCGCTTCCGACTCCAGACGGCGCTGCATTTCGCTAAACAGAAGTCTCACACCCCGCGCCGAACCTGCCCGGGCCAGCGTGAGATGCGGACGGTACGGATTCTTCTCCGGCTCAATTCCCAGCTTCGCCATCTCCAGGTCAATGCTGGTGGCCAGATGTGGAAGTGAATCTGTAGCATGGACACCCGCCCAGAACACGCGTGCCGATTTCTGGCTGGGGAAATAGCCCACGCCTTCCAATCTGATCCGCAACGGAACAGATTTGATGTCTTTCAGCGCGTCTTTGATCTTCTCGAGAAGACTATCATTCGCTTCGCCCACGAACTTCAGGGTGACGTGCAGCGATTCCGGTTTTGCCCAGCGGGCATCCGGCGCCAGCGGCCGCACTCGCTCCAAGTATTGGGAGATACGTGCGCGGATTTCGTCAGGGACGTCGAGTGCGATAAAGGTCCGCATGGTTCACATCAGTTTGCGGCGGACCATGTCCAATGCCTGTTGAGTGGCCCAATGGCGTATGCGCTCGCGGTCGCCGGGAAATTTTCGTTCCACAACATCCGTGCGCTCGCCATCGGAAAGTGCGTGAAATACCAGTCCTACGGGCTTGGCCTCGGTCCCGCCGCCCGGACCGGCAACCCCGGTGATGCCGACGCCGTAGCTGGCTTTGCAGCGCTTACGGATGCCTTCGGCCAGCGCCGCGGCCACCTCGCGGCTGACAGCGCCATGCTCGGAGATCAGCAAGGGCGGCACGTCCGCCAGCAAAGTCTTCAGAGAGTTGTCATAGACCACGGCCCCGCCCAGAAAGTAGCGGGAACTGCCGGGCACAGAAGTGAGCCTTTCCGCCATCATCCCGCCGGTGCACGATTCAGCTACCGCCAGGGTAGTGCCCCGCATCTGCAGGTAGTAACCCACAATCTGTTCCAGGCTCTCACCCTGGGTGGAGAAAATGGTGTCTTCAAACTCGTCCTCCAGTTCGGACGCAAGTTTGTCCACTTTCTTCTGGGCGTCCTCAGCGGACAAAGCCTGTGCCCGGAGCTGAAATTGTATCTCCCCCCCGGCATTGGCCAGAATGGTTGTTTCCACGTCGGCGTGTTTTCCGTAAATCGGCGCGGCGCGCTTGTCGGCCTGTGACTCCGGCACCATGGCAATCTTGAGCACGCGGACGGCAAGGTGGCGCGCCGGCACCACGCGGCGCAGCCGTTCCATGCACTCTTTTTCGAACATGTGCTTGAGTTCGTGGGGAGGACCCGGCAGCAGGATGACCGTCTTTTTCCTGCCCGAGATTTCGATCTGGATGAACTGTCCCGGCGCCGTGCCCTTGGGATTGTCCAGCGCTTCGGCCCCGGCGATCACGTCGCCCTGCTTCAGGTTGTTGTCCGCCATCTTGTAGCCGCGCGAAGCAAAACGGGCGCGCAGCGCCTCAATGATTGCGGAATCACGCCGCAATTCACGTCCCAGGACTTCGGCGACGCATTCGCGCGTGAGGTCGTCTTCCGTGGGCCCCAGACCGCCAATAAAAATGACGATGCCGGAGCGCATGAGTGCGGTCCGCGCCACGCTTACCAGGTCCGCGCGGCGGTCGCCGACGATGGACTTGAAGTCAACCGCCACGCCCAGTTCGTTGAGCTTGCCGGTCACAAAAAGGGAATTGGTGTCCAGGCGAAAAGGAGTGAGCAACTCCGAGCCCACGGCAATGATTTCTGCATTCACACCAGCAGTTTAAATGAGCGGCATGCCTCGAACGCCCCAGGTAAGATGAAAAACCGAACTGGTGGTGACCAACACCGCGCCGCTGCCGCGCGTGAAAGCCATGCCGACAAGGCCCTGGCCGGCAATCGCCAGGGAAGCCTTTTTGTCCGGCGTGATTTTGACGATGCCGCGCTTTCCTGCAAGCGACGCCGCCACGTAGAGATTTCCCTGGGCATCGAACGCCAGGCCTTGTGGACGCCCCAGCCCCCGGTAAAAGACAGACACCGTGCCATGAGCATCCACCGCATAGACCGCGTCAAAACTCGAGGTGGTGGGACCAGTGATGTACAGCGTGCCATCAGGAGAGAACGCCAGGTGATATGCCGCCAGGCTGGGCTCGAGCGTCGCATAGACGAAGATCTGGCGGTCCTGGGCGATGCGCCAGATGGTGCCGCTGCGGTCGCCGACATACAGGTTCTGCCCGTGGTCGAAAGCAATGCCGGTGGCGACGCCCAGGCCCTCCGCATACGTGCTCATGGCCCCTTCCGGCGTGACCCGATAGACCGTGCCGTCATAGCGGGAAGAGACGTAGAGCTGCCCATTGTGGTCGAAGGCCAGCCCGGTGGGATTCATCAGATCGGAGAGAAACGGCTTGACGTTGTAGTTAGTGTCAATCTTGTAGATGCACACCGGGACCTTCTGGCCGCGGCCTCCGGAAAACGTAACAAAGATGTTGCCTTCCGCATCCAGCGCGGGGTTGGCGACGGGATGCAGATTTTCCGCGATAGGCTGGGCAATCTTCATCTCCCGACCGTTGCTGACGTGCCCGTTGCTCTGGACAATGACCGCGCCGGAATGGGCGCCGAAGGGCACGCGGGCGATCAGGAATTCCTCCGAGCTGACCATGATGGAGCCACGCACTCCGCTGAAACTCACGTCCGGGCGCGCCAGCCGCGGCGGTTTGAGCGCGCGGCCCATGATTCTGACTTCGCCTCCGGGCAGGGATGCAGAAGGTTCGATGGCCTCAATGTGGGGATTGCCATCTACGGTCTTTCTGCCCAGCAAAGTATCGGAAATGCCCATGGAGGTTGGTCTTCTATTTTATTTTTCCGGAACTAGCGCGCGAACCAGTGCGACCAGATTTGGAGCAGGACAAGCGCGTAAAGCCCGGCTCCCACGTCGTCCATCATAATCCCTGTTCCTTCCGGCAGTTTTTCGAGGCGGCGGAGAGGAAAAGGCTTCATGATGTCGAATACACGAAAGAGTATAAGGCTGGCCAACAGGTATTTCCAATTCAGCGGAACCGCGATCAACGCGATCATCTGCCCGGCGACTTCGTCAATCACCACAAATCCAGGATCTTTGATGCCGCTTTCCCGGGCCACTACCGTGGAAGGAGGAATGCCAATGAGAGAAACGAGTACGGCTGCGAAGACCGCGACCGGCAAAAGCCAGGGAGAAGGAAGATAACGGCTTGAACACCACCAGATCAGCACGGTTGCGAAGGAAGCATATGTACCTGGCCCCGGGCGCAGGTAGCCGACGCCGAAGAATGTGGCGATGAGCCACGAGAAACGGGACTTGTTGGCCGGAGGTGTGACAGAGGGCGTCATTTATCTCAAATATCTCAAGCCGGCTGGAGCGAGAACAATGAGTCTACATTATGGAAGAAAAATGTTAATGTTGTTCTGAGGAAGAGTCATCCTCACTTTTAGGTCCCGGAGCGCCTTCCTCGGCCAGACTCTCCAGCATCTCCGGGTCATTGATCGGCGCGGAGATTTTGTAAGCGCCGCTGGCCCATTTGCCCAGATCGATAAGGCGGCAGCGCTCACTGCAGAAGGGAAAGTCCTCGTCGCCGGCCAGAACCAGCGCGCGGCATGTGGGACAGCGGAGCGATTGCGGTTTCTTTCGGGGCATCGCAGTTAATCAGATGACGCGAGCGACCAGGTCGTAGTCGTGGGCCTCGGTAATTTCGCAGCGGTAGAACTCGCCGGGCACCGGTTCCTCCAGCGCGCCAAAATCGTTGATAAATAATTTGCCGTCAATCTCCGGAGCATGCATCTCGGAGCGGCCTTCCCAGAGCAAATCGGTTTCTTCAGACGCGCCGAGCGCCAGAACGTCGAGCTGGCGCCCCACCAGCAGCCGCTTGTTTTTCTTGCTGATCTGCCGCTGGATCTGCATGAGTTTCCTGCGGCGGCGTTCGATTTCTCCGGGCGCTACTTTGTCTTCCAAGTGATAGGCGGCCGAGCCTTCTTCATCGGAATAGTTGAAGACGCCCAGCCAGTCGAACTGGGCGGCCTTCACGAATTCGCACAACTCGTCGAAGTCTTTCTCCGTCTCTCCGGGAAAGCCGACGATAAAAGACGTCCGCAGGGTCAGGTCGGGAACGATGCGGCGCATCTTGTCTATGGATTTAAGAAAGATATCGGCGCCGGCGCCGCGCTTCATGCGCTTCAGCACCGATGCCGAAGCGTGCTGGAGGGGAACGTCAATGTAGGAGCAAATCTTTTCGGTGCCGGCGATGGTTTCCAGCAGCCTGCCCGTGATCTTGTTGGGATACGCATAGAGAAAGCGCACCCAGCGCAGGTCTTCGATCCCCGCCAGCCGTTCCAGCAGCAGCGCCAGTCCGTCTTTCAGGCCAAGGTCTTCCCCATAGCAGGTGGTGTCCTGGCCGATGAGCGTAACTTCGCGGACGCCGTTCCGCGCCAGACGCCCGGCCTCCGCGATGACCGACTCAAAATGTCGGGAACGGAACTTGCCGCGAAGCTGCGGAATGATGCAGAAGGCGCAAGGGTGATCGCAGCCTTCGGCGATCTTGACGTACGCCGAAGCTTTCGGTGTGGCCAGCACACGCGGCGTGTTTTCGTTGTAAAGATAGTTGGGCAGATCGGCAATCGCACCGTCCCATTCGGAGCGGGAAAAACGTCCACTGGCCTCGCGAGCGTCGCCTTCCGGCCTGGACGAAGACCGCACACCGGATTTCAACGCCTGGCTCGCGGAAGTCGAGTTGAGGACCACAAACGGCGAATCGTTCGCTGCGCCTTGTCCGTTTGCGCTCATTCCCGCCGCGGCCAGAATGTCTTCCAGCTCACCGGTACCGACAACCGCGTCCACTTCCGGAATATTCTTCTGGATTTCCTGGCGATAGCGCTCCACGAGGCAGCCGGCCACAATCAGTTTTTTTGCCCTGCCGGTAACTTTGTGCCGGGCCATTTCCAGAATGGTGTTGACCGACTCTTGTTTGGCCGTATCAATGAAGGAGCAGGTATTCACAACAATCACGTCCGCCTCTTCCGCGTGGGACGTAATCTGCGCTCCACCGCTTTGCAGCATGCCCATCATGACCTCGCTGTCCACGAGGTTCTTGGGACAACCCAGGCTCACAAAGCCCACCTTAAGCGGAACTGGCTTGGTCGCGGGTTCTTCCTGGGAAAGCGGCGCTGTAAGAATCTCAACCGGCATGGAATATACCTATTCTAGCATCCGGGTTCGCGTCGAGTTTGGCGGGATTCGCGGCTAGGCTCTTGCCGTCAGCGCGGCATACAGCCTAGGCAGTTGCTGGGCGTCTTCGACGGATTCGGCGAAACGCGCGCGCTGGTAATGGTCGGTAAAAGCGATGACCCGTTGCCGGACCACCGCGTCCCCGATGGAAGTCGCGAACTCCGACGGTGTCTGCGCCGGCGCCTTGCGGAAGCCGCGGCGTTCCAGATACTTCAGCATGCGCAAGTACCAGAAGCTGGCTGCTGTCCGGGGAGCGCGTTCCGGATTCCGCAGCAGCCGTGACCTCTCCAGCGTCCGCCACGCCCGGGGGACAAACGGCGCGACCATGATCAACAGCAATAATGCACAGAGGATGATTACGTCTCTTGCGGACAGATGCTCGATCCGGCGCTGCCATGCCCGCGTCCACGCCAGGGCGCCCAGATATTCTTTCTGGAACCACAGACGCGTTCTGAACTGCGCTTTTCCCGTTTGCGCCGCCAGCGCGGAACTAAGCCGCAGCTGATGGCTGAAGTCATAGTTGATGATCCACTCCCGCCACATTTCCCGCGCCGCATCCAGGTAGAGTTCCGCGCGGGCCCATCCGCCCTGTGGCGACGGTTCCACGCCGCCCGACGGCGTAGGATCAAAACTTACCCATCCATATTCGGGAAAGTAAACTTCCACCCAGGAGTGGGCATTTTTCTCGCGGACAATGTAACTGGAGGTCACATCGTTGTATTGTCCGCCGCGAAAACCGTTCACCACCCGCGCCGGAATACCCAGGGTCCGCAGCATCACGGCCATGGACGAAGCAAAGTATTCGCAGTGGCCTTTCTTGCGTTCGAACAGGAATGCGGCGAGAGGGTCCTGTTCCAGGCGTCCCGGCAACTGCAGGGTGTATCCAAAGTTTGTCCGCAGGTAGGACTCAATGGCCTTCGCCTTGAGGTAATTCGACGTGATTCCGGCGGTAATCTGG
>DATMPO010000059.1:0-13404 GCA_035567035.1 Verrucomicrobiia bacterium | reverse complement strand
TCCCGGCACCCAATCGAACGTCTTCGGCCGCGGAGGGTCGGGCAGATTGCAGTTTTCCGTGCACGACCAGTCGTAGTACTGGATGTGGACGTCGTTCGGGTAGAAGAACTGCCGTCGCGTGGGACCGCCCAGCACGGTTTCGACTCCGGCTATGACCCGGTCGGCGTTACGCTCGTCGCGATCGGCGTCCCCGGAGCGGGCGCTATTCGCGGGCTGATCGTGATGTTTGTCGTAATCCCGGCCCCTGGTCACTTCTCCGATGCCCACAAACATTCCGCGCTCGTTGCGTTCATCGCGGACTAGCAGCACCATGGGCGCGGTCAGCGGCAAGTTACAGGTATAGGTCGCGTGGATTACATGTTCCTGGACGCAGAGGAACCTCAGGTTGCTCATCATCTCCGGACGCTGCGTTGCCTCACTCCAGTCTTGAGCGGAGACCATGGCCAGTGTTACCGGCTGCTGCCCACTGATGTCGACGTGAATCATCCTGGCCCCGGAGCCTGGCGGGTAAGTCGGGCCGGTGTGATAGTAGCCGGGATCCAGACGGACGGTTTCGTCGTTGCCCGGGACCCAGTTATAGGCCTTTTGCTGGCTGGACATTTGCTGGATGAACAAGGGCATGGCCAGCGCACAAATGAGCCACAACGTGCGGATGCTTCCTGTTTTCATACCACCATTTCACGCCAGTCTCAATGGCGTGGCAATGTATCGGTAGGCCAAGACACCTTGGTGTTTTGCCGGCCATGGGCCTTGGATACCTCGCTTTACGGGCGTCCAAACATTTCCTTCGTCTTCTGTCATCAAGCCTCGGGAGTCGCATCCCATTTCGGCTTCATCTCGTTACCCCATTGCGACGGGTCGTCTCGGTGCAGCTTTTCCATTTCTCTGGCGGTATCGGGATGATTCTGCTGCACGTGTGTGGTCATGACATCCACCATTCTCTTCCATGTTGCAGCCGACAACTTCTGGTCACAGGGTCCACCGAGATCTCTGCATAACATCGTTTTCTTCATATGAGTTTTACTCCGGCGAGACATAAGAAAAACCGGGCAAGGACGGCCCCCGGTCCGCTAGTTGCGCCAGCGACGATATCCCCAGCCGCCGCCACCGAGTAAAAACAGCACCAAAAGAACAATCAATACCGTTTCCATGTTGTACCTCATTGGTAAAAAGAAGCGGAACGGGTTCTTGTGACCATCGTCTCACTTCTTGATTACTCAATCATCATAGGAGCGGCCAGGACGGATGTCTGGTCACATTAGACCGCTTTGCGCGCTTGCTTTGCCTGCGCGTCATGCGGATTGCGATTGGCGGTGGCGGCGATCGCCACCGTAGCCATGTTCGCCGCGGGCTTTGCCATGTTGGTTGGCTGGACCACCCGCTTGCTTCCGCCGGGGCCTTACCTGCCGTACTTAAGTAACGAAGTAGCGAATCTTCGGAAAGTGAGCACTATGAACCAGTCAAGGCACTCTTTTCTGGCCTATGGTCTATCTACAGCACCAGATGAACCGCCAGCGAGGAGCACTGTTCGGGCCTCCTGGAAAGAAACGGTACATGCGCCATACCACCAATAAACGAATACGTGCGCTGCGTAAAGCTCCCCAACCGCCGCTGCCCTATCCAGGGGCGGCGCCGGATTCGGACCGCGCCCGCAGACCGCCGCTTGCCGATCCTGCCGTCACCCTCCAGGAACTTAAATCCGGAGACCGCGTTGAAGGTCTGGGCGACTTCGGGCTTCCGACCGGAGAATTCGGCACTATAGAGCGAACGAACGAAGAGGACGCGCTCGTCAAATGGGATGATGATGGCCGAGTGAGACTCCACCAACGCGCGCTGAAGAAGGTCTAGTTGCCAGGGCTGCGCGCCTTCTTCCGGAGAATTCCGGCCGAGATCAGGGTGGTCGCCAAGCCGACCGGAAAGACCTCCATGAACGTCAGGGCCACATTGATCGCTGGCTTGTCGTACATCTGCTTGAACTGCTTGGCTTCCTGGATCTTCTGATCTATTTTCTGCTGGCTCGCCCCGGACGCCTTCGCGCGTTCCATCATGTGCGCGGCATATTTATCGGCAAAGTCGGGCATAAATTTAAAATAGACGATTTCCCAGGTGCCCACGTAGCACGCGCTGGAGATCAACGTAATCAGGATGCCGACGGCGAACCCGCGGCCGAACGTCAGACGCCCGCCCCCAACATTCTCCCGATACGACCGCACTCCGAAGAATATGAAGAGCGCCGACAGCACAAGCGCGGTGTAACCTAGAATTTCCCCTTTGTCCCAGCCGATCTTGTCCGCGAACGGGAGCGTCGCCTGCACCATCACGGTGGTCACCGCGCCGGAAATGAATCCAAAGGTTAGGACCGTCTTTTTCATAGGTTTAAGTCTCCTTTTCGTGAAACCTGCTGTGCGACGTGCGGGGGAACGTGGGCCTTATGGTCAGTCTCCCTTTGGCCTTTATTTATTGGCCGGCAGGCGGTTGCCACAGTTCCACCTTGTTTCCTTCCGGATCGATGACCCAGGCAAACTTTCCATACTCGGACTCGTCAATCTTCTCAAGGACATTGCAACCTTCTTCGCGCAAGGCTTTGACAAGCGCGTGGAGATCGTCCACTCGGTAATTAACCATGAAGGTGGCTTTGCTGGGCGCAAACTGGTCGCTTTGCAACGAACCAATCGACCAGGCAGTTGTTCCGGCAACTGGCTTACCTTCACCGTCGGTCCAGGTGAACGCTGCGCCACCCCACCCTTGGACATCGATCCCGAGATGTCGTTTGTACCAGGCTTGTAGTGCTGGAGCGTCTTTCGCTTTGAAGAAAATGCCGCCAATGCCGGTTACGCGCCTCATGAGCCTCCTTTACCTGCTTTCACGTGCCCAAAGTGTAGTGCGGGATGCGCGTGTTGTCATCACACTTTTGGGTGATTCTGCATGGGAGAGCAGAAAATCACCCTTTCGGGTGGGGCGGCCGTCACGGAATCAGCCGGGCGGTCTTGCCGATCTGCACGGCCTGGGTGCGCCGCTTCGCGCCGAGCTTATCAAACAGCCGGCTCGAATGGGTCTTCACCGGGTTTTCGCTGACGAAGAGCCGGCCGGCAATCTCCCGATTGCTTAACCCGGCGGCAATGAGCCCGAGAATCTCCAGCTCGCGCGCGGTGATGCCGAGCTGGCTGGCGCGCGTCTCGTCGGCGACGAACGGGCCAGGATCCGAGGCCTGCGCAGGGGCCTCCTTGATGATCAGCGCCGGCTTTTTTCTGGTGAGCGTCAGTCCCAGCCAGATGCCGAGCCCGGCAAACAGGGCGGCGACCAACCCACCGTAGATCTCGACCGAATGCTCGACCACCAGGAAGCGGTACTCCGTCAGCTTCAGGACCACGATGAGTACGCCGCCGCACACGCCGTAGAGCAGGACGTCGCGGACCGCGCGGCGGCGCGAACGCGGGGCGGACTCCTTCCTCAAGGTCACGGGAGGCCATGATATCCGAAGACTGCTTGCCTGAGGGAGTACCCCGTGGCCTGACAACGTCATGCCAAAACGCCCTAACCTGGCGGTATCCATCGGCTTGACGCAGTGGTGGCGTTGTGGTCTACTCGCCAGCAACAAACGAAAACCAATCTTCGATTGAGCGACAGGGCGAGAGGCTTGCGCGCGATCTTCGCGACCGTCAGGTCTACTCGGAGGGGACGGCCACGCCATCGCGGACACTCATCGAGGTTGACAACACGAAGGGGAGTAGATCATGAGCACTTGGGGCCCACGGGCGTTTCTGGCGACCGCTACTGTTGTTTTCCTGTCACTTCTTTCACCGGCCGTATACGCGTCCGATAGCCGCAACGCGCCTACCATCGGTTTCTACAGTTCCATCGACATCGCTGATTTTTATATGTTTCGTTCGCCTTCCGACTCCAGCAAGCTGGTGGTAGCCATGACCACGCAGGCCCTGTCTGATCCGCAGTTCGGGCCGACGTACCATTTCCAGGAGAACGCGCTGTACCGCCTTAACTTCACCACCCGCAAGGATGCCCGGCCGACGGCATCGATCGATTTTGCTTTTGGACCACTGGCTAACGGCCCGCTGTGTCCCGCTCCGCTCTCCCCCTGCCAGACGTTCCGGGCGGTTTTCCCGCACGACGTCATCGTGGAAGGACTCACCACGCAGGGCACGTTTGCGGAGACGCATCGGGCGCCGGCAATCACCACCCAGGGCGACATCAAGGTCTTCGCCGGGCCGCGCGAGGACCCGTTTTTCTTCGACTACGTCGGGTTCAACCGGTCCACCGCCTCGGGCGCCAACAAGTTCACCGGGGTCGATGCGTTCAAGGGAACGAACGTCAGCGCGATTGTGGTGGAGTTTCCCATCGACATGGTGTTCCCACCCGGCGCGTGTGTCGGGATGGCATCGCCGGTATTCGCGACTCCGTGTGGGGCCTGGGCTTCAACCTACCTGGGGAACCTGCGTCGCGATCGGGACAACGATGACGACTCTCTTGAGGACCATAGGGGAGAGTTGCGCCAACTGGACCGCGAGGGAAACCCGCTGGCCAGCGCGCTGGTCCCGCCGGCGCTGCGCGATTCATTCAACTCCGGCCGGCCCAAGGACGATCCCACCAACTTTGCCGGCGTTATGTTGAATCAGGTATTGGTGCTGGACAAGGAATTCGGGACATGTCCGCCAAACGCCACCACCCTCGCGTCCTGCAATCCCAATGCGCCGCTGCTGGCTTCGGTGTTGATGCCCGACACGCTGAAGTTCGCCAGCAATTTCCCGGATGGCTTTCCCAATGGACGGCAGCTTCCGGATCGTGTCACCGATGTGCTCATCAGCCTGGTCCTGCAAGTCCCGGGATTCACGGATGGAACATCGTCGAAGACCTATTGCGCACAGTTTCCCTATCTGGGTCCGCCGCTGCAACTCAGCGAGCATGGACCATTTCAGATAGTCCCACAAATTTGTCCCTAAAGAGACGGCCCGCAGGCACTTTCGACGGCCCTTGTCCGCCACCAGGAATCCGATGGATCAACAGCCAAGGCCGAACAATCGCAAATCATGGTTGCTTGTGGACCGGCGCTTTGATACAGTGGCCGCATTCAAATAAACAATCTCAAAGAGGTGTGCATGAAGAAGCGAAATAACGTTTTCTCGTGGTTGGGATGGTTTGCAGCATTGGCGTTTGTCCTCATTCCGGGCCTGGCGGTCGCCCAGAGCGACGACATGCCTTCCACGGCCATGAGCGGCGCGATGCTGGTCGTCATCGTGGTCATCGGCCTGGCCTTCTACGTCTATCTTGCTTTGGCAGTGCAGACCATTGCCACGAAGACCAATACACAGAACGCCTGGCTGGCCTGGATTCCCATTGCCAACATATTTCTGCTACTGATGATCGCGCAGAAGCCTCTTTGGTGGTTCATCCTATTTCTGATTCCTCTGGTCAGCCTGGTCATGTCGATCATCGTCTGGATGGCAGTCGCCGAAAAGCGGGGCAAACCCAGTTGGTGGGGTATTTTGCTCATCGTGCCTTTTGTGGGTCTGATTGTGCCTGGTTATCTGGCCTGGTCGAACTAATCCAAGATCAGCAGGCCTGCGGATGGGCCGCGGGCCTGCATTGCACAGGAAAGAAGGACAGGCAAGAGTGCCCTTCGACAAGGTCCGGGCGGGCCCTGTCCCAGACAACACTGTGACTGGTGTCAATCAGTCGGACGTTTGCAGCCAGCGGTACCGTTTCCCATCCCAATAGATAAGACCCGATGAAGCTTCCGACCTTTCGACCAGAAGTCCCTCCGCGGCCATACCTTTTATAGGCTTGTCCAGGCCGGTGAATCTGAGGTGCTGTTTACGTTCCACATGCCAGGCATCCATCCAATCGAAGCCGTCGAGTAGATAGGACGGTGATCCGTCCTCCGTCGCCGCGACTCTAAGCTTGGTGCCGCCAGCGCCCAGAACTTCAATATATCTGGCGCGGCTACGCACCATCGCAATCCCGACGATCTTTGTGGCCCGGTTCAACACCAGCACGGCGTAATCGGGAATGCCATCGCCATCGAAGTCGCCGCGGAGGTAAAACGGGTTCAACTTGTTCGAAACGTCGTAATGGGCAAGAAAATTTTCCTTCTGGAATCGCAGCGAGACCTCCGGCGGCAGGTTGAAGTTCGTCGGCCCGTCATCATTTTGGTTAGCTTGGGAAACCTGCGGTTGGGGCGCGGCCATGACCGTCAGGAGCAGGCATAGGAACAAGCAGTGCATGGTGTGATCCTTATTTTATTGCCGCGCCCCGTGTGGCGGAAGACCTGATGTGCTAGCGTGCCTGGCTTGTTTCACTTTTGTTCATTCCGTCTGCCATTTGGCTATTGACATGAATATATATTACTTGATATATATATTGTTATGACTGACGTTGATTCTCAAAGGTTTATTCCACTCAAGACCCAGTGGTTCCACATCATGCTCTCGCTTGCCGGGGGAGAGCAGCACGGCTACGGGATCATGCAGGAAGTCCTGCAGCGCACTACCGGAAAAGTGCGATTGTGGCCAGCGACGCTGTATGGATCGATCAAGCGGTTGATCGAGGCGGAGCTGATCGAGGAATCGGACGAACGGCCCGCGCCGGAATTGGACGACGCGCGACGCCGTTATTACCGGCTGACGGCCCTCGGCAGGCGGGTGCTCGACGCGGAATGTGAACGCCTGAAGGAATTAGTTCGCACAATTCAAGTGAAGCAAGCCATGGTGACGGAATGAATCTCTCATCGCGAATCTACCGGCGGTTGGCGCAAGCTTTTCCGCACGAATTCAAATTGGCTTATGGCGCCGAGGTGATGCAACTCGGGGAGGACGTGGTGGCGGAGGTTGCCAGGAGGCATGGTGCCGCCGGCCTGGTCCGGCTGATCGCAGACATCCTGGTCCGCGTACCGCTCGAATACCTGGAAGAAATGCGCCGCGATACGCGGTATGCGTTGCGAGCGATGATCAAGTCTCCCGGATTCGCACTGGTCGGCATCGTCTCGATGGGGCTCGGAATGGGGCTGACGACCATGGTGTACAACTCAAAATGGCAGTTGATATCTCGTGAACTGCCGGCAGCGGCGAACGCCAAACGTCTGGTGATGGCGGAGAAGCCGGTCTCGTATTACTACATCGAGCAATACCGGGACCAAACGAGCCTGTTCACCGGCGTGGCTGCATTTCAGACCGGCATCCCATTCAATGTCACCTTCCAGGGTGACGTGAACGCGAAACCGGAGCGCGTCTTCGGACAACTTGTATCAGCCGACTATTTTTCCGTGCTCGGCGTCCCAGCCCAGAGTGGAAGAGTGCTCAGCCCCGACCTTGACAAGCCCGGCAACGCGCCGGTTGTGGTGATCAGCGATCGTTTCTGGCGCAATCGCCTCAACTCCTCTGCCAACGCGTTGGGGCAAACGCTCCGCCTGAACGGGCAACCGGCGACCATCGTGGGAATTACCCCGAAGGATTTCAATGGCGCCCTTTCCATCAATCCGACTGAGCTGTTCGTTCCGATCACCGCGCCGGCGGTCCTCGCTCCGGAGCTCGCGAACGACGTGCTGCATCAACGCAATGCCCGGGAGTTTCTGGCCCTGATATGCCTGGCGCCCGGCGTCAACCCTGAATCCGCGGAAGCCGCTCTCGACGCGATCACGCGCCATCTTGACGAGCAGGACCCTCTGGCTCCAGCGCGCGCCGACAAAGGCCGGCGCGTGACCTTGCTCCTGGCAGGTGGCATGGTGCCGCTTCCCCGGAACTTGAAGTCCGTGGTGGCCGGGTTCTTTGCCGTGCTGATGGGCCTGATTATGACCATTGCGTGCATGAATTTGGCCAATATGCTGCTGGCGCGCGGCGCCAATCGCCGCAAGGAGCTGGCGATTCGTCTGGCCATTGGGGCCAGCCGTTTTCGTCTTATCCGGCAGATGGTGACCGAAGGCATTTTGCTCTCACTGCTGGGCGGCATCGCGGGATTCGTGCTGGCTTATTTAGAGACCAGGTTGCAGTCCCGATTCATTCTGCCCACTGCGGTGCCGATCGAATCCGATTTCACTCTGGATTGGCACGCAGCCGTTTTCGTGTTCGGCCTGGCCATCGTGTGCGGCATCGGATTCAGCCTGGCGCCCGCCCTGAGGTCAACGAAAGCCGATGTGACACCGGCGCTCAAGGAGGGCTCGGCCCTGCACTGGCCCGGTTACCGGCGCTTTGGTTTGCGCAACTTGCTCATGGTGGCCCAGGTCACAGGATCGCTCATGCTTCTGCTGATCACCGGGTTCCTGGTCATGGGGTTTACCAAGGCAAGCAACATCCAAACCAAATTCGATACGAACACGATGTATCTCCTGTCCATCGATCCGATGCGTAACGGCTACACAGCCGAAAAAGCGCAAGCTCTATTCGAGAAGCTTCCCGAACGGCTCAAGACCGCCGGGCCGGTCCGCAGCGTCGCCCTGGCGGCGCAGGCGCCCTTTTCTATCGAAGATGAAGATGGAGCGGTCCCATTGACCGCGGAAGACTCGCGGGTCCGGACATCGGCGATCAAAGAAACCGTGGGCGCGGGCTATTTTGCCCTGCTGGGCGAACCGATGTTGGCTGGCCGTGAGTTCTCGGAACTGGATCAGCGCAGCGAGGCAGACGGATCGAAGGCTTTGCCTGTGGTGCTGAATGAGAGCGCCGCGCGCGGGTTCTTCGGAAATGGCACTGCGATTGGGGGTCGCGTCAAGGACGACAAGCAGTCCTATGAAGTGGTCGGCGTGGTACACGACTTGAAGGATGGCGTCGGCGCCACCCTGTCCGTGATTTACTTACCGCTGACGCGGCGCAATTTTGCTCGGCCGCCAGCCGATGGCATCACCATTTTGGTGCGGTCGGATGCGGGACCCGATGCGCTGAGCGGCGTTCGGCGGGAGATCGCGTTCCTCGATCCCAACCTGATCATCTTCAATGTGCGGACCCTCAGCGACTACCTGGAGCTGAGCCGGGCCTCCGAGCGTTTCGCTGTGAATACCTACGGTGGAATAGGAGTCTTTGGCCTGGTGCTGGCCGCAATCGGACTCGCCGGGGTCACCGCCTACGCAGTTGCGCAAAGGCGCAAGGAGATCGGAATTCGCATGGCGCTGGGAGCGCGTAAGGGGCAGGTACTGCGGCTGGTGCTGCGTGAAGGCGCGGCCCTGGTGGGCGTGGGAACAGTTCTCGGGTTTGTGGGCGCGTTCACACTGGCTAAAATGCTTTCGTCGCTAACCAGCATTTTTGTCGACGCGCTTAAGGTGGGTACGGACGATCCGCGCTTGCTCGTCGGCGCACCACTGCTGCTGGCGGCGCTGGCGCTGCTCGCCTGCTACGTTCCGGCGCGCCGGGCCGCCAAAATCGATCCGCTGAAGGCGCTCCGCGAGGAGTAGGCGCAACCTACCGGTTTGCCAGGGTGACTTTCACCCAGTAGCCGGGTCCAGGCGGCGCTGAGAAAGACGCCGTAGCCATGCGCCGGGCGACGCAGCCGCTTACGCCGGTATCGGGAAAGATCATGGCCTGTTGTGCCGTGCCGTCGCTGCCGACCTGCACTACCACGTCAAATGGTCCCGGATCTTTTTTGCCTGCTTCCAGACAGTCCCGTACGTCATGCGAGTTCTTCAAGCTGAATTCCCAGGAAAAGGCCCTGATGTATTTTTCTCCATCGGGCGTCTGCAGATTCTGGCCGATCGACTTGTAGATTTCGTCCATGGAGGAGTTTTTACCCGCGATGCCGGTTGTGCCGACAGAGGAGCGCTGACGTGTAATCAGAGACGGTCCCTGCCGCGACGCTGGCGCAAGAATTGGCGCGATGTTCTCCGTCGCGCTGGTCATCATTACGCGCTGCCGTGGCTTGGCCGCAGAAAGGTGTTGCGGCGTAGCCGGCGGAAAAACGGGAACTGTCGACACTTTCTTTTTGATGGTTTCAGAACTTAAGTCGGCCCTTTCGCCTGAGTTGCGGAACGTTGCCGGCGGCTTGGTCAGTTCCGTTTCAGGTTTTATGTCCGCGCTCGCGCTGGTGTTCATGACCAGTGGGACCATCGCAGGTGGCTGCAGTGCAGGCGACGGAGCCACCGGGGACGCCGGTGGGCGGTTCATTACTGCAGGCTTGGTTTCCGCGTTGGCGCTCGGGTTCTGGGCCGCCGCAGGCTGCTGGGGCGGAGGCACGGGCGCGTCCCGAAGTCTTTTCTGTTCTCGATACTTGCGCGCGATATCGCCGAGAGATGGCGCGTCTTGAGACGTCGCCTCTTGCGAGAAAAGCAAAGGACTGGATGCCAGGATTGCCGCGATAGTTATGAAGAGTGCTTTCCGCATATGCAGAAAGCATAACGATAACGCCCGGACGATCACAGATTACCGGAGTAATCGAAGTTACATAAGTAATCTTGAAGGAATAGCCGGCAGGGGCCTATTTGCGCTTCTTTGCTTTCTTTGCCTTCTTGTCTTTCTTGGCCGAAGCGGCTTTCTTCTTCGTTTTTGGCTTGGTGGATTTCTTCGCGGCTTTTTTGGCCTTCTTCGCCGGCACGGCCTTCTTTGCGGGCGGAGCAGGCTTCACGGAGGCAGGCTTTTGCGCAGCGGGCGCCGGTTTATGTTTCTGCGCTGGTGCAGGCGGCGCCGGCGCGGCAAGTGGTGGCGCAGCCGGCGCAGCTGCGGCTACGGACTTGGGTTTGCGCCCACGTTTTTTGGGACCAGTCCCCGGTCCTTGTTCTCCAGGGGCGGCAGCAGCGGCCGGGAGCTCTTTTCTCGCGGCGCGTCCGCGTTTTACCGGAGGCGGCGGAGGCGGTGGTTCCGGAGGAGAATACGGCTCCAGGAACTTTACGATCTCGGTGTGGCTGCGCAGTTTGCCGTCCAGAAGCAGCAGGAACGCTTCATCCAGGATCTTCCTGTACTCGGGATGTTCCGGCGTGATGCGCAGCTCCGGCATTTCCGCGAAGGGAAGCTTCTGCCGGGTCAGCGGCCACTTGGTCAGGAAATTCTTTAGCTTCTGCTCGACCGCTGCGGGGCGGGAAGTGATGGCGCAGAACAGCATCGGCTCCGGCGGGCACTGCATCAGGAACTTCCAGCTTTGCGACGGAAGGGCCAGGTCCTTGGCCAGGAGCCTCTTGGCGAACGCCTTGGCGTCGTCTTCCAGGCTGCGCCAGCGCTCCACGAATCCCTTATTGGGAATTTGCCGCTGAATGGCGGAGATTTCCTTTTCTCCCAGTTTGCGCGTCAGGAAATACATGACGATGGGGCTGGCGTCCGGGTTGATGCCGACTTCCTGCATCTGCTGCTTGACCTTGGCCAGATGGGACAGACCCTGCGAATCCACCTTGGACAGCGAGAGATGCGAATTGAGGACCTTCAGCCATCCTTCTTTGTCCAGCGCCTTGAGCACTTCGATGGGATTGTCTTCATGCGCCAGCTGCTCGACTTCGTGCCCCAGGGTGCGGTCGGAAATGCTGTCGATGTAGTTGTTGTCTTTGGCTGCGTCGTAGCGGGCCTGCGTGCGCTCTTCCAGGGTCCAGTGGAAGCGGGTTGTAAGCCGCGTGGCGCGAATCAGCCGCGACGGGTCTTCGTAAAACGCGTAGTTATGCAGAACACGCAGGACCTTGGATTCGATATCGGCCATGCCGTTGAAAGGGTCGGTCAGCAGGCCGCGCGAGCCTGGATTGAGCGACAGGGCCATGGCGTTGACGGTGAAATCGCGGCGGCGCATGTCGTCATAAATGGTGCCTGGAGTGATTTCCGGCGGGCGGCCCGGCTTCTCATATTTTTCCGAGCGCGTGCCGGTGACTTCGCCCCGGACGTTGCCCGGCAGCAGCAGCATGAGCGTGCGCGTGCCTTCGTCCACGGCTTCAACCCGTGCGCCGGCCTTTTCAAAGTCCTTGTGCAGCTTGAGGGCGTTGCCCTGGACAGAGAAATCCAGGTCGCGGATGATGAAGCCGCTGAGAATGTCGCGCACGGCGCCGCCGGTCAGGAAGATGTTCATATCGTGCGCGCGGGCCACGTCGGTGACCAGCGCCAGGGCGCGCTGCTGGTCCGGCGCGAGCCGGGTTTCCAAAAGGTAGATAAAGTCGGCCATCGGGTCTTAGGGCTGTACCGCCTGAAACACACGCGGGCGACCCCGGCGTGGACCAGGCGAAACAAGCCGTTCTTTTGGATTCTCCGTAAGTTGCACGTTTGACAAGACTTAGACGATACAGCAAACCCAGGAGCAAAACAGAAACAATATCATAAAGGTTAACACTTTGGCTACCCTGACCTTATAAACTGGTGATGCTATCTTTGATTCCCTTGCAATCATGCGAGAATCAAGCTTTAGACATGCCTTCAACCCACAAGAAAGTGATTGTCCGGAAAATGGGCCGCGACTCGCTCAGCGGGTACGTAGCGCCGGCAAATTTCATTGTGGAAGGCCAGTTGGAGTTACTGAATCCCGCGGGCAAAGTGGTGCTGATTGACCTGAAGGAGATCAAGAGCGTTGATTTTGTGCGCGATTTTTCCGACTTCGCCGCAAATACCCGGAAAACGTTTACCACGCGCCCCCGTACCGATGGCCTCTGGGTGCGGCTGAAGTTCACTGACAACGACGTGCTTGAGGGCATCATGGCCAACGACCTCACAGAGCTGGCGCCCGAGGGCTACCTGATTACGCCGCCGGACACCCGCGGCAATACCCAGCGCATCTTTGTGCCCAGGTCCGCGCTGGAAGAGCTGAGCGTGCTCGCCGTGATTGGCCGCGCCGCAGCCCAAAAGAAAACGGCAGAAGACGCGCGCCAGCCGGGACTCTTTACCGAGCCCTGACGATTTTGGTCGGGCGTCCGCTTCAGTCCTTTACAATCACGCCTGCAAGCCCATTCAGGATTTTTCACCCATGAAACTTAAAGAGATTGCCAGCAAGCTCGGCGTCCGGCTGGAACCGCCGGATGCGGACGTTGAAATAACCGGAATTGCCGCCATTGAAACCGCCCGGCCCGGACAACTCGCGTTCATTGCCAATCCCAAGTACGCGGCCGCGGCCAGAACCACGCAGGCTTCCGCGCTGATTGTCGAAGAGTCCTTTCCGAAAATGGAAAAGCCGACGCTGCGCACCAAGAACCCGCAATACGCTTATGCCCGCGCGTTGAAATTCTTTGTCCACGGCCAACGCTACGAACCGGGAATTCATCCCACTGCTGTTATTCATCCCACAGCGCGGATCGGGAAAAATGCGGCCATTGGCGCGTGTGCAGTGGTCGAAGCCGGGGTGGAGATTGGCGATGACTGCACGCTCCTGCCGCAGGTCGTGATTTATCGTGGCGTCAAAATTGGGAGGAATTTCTTTGCCCATGCGCACGTCTCTGTCCGGGAAAACTGCGAGATCGGCGACAACGTACTGTTGCATAACGGAGTAGTGATCGGATCGGATGGATTCGGCTTTGCGAAA
>DATMPO010000058.1:0-2468 GCA_035567035.1 Verrucomicrobiia bacterium | reverse complement strand
CCGGGGACTGTTATTTTCGAAATAGTGAAAAAATGTTTAAGTTCTTGTCATTCCGAACGGAGTGAGGAATCTGCTTTGCGCCGCGAGTGGAAATTCTATGTCTACATCATGTCCGGCAAATCACGCCGAATTTGTCCATGGGAAGAGTTTCCGGGACAGTCCCTCGTAGAAACTCCCTGAATCAGCATGGTAGTGCGCACATCCTCGGGATTTCTCGACTCCGCGCCTATCAGCCCGGAAAAGGGAAACAGTATGGCGGCGCTCCGCTCGAAATGACAACGCCTGGATGGTCTCGATGGACCACGATTCTGAGTGACCGAAGCAAAACCCTGAGCCTTCGCTGTCGAATCAAAGGCCGGGTTTCGCCAGCACAATTCAGAACCTTAGTCTGCCGTGGATCGACTTTAGTTTGCCAGGAATCGCCCGCGCAAGTACGGAAACGCCTTGATCCGCCGTGTTTTACCCCATTTCCATGGTGTTCACCTACTAGGTTCATCCCGGTATCGTCAATTGCTCGGGGTGGGAGGCCGGCATATAATCGGCCTACTCTGGCTTGTTTTTCTCCCGTCAGGTTGGGGGAAAGGTGTCTGGCCTTCGGTTAGGTGGTATTGACCGCCGGAAGCTGTTATTTAGTAGGCATAACGCGATGAAGAGACGCCTCCTATCCATACTGATGAGCGCAGCGGTCATGGTCGCCATCCGTCCAGTTCGGGCCCAAAACCTTGTCGCCACACACGACGAGAGCGGCCGGACTGTCTGGGTGAATGACCAGAACACCAAACCGCGGCCTCAGCCTGCCTCTTCCTCTGTTTCTGCTGTTTCTTCTGCGTCAGGCGTGAAGTCGCGTTATAGCAGCGTAACCTACTGGAGCAGCAAGGACCGTCGGTGGAAGCCGGTGCCGCGTTCTTCTTCTCCGGCGATGCGTGCGGCGCGCCAGGCGGCGGAAGAAGTCACTACTTCCATGGCCCAGGCGCCGGGCACTACCGGAAAACCTGCCGGGACAAGCCCGTTGCCGGAGCGCAAGATCACGTCGGAAGCCATGGACACCCTGATACTGACGGCGGCAACGAAACATGGAGTGGACCCGAACCTGGTCCGCGCCGTGGTCCAGGTGGAATCAAACTTCAATCCGCATGCGTTGTCGCGCAAAGGGGCCATGGGACTGATGCAGCTCATGCCCGGAACGGCGCGGTCGCTGGATGTGGACAACGCGTTTGATCCGCAAAAGAACATGGACGCCGGGGTCCGCCACCTGAAGACGCTGCTCAAGAACTACAATGGCAATGTGGAGCTTTCGCTGGCCGCCTACAACGCGGGCAGCGGGGCCGTGAACAGGAACCGAGGCATTCCTCCGTTCCGGGAGACACGGGCGTACGTGAAAAAAATCACGAACCTGTATTGGAGCGGCGCTTCGGCCCCGTCCACCAGGTTTCATGTCACGCACGATCCAGAAGGCCATATGGTCATTTCGACCGAGTAACGCAGGCCCGGGCCAAACGCAGAGTGGCCCATTTGAGTTTTAAATGAAAGCTGGTAATCGGATCCGGACCGTAATCCTTGCCGCGCTGGCGTGTCTGATGCTGGCGTCCGGGACGGTCCATGCGCGTTCCCTGCAGCAGAAAAAGCAGGCGGCGGCCGAACAGTTCACCCTCGCCGAGCGGATGCGGGAAGCCCTGGAAGGCAAGCCGGAATCCCGGCGCACGCGACGCGACTTCCAACACGTAATCGACGCCTATCGCAAGGTTTATTACACGGCCCCCAGCTCGAACCGCGCCGACAAAAGCGTGCTGGCGGTGGCTGAACTGATGGATGAACAAGGCCGCATTCTCAATGATCCCAAGAGCTTCCAGGACGCCATCGCACAGTTGGAATTCCTGCGGCGGGAATATCCCGGCAGGTATCGCATTGAGGCGCTGTTTACCATTGCCGAGATTTACCGCGATGACCTGAACGATACCGCGCAGGCGCGCGCGACCTTCCAGGAATTTGTGAAGCAGTATCCCCACGTGAGCGACACCGCAAAGGCCCGCGCCGCCCTTAAGGAAATGGACGATGAGGCCAAAGGCGGCAAGCCCGCCAGAACCAGGGCCGCGAAGCCAGCGCATACTTCTTCCAAAAACCCGGCGTCGGCAAAATCAGATTCTACGAAATCAGATTCCACAAAATCGGGCCCTGCGAAGTCAGCGCCAGAAAGCGCCGTCGTAGCAGACAGCAAGACGCCGTCAAACGCCCGCGAAGTCTCCGCGCCGGACACCTCCATCCGGAACGAACGGCATTCGTTGCCGCTGCTGACCAAGGTCCGCTATTGGTCCACGCCGGATTACACACGCGTGGCGATTGACCTGGACGAGGAAGTGAAGTATGAAGCCGGACGCGTACCGCATCCGGACCGCATCTTCTTTGACCTGCACGGCACCCGGCTGGCCTCGGACATGGTGGGCAAATCCTTCGACGTGGAGGACGGCTTC
>DATMPO010000057.1:0-7281 GCA_035567035.1 Verrucomicrobiia bacterium | reverse complement strand
GTCTCCAGGTCAATGGTGCAGCTTTCCGCGCCCATATGGAAGCTGACGGTCGGAATGTCAAACAGCCGCACAAACGCCGCGGACAAGACATGCTGCCCCGTATGCTGCTGCATGTGGTCTCGACGGCGCGCTGCGTCAATGCTTCCGTGGACTGCCGTTCCCGCCGCAACCGGCTGGGCGGTGAAGTGGAAGATGCGGCCGCCTTCTTCGTCCGCGACATCCAGTACGGCCACTTCCCTTTTGTCCGCGAGCACGAATCGTCCAGTATCATGCACCTGTCCACCGCTGGTCGGATAAAACGCCGTTCGGTCGAGCACGATGGCGTGCCGGCCCTCACGTTCCGCGCTTTCGACAACGCGAGCGTCAAATTCGTAAAGGAAAGAGTCGTGGTAGTAGAGACGGTCGGTCATGGTCTTTTTTCTTCACCCCGAGCGCAGCGAGGGGGCCCTATGGTAACAAAGGTCTCAGGGTACGGTACGCGTCCGGAATGGAGTCCTTGCTCGTGTACGCTTCTTCGCTTCTATAGGGCTCCCTCGCTCCGCTCGGATGTTTAACAAGGCTGAATAATCCCTCCCAGGCTTCTCTGCGCCGGCGGCTCAGCCGCGCCGATCTTCAGCGCATCCGCGATCACGTCAATGTACTTGAGCCCGGAGCCGGTGTTGAACAACACGACCTTGTCAGAAGCTTTGAGAAACCCTCGTTGCACCAGGACCTTGTACGCGGCCAGTGACGCGGCGCCTTCCGGCGCGGCAAACACGCCCTCTTTGGCTGCCCACTCCCGCACCGCCGCAAAGATCTCTTCTTCGGAAACGGCAATGGCCGTGCCACCGCTCTGCTTCAGGATATCGAGAATAATGTAATCCGCGTAAGGCTTGGGCACACGCAAGCCGGCGGCCGCGGTCTGAGCGTTCTGCCACATCTCGGCGACCGGCTTGTGTTCATCCCAGGCTTTCGCGATAGGAGCACAGCCGTCGGCTTGCACGGAAATCATCTTCGGACGTTTCTTCCTGGCATCAAGCCAGCCCAGTTGCTCCATTTCTTCAAACGCCTTCCACATCCCGATCAGCCCCACGCCGCCGCCGGTCGGATAGAAGATAGCGTCGGGCAGCTGCCAGTCGAGCTGCTCGGCGACTTCATATCCCATGGTTTTCTTGCCTTCCACGCGGAACGGCTCTTTCAGGGTCGAGACATCGAACCAGCCTTCGGCCTGCTTGCGCTCGTTCACCATCCGGGCGCAATCGGAGATCAGGCCGTCCACCAGCGTGACGTGCGCGCCGTAGGCTTCGCACTCGACCAGGTTCGCCATGGGCACGTCCCGGGGCATGAAGATGTGGGCTTCAATTCCAGCAGCGGCGCAGTACGCGGCCAGCGCGCTGGCCGCGTTGCCCGCAGAGGGTACGGCCAGCTTCTTCAGGCCGTATTGCCGCGCCATGGTCACGGCGGCGCACAGGCCGCGCGCTTTGAACGATCCGGTGGGGTTCAGTCCTTCATCCTTTATATATAGGTGGGGATTCTCGCGGCTGGGCAGCATCGGCGTGAAGCCTTCCCCCAGCGTTACCGGCTTATCGCCCGGCAGAACGTCGCCGTAGCGCCACATGCTGGCGACGCGGCCGCGCAGCGACTCGCGCGTGAATTTTTCCTTGAGAGATGCCAGATCATAGCGGACATACAGCGAACCGCCGTCCTTGGGACAGATGGTCTGCGGCTGCTCCCCGCTCAGGTGTTCGCCACACTTCGTGCACTCGAGGTACGCGATTTTTGCCATGAAGGAAAGTGTAGCAAAAGAGCAAATGGCAATTGGCAATTGCTAATTGCTTATTTCAACGACTTCGGGTCCGACTTGTTGCTCGGCGAAGCCTTCTGCAACGTGGATACCATGAGCTGGCCCGCAGCCGGCGTGCTCACCTTGTGTTGAAGGACAATCTCTCTCGCCGAAACTTTGTGGCCGTAAACCTTTTCGCTCGCGCTGTTGTCCGGACGCAACGTGGAGCCATCCAGGGAAATGCCGGCAAAGAGGCCGCGGGACCGGGAATAGGTGAGAATCTCGGCATGCATCAGCACATCGGTGGCGGCTTGCGCGTCCCGCCCTTTGGGGCCGGCGGCGGCGGACGCATCGGCGCCGAGCTTCACTTTGCTTTTCAGGATCGAATCAATTCCCTTGGTGTTGACCACCAGAAGCACAAAGTCGGTGGACTGGCCGCCGATTTGGAAACCGATGTTAAGGCCCTCCAGGGCCATCATCGCGGGCGGGCCCCACGGGCCGGTAAAGTGTTCGCCGCTGCGGCAGGTCATCGCGCCGCGTCCATAGTTGCCGCCGACTCCCAGGGCAAGCTTCCTTACTGAAGGAATTACGATCACGCACTCGGACTTGTCAAGCACGGTCTTGGGAAGGTTGTCAGGAATGTTCAGTATCTCCTGGAGCGTTTCACCGGCATGCTTCAGGCGGTCGTGTTCGTGATTTTGCGCATGCAGAGTGAGCGCTGTCAGCACCGTGACCATTAAAACTGAAATCTTTTTCATGGTTCCCTCTTCCCTTTTATACCATTTTGGCGGGAGGAGAAGGAGCAGTTCGGACGCCCGGCGGCGCTCAAGAGGACATCGGCGCGACCACTGGTTGGCCGGTAGGGTACCCGCCCGAAAGACCAATCGCCATACCGACACCCGGCGACATGGTGGTGTAAGCTTTCGGACGGAGAGAATCATGTTTAAGTTCAGACTTCTACGGTTGCCCCTTCTTCTTCTGGCATTGATTTCCCAGGGGAGCGCGCAGTTCGCCCACACCGACCACAAGCAGATCGTCGACGGCGCCGGTAAACCGCTCCTTCTTCGCGCAACCAACCTGGGCAATTGGCTGGTGCCGGAAGGTTACATGTGGCTGTTCAAAGGAGGCCCGCAATCTCCCAGTGAGATTCGCGCGCTGGTGCTTGAGCTGCTTGGACCTGAAGGGTCGACCGCATTCTGGCAGAAGTACCGCGAGAACTACGTCACGCGTGAGGACATTGCGCTCCTGCACCGGGCCGGCTTCAACACCATTCGCGTTCCGTTGCATTACAGCCTTTTTGAGAGCGACAACGCGGAAGGGTTCAATTTGCTGGACCGGTTGATCGTCTGGAGCCGCGCCGAAGGTCTGTATGTGGTCCTTGATCTGCATGCCGCGCCCGGCGGACAGACGGGAGCGAACATCGACGACAGCGCCGGATATCCTTGGCTGTATGAGAGTCCGCAAGAGCAAGAGCACCTGATCGCCATCTGGCGACGGCTGGCGACACACTATCGCGATGAGCCGGCCGTGCTCGGTTATGACCTGCTGAATGAGCCGATCCCGCCTTTTCCCCGGCTGGCGCCTTTGAATTCCTCGCTCGAACCGCTCTACAGGAGATTGTCGGGGGAGATACGAAAGGTTGATACGCACCACATTCTCTTCCTCGGCGGCGCGCAGTGGGACGGTAACTTCGCGGTCTTCGGCAAGCCTTTCGATGCCAACGTCGCCTACACGTTCCACAAATACTGGACGGCGCCCGACGAAAGCGTGCTGCGGCCATACATTGATTTTCGCGAACGTTATGATGTGCCGCTCTGGATGGGCGAGTCCGGCGAGAATACCGATGAGTGGATCGCGAAATTCGCGCAAGCGCTGGAGAAAAACAACATCGGATGGGCTTTCTGGCCGTACAAGAAGATGGAAAAATCCTCGGCGGTCGTCAGCATTATTCCGCCTGCCGACTGGGGAAAGATCGTGGAGTTCGCAAAGCTTCCCCGCGGCACCGCGCATGTGGAAGAACGTCTGAAGGTCCGCCCGGAACAGGAGACCATCACCCGCGCTTTCGCCGATTTGCTGGAGAGCGTCCGCCTGCAAAAGTGTCGCGTCAATGAAGGATACCTAAAGGCGCTCGGCCTGAAGTCCGATATTGCATTCAAGGACGGTTTCTAGGAGCAAACTATGGAAAATCGACTGCCACGCCAGGCTGCTGCGAATCCTACGCAATACAACATTGATGCAATCGCCAGGCTGGAGCATGACGCCATGAATCGCCGGACTCCCACGGAGCGCGTGAGCGACGCAATTACGAAAGTCGTCGGCAATGTGGGGTTCCTGCTGGCCCAAGGGATTCTGATCTCCGGCTGGAGCCTGTTCAATCTCCGTGTAATCCCGGGACTCAAAGCCTTTGATCCGTTTCCTTTCGGGGTCCTGGCGCTCGTCATCTCGTCGGAAAGCGTGTTCCTGACGATCTTTGTACTCATCAGTCAAAGTCGAATGGCCCGCCAGTCCGAACGGCGCTCGCATCTGGACCTCCAGGTCGGCATGCTTTCGGAACAGGAACTGACCACCATCCTTCAGATGTTGCAGAAACTCTGCCAGCACATGGGCGTGAACGTAGACTCCTCGAAGCAAGAGGTCCAGTCATTCAGTAAAACGACCGACGTACACAAGCTGGCCAATGAACTCGAAGACAAGCTTCCGGAGAAATAACGATGGCTGCCAGGTTTCGATCATCCGTCAATGATCAATGATCGCAGAACGCAGACCGCATGGACCGCGTCGGTTTCGCTCCGGCGGCTAGTTGGCGTGTTTCTTTGCAAATCGCACGCTCAACATCGTGCTCAACGCAGCGATGCCGGCGAGGAAAACAACAAGCGCTGAGTTGTCTCCGCTCGAAACCTTTCCCACCCGAAACAGAATGGTACCGGCTACCAGATTGAACAGTGCCCAGACAACGTTCACCGTTGGTGATGACAGTCCCTTTCCCCGAGGGTGGGCGAATGGAGTCGGGAAACGGTCACCGGAAATGCCATGCACGAAATGAGGCACGCCGTTAGCGAGAAACATTCCTGCGAAGAAACAAGCGATGTAGTCATACCAGTTCACTATGGTTTTTCCTTTCGAATTGGGTTGCTGCCTGGGTTGCTGCTTACGTCGGGCGCACATCGAATAGTGCCAGCCAATACTGCAAGGACTGCAGAGTAAAGCCGCAAAGGATGAGTCCGATACCGAAGGCCCCGAGCCGTCGCTCCGGAAGGTTGTCGGCGTAGTACTCAATGAAAGGGTTGATTGTCGCTCCGAAGCCCGTGACCAGGCCGGTCACCAGCCCTACCCGGATAGCAAATGACCACGCGTGGTCCACTCGACGCACCAGAGCGCTGCAGATAAGCGCTGTGACAATGTAGCCGATGGTCCGCACGACCGTCCCCCAAAACTGACGGCGGGTAAGGCGCGCCTGGCGAGAGGCTATGTATTCCATCGCGGGACGCATGCCGCGGGAATACGCGAACACCTGGCCCAGTGTGACGAGAACGGCAAATGTGACGGCGAACGCCAGGCCCAGACTCCTGTACAGTCCAGCTCCGAAAGCAAACGCACGTATGGCGCTGAACAATGCTTCCCAAGGCAGCGAATAGTGGTCCAATCCGCGCGCCGCACGATTGAACTCAATCGAAAGCGTGATGCCGGTTGCAACCCCGGCGAAGACGCCAAAGATGAGGCCGAGGCCAAGACCGTAGCCGATTCCGAACACCAGAGAGTACGTGACTGCCCTGGTAATCAGTCGCAATGGGCCATGCTGGCCACCCAGCAAGTCATACGCAAGATAGAGACTGCCCAGCACATCAAGACACGTACCCGCAATGCTGACGGCCGCTACTATATGGTGGTCCATGCAACGATTGTAGAGCTAAAACTTTGGGGATTATGTGGGGGATAACGCGCCACCCGGAAGGGTAATCCGCCTTGACATCAACCCCGCGGGCAGACACCGTGCGCGTACAATGGCCAGTCGTATCGGAGGGTCGGATGTCTTTTTTTCGTATGAAGATAGTGATGGTTCTGGTGGCCGCTGGTCTGATTCAAACCGCCGCGGCGCGCGTGGTGCGCGTGGAAGTCATCTCGCGTTCCGAGGTCAACGGCGGCAAGCCGTTCGGCCTGGCCGGCCCCTATGAGAAGATCCAGGGACGGGTTTACTTCAAGGTAAACCCCGCGAATGTCCACAACCGGCAGATTGTTGACCTGGACAAAGCCGTTCGTGACGCCGAAGGCGAAGTCGAATTTTCCGCCGACCTTTATCTTCTGAAGCCCAAAGACATGGCCAAAGGAAACGGTGCGGTGTTGTTTGAAGTCTCAAACCGCGGCGGCAAGGGTATTCTGCGGATTGTCGACGATGGCGGCGCTCCCGGCTCCGCCACTGAATTTGGCGACGGCTTTCTCCTTCGCCAGGGATACACCGTGGCCTGGCTGGGCTGGCAGTTCGATGTCTCCGACAGAAACCAGAACGTCGGCCTTCGCGCGCCGACAGCCAAAGACGCCGCCGGCGCTCTTCAGGGCCTGGTGCGCTCCGACTTCACGCCGTCGGAAAAGCGTTACGACATGCCGCTGGGCCATATTCTTCTGGGCCCCGACGGCGGCAAGAGCTATCCCGTTGACGATCCCACCAGCGCGCAAAACGTCCTTACCGTGCGCGACGCGCCGGAGTCAGCGCGGCAAACCATCCCGCGCGCGGAATGGAGTTTTGCCCGCGACGTCAACGGACAGCTCACCGCCGACCCTCATTTCATTCATCTCAACAGCGGTTTCGTTCCGGGCAAAATCTATGAAGTCGTCTACACCGCGAAAGACCCGGCGGTGTCCGGACTGGGACTGGCCGCGGTGCGCGATTTTCTCTCCTACCTTAAATATGATCCGCAGGCCACCGCGCCGGTGCGCCATGTCTACGCCGTGGGTATTTCGCAAAGCGGACGCTATCTGCGCCACTTCCTCTATCAGGACTTCAACGCCGACGAGCAGGGCCGCCAGGTCATGGACGGCGTGATCGCCCACGTGGCCGGCGCGGGACGCGGCAGCTTCAATCACCGTTTCGCGCAGCCCTCGCGCGACGCGCAACCGATGTCCAGCATTTCCTATCCCACGGACCTGTTTCCCTTCACCGACCTGCCGGAGACCGACCCCGAAACCGGCGCAACCGCGGGGCTGCTCGACGCGGCAACCGCGTCCCATACCGCGCCCAGGATTTTCTATACCAACACGTCGTACGAATACTGGGGCCGCTCCGCCGCGCTGATTCACGTCTCGCCGGACGGCCTGCAGGACGCCCCCATCGCCGGCAACACACGCGTCTATTTCTTCGCGGGCCTGCAACATTTCTCCGCCGTCTTCCCGCCGCTGAAAGCAACGGCCGGAAATCCCGACTCCACCGCCCAGCAGCGGCACAATCCCAACCCGATTCGCTGGTTCTGGCGCGCCCTGATCACCGACATGGACCAGTGGGTAAGCGACGGCACGGAACCGCCGGC
>DATMPO010000056.1:0-7888 GCA_035567035.1 Verrucomicrobiia bacterium | reverse complement strand
GTGCCGATTGAGAAAGTGCCGACAGTTGGTTTGGAGTATGTTCGCAAGTTCCGCGAAGTGAAGTATCGCGAAGCGCTCTTTGAGCTGCTAGCCAGGCAGTTTGAAGCGGCAAAAATTGATGAAGCCAAAGATGCTCTTCTGGTACAACAACTGGACAAAGCCACGCCGCCGGAAGAGAAGTCCGGACCTCACCGCGGTCTCATCATGATAGCGGTCACAATTCTGGCACTGTTGCTTGCCATCTTAATCGTGTTCTTTATGGAAGCCATGGACCAGGCAAAAGAGGACCCGCAGTTTGCCACGCGGCTCCAACTCTTCCGGTCTTATCTCCGGGGAGGCCCGCAGTCCTGAACGACTCAGGCCTAGCTGCGGGCCACGGATATTAGGTATTCTTGTGAAACGCTTAATTGAGACGCTTAAGCTCTGCTCGTTCGCAGGAGAGTGGGCACGCCAAAGATCATGGGCAGCCGGTAAGAAGGCAAAGGCAAAGTCCGCCTTGGCACTAGAATGTCGCGTAAGTGATGGAAGAATCAAGGGTTAGGTCACAATGGTCCCTGTAAGTGACGGGGCGAAGCTGTATACTGGCAGCGAAAGGGAATCCTCTAGCGATGCTTACCATGCCTGCAGGGCCAACTCCATATGCGCCGCATTGGTATGCGATATACACCTGTCCCCGGCACGAGAAGCGTGTGGCGGAACATCTTGCTGGACGAGCCGTTGAGTTCTTTCTCCCGCAGTATGAAACTGTCAGCAGGCGGAAAGATCGACGCGTCAGGCTAAGCTTGCCGCTCTTTCCTGGGTATCTTTTTGTGCGCATTCTGCTCGAAGAACGGCTGCGCGTGCTGGAGGCCCCCGGTGTGGTGCGGCTCGTTGGATCCAACGGACATCCTGCGGAGCTGCCGGAAGAAGATTTGGAAAAGCTGCGCAATGGACTGAGCGGGTCTCTGCGTGCGGAGCCGCATCCCTTTCTCGCGGCTGGCCGGCGCGTCCAGATTGTTCGCGGGCCGCTCGAGGGACTGGCCGGCATTCTGTTGCGGCGCAAGGGTCAGTTTCGTGTTGTGCTTTCCCTGGATCTCATCCAGCGTTCCATCTGCGTTGATGTGGACGTCGCCGACGTTGTTCCCGCGTTCCATCCCGGAAGAAACTGAATGACGAAAAAACACCTGGAAGCCAATAAAGCTGTCCCGGCGGGCGGCGTAACGGTGGTCGGCGTACGCCACGGCCTGGAACTCGCGATCAAGCCCGGGCAGGCGAAAGGGCTGGGCAAGATCATCACGCGCCCGGATTCCCCGGACTTGATAGCAGATGTGATGATCGAGCCGGTCCAAGTCCATCCCGATGACAGAGGCTTTTTTGCTGAACTGGCCAGGCTGGGGTCAGGCGGCATCGCGGCTCGAATGATTGCCGATGGTCGCCGTCAGGTCCAGGTTTCGATGACGCTGACTTATCCCGGGACGATCAAGGCGATCCATTATCATTACGAGCAGACCGACCTGTGGGCCCCCGTGTCTGGAACGCTGCAGGTCTTCTTGTACGATCTGCGGCGGAATTCCAAGACCTTTGGACGGACCAATACCGTGTACATCGGTGTCCACCGAGTGTGGGAGATATTAATTCCGCCCGGCGTGGGCCACGGCTACAAGGTCCTGGGTACCGGGCCGGCGCAACTGGTCTATCTGACCGACCGCCACTACAACCCGGAAGATGAAGGCCGGCTGGCTTACGACCATCCGGAGATTGCGTACGATTGGGAAATTCAGCACAAGTAGACAACGGATGCAAGTCTTAGTTATCGGCGCGGCGGGGCTATTGGGCCGGGCCTTGTTGTATGCGGACCAATGGGTCGGCGACCATATCACGGGAGCAGGCCCCGGCGATGCCGACATCCGCGATCAAGACCAGGTGGAACAGCTCTTTACCAAACTTCGCCCCGACTGGACCGTGCTCACTGCGGCCTACACAGACGTGGATGGCTGCGAGAAAGATCCTGAACGTGCGCACCAGGTGAACTGCGCCGGCGCGATCCACGTGGCGAGGTCCGCACAGGAGTCGGGATCTAAATTGCTGTTTCTTAGCACGGACTACGTCTTCGACGGGTGCAAGAACGGACCTTACGAACCTGAAGATGCCGTTGCTCCCTTGAACGTCTACGGACACTCCAAAGCCCAGGCAGAGGATGGCATTCGCAGGATTATTCCCGAGGCATGCATTCTCAGAACTTCATGGCTCTTTGGAGCCACGGGCAGATGTTTCCCGAACACTATTCTTGAACTGGCGCAGACCCGTAAGAACCTTACGGTGGTTGCTGACCAGACCGGCTGTCCGACGTTTAACCGTGACCTGGCGAAGATCATCGCCAAACTGGTTCGGGCCGGAGCGCGCGGCACCATCCACGCCACGAATGCCGGCCAATGCAACTGGTATGAATTTGCGTGCGAGACATTGCGGGCGGCAGGCGTGACAGGCGTCTCCGTCAGTCCCGTCAGCTCGGAGGATTTTCCACGCCCAGCCCGGCGTCCAGGACGCTCCGTATTGTCCGGCGCCAGTTTGACTGCATTTAGTGTGCATCCCCGACACTGGAAAGAAGCGCTTGGTGATTACCTTCGCGAGCGAAGCCGAGCAGCGGACGGGCAGGAACTTACTCCAAGAGGGACTACGTGCGACTAAAACGCGTGCAAACAAAACGAAGGAGACTCGAATGAAAGGTGTGATTCTGGCCGGCGGCACCGGATCGCGGCTCCTTCCGCTGACCCGGGTGACCAACAAGCATCTGTTGCCGGTCTACGACAAGCCAATGATCTACTATCCGCTGCAAACGCTGGTGGATGCGGGCATTGAGGAGATACTGATCGTTACTGGAGGCCACAGCGCAGGCGACTTCCTGCGCCTGCTGCGTAACGGCAACGACTTTGGGCTTCACCAGATCAATTTTGCCTATCAGGAAGGCGAGGGCGGGATCGCGGACGCGTTGCGCCTGGCGGAGCCTTTCGTCCGCGGAGACAAAGTTTGCGTGGTCCTGGGAGACAATATTGTGGAGGGAAGCATCCTTCAGGCAAAGCAGAGATTTGACAAGCAGGAGCAAGGGGCCAAAGTCCTGTTGAAAGAAGTGCCTGATCCGGAGCGGTTCGGAGTCCCGGTGTTCGAGAACGGGCGGATCGTCCGCATTGAGGAAAAGCCCAAAACGCCACGTTCGGAGTACGCCGTTATCGGCGTCTATTTTTACGATGCAAGTGTGTTCGACCGCATCCGTACGCTGAAGCCTTCCGGCCGCAAGGAGTACGAGATTACCGACGTGAACAACTCGTATCTGGCCGAGGGCCATCTCACGCATGAAATCCTGGAAGGCTGGTGGACGGACGCGGGCACGTTTGAATCGCTGTGGCGGGCCAGCAGCCTGGTGCGAGAAAACCGGGCGCGCGAAAAAACGCGCGGCAGCGACAACTCAGCGCTAACGGCAGAGCAGGGGCAGCGGGCATGAAGATCGTCGTGACCGGCGGGGCTGGGTTCATTGGGTCGAATTATGTCCACCACGTGCTGCGGGAGCATCCCTCCGACCAGATCGTTGTAGTGGACAAGCTGACCTACGCGGGCAACCTGCGGAACCTGGAAGGCGTCTTGCAGAACGGACGGACCCGATTCGTCCGCATGGATATTAGCGATCCCGGGATCGCAGATGTAGTGAAAGACTGCGATGCCGTGGTCCACTTTGCGGCTGAAAGCCACGTGGACCGCAGCATCGAAGACGCGTCCCCGTTCATGCGCACCAACGTCGAAGGCACGTGGCGTCTGGTGGAAGCCTGCCGCGGCCGCGTTGGCCGGTTCATCCACGTCAGTACCGACGAAGTCTACGGCAGTCTCGGCCCGGAAGGAAAGTCCACCGAATCCTCTCCGCTGTTGCCGACCAGCCCATACGCGGCAAGCAAGGCAGCGTCCGATCTCCTGGTGCAGTCTGCGGTCCGGACGTACCGCTTCCCCGCCATCATTACCCGCTGCACCAATAACTATGGTCCGTTCCAGTTCCCGGAAAAGTTTATTCCCTTGATGATTTCACAGGCCCTGGCCAGCCAGCCTTTGCCGGTCTACGGTGACGGGCGGAACGTGCGTGACTGGATCCACGTCTCCGACCATTGCCGGGCGCTGGATTTAATCTTGCGCCAGGGGACGGACGGCGAGGTCTACAACATTGGCGGCGGCTGCGAACTCGAAAACATTGTGGTGGTCCGTACCGTGTTGCAGACTCTTGGCTGCCCGGAGACTTTACTGAAGTTCGTCAGCGACCGCCTGGCCCACGACCGGCGATACGCCCTGGACTGCGGCAAGCTGGCAACCGCCCTGGGCTGGCAGCCGATGCGCGCGTTTGCCGAAGGCCTGGCGGAAACGATTCGCTGGTATCAGGAAAATACCGCGTGGCTCGAAGAAACCCGTAGCGGCGAATACCAGAAGTACTTTGACCGTCACTACCTGCGCAGAGAAGAAACCTTCGCCGTGTCGGAGAGCCGGGTCAGTGGCGGTGATCGCTAAGTGCCCGGCAGCGCCCAGCGGCGGGGTCCTCCCTGCTAACAGGGAAAAATACAGGGGAGATTTCGTACTTTCGGTCTCCTTAAGCAGCAAAACCTCGATTCCATGGGCCTTTCGCGACTTCCCCGCTGATTAGGAACAGGGAAGGAACAGGCAGGTATCAGGGAAAGAACAGGGGAGCAACGACAATTTGGAAACCGGGGGGGTATCGCCGGAAAGACCCATGGCCGAGGGCGGCTGTGGTTCAGCTGAGTGCTGAGCGCTGAGCGCTTCCTCGCGTATGTTGTCAAATATCTTCACGGCAATCCGCCTGGGCGGGGCCGGTTTTCGAACGGTTCTAATATCGCGGTTCAGGCCAGCCTCTGCCTTATTGCTGAGTGATGACTGCTTCCTTTCGGCTTCTTCCCGGCCAATTTGCCGACTGCTCTAAGCCTCAGGGCCACTTTACGACAAGAATAAGAGTTCGAACAGGCAACAAAACCGGTTTTTTAGCGCTGTTTTGTTTCCGGGGACACTCTGCCCTTCCGATGACGGCGACCTGACGTACTAGCGCCGTCGAAGACCCGTTCCCCCACCTCTATGCGGCTGACATGTTCGTATTCTCCTCTCGATTCGAAGACTTTGGGCTGGCCTTGGCTGGGAGAGCCGGATCTGACGTAAGAGAACCGCAGAAGAGGAGAAAATGCGACCTTGTAAGATCCTGGCTAAGAAAAGGTAGGTCCTGTGCTTTAGCGGACGCAGATTGCGAAGATTCATGCGAATGACTCTGGTTATTTCGTCTCTTTGGGGTGGCGGAGCAGAGCGGGTTGTCAGCTTGCTGGCAAGTGGCTGGGCCGAGCAGGGAAACGAGGTTACCGTTCTGACATTCGATCACGGAGAAGGGCACAGCTATCCCTTACATCCCCGAGTGAAGCGTCGATGTCTGGGTTTGCGTGCAACATCGAGTCATTTCCTTCAGGGCTTGTACCGGAATCTCGGAAGAATCCGCACATTGCGTCGCGCGGTCCGCGAATCCCGGCCCGATATGGTGATCAGCGCAGTCGACGCTACGAACGTTCTGGTTCTCCTGGCGACTCGCTGGCTGAGAGTCCCCGTGATCATCATGGAACAGACTGATCCTGCCCTGCATGACATCGGACGCACATGGCATTTGCTCCGGCGTTTGGTGTATCCCCTTGCCAACGCTCTGGTTTGTCCTGTCAGCGCGTCGCTGGCCCGGTTCCAGGCAATGACCAGGGTCCAGGGTTGCACCATCCCTAATCCTTTTGCCGTGCCGCCCGGCCCCGTTCGGCGCGATCGAGAACAGGAGCGCCCAACGCTCCTTGCCATGGGGCGGTTGGTTCATCAAAAGGGCTTCGATCTTCTCCTGAATGCGTTCGCACAGATTGCCGATCACCATCCGCTTTGGTCACTTACCATTTTGGGTGAAGGTCCGCTGAAAAGCGAACTGCAAGGTCAAATAGAGGCTCTCGAACTGGAAGGACGGGTTAAGCTGCTTGGCGCCGTCGAAGACCCGTTCCCCTACCTCTATGCGGCTGACATGTTCGTATTCTCCTCTCGATTCGAAGGTTTTGGGCTTGCCTTGGCTGAAGCCATGGCTTGTGGCTTACCGGTAGTGAGCTTCGACTGTCCGTCTGGCCCTCGCGACATTATTCGCCACGGTGTGGATGGTCTGCTTGTTCCACCGGAGGACATCGATGGGCTGGCTGCGGCGCTGGGTCGTCTTATGAGTGATGCGCGGGAGCGGCAGAGATTAGCCGCACGCGCGCCGGAGGTGCGCGTGCGTTTCAGCACCGAGCGGACATTATCTCTGTGGCAACAGCTTTTTGAAAAGCTGCTGCCGTCTTAGGGAGCCTTGCGCGGTGTTGGATTACTCTCCATCCGGCGCACGAAGAGCCTACTATCACCCCTGGCTGCATCTTTTAGAGTACATTCGGCCCTTGGAGCCCGGAATTCTCGACGGGCCGTCCCATACGGTCTGGCTATGCCGTGGAGACGGATCTGACGTAGGGAAAAACCGTGGAAGAAAGAAAATGCGGCGCTTGTAAGATACCACCTAATAAAAGGCAGGTGCTACGCCTTGGCGGACACAGAAATGATAGCGAATCACGGTTGCAGACGCGTGCATTAAGCGGAAACCCAGCGTATGCCAGCAATCTATCCGGGACGAAAATACTTCTTGCAACTTTGGGGCTGATAGTGCAGAATGCTGCGCACAGTCCTCCCGTTTACAGCAGAATTCCAGGCCTCCCCCCTTAGCCTAAATTGACGCTCCCGTGTGGGAGCAAGGAGAAGGATCATGAAATCACTACTCGTAGGTATCCTGTTGTTTTTGCCACTGGCCATGGCGGCCCAGACCACGCGCGTATTTTTCAGACACGCCGGGGAGTTCGCCAGCTTTTCCCAGTCTCCAGATGGCCTTCACAGCACCAGCTTGACGGTGTCGCGCACCTCCAACACCGGCAGTGCCGCGAGCGCGACGATAAGCTACATCCAGCTGACCGTAGCTTCCGACTTCAACAGCGAAACTTTCACCGAGATTTTCGGGGCCATTCCACCCAGTGCGTTTACCGGAACGACAACCCAGGACCTGGTCCTGAACCTGGATACCAGCACGCTCGACCCAGCTACCTCGTTCAGCCAGAGTTGCACCGTGGACTTCAGTACCTTCACTGAAACCTGTGTGCCGGTAACGACCGGCCTGATCCAGCTGGAATTCCGGGAGAACGGCATCCAGAGAACAAGGGTCATCGATTTCAATGAGATCATCACCAACGGCGATACCACGACCCACATTCGCCAGAAGTCGGACAACAGCACCGCCAACGTGAGTGGGACCATCTTCGGCGTTGCCGTCGCCAGTACCGATCCCAATACGACGGCGATCGTGGGCGTGAACCGCGAGGGGAGCCTGGAGGTCATTAAGTAGTGATTGGCTGTTGGAAGACAGGCCGCTGATGTTAATTGAGATTTTGAAAGGCTTTTGACGCGCTCGCCGTTTTGTTCTGCGACAAGACGCGGCACCAGGTTGCCGGCAATGGGGAAGATTGAATGAAGTTTTTTTGAGAAACTTCAGGAAACGGTGATACAGTTCGTGGACCAGGTTCACTAATCATTCGGGAATCGACCGCCACCCCCTTTGGCGGTCACGGTGGCGCTTCGCCACCATGTTCCTGAATGCGGGCATCCCTTTTGAATCATGTGAAAAAAAAGAGACAAAAAGAGACATGGAGAGAAAAATGAAAATTGTTGAATCGATGAAATTGTTGGCGATTGTCGTACTGGGAACGACAATCATGAGTGCGCAGGCGACCCGCACATGGGTCTCCGGCGTGGGGGATGATGCCAATCCCTGCAGCCGCACGGCCCC
>DATMPO010000055.1:0-11940 GCA_035567035.1 Verrucomicrobiia bacterium | reverse complement strand
GAGTCCAGCGGGCCGGTGCAGCAGGACCGTTTCGAGCGCTTTACCCGTGATTTCTCCGCTGGCCAGCAGTTCCGCCAGGGCCTTTTCCATCGTCTCGTCGTTGATAGGGGACTTGGGGAAGGAGAGCTTAGGTGCGTTCTGCTGCTTTTCGCCGTGGTCGAGGGCGACGACCACGAGGCACTCGGTGTCAACGGCGGACGGACTGCCTGCAACCAGCTTGATATCCATTTTTGGGGTTCTCTCTCTTTCTTGCTTTCTTGCTGAAAAATTATCGTTTCCGGGCCCGTATCGCTTCGCGGGTTTCTTTTTCCGCCGTGCGCCGCCGCTCCGTCTCCCGTTTGTCCCACGTCTGTTTGCCTTTGGCCAGGGCAACTTCGCATTTCAGTTTGCCGTTTTTGAAGTACATTCGGGTCGGAATCAGGGTGTAACCGTGCTGCTGGGATTTGCCCAGGAGCTTTCGCAATTGTTCCTTATGGACCAGGAGTTTCCGGGTGCGTACGGGCGCGTGGTTCGCATATCCGCCGTGCTCGTAGGCCCCGATGTGGGCATTGAGCAGCCAGAGTTCGCCATCCTTTACCAGGGCGTATGCATCTTTCAAATTGGCGCGTCCCGACCGGACGGACTTAACTTCCGACCCGGTCAGTACAACGCCGGTCTCCAGCCTGTCTTCAAGGAAATAATTGTGGCCGGCCGAGCGGTTGACCGCGGCGTCGCGTTCGCCGGAAGCCACGGGGTCGCGCTTGACGTTCCTGGGCTTGTTCGGCGTAATTTGATGGGCGGTCTGGCGGGCCATGGCAGCACTTGGAGGCGTCCGCAAACTTTTTATGCTAACACAGCGCAAAAGATCCGCCTAAGGACGTTCTATCGTAGGAAGTGCAGGTTGGCAGTGTATAATCGCGGTTTCTGACATCTTTCGCCGCTAACTGGAGGGCGCAGATTGCCCCCCACCTTCAGGTCTGAGCGGTTCCATTAGGAGTTTATGAGGACCCTAAGAAGCGCGCTCGCTGTAATTCTTATAACTTTGTCAGTTGCGGCGGCCGCCGAGTCCGCCAAGTCGCTCTATAAAAAGGCCCTGGACGCCGACTCGCGCCAGGACTATGAGACCGCCTACGACCTTTATAAAGCGGCTTACGACAAAGAGCCCAAGAACCTGAACTATCGGGTCCCCTACGAACGAACGCGTTTTCTGGCCGCCGCGTCCAAAGTCCGGCGGGGGCAGAAGCTGCGCGAACTGGGCAAACTGCAGGAAGCCCTTGAGCTTTTCCAACGCGCTGCAGAAATCGACCCCAGCAACGATCTTGCCCTGCAGGAAATCCGCCGCACGCGGCAGATGATGCAGAACCAGGCGTCGCCTTCCAGCGAGAGCCAGACGCCGGCGCCGCCCCGGGTGCCCACAGCGGAAGACCTCTTGCGCCAGCGCGTGCAGCGGGCCCGCGGTCCGGTGGAACTCGAGCAGCTTTCCGATGTTCCCATCACGGTGAAGATGACTGACACGGACTCCAAAGTCGTGTATGAGACCCTGGGAAAGCTGTCTACAAACGGGATCAACGTGTTGTTCGATGCGGACTACCAGTCGCAATCGAAACGCATTACCGTCGACCTCCAGCATGTCTCGCTGCGCGACGCCCTGGACATCGTGGCGCTGGAGTCGCACACCTTCTGGCGTCCGGTCACGCCCAATACGATTTTTGTCGCGCAAGATACCCAGCAAAAGCGCAAAGACCTTGAGCAGACCGTGATCAAGACGTTCTATCTGGGGAACGGCGGCGGCAGTACGGCCAACACCGATCTCACGGACATAGTCCAGGCCATCCGCCAAATGACGGAGCAACAGAAAATCCAGCATATCCCGTCGCAGAACGCGATCATCATGAAAGGCACGCCGGACCAGATTGCCCTGGCGCAGAAGATCATTGACGATCTCGACAAGGCCAAGCCTGAAGTGGTGGTGGACATCGTTGTGGCCCTGGTCAATCGCAGCAAGAGCCGCAACTATGGGATTATTCCCCCGCAGAACGCCTCAGTGACCTTGCAGGGTACCGGCACCACCACCAGCGGCACCGGCAGCACTGCTACCACCAGTGCCTCGGGGCTTACCTTTAAAAACCTGGAACACCTTGGAGAAGGCAACTTCTCGGTAACTGTTGACTCTGTTAAAGCTCAATTGCTGCTGGCGGATGCCGACTCCAGGGTCCTCCAGAGTCCGCGGCTCCGGTCCACCGACAATGAGAAGGGCAGCCTGAGAATTGCCACCAAGATCCCAATCGCAACCGGTTCGTTTGGAACGCCGCTGGGCGTCACCGGAGGCGCAAGCCTGGGTGTGAACACGCAATTCACCTACCTGGATGTGGGCGTGATCCTGGAGATTACGCCGCACGTGCATCCCGATGGTGAGGTGACTCTCAAGATTTCGCTGGAAGTCTCCAGCAACCAGGGCCCCTCGGACCCCATTGGCGGAATCAGCCAGCCGATTATCGGCCTCGACAAGGTCGAGCAGACCATCCGCCTCAGGGACGGAGAGGCGAACCTGCTGGGCGGAATTCTGGAGGAATCGGAAAGCAAGACCGTCAGCGGCACGCCGATCCTGGGATCCATCCCGATCCTGAAGTATTTCTTCTCCCAGACGCAGAAGAAAAAGACGTCCGACGAACTGGTTTTTCTGATGGTGCCACATATCGTTCGCGGACAGGAGTTTAACGACGCGAACCGCCGCCCGATTGACATTGGGACCCAGGGGAACATCGAAATGCGCGCGGAAGCTTCGCGGCCCGCGCGGGTAGAGAATGACCAGGAAGCCTCTGCTCCAGCTGTGGCTCCGGTCCGGGTCACGCAGCAGGTTGCTCCGCAACCGGGTCCAACGATTGGAAGCAATCCGGCTGCTTCCGGCGCCGGCAGCGACACATTGACATTCCGACTGGATCCCGCGCAGCTTACTCCGGCACAGGGAAGCAACTTTACCGTGAATGTGTCACTGGCCAACGGGCGTGACGTGTATGCCGTTCCGCTGCAGATTACATACGATCCCAAGGTGCTGCAGTTTGTGGACGTCACCAATGGCGACTTTTTGTCCAAAGACGGCCAGGCAGTGCCGCGTCCGGTCCACCGCAATGATGCCACCAGCGGCACGCTGCAGGTCACGGCGCAACGGCTTCCCGGGGCGTCCGGAGTTTCCGGCGACGGCACGGTATTTAAGGTGGTGTTTTTGGCCAAGACCAAGGGCTCCGGTGTGGTTTCCATCACTATTCCCGGTGCGCGCAACAGCCAGAACCAGCCTATTCGCGCTTTAGGTTCGCAGGCGGCCGTGACGGTGAATTAGCGGAGGCCCTCACAAGTATGCGGTACCGGCCACAGCGCGGCGTTACTTTACTGGAACTGATCATCGCCATCAGCATCCTTTTGATTCTGATGGGAGCGGCGGTTCCGGTGGCCCGCTACGCCACGAAGCGGCAGAAAGAAACTGAGTTGCGCCGCGACCTCTGGGAGATGCGCTCCGCCATTGATCGCTACAAGGCCGCCGCGGACAACAACGCCTTCACGCAAAAGCTGGGAACGGATGGCTATCCCGAAGACCTGGAAACCCTGGTGAAGGGCGTGGATGTCCAGGGCAAGAAAGTCCGCTTCTTGCGCCGCATCCCAATCGACCCGATGACCGGCAAAGCGGAATGGGGACTGCGCTCCGAGCAGGACGATCCCAAGTCCGACTCGTGGGGCGAACAGAACGTCTTTGATGTCCACTCCAAGTCGGAAGGCACGGGCCTCGACGGAACAAAGTACAAGGATTGGTAATGGCCACGAGAGCACGATCTGACAATACGCAGCGCGGCTTTACGCTGATTGAGATGATCATCGTCATTGCCATGATCTCCATTCTTGTGGGTATCGCTATCCCCATCTATAAGACCCATGTGCTCCACGCCAGGGAAGCCGTCCTGAAGGAAGACCTGTTCACCTTGCGCCAGGCCATTGAACAATTCACTCAGGACAAGACCCGCGCCCCGCAGTCGCTCGACGACGTGGTTGCCGCCGGATACCTTAAGGTCATTCCCAAAGACCCGATGACCGGCGCAGCGGACTGGCAGGTCGTGCAGGAAGATGTGAACACGGCCATTGATCAAACCCAGACGGGAATTGACGATGTCCACAGCAATTCCAGTCTTATGAGCACCGATGGAACGGCGTATAGCAGTTGGTAGGCGGCCGCGCTACCCGCGTGGACCCGATCGTGGCCCTGCGACACGAGTGAGTTTGCAGTCGTATAATAAACAAGGACCATGAGCACTCAACGCAGACTTGCGTTTCGCTATATTTTCCTGGGATTGCTGTTCTTGGCGTCCGCGTGTGCAGTCCGATCGCAGGATGCGTCCAAACCGCAGGAGACTTCACAGGCCAAGGACGTTCCGACGACTCCCGATCCCTACGTGATGGACGGTGGAGCCGGACCGTGTTCAGTGGAACTCACAGTGCTGGATGATGGCGGAAAGCCGGTTTTCTCCGCACTCGTCCATGTCCATCTCACCTATGGATTCGGCGGGTTCCATAAGCTGGACCTGAGCGTCTATACGAATCATGACGGCAAAGCGAAGTTCATCGGACTTCCGGCAAAACTGCACAACCCGCCGGCAGTGTTCCAGGCCACCAAGGACCAGCTGACAGGGGAGGCCACGTATAGCCCCTCCGCGGAATGCTCTGCGCGGCACGATATCGTGCTGCAAAAGCCCAAGCCTGACGCGGCGAAGCCCAGATCCACCGGAAGGCGGCCCGCTGGAACGCTCTTACTGTCGTTGTAAAGTACCGTTCTGCGGCGCCGCGGGCGCGGTGAGCAGAAGCGGTTCTTCCGGCATCACGATCCAGCAGACCGTATACGCGATGGCTCCAGCTAATCCGAACAGCGAGCAGAGCAGCCACGCGATCCGCACCAGAGTTACGTCGAGATCAAAATACTCGGCGACCCCGAGGCAGACGCCGGCAATTTTTCTGTCCTGACGCGGACGTACCAGCCGTTTGCGGGCCTCGACGCCTGCCACGCGCTTGCCACAGTACGCGCAAAGCTGGGCATCGTCCTGTATGACCTTGCCGCAATAGTTGCAGTACATGGTTGTATCTCCTCAATACTCAATACGAATTTACACCACCATTGGTTCCCATGTCTCAAGGATTGCGATACGGCTTGTTTACATACTTGCGGGCCTGGCCGGCTTCCTCGGTGGAGGAATCCACGGCAATTGCGGCCTGGTATTTGTTTACGGCTTCATCCCGCCGGGCGAGAAGATCGGCTGTCTCGCCGGCGCTTAACAGCGCGCGCTGGCGAAGGTCCTTGTCATTATTGCCGGCTGCGCTGGCCGCGTCATACGCTTGCAGCGCTTCGGCGTATTGTCCCTGACTGCGAAGTGCCTCACCCAGTCCGAACTGCGCCATGGCAACGTGCGCATTGGGATACTGGCCCGCCTTACAACCGGCCAGCACTTTGCGATATGCCGTCGTCGCTTCAGCATGCTTGCCGGAGTCCATCAACAGATGGCCTTCTTCCAGCGCGAAGAGAAAGTTGCGCGGATGATCGTGCTGGAGGGCTTGCAGGTTGTCCAGGGCTTCCTGAAATCTTCCTTCGCGGCGCAGAAAGAGCCCCAGAGCGGACCGGGCGTCGGCGCTGGATTCGCCTCCGGCCTTGGCCGCTTCCGCGAGATATTGCAGGCCTTTTTCTTTATCGCCGCGAATGCCGGTAATGCCGGCCATGACTTTCACCGGCAGAGGCAGGCTTCCGACCACGTAGTTGTGCGCGCCCACGATGGTCTTGGCGTCTACAAAGCCGGGCTGCAGCTTGAGCACCTGTTCGTGATCGTGCCGCGCCGCCAGGGCGTTGCGCAGGGCCGACCACCAGGCTTTCTCCGCCACCGCGAGATATGTCGCGTGCAGGCCTTCGGTAACGCCGCGAGAGTAAGTCGCCTGGAAGTCTTCAGGATTGGCCTTAAGACGCTGGTCCGCGATGCCGATCGCGCGGTTGGTCAGGTCTTTGATCTGCTTCTTGACCGCGGCATCAATCACCACTTGTTTGGCGTTGATGAACCGCTGGTGCGTGTACATGCGCGTATCCAGCGCGTTGCATCTGTACAATTCGCGGAACAGCACGGCCTCCAGAAGATAGTTCACCTTGTTGGGATCATTCGGATCGTCTTTCAGACCTTTCTGGAAGTCCTGGATCGCCTGGTCGTATTCCAGGCTGTAGAAATGGTCAAAGCCGCTCCGGCTGACCGGGTCCAAAACACGGAAGGGTGCTTGCGCCGGCGCGGGCGCCAGAGCAATCGCCGAAATCAAGAGACAAAACAGTGCCTGAAGAAAAGATGGGGGAAAGGGCCGATTAGGTGTCATGCGAACCACTACAAACCAGTTTACCCGATTTATTGAAATCGGAATCCGCAAGTTTGCGCGACCGCCCGGACAATGGGCGCCTGCGCGCCTTCGTCTTTCCATCTTGCCGTGGTTTATTATCAATGAGTATGCGAATAACTGTGCATTGTGAAGCGAGAGTTGCCATCGCTTCCCGGAAGTCCTGCCGGTGATTGTTCGGCCCGCAAAAAACATACTTGGCGCCATTCGTTTGCCGGGCGACAAGTCTCTTTCCCATCGCTATGCCATGCTGGGGGCAATTGCGCAGGGGACAACGCGCCTCTCAAACTTTTCTTCGGGGGCCGATTGCGCCAGCACCTTGAGTTGTCTGCGGCAACTGGGCTGCGAGATCAAGATGTCCGAGGGCGCGCTGGAGATCGCGGGACAGCCTCGCTGGCGACAACCTGCGGAAAGCCTGGATTGCGGCAACTCCGGTTCCACCATGCGCATGCTCTCCGGTTTTCTTGCGGGACAGGAATTCGAATGCGGCCTTCACGGCGACGCCTCGCTGACCCGCCGGCCGATGGCGCGCATCATCGTTCCATTGCGTCAGATGGGAGCGCAGATCAGCGCGGCCGAGGGCGATCGTCCGCCGTTGCGTATTCGTGGCGCGAAGCTGCGCGCGACCGAGTACACCATGCCGGTCGCCAGCGCGCAGGTCAAGTCGGCGGTCCTGTTTGCCGGCCTGCTGGCGGAAGGCGAAACCACGGTGGAAGAGCCGCAGCGCACGCGAGACCACACAGAGCAGGCCTTGCGCGCTTTTGGGGCCGAGCTTTCCCGCTCGAAGAACCGGGTCACGATTCGCGGAGGCCAAAGCCTGCATGCCATTCAGGCCGCGATTCCCGGCGACATTTCCTCGGCCTCGTTCTTTCTGTGCGCGGCTGCGATCTTTCCCGAATCGAACCTGGTAATTGAGGACCTGCTGCTGAATCCCACACGCGCGTCCTTGCTGGATGTCTTGACGATTATGGGCGCGCGCATTTCCGTCATCAACCTGGAAGAGCATCACGGAGAACTTGTAGGCACCGTCAAGATCGAGTACGGCGCGCTCAAGGGGACCACAATCGCCGGCGGATTGTCGGTCACGCTCATTGACGAGTTGCCGGTCCTCGCGGCCATTGCGCCATACACGCGTGAAGGCATCGAGATACGCGACGCGAAAGAGCTGCGGGTGAAGGAATCCGACCGGATTGCTCTCGTCGCCAGAAACCTGCGCGCCATGGGCGCGGAATGCGAGGAGCGCGACGACGGATTGCGCGTTCCCGGGCGGCAAACACTGCATGGTGCGGAAATTGATTCCAGCGGCGACCATCGCATCGCCATGGCCTTTGCCGTAGCCGCGCTGCGCGCTGAAGGTGAAACAGTGATTCAGGGCGCCGATTCCGCGCGCATTTCCTTCCCATCGTTTTTTGAGATGCTGGAGAGCGTGACCGAGAGGTAAGCGTCCGTTAGCAGACCAGCTGTTCGCGAGACAGTTTCAGGCCGTCCAGATTCCCGAGCACCGCGATGGCCACGTGGTCGGGCTGAAAAAGCTGCTCGGACATTTCCACAATTTCTGCCGCCGTGACTTCTTCAATCTGGGCGATGGTTTCATCCAACGTGAAGAAGCGTCCAAAGTACATTTCCTGGCGCGCGAGGTTCGACATGCGGGACGTGCTGGATTCCAGGCCCAGCATTAGGCTGCCCTTGAGCTGGTCTTTGGCGCGGCGCAACTCGTCGTCGGGCATCTTTTCTTTTTTGAGTTCACGGAATTCCGCCAGCACGGAATCCACCACGCTGGGCGTGGACTCCAAAGATGTTCCCGCATAGACGGCCAGGCATCCGGTGTCGCGATACGGATTCAGGTCGCTGTAGATGCTGTATGCCAGTCCCTGGTCCTCGCGGATCTTCTGAAAGAGCCGGGAACTCATGCCGCCGCCCAGGACCGTGTTCAGCACGTATGACACGTATCTTTTTTCGTGCGAAATCGGGTGGGAAGCGACTCCCAGGCAAAGCTGCACCTGTTCCAGCGATTTTTTGTTCCGCGTAATGATGCGCGGCGTGATTGCCGGCGCCGGCTGATGGAACCCGTTGGGTACCCGCTTCAAACCCGCAAAACGGTCCTTGATTAGATCAACGAAAGTGCGATGGTTCAGGTTTCCGGCGGCGGAAATGATCATGTTGTTGGGCGTGAACCGTTGCCGGTAAAAATCCAGAAGACCTGCCTGGTCAAAAGAGCGCACCGTTTCCTTCGTGCCCAGAATCGGTTTGCCCAGGGCGTGGTCTTTCCAGAAGTTCTGGGTAAACAGTTCATGGACCAGGTAATCCGGATTGTCTTCATCCATCTTGATCTCTTCCAGGATCACGCCTTTTTCGCGCGCGATGTCCTTGGGATTGAAGACCGGGTTCAGAACCAGATCGCTCAAAATGTCGATGGCAATCGGCGCGTGCTCATCCAGGACTTTGATGTTGAAGCATATGGTTTCCTTGCTGGTGAAAGCGTCCATATTGCCGCCGATGGAATCCACTTCGCGGGCGATATCTTTTGCCGTCCGGCTGGTGGTGCCTTTGAACACCATGTGTTCGGTGAAGTGGGAAATGCCGTTGCGCTCGGCGGTCTCATCGCGCGAGCCGCTCTTCATCCAGATACCAATGGAAATCGAGCGGATGTGCGGCATCTCTTCGGTGATCACGATCAGGCCGTTGGGAAGGACCTCACGCTTGATGTTCCGTGTTTCGTTCAAAGGACGTTTCAGGGCTGGCGCTGGCATTTGTGGTTTTTACTTCCTTTTTGCTCTCTCTATTCCGTTGATTAGATTCTCACACAGGCTCGATGGTCGCATGGGTAAATATATGTCTTTCATTTTCAATGAGTTAAGGGAAATCCTCGTTTTGGCGGGAAAGCAAGGGGCAAAGCGGTAAAATCGTATCCCAGAGCGGTTAAACGTATGTCTGAACCGGAACAAACCGGGCTTCTGGGCCTTGATTTTCAAGAGCTTAGCGGGATTGTGCAAAAACACGGCCAGCCCGATTACCGGGCCCGGCAGCTCTTTCAGGCTCTTTATTCGCAACGCGTCGGCGATCTGGAGAATATCTCCACTTTGCCCAGGCAGTTCCGCGCAGCCCTTCAAGAAGAAGGTTTGCAAATCGTCCGGCCCAGCATCGAAAAGCGGTTTCGTTCGACCGATGGCACCATTCGATATCTGATTGCCATGCCGGATGGCGAGACCGTCGAGACCGTCTGGATGCCCGAAGGCGACGGCGGTGAAGCCGGTGACGGCACCAGCGCGGGCGACGGCGATTGGGATCGCGCAACAATCTGTGTTTCCAGTCAGGTTGGTTGCGCGGTGAACTGCCAATTCTGCCTGACGGCCGCTCTGGGCGTGAAGCGGAACCTGAGTGCCGGAGAAATTGTCGGCCAGGTCACGGCCCTGCTTCAGGACCAGGGTGTTGATCTCGAGCGCCGGCGCGTCAACCTGGTGTTCATGGGAATGGGTGAGCCTTTTCTGAATTACGGTGCGCTCATGAAAGCCGTGAGACTTCTCGTGGAAGGGGTCGGCTTCTCGGAGTCCAGGATGACGGTTTCCACGGCGGGCATTGTCCCGCGCATCTACGATTTCGGGAACGAGCCGGTTCGTCCCAAGCTGGCAATTTCCCTGAACGCGCCGAACAGCGAGGTCCGCGCGCGCATCATGCCCATCACCAGAAAGTGGGGCCTGGATCTGCTGCTGCAGGCGGCGCGGGAATTTCCTCTTCGCAACCGGGAGCGCATTACGTTCGAATACGTCCTGCTCCAGGGAGTGAATGATGATGTTTCTCATGCGCGCCAGGTGATTGAGCTGGTGCGCGGCATACGTTGCAAAGTGAACCTGATTGCGTTGAATCCCGGTCCTGGGATTCCGTTCGGTAGTCCAGCCGCGCCCGACGTGCTGGCATTTCAAAAACTGCTGATGCAGGCTGGTGTCCCGGCCTACATTCGCCGTCCCCGAGGCCGCGACATCTACGCGGCCTGTGGACAACTGAAGCGCACCCTCGATCAGCCGGAATGACGTTTCTGTCATGCAAAGAGTCCTAGTTGTTCCGCGCCTTGTTGCTCGGGAGTCAGCAACCCGGCGTCTGTGGAACCATCCGGCTGCCGCTGGCCGAGGCCGTATTTTTCAGCGTACTTTTTCACCAGAGTAGAAATACGCCGGCGATATTCCAGCGGCAGAAAAGCGCGGTCGGCGTAACGCTTCCGGTAGAGCGGAGCGAGATGCGGAAAATTCTCTTCGAGAAACGGCATGAAGATCTTCTCCGAACAGGGCTTCAGAAACAGGGAATTGGCGAACACCGACCTGGCGCCTGCTGCAGCGGCAGCTTGTACTACTTTCTCCAGATCGCCGGGAGAGTCGGTGATTCCCGGCAGGACGGGCGAACAGCTTACGCCAACATGGAGTCCCGCTTCGGTCAGTTTGCGCACGGCGTTCAGACGCAGATCAGGACGCGGAGCGCGCGGTTCCAGAATCCTGGCTAGACCGGTCTTCACCGTAGTTACAGTCACGTGAATGCTCAACTTGTTGTGCCGGGCAACGGCCTGCAGTAATTCCACATCGCGCAGAATCAGACAGGACTTGGTGATCAATCCCAGGTTCAGCCCGCGGTGCTGCGCAAACTCTTCCAGAAGCGAACGCGTAGTCTCAAACCTGCGTTCGGCGGGCTGATACGGGTCGGTCGCCGTGCCGATCGCAATGCTTTCTCCGGCGCGGACCTTTTTGAGTTCCTGCCGCAGCAGCCACGCGGTGTGCTGTTTGACGAAGATCCGGCGTTCAAAATCGAGCCCGTTGCGTAATTCCATGAATTCATGGGTATAGCGCGCGTAGCAGTATTTGCAGGCAAATTCGCAGCCGCGGTACGGATTGATGGTCCAGGCAAAGGGCACGCGGCGCGAATTGCAGCGGCAGAGAACGGAGCGGTTATCGAGTGCCAGGTATTCGACGTTGTGGCCATCATCCAGGGCTTCGCCTTCTGCCGCCAGTTTGGCAATGCCGATCAACCGTTCTCCAGGCCCGATCTGCGGAAAAAGCCAAGCCATTGAATGATTCGCCTTTTGTTCGCTATTATGCCGACACGGCCGGGCCTTGTCAAGAGCGCGAAAAAAGGGTCGATTCGGGCCGGCAGTACCATCAGCAGAGCAGCTTCTTCTGAAGACGGCCGGTATTTAGTGGTTCCCGTTCCTGCCTGCGACCACCGGCTCCCAGGCGGGATATTTCTCGCGTTGCAGGACCATCTCCTCATGGAGGGTCTGCATGGATGCGAAGAATGATTGCATGCCAGTTTGCTGGACACCGGCCCGGTCAATGTGCACGCACACATCTCTCACCATCTGCTCCAGCTGGCGCAGACGTTCCGCGGACACAAAAGATATTTCCGCCTCGACGCAGCACTTGGAACGTTTGGCCTTTAGCAATTCAGCGGCGCTCCAGGCAGTCAAACGCACTTTGTCCAATTCCTCGCGAAATTCACCCAGGGCCTGGAGTTCGGCCTCTGTCTCCGACTTGAGCAGTTCATCCAGCTGGCGCAATTCGGCGGACATGCGTTTCA
>DATMPO010000054.1:0-6370 GCA_035567035.1 Verrucomicrobiia bacterium | reverse complement strand
AGGTTCTCGATGGACTGCGAGTCAATCACCTCGGACTGGCCCACCGCCGCGGTATCCACTACCGGCGGTTCCGTCGTCACTTCCAGCGACGTGCTCGAGCCCGATACTTGCAGGTGAAAATCCAGTGTCACGCTCAGTCCTACGTTGACTACCACGCCCTTCTGGACCTCGGTCTGGAAACCCGCATGCTCAACACTGACGCTATAGGTCGAGGGCGACAGTCCGGTAATTAAATACACACCCTGATTGTCCGAAGCACTGGAGCGCTTGGTTCCCCGGGCCACGTCTGTTGCCGTCACGGTGGCGTTGGTCAAGAGCGCGCCCGTAGGATCGGTGACCGTTCCCTTAATGTCTCCCGACGCGCCAACGCCCTGCGCGCACGCAGTACCGGCAACCATCAGCAGGCCGGCGACAAAAACACTCACTCGCTTGAACAACCTCATAGATCCTCCTATCAAAGTTCGTGCGGCAGGGCGCGCGACTGCGCACTCCTGCCTTTTCCATAAATTGTGAATGGGTATTCATTCATGATGTTGGCCGCATCCTGGCGGCGTTGATCGTTCGAAGCCACAAAACCTCTGGGTGTGATTCCAAGGACCGCTATCCGATAACTGACTCGCCCGTATTCAGCACTTCAAAAATAGCGAACAACAAGAAACAAAATAAGACCGCCAACCATGCTACCCCGGGACGCCAAAAATATCCAGCGGGTTTGCAGTCCGGTAGTGGGTCAAACTGACCCACTACCTGCAGTCCTGGCGGAGTGGCTCCGAGCGCAGCGCAAGACTTGAAGTGCAGCCGAAGGATTTATCTCCCGATCGCGGGCGAAAATCCTTTTCCGATATGCAGCGTTCCTCGTGTTTCAACTGTAGATCAGCGTGTTTTATTCCGGTTGTCTCCGGCCTTCGAAGGAGGCGGTTGGCTTGGCGCCCTTTTCTCCACGAATGAGGCCAGCATGGACGCCGCGCGTGCCGGCATCAGCCGTTGGAAACGGTCTACCTGGCGGGCGTCGGCCCCGATCAACACCCGCGGTTTGTTGCGCAATACTCCCTTCAGGATGACCTTCGCCGCAGTCTCCGGGGTCGTCGGCGCCAGTTTCTTGAACCTTTCTCTATCCTGCGCGGCGACTTCCGCACGCACTCCAGCGCCGGCCCGTGCCTTCTCCGCTATCTCCGTCCGGATCCCGCCCGGATGCACGCAGGTAACGCGAATGTTGGTGTTCTTCAGCTCCAGCCGCAACGCCTCGGTAAACCCGCGGACGGCAAACTTGCTGGACGCGTACGCTGCCTGTCCTGGAGGAGCGACCAGCCCAAACAAGCTGGATATGTTTACGATGTGGGCTTCGGGTTCGCGCTCCAGCATCGGCATGAAGAACTTGCAGCCATAGACCACGCCCCAATAATTGATCTTGAACAGCCACTCCATGTCCGCCAGGGACACCTCGGCAAACGTCCCCATGAGCGCCACGCCGGCATTATTAATGAGCAACGAAACCCGGTCGAAATCCCGTTCCACTTGCCGGGCGAAAGCTTCCACGGCGGAAACGTCGCTTACATCCAACACATAAGTCCTGGCGACGGCCGAGCTGGCCATAGCCGGACCGATTATCTTGCGGGTCTCGTCCAGCCCGGCGCTGTTGACATCGGCGATTGCCAGTTGCGCGCCCGCCGACGCCAGTTCCATCGCCAGGGCACGTCCAATCCCGGAGCCGGCCCCGGTTACCACCGCGACCGAACCGCGAATTTCCCGCATCAAGCCACCTCCAGCGCTCGAAAAGTCTAGCATGAATCTCCGCGTCAAAATCCTTACCACAGAGGACTTCAGTTGACAGTCGGCCTTACCGCTCAGACAATAGCTTCGATGCCATCATCCCTCAGTTCCAGGCTCGCCGGTATCACGTTGCCGGATTCCGAAGGCCACCAGGTTCGCTTGGGTTCTTTATGGGCGGACCGTCCTTCGGTGCTTGTCTTTCTTCGCCACTGGGGCTGAATCTTCTGCCGCGAGCACGTCGCGCAGTTGCGCGAACACGAGCAGGCATTCGGCGCGAAAGGAGCGCGACTCGCCGCCATCGGCCTTGGCGACATGAACTACGCAAGGCTCTTCCGCGAAGAAACCGGCATCCAGTTCCCTCTCTTGATTGACGAGAAGCGTGACGCGTACAAAGCAGCCGAACTGGGTAAAGCCAACCTGCTGCATCTCCTGCGGAAAGACAACAAGATCGCGCGCGGGCGCGCCACAGCCGCCGGCCATCGCCAGCACAAGTTCGGCAAGAACCCTTTCCAGCTCGGCGGCAGTTTTGTGTTTGGTCCCGGCAATGTCGACCTCTTCGCCCACATCAGCCAGACCTTCGGTGACAGCGCTTCACCCAAAGACCTGCTGGCCGCGGTTCCGTAGGTGGAAGAACGGCCTTTTCAAGGCCGTGAAAAGAAGATGCTTTAGAATTTGCGCTTCAGCGCTGGCCGCGGCCCGGGCTGAAGCCCGTTTTCCAAGAGACTCTTTCACGGCCCTAAAGGGCCGTTCTTCCACCAACCGACCGTAACCGTTTAGAATAAAAACCGCCATGACCAAAGACGAAATCATCAAGAAGCATAAGCAGTACCTGTTCCCTTCCATCAGCATTTATTACAACGACCCGCTGGTGACCGACCACGCGTCCATGCAGCACCTGTGGGACGTGGAGGGCAACAAGTATCTGGACTTTTTTGGCGGGATCGTCACCATCTCCGTGGGCCACGCTAATCCACGCGTGACCTCGAAGATCAAGGCCCAGATCGACAAACTGCAGCATGCGTCTACCTGTTTTCCCAATGAAGCGATTGTTGCGCTGGCGGAAAAGCTGGCGCAAATCACTCCCGGAGAAATCAGCCAGAGCTTCATCAGCAACAGCGGTACGGAAGCCAATGAGACCGCGGTACAACTGGCGCGCATGTTCACCGGCAACTACGAAGTCGTGGCGCTGCGTCACGGCTACAGCGGACGCTCGCAACTGGCGCAATCGCTCACCGGACACAACACCTGGCGACGTTCCCTTCCCGCCGGCGCGAACCAGGGCGTGGTCCACGCCATGAACGCCTATTGCTACCGCTGCCCGCTGGGGAAGACGTATCCCAGTTGCGAAGTGGCCTGCGCCAAAGACGTGGAGTCTGTAATTCAGACCGCCACGTCGGGCAAGATCGCCGCGTTTTTCGCCGAACCCATTCAAGGTGTCGGCGGATTCATCACACCTCCTAAAGAGTATTTCAAGATCGTCTTCAAGATCGTCAAAGACTACGGCGGACTGTTCATCTCCGACGAAGTACAAACCGGCTGGGGACGCACCGGCAAACGCTGGTTCGGCATCGAGCAATGGGAAGTCACGCCGGACATCATCACCTCCGCAAAAGGCATGGCCAACGGCACTCCGGTAGGCGTGACCATGACGCGTCCGGAAATTGCCGCCAGCTTCCAGGGGCTGCAAATCTCCACCTTCGGCGGAAATCCGGTCACTTCAGTTGCCGCCAAAGCGACCATTGATCTGATCGAAGAAGACCGCCTGATGGACAACGCCGACGTGGTCGGAACGTATTTCCGCCGCGGACTGGAAGCCCTCAAAGACAAACACGACCTGATCGGCGACGTCCGCGGCATGGGCCTGCTCCAGGCCGTGGAACTGGTCAAAGACCGCAACTCCAAAGTTCCGGCAACGCAGGAAACAGGCCAGTTCATGGAAGAAGCCCGCAAGCGAGGCCTGCTCGTCGGCAAAGGCGGACTGTATGGAAACGTAGTCCGCATGTCCCCGCCGCTGAACATTTCCAAAACCGACGTGGACGAAGCCATCGGCATCATGGACCAGTCCTTCACGGCAATCTCGCCGGCCAAAAACAAGCAGTTAGCAGTTAGCACTTAGCAGTTGGCCGACGGTCCTCACTGGTTTTCCGATGTCGGCGATGACGGCGATGAACCGATCGCGGCGATCTTCCTTCCACCCTGCTAACAGGGAAAAAAACAGGGGAGAACGCGAGCCCTTTGATACTCCAGACATGCAAAACCTCGATTCCACGCGCCTTTCGTGAACCTTTTTCCCGGACGGAGTCAGTTCGTAACAGGGGAGTAACAGGGAGCGAACAGGGGAGGAACAGGGGAGCATCGCGCGTGATCGCCGTCATCGCACGTGGTGGAAGAACGGCCTTTTTAAGGCCGTGATCCTGAATGCTAGGTTTTCAAAGATCGTTCCACGGTCCGCCTGGGCGGGCCGGTGTTGGTTTTCTCTGGCTATTTACCACTTGCTAATTGCCATTTACTTCTCTTGCGCGGCGCGCATGGTACCGCGAAGCTATAGCGAAATGCAAGAGCTAATTTGTCTGTGTTTTCAATGGGTTAGCGATGGGTCTCATTTGCCGTTTTTAACCGCGGATTTGCGCGGATGAACACTGATTGCCGAGGTCGTTGGGAAAGAAGCACTTAGCAATTAGCACTTAGCAATTAGCACTTAGCAATTAGCAATTAGCCAGAACGGCAAGGTTTGGGGTTTTCGCTTTTGTTCCTGCCCTGGCTGATTGCTGAATGCTGATTGCTGTTTTCTGCGTCATCAGCGTCATCAGTGTAATCAGCGGCCTGGTGCTGCTTTTTGTGTACCCATTTTGGGAACAGGTGTATCATGGGTCTATGATGTACGATGTGGCGCGTGAGGATCATCGCGCGCAAGACGCTGAAAACTTTCATCGAAAAGCTTCAGGGGAGCAGGGACCAGAAAGCTGTCAAATCTGCGCTGGAGTCATGGTTTCATGAAGTCCGGCACGCAGCCTGGAAATCTCCGCCGGACGTTACCAGGAATTATGGCAACGCGAGCATTGTGGGTAAGGACCGCGTGGTGTTCAACATTAAGGGCAATGACTATCGGTTGGTGGTCGCGGTGGATTATCAGCGCCAGACCGTGTTTATCAAGTGGCTGGGCACGCACGCTGCTTATGACAAAATAAATGTCGCAACGGTGAAATATGGAGATTAGACCGATTCGAAGTGAAGCCGACTATGAACCCGGGTTGCGCCGGGTTGAGGCTTTGTGGGGATCAGCGCAGGGCAGTCCGGAAGGGGACGAATTGGATGTCCTGGTCACCTTGCTGGAAGCCTACGAACGCCAGACCTATCCCATTGATCTCCCGTCTCCCATCGAGGCCATTAAGTTTCGCCTGGAGCAAAAAGGGCAGGATTATCACGCACTCATTGGCGTGATCGGGCAGCGGACCCGAGTGTATGAGGTCATGCGCGGAGACCGGCCCCTGTCGCTGAATATGATTCGCAAGTTGCATCGCCAGTTCGAAATCCCGGCAGAAGTACTGATCCAGCAACCACGACGACGAAGCAAGCGCGCCAAACGCCCGTCCGCGGACCACCGAGCCAAGAGCAGGCGTTCTGGAAGGGCCCTGCCGAAGTCTGCGTAGTCCCTTCGTGCCAGCCTGTCGTACAACAAGCACTTAGCAATTAGCCGGAGCGGTAAGTTTGGCTTTTGGGTTTTGGCTCTTGGCTCTTGGCTCTTGCCTCTTGGCCAAGTGCTACTGGCTGTCCCTTTCGCGGTTTATAATGCCCACATGAATCGTGATGCTGGTGAGATCTTGAAAGACGCCCTGGCGCTACCGTCGGAAACCCGCGCCGCCCTGGCCGATTCGTTGTGGGACAGTCTCGACCCGGAAGTGGACGCGGACGCTGAAGAAGCCTGGCGCAAGGAAATTCACCGCCGGCTTGCCGAATTGGACTCCGGGGCCGTTAAGGCCATCCCGTGGTCGGAAGCGCGTGCCCGCCTCCTGGCTAACTACTAACTGCTAAGTACTAGTGGCTGTTTTTCCCATCCGTGTCATCCGCGTAATCTGCGGTAAATTTGGGTTTTTGCTTTTGTTCTCGCCCGGGTTTTGCCAAATTGCCCGGCCATTAAGACAACTCAAGGTTGACGACAAACTTCGCATCCACCACACTCCAGCGCCATCGGCGCGGCATAGGTTAGCCCAGCCTGTGCAAGCCCGCCGGGCGCTTCGCACGGCGGACTTGTTAAAGGCTGGGTAACGAAAGAAAAGATTTCCCTACCTTGCTGCCGCAGGCCCGCGCGCAGGCGAAGCCGGAGCGCCCCTAATAAATGCCTTTTGCTCGTCGCCTTGGAAAGAAGCAAGAAAGCAAATCGGAACGGTTGCTTTTCTCATGTCGCTCCGCTGGCGCTGCGCTCCGGGCCTACGGCAGTGTGGAAGAAGGTCTTTTAATCCGTCTTTACGGCACAAATCTCGGTAGCCCATCGGGAATACTTGGAAAACGTCCCGTCTGTCCCTGTCGCCCAAAACCAAAAATCCACCGGTCGTCATACCCTGACACAAGACTCGGGAAGCTTCTCTTCCCCGATCAGCGT
>DATMPO010000053.1:0-55011 GCA_035567035.1 Verrucomicrobiia bacterium | reverse complement strand
TTTGTTGGGCCGTTGCCATCCGTCTCCATGAGGCTTGCGAGATAGCCTACAACAAACGTGGTGATTGACCCTAGCGTTACGTACCAGGTGAAGGGAACTTTGGTCCACTTCCAGATATAGACATTGAGGGCCAGCCCGCAGAGCATGCCAATGATCGCTCCGGTCTGCTTCGCGCGTTTGGTAAGCACGCCGAGCAGGAAGACGCCCAGCAATCCTCCGTACGCGACCGAGGCGATGCTGAGTCCCAACTCGAGCACCGCGCCTTTGCCGCGCGCGGCCATGGCCAGCGCGAAGAGCACAATTCCCCAGACAAATGTCGCGGCGCGGGACAGAACGAGCTTTTTGCGTTCCGGTGTCTCCGGACGCATGCGGAGATAAAAATCCATCATCGAAGTGGACGAAAGGGAATTGAGCGCCGCGCTCAGGTTGGACATGGCCGCTGCGAGAATGGCCGCGATCAGCAGGCCGGAGATCCCTTGCGGCATGTGGTCCACGATGAACGTGGGAAAAATCCTGTCCGGGGAAGTGAACGGCGTAGTCGGCGGATACATGCGGTAGAAGACCCAGAGCCCTGCGCCAACCAGCAAAAACAACGTGAACTGCGCCAGGATGACAATGCCGCTCGATAGAAGCGCGACCTTGGAATCACGCTGGTTACGCGCCGCCAGCAAACGCTGGACCATCAGTTGGTCGGTGCCGTGGCTGGCGGTGGTCAGGAACATGCCTCCGATGAGTCCGGCCCAGAAAGTGTATTTGTCAAAAAAATTGAAGGAAAAATTCAGCACCTGGAGCTTGCCCGCTTCCGCGGCGGACGCGTGAATGAACGGCCATCCGCCCGGCACCAGATGCGTAAGCATGACGAAGCCCACGATCGTCCCGCCAACGTAGATGAACATCTGGATTACATCGGTCCAGATCACGGCCGCCATCCCGCCTTCGAATGTATAGATGAGCGTCAGCGCTATAACAATGGCGATAGACCAGATGTCATGGGTGATGCCCAGCGCGATTCCGACGACAATCGAGATCGCCAATACGCGCACGCCTTCCGCCGCGGCGCGCGTGATGAGAAATACTCCAGCGGTTAAGCGGTGTAATGCCGCGCCAAACCGCCGGTCAATCAGCTCGTAGGCGGTGAACATGTCACCGCGAAAATACTGTGGAATGAAGATCAGGCTGATGACCACCCGTCCCAGCAGGTAGCCGAAGACAATCTGCAGAAAGCCGAAGTTGCCGCCGTAGGCAATGCCCGGCGTGCTGATGATGGTCAGCGTGCTGGTTTCCGCCGCCACAATCGAAAGCGCAATGGCCCACCAGGGAATGTTGCGGTCCGCCAGGAAATAGTCCCGCAGCGAGCGCTGGGACTTGCGAAAACGCAGTCCAAACAGGGTAATGCCGGCCAGGTAGGCGACGATGATGACGATGTCAATGGGATGCAGGCGCATGAATATTTGTCGGTCGGGCCATTATTTCTGAAAAATCGTGTAAAGCGAAAACAAAGTTGTGGGAAGATGGTGTGCTATGCCGCTGTATCTGGGAATCGACGCCGGAGGCACCAGGACGGACTGCGCCGTAAGCAACGGTGCGGAGCTGATCGGGCAAGCCACGGGCGAAAGCTGCAAGATGGCCCTTGTGGGCAAGGAAGAGGCCCGCAAGCGGTTGCAGGAAACGATTCTGAAAGCGTGCACGCTGGCCAGGGTTTCTCCACGCGAGCTCCAGCAGGTTTGCATCGGCATGTCCGGCGCTTCCATTGAAGAGGCCGTTAACTGGGCCCGGCAGACTATCCAGGACGTGGTTTCCGGTCAGATTTATGTCGTTGGCGACCAGGTCATTGCCCACCGGGCCGCATTCGGTACGTCGCCCGGGGTGTTGGTGATCGCGGGCACGGGGTCCATTGCCTTCGGACGCAATCAGGGCGGAGAGTCGGCGCGCGCCGGCGGATGGGGACCTGTCGTGTCGGACGAAGGTTCCGGCTTCTGGATCGGCAAGCAAGCTGTGGCCGCCGCTCTGCGCTCGTATGACGTCGGGAACAATAACGGCCTGCTGGCCACCATCGCCGGCTACTGGAAAGTGGCGCCGGAAGAGGTGGTGCGTCTGGCCAACGCGTATTCCGGATTGAAGCTGGCTGAACTGGCGGCGCCCATCTCCGCTGCCGCGGAAGCGGGTGACGCCACTGCACAAGAAATCGCACAGCGAGCGGGCAGAGAACTGGCTGAACTGGCCGGCGCAGTCATACACCGGCTGTGGCCGCAGGGCGGCATCGTACACGTGGCCCTGGCTGGGGGCGTTGTCCAGGGCTCGCCGCAGGTGCGTCAGTCGTTCCGCAAGGCGGTCCGCGAACGCCATCCGGAAGCGTCGGTGAGCTTTGCCCACGTGCGTCCGGTGCTGGGCGCGCTGGAGATCGCCGCCCATCGCGGAGCACCAAGATGAACACCCGCTCCGCCGGGGCAGCGAAGCATAAAGTCCTGGCGCCCGACTCGGGCCTGGAGCGTCTGGTCCACGAACGCTCTCCGGAAGCCTTGATTGCCGTTGCCGCGGACGCCCGCCTTACCGAAGACCTGGCCCTGGCGTTCCTGAATCGCCGCGATCTGCCGCCCAAGGCCCTGGAAGAACTGCACCGGAACAGTTCCGTGGCCAAGCACAAGAAGGTACGGCTGGCCATCGTGATGCATCCGCGCACGCCCCGGCACATTTCCATTCCGATCATCCGGCATCTCTACGCCTTTGAGCTGATGTATGTGGCCCTATTCCCCGCGGTGCCGGCGGACGTAAAACGCATGGCGGAAGAAGGCATCATCAGCCGGCTGAAGACCATCTCTTCCGGCGAGCGCTACACGCTGGCCAAACAAAGTTCCGGACGCGTGGCCGCCGCCCTGCTTCTGGACAAGGAAGAACGCATCATGATCTCTGCGCTCGCCAATCCGCAAATGACCGAAAACTGGATCGCCAAAGCCCTCAGAGCGGGAGAGGGAACAGAACTGCTGGTCGCGGCGGTCTGCGGCCATGACAAATGGTCGCGCAGGCTGGAAGTGAAGACGGCGCTCCTGATCAACAAGAACACGCCGCTCGTCCGGCTGGCACAATTTGCCGATGAGCTGCCGGTGAACGTGCTCAAGGACGTTCTGTATAGCACGCGATTGCAGCCGAACGTGAAGAGTTATTTGAAGGCGGTAGTGGCGAAGAGGGTCCGGAGGACTTAGTAATTGAGTAATTATTTAGCTGGGTGATTTGCAGAGCGGTGTCATCAGGGTAATCAATGGTGCGGTTTTGTTTCCTTCTCTCGGCCAAAATGCGTCAGCACTGCGTCCGCTTGTGATTTCGTCAGGACCGCGCCAAGGGCTGCGGCGTCCGCCTCCTGCACCGCGCGCACGCTGCCGAAGTGCTGCAATAGTCGCTGCCGTGTTCTTTCGCCGACGCCCGGAATCTCCAGCAGTTCAGATTTGCGGTCGCGCATTTGACGACGTTTGCGATGGAACGTGACGGCAAAACGATGCGATTCATCGCGGACCATCTGGACCAAGTGCAGTACGGGCGAGTGGCGGTCAAGTACGACCGGCTCATCCTCCTGCCCATAGACGTAAATGATTTCTTCTTTTTTGGCGATCGCCGCCAGCGGCTGGTTGGTGACCTCCAGCGCTTCCAGGGCTTCCGCCGCCGTGTGGAGTTGTCCCAGACCGCCGTCAACCAGGACCAGACTCGGGAACGGCTTCTTCTCGTCGCGCAGACGTTTGTAGCGGCGCGTGACCACCTCGCGCATGGAAGCGAAGTCGTCCACGCCTGCCACCGTCCGGACAATGAACTTGCGATACTCGGACTTATTCATTTGTCCGTCTTCCCAAACCACCATGGACGCGACGGTCTCCGCGCCCTGTATGTGGGAAATGTCGAAGCACTCAATGCGTTTGGGAACTTCCGGCAGACCCAGCGCGTCCTGCAGTCCTTCCTGGATGGCTTTGGCGGCGGGCTTCATCACTCGGAAACGCTGGTCGAAGGACTGCTTGGCATTCTGCGCGGCCAGGTCAATTAACGACCGTTTATCGCCACGCTGCGGCACCAGGATTTCCACTTTGCCGGTGCGCTTTTCCGTGAGCAGTTCTTCAAGCGTCGCGCGGTCTTCAAAGTCGGCCGGTACAAGAATGTCCCGGGGCACGTATTGCTGGTCCAGATAAATCTGCGTCAGCAACGCGGAGAAAAACTCACCAGGCCCAAAACCACCCGCTGGTTCGCGGCCGGGTAGCTCTTCCCAGAAGAATTCACGGCGGTCCAGGATCTTTCCGTTGCGGAGATGGAAGACGTTCACGGCGAGCATCTCGTTTTCGAAGTGATAGCCGAAAACGTCCATGTCGTCACCCTCGGCGGCGGCCATGCGCTGTTTCTCGTGCAGTTGCTCGACGGTCGAGATCAGGTCGCGGAACTTGCCGGCGCGCTCATATTCCTGCTGTTCAGCCGCTTGTGCCATGCGAGCGCGCAGAGATTTGGAGAGATCGGTCTGGCGGCCTTCCAGCAGAAGCTGCACATCGCGAACGGCTTCACGATAAATCTCCGGCGTGGTCAGGTCTTTCACGCACGGTCCCAGGCAGCGCTTGATGTAGAACTGCAAACACGGCCGCGGATGAAACCTTGTGAGGTCCACCTTGCAGGAAGGAACAAAAAAGTTGCGGTGGATCAAGTCCACGATGCGGTAGGCGAGATTGCCCGGGAAGTACGGGCCGTAATACACGCTGCCGTCTTTCTTGAGACGCCGTGTTACGTAGACACGGGGGAAGCGCTCGCCGAGCGTCAGCTTGATGTAGGGGTAGGTCTTGTCATCGCGCAGCAGGATGTTGAAGCGCGGCTTCTTCTGCTTGATGAGGTTATTCTCAAGCGCCAGGGCCTCTTTATTGTTGTCAACGACAATGTACTCAACGTCCACGGCTTCCCGCAGCAACGAGCCGGTCTTGGCGTTGGCTTCAGCGACACCCTCTTGAAAATAGGACCGCACCCGCGCGCGCAAGTTCTTGGCCTTGCCGACGTAGATGACCTCGCTTTCGGCGTTCTTGTAGAGATAGACGCCGGGCTGGACGGGGAGGCTGCGGATTTTCTCGAGTAGGTCCACGGAGAGACTGCCAAGACTGCCGAAACTGACGATCTACGATAATTCTCTGCAATCTCCGTAATTCTCGCAATCTTGATTTCCCTCACGCCCAGTGAGAAAGGCGCCCCAGCGCGACAAACACAGCCAGCGCAAAGAGAACGGCGGGCGCGGCCGGTGATTCGCGGCGGCGCAGGCGGTAGCCAGCCGCGAGCAGCATGATGGCTGCAAGCCCAACAGCGGCCCACGCGCTGAGCCCGGGAGCGACCCTGACAGCCATGGGCAGAACGACCCCGACAGCGCCGGCGACCTCAGCAACGCCGATGAATGTTGTCAGACCGCGCGTCAGGCCGCTCGGCCCGTTTTTCTCGAACGTCGCTTTGTACTTTTCGTAAGCGAATATGTTCATCCCGCCCGCTGCAAGGAACGCCAACGCCAGGAGTCCCTGTACTGTCCATAAAGCTGCGATACTCCCCCCGCTTAAAGAGCGACTACTTGCTGGTTTTTATCAATGACCATTCCGCCGATGCGTTCTGCAGCGACTGCGAAGGAAACGGCGGCCTCCTCGCGAGCCTGGTTCTCGGCGTGAATAAACGTGACGTCCGTAACTCCGATGAAACCCAGAATGTGACGCAGGTAGGGTTCCTGAAAATCGAACGCTTCACTCGCAGTGCCCTTTTCATAGGCGCCCCCACGGGAAGTGACGATGACAACTTTCTTTTTTACTAGAAGGCCCTGCTGACCGTTTGGCCCGTAGGCAAACGTCTTACCCTTCCGCACGATCTGGTCGATCCACGCCTTGAGCGAAGAAGGGATCGAGAAGTTGTACATCGGCGCGCCAATCACGATCGTGTCCGCCGCCTTGATTTCGTCGATCAGCTCATCCGAGGCGGAAAGATATGCTCGCTGCGCTGGCGTCAGCTTCGAATCTTCGAGGTAGGTCCCGCCCCAGTCATCGGTAATGAGTGGAGGCGCTGTTACGGAAAGGTCGCGCTGGATGACCTCGCCATCCGGATGTTTTTTTCTCCATTCTTCTGCGAATTTGGCGGTGAGTCGCCGGGTCACGGAACTGGTGCGTGCACTGGAATCGATTTGCAGCAATTTCATCTGAACCTCCTCGTCCAGGGAATTCATCTAACTAACGGGGTAGATGTCTTTGTATCTGGACTTGGACTGTCATTCCGTCCATCTAACTTGTCCAGAAGTCCAGATTGGAGGGTTAAAGTGGATCCGGTTACCGATCTCTTTCAAGCCATGCAAATCGTGAGTGTGGTCCATGCCCGGCTGGAAGCCACTGCGCCTTGGGGGCTGAAGAGGGATGTCGATGCCGCGGAGGGAACCGCAAAAGACCAACATTCGGTTGAGCCCGCAAGTTCGCCTTTCCACTTCGCTCATTTCGGAATGCTTTCCCGCGGCAACTGCTGGCTCAGCGTGGAGGGCATTCCTGACCCGATACCGCTCGCCGGAGGGGATTGCTTCCTGCTTGCGCCGGGAAGCGCCTACACGCTGCGAGACAATCCCCGCACGCGCGCCCGCAGCTTCTGTGAGGTCGCACCTAGAAGTGGCAGCCAGGTCATCTCCTACGGTGGCGGAGGAGCGCCGACCACGATCATTTCGGGATGGTTCAGGTTCCGGGCGACGAGCCTTAAGTCCCTGACGCGCCTGCTTCCTCCACTCATCCTGGTCAAGGCGGATCAAGCGCAGAGCCTGGCGCTGCACACGACCCTGAATATGCTGGCCACGGAGATGGCGGAGCCGGCGCCGGGGTCGGAACTGGTGGTCAACCGGTTGGCGGACCTATTGTTCATACACTCGGTCCGCGCCCACATCGGATCGCGGTCCGAGACCGGCAAGAGCGGTTTGCTGCGGGCGATTTTCGATCCGCAGATTGGTTCCGCTCTCAAATCCATGCACGAGAAAGTGGAGCATCGCTGGACAGTCGACTCGCTGGCCGAGGCATGCGGCATGTCGCGCTCCGCTTTTGCAGTACGGTTTAAGGACCTGGTTGAGGAAACACCGCTGGAATACCTGACAAGTTGGAGAATGCAGAAGGCAACAGGATTGCTGCAGACGGGTGATAAGAAGCTGTTCGAAGTGGCAAAATCCGTTGGCTACGACTCCGACGCCGCCTTCAGCAAAGCGTTCAAGCGGGTATTCGGCGTCGCACCCAGGGAGTATCGACGAAATGCCACCACGCCATCTTGAACTTTCCCCACGACTTTTCGGGGCCCTTTCTTGCCCGTTACTTTGGAACCTTCGACGAAATCAGGGCCTGCCCGCAAGGGTGCTACCGAACGTCAATTCCTCTCGTCTAAGAAACTACTGAAAGTAGTAGAATTGTCGGGCGTTATTCCCTCATCTGCAAGGAGTTACCCAGTGACTGCAATCCGGAGCATTCTAGCGTGCGTTTTCTGCCTGGCCGTGGGCGCATCCGCGCAGACCGCGGACGAATTGGTGGCCAAGAACACTCAGGCCAAGGGCGGGATCGAAAAAATCAAAGCCATCAAGACCGTGCGCATGACCGCCGATTTTGATGCCGGCGGTTTCAAGGCCATGATTGGACATGAGACCAAGCGGCCCGAGATGTTGCGGGACACTTTCACCATTCAGAGCATGACCGCCGTTGATGCCTATGACGGCGCGACAGGATGGAAGATATCGCCGTTTCAAGGCAAAAAAGATGCCGAACTGATGGGTGAAGACGAATTGCGCACGGCAGTAGAAGATGCCGATTTCGATGGTCCCCTGGTTGATGCCAAAGCCAAAGGCAACACCATCGAATACCTGGGGCACGACCAAGTGGATGGCGATGACGTTTATAAGCTCAAAGTCACACTGAAGAACGGCGACATCTTTTATTACTATCTGGATCCTGATACGTATCTGGAGATTCTGGTGGAAAAGCAAATCTTCATTCGCGGCTCTGTCCGCGAAAGCGCCACAGAATATGGTTCCTATAAGCCGGTCAATGGCGTGATGTTCCCGTTTTCCATCGCGCAAGGCGCGAAAAACGATCCTGATTCCCGCGCCAAGATCAACGTCCACAAGATCGAGGTCAATGTCCCGATCGAAGACCGCGACTTCAAAATGCCCGAAGCACCGAAGAAAACGGCTGAAAATACGCCGTCAAAATAGCTAATACAACGCCATTTTTTCCCAGAGAGGATTTGTTTCATGTTTCGACCTTCTTTCCGTTACTGTCGTCTGCTGGCATTTTTTGTCCTGCTTGTTCTAACCAGCGTTTTTTTCCTGGTTGCTTCCGCCCAGGCGCCGTTGCGATTTGACTCCGGCACGGTTTCCGGTCTGACGGCAAGAAACATCGGTTCGGCGACCATGAGCGGACGCATTGCGGCCGTGGATGCCGTGGATGAAGACGGGAAGATCACCATGTTCGTCGGCGCGGCCAGCGGCGGTGTGTGGAAGTCCATCAATGGCGGCACCACGTTCAAGGCCGTGTTCGATAAAGAAGACGTGCAGTCGATTGGCGCGGTGGCGATTGACCCTTCCAATCATAAGACGGTGTGGGTCGGGACGGGCGAAGCCTGGACCAGAAACAGCGTCTCGGTGGGCGATGGCGTCTACAAGTCCACCGACAACGGCGAAAACTGGACCAACGTCGGACTGAAAGACTCGGAGCATATTGCCAAGATCATCGTAGATCCCAAAGACGGAAATACAGTCTACGTCTGCGCCACGGGCCACATTTTCAACGACAACGACGAACGCGGCGTCTTCAAGACCAGCGACGGCGGCAAGACCTGGAAGAAAGTGCTGGCTGGGGCGAATGGCGCTACGGGATGCGGCCTGATCTCCATGGCGGCGTCTGATCCGCAAACCCTTTATGCTTCCATGTGGGATTTCCGCCGACAGGGATGGACTTTCCGTTCCGGCGGGCCGGGCAGCGGCTTATTCAAATCCACCGATGCTGGTGAACACTGGACGGAGATCAACCCCAGCACGGCCCAGGGCCTTCCTGACAAACCCTATGGCAGGATTGCGGTGGCGGTTGCGCCGTCGAAACCCCAGGTCGTGTACGCAGTGATTGAATCCAAGAGCAGCGCGCTCTATCGTTCGGACGATGGCGGCAAAAAATGGGTGCGCCTGGATGCCAGCCAGTACCTGGTGTGGCGTCCGTTTTATTTTTCCAACCTGATCATCGATCCCAAGGACGAAAACAAAATCTTCAAGCCGGATCTCATCCTGCTGGAAAGTGTGAATGGCGGCAAGAGCTTCAGTTCGGTGGCCAACGCCCACGGCGACCATCACTCGATATGGATTGATCCCAGCAACACCAACGTGATCTACACGGGCGATGATGGCGGCCTGTGGAGCAGCGTGGACGGTGGCTTGCGCTGGCGTCACGTGATGAACCTGCCGGTTTCGCAGTTCTACCACGTCAGCGTGGACAACGCGAACCCGTACCGCGTTTACGGCGGGCTGCAGGACAACAGTTCGTGGGTGGCGGAGTCGTCGTACCCCGGCGGCGTCAGCAATTCGCGCTGGGAAAACCTGTATGGCGGCGACGGCTTCTGGGTATTCACCGATACTTCCGATCCTGACTGGGTCTACGCCGAGTACCAGGGCGGCGAGATCTCGCGTATCAACCGGCACACGCTCGATTCCCGCAATATCAAGCCGCAGCCCGGATACAACGAGAAAAAGTTGCGCTTCAACTGGAACACTCCCATCCACATGAGCCCGAATGAGAAGGGCACGATTTATATCGGGGCCCAGATTCTTTTCCGTTCCCGCGATCATGGCCAGTCGTGGGAGCGCATTTCCCCCGACCTGACCACCAACGATCCGGAAAAGCAGAAGCAGGAGGAATCCGGCGGCATCACGGTGGACAACTCCGCCGCGGAAATGCACACTTCGATTTATTCCATCAGCGAGTCCCCGAAGAACGGCCAGATCATCTGGGCCGGCACCGACGACGGCAACCTGCAAATCACGCGCGATGGCGGCAAGACGTGGACCAACGTGGCAGGCAACGTACCCGGTCTCGAGAAAAACTCCTGGGTCTCCTGGGTGGAAGCCAGTCTCTACGACGAAGGTACCGCATACGCCACGTTTGATCGGCACACCTTCGGCGACCTGAAGCCCTATCTCTACAAAACCACTGATTACGGCAAGACCTGGACCGCTCTGGGAGTGACGGACAGCGGCGTTCGCGGCTACGCCCACGTGATCAAAGAGGACACCGCGGACCGCAGCCTGCTTTTCCTGGGTACAGAGTTTGGCCTGTGGATTTCCATTGACGGCGGCGGCAAGTGGGCGCAGTACAAAGGCGCGGGCTTTCCCGCGGTGGCGGTGCGAGACCTGGTGGTCCATCCCCGCGAGGGCGACCTGGTCATGGCCACACACGGACGCGGAATCTGGATCATCGACGACATTTCTTCTCTCCGCGCGCTCACTCCGGAACTGATGACCCAGGAGGCTGTCCTGTTTGACGGCAAAGCGGTCCAGTACATTGAATCCGGCGGCGGCTGGGCTGAGGGCGACGCAACTTTCTTTGGCTCCAGCCGGACCAGCAACGCTTACATCACCTACTACCAGAAGGGCCGCCATATTTTTGGCGACTTGAAGATCGAGATCTTCGACGAGAACGGCAAACTGATAGACACAATTGCCGGCAGCAAACATCGCGGCCTCAATCGCGCTCTTTGGTCCATGCGCTTGAAGCCGCCGATCGTCCCGCCTGCGGCCAGCGCCGACTTCGGCGCCAGCCAGGGCCCCCGCGTGCTGCCTGGCACCTATACAGTCAAGCTCACCAAGGGCGACAAGGTCTATACCAGTAAGCTCCAGTTGGCCATGGATCCGCGGAACGGCTACTACAGCCTGGAAGACCGCAAGACGCAATTTGACCTGGCGTTGAAGCTCCGAAAAATGCTGGGACGAATGAGCTATGGCGTAGACGCCATCGTCAACGTTCGCGATGGCGCCGGGGAAGCGGCGGCCAAGCTTCCGCAGAATGATGCGTTGCGGAAGAACCTGGAACAGCTCTCGGCCAAAGCGGACGCCCTGCGGTCGAAGATCGTGGCCACCAAGGAAGGCGGCGCGATTACCGGAGAAGAACGCATCCGCGAGTTTATGACAACAATCTATGGCGCCGTGGCCGGCTATGAAGGGCGGCCGACAGACTCACAGATGGCCCGCGCGGACGCGCTGGGACACGAACTGGAAGATGTGATCCACGACTTTGACCAGCTTGCTGCCAAAGACCTGCCGGGCATCAATGCTGGGTTGCAAAAGAAGAAACTCAAGCCCATCAAGCTGTTTACAGAGCAGGAGTGGCAGCAAACGCACGAGGGCTCCGGCGGATCGCAAGCTGCTGGGGCAAGAAGGTTTCAGGAACGGGATTAGAAATCTCCTATCGCCTACAAATCGGAGCAACCATTTCTAAAGCGTCATCCGTCGGTTTTTGCGACGGATGGCGCAACGCCGATGCCTCTGGTGCTGCGTCTTTAGTGCTGCGGCGCGTAAAAACTTCCACTCTTTCCATTTGAGTGCTCCTCCAAGGTCCATTGCATTCAATGGCTTACGCTGTGGCGGTTGTGGCACTTCGCTTGCTCTTGTCTCGGACGACCAGTTGTAGAGCGCCTGCCGCTCCCGCTGCGTTTCCTAGAGGAGTCTCCCATGAACGTGAAATACCGCCTTACAGTTTTGGTGGCCGGGGCCGTTCTGATCTTCTGTTCCGGTTGCGCCAGCAAGACTTATGTCCGCAAGCAGACGGAACCGATCATTGACAAGGCCAACGATCTTGATGCCGTCACCGCTCGGAACACCAACGGGATTCGCGATGTGGACGCCCGGGCGCAGAAGGGGGTAGAGGGCGTCAATCAGAAGGCGATGGAAGCCGACCAGAAGGCCGCGGACGCCGGTAGCCGCGCCAACCAGGCGCAGACCGTGGCCTCCCAGGCTCTGGTCCGGGCAGACGGCTTGGCCAACCAGGTGGCGAACCTGGATAACTTTCGTCCGGTGAAAGAGACGTCGGTCCATTTCGGATTCGACAAATCCAACCTCACATCCAAAGCCAAGGCTGATTTGGACGAAGTTGTCGCGTCGGTCCCCAACACCAAGGGCTATATCGTGGTGGTTGAAGGCGACACGGATGCGATCGGTTCGGCAGCGTACAACTACCGGTTGAGCGAACGCCGGGCGGACGCCGTGGTGCAGTACCTTGCCGAAAAGAACGTTCCGGCACACAAGATTTACATCATTGGCCTGGGCAAAGACAAATCGGTGGCTCCAAACACCAACTCAAGCGGGCGGGCCCAGAACCGTCGCGTTGATGTTCGTCTAATGTCGAACACACCAGAAACGCAAACCTCTGCGCAAAACACGGCTCTCAACCAGAGCCGGTAACGTCTCCCCTCCCCCGGGACCGTGCGCAGCCAAAGGCCGCCAGTTTTCTGGCGGCCTTTGAATGTTAGTAACACCTTTTGGTGCATAAAGCTGCGGGCGAAACGATCTAGAATATATACATGATGAAGACCTGCCTTTATTGTTCTTTTTTCTTCCTCGCTTTCTTGGCTCTGGCGCCGGCACAGAGCTCCGATTCCAAAGACAACCAGCCTAATATCCAGCCCGGGACCGAGCGAAGCCAATCAACGTCAAAGAAGAAGCGAACGCCCACGCCACAGCAGCCGTCCCAGGATCCGGACGCCGGACCGGCAGAAAACGCCAAGCCAAACGAAAGCGTCAAGCCGAACGAAAGCGCGAGCTCGGTCCAGGGCGAAAGCTCCAGCAAGGATTCACTGGTAGATTTCCACAATCAGCCAATCCCCAAAGCGCCGGCCAACAGCGGACAACCGGCCGAATATCCGTTTGATCCGCACAAGGCCGCCAAGGACGTGGAGGTTGGCCAGTTTTACCTGTCGCGCAAGAACTACCGCGCGGCCCTTGACCGTTTTCGCGAGGCCCTGCTCTACAAACCCAATGACGCTGAAGCCACTTACTACATGGCGCGGACCCTGGAAAAGATGGATCTGCCTACCCAGGCCTATGACGCCTACAGCAAGTACCTGGAGATACTGCCTCAGGGGCCGTCGGCCAAAGAGTCCAGGGAAGGCATGAAGAGACTGGAATCACGCTTGGACGCCGCCGGCACAGAGCCGGAAAAACTGGCGGCGCTGGACATTGAGACGGGCGAGGTCCTCCTGGCGCGCAACGACTTTGCAGCTGCTCAGGGACACTTCGAACGTGCGGTGCGTTTATCTCCTGAGAACCCGGTCGCGTACCTTCGGCTGGCGCAGAGCCTGCAGGGCCTGCAGCGTCTTGACGAAGCGCGGCTCTACTATCGCAAATATATTGAGCTTCAGCCGAATGGAAAGTACGTTTCGGACGCCAGGAGGGCCATTAATGACATCAGCCTGGTCCTCGGCAAGTAGTCTCATTCCTTGTGGACGAACTCCCCGACTGTCGCGTCCACAATGATGGAGAGCGGGGCATTGGCCGGACTGGGGCCGTAGATCACGTGCCATCGCAGCGTCGGCGTTCGCGAATCAAAGTCCAGGAGGTACATCACCGGTTGTGCTGACTTCTTGGCCAGCAACTGCTTGCCACCGTGTTCCTGGGCCACCGCGAAGGCTTTGTCACTGTCCACTTTCAGGTAGTTGAGGTCCCAGGGCTGGGTTGTGCGATTGGTAGGACTAAAAAAGTCTTCTGTGCCATGGTCAATGCCTCTTGGGGTGTCCGGGTTGGCGCTGCCGGACCATGTGAACGTCTGCACTTTCTGCTTTGCTGCCGAAGCGAAAGTGGACCGCCAGAAACTGGCCTTGCCGTCATGCCCGTCGCTATCGGGCAACGAGACCGATTCCAGTCGCACGGGTTGCGCGTCCCGGGCCCAGAGGTGTGCCGCAACCAGCATTTTCTGCAGGGCAAAGCGCCCGGTCTCCGTCTGCGTTGGCGCTGGTGCGCGTGCAGGAGCACTATTCTTTACTTCGCTGTTGCAGCCCAGAAGAAGGGCTGCCAGGAGAATCATCGGGTAACGAGCATTTCTCATTTTGATTTTGTCGGTACCTCAACATTCTAGTGTACCTTCCGGCTTAACAGGGTTACGTAGGGGCTAAGGCTCTCTGGTTGCTACCGGCCTGGAAGTAACTGCAGCGGCGCGGACGAGCGTCTAATCCAACCCCAAAGCCTTAATCTTGGTGAGCAGGGTCCTGTAAGGAACCCCCAGGCGTTCGGCTGCGGCGGATTTGTTCCATTTGCATTCGCGCAGAATGGCCTCGATCTGGTCGCGCTCCACTGTCGAAGACGCTTCCACCGAGAAGGCTGGACTGCGGCTGGCGGCAAGCCCAAGGTCCGTTGCGGTGATTTCGCCTTCGTTGAGTATAGCGGCGCGTTCCAGGGCATTCTGCAATTCGCGCACATTACCGGGCCAGGCGTGCTGCCGCAGCGCGACGCGGGCATCGGCCGAAAGGCTCAGGTTTTTCTTCTTGAATTCACGGCTGAAGCGCTCCACAAAATGACCGGCAATCAAGAGCACGTCATCCCCGCGGTCACGAAGAGGCGGAATGGTAATGGGCACAACGGCCAGACGGTAATACAAGTCACGCCGGAACGCGCCGGACTCAATGGCTTCTTCCAGGTTGTGGTTGGTTGCCGCAATGACTCGAACGTCACACGGCACCGGCGCGGTCCCGCCCAGCCGTTCCACTTTGTGGTCTTCCAGGACGCGCAGAAGTTTCGATTGCGCCGCCAGCGGCAGGTCCCCGATTTCGTCCAGAAAAATCGTCCCGCGGTGGGCCAGCTCAAATTTTCCCGCCTGGCGGCCGGCTGCTCCGGTGAAGGCGCCGCGGTCATGGCCGAAGAGTTCATTTTCAATCAGCGTCTCGGGAATGGCGGCACAGTTAATGGCCACAAAAGGCCGGCCCGCGCGCGGGCTTAATTGATGGATGGCGCGGGCAAACAACTCCTTGCCTGTTCCGCTCTCTCCCAGCAGCAAGGCCGTGGAGTCAGTGGCGGCCACTCGCTGCATTTCGCGTCCGGCCCGCACCATGCCGGCGTGCTCCCCGATGATGCGCGGGAACCCAAACCGTTTGGCAAATTCCTCTTTCAGTACGAGATTTTCCCGCAAGAGCTGCTGTCTCTCCAGGGCCCGGGCCAGCATGTGTTCCAGATGGCCAAGGTCCACCGGCTTCTGAATAAAGTCGTACGCGCCCTGTCGCATCGCTTCCACGGCCTGTGCAATGCTGCCAAAGGCCGTCATGATGATGACCGGAACAGAAGGATCGGAGTCCATAGCGGACCGGAGGACGTCCATGCCTGAGCCGTGGGGGAGTTTCAGATCGGTGAGAACAGCGGAAAAACGGGACGAGGCCAGAAGCGCACCGGCTTCGGGAAAATCGGCAGCCGGTACTGCCTGGTGGCCCATGCGCACCAGAGCATGTACCAGCATTTCGCGCAGTTCCTGCTTGTCTTCGACGAGAAGAATCGCTTCCATACTAGGCGGCCCCCCAATCCGCAACGCTTTGGGGGCGGGAACGCCGGCCATGGTCAGTCAATGACGCTATAAGGCACTCCGTCCTTGCGTGCCTGGTCCTGGAGGTCCTGAAGTTTCTGCTTGGCAGCGTCCAGTACGACTTTCTTGGCGTCAATCTCTTCCTGCTGTTTACGCGTGTCTTCCGCAAACTTGGCCGGGTCTCTGATCTGGTCGCCGGGATTGGCATAGAAGTTGGCGGCGCGCACCCGCGCTTCGCGCTCCACGACGTCGAACTCCCGTTGCAGCAGGGCCACTTCGTGCTTCTGGGCGTCGAGCTTGGCTTTCCACTGGTCAATCTTGGCCTGGTTGGCCTGCGTCTCCGTGGTTTTGGTGCCGTCCTTGGGGTCTCCACCCTTGGCTGGATCCTTCGCGGCGGCTTCGGTTGGCTTGGTCTCCTGGACCGGGGGGAGGGAGGAGATGGAATCGTTGTCAATCACTCGCACGGGATTACCCGGCTTTTTTGTGGAGCGGAATTTGCGCGCAATATCGCCCAGAGACGGCTGTTGGTCCGGCGGCTGCTGGGTGGAAGGTTGCTGCGCTCCCGCGCCCGCCAGACCGCCAATCAGGATGAACAAATATATATTTTTCATACGACCCCAGTTCGAGTTTTCTATTTCTATCTTACTCCGCCATGCAAGCGGGACCTTACAGATTTGATGCCCCCGGAACCACAAGGTAAATGCCTCGCCCCTCACATTTTCCGAGGTTCGGGAGCGGATTCCGCTACGGGCAATGTCATGCTAAAAACCGTTCCGCTGGAATCGCTGGATACCGTGATGGTCCCTCCATGCTCACTGATGATCCGCTGTACCAGCGCCAACCCCAGTCCGGTGCCGGTGGACTTGGTGGTAAAAAACGGAATGAATATCTTCCCCAGATCGTCTGCGGCAATGCCCCCGCCGTTGTCTGCCAGGGACAATTGCAATTTGTCTGCCAGCCGTGACCCGCTCACCGCTACTGTGACCGGCGAGCCGTTGCGTCCGGCCTCCGCGCTGTTGCGCAGGAGATTCGCAAAGGCCTGCCTTAGCAGAACGGAATCGCCATGGATGTCCGTCAGAGGAGCGTCTGGAAGTTGCAGGTCCACCCCCGCTTCCCGCGCACAATCCTGAAGGACGGCATTGAGGTTGACGGTTTGCCGCGCCATGGCATGGGGTCGCGCGAAATCCAGAAACTGGGTGACGATGCGCGCCAGCGACTGGGTTTCCGAAGCGATTTTGGCGGCAAACGTCTGCGTGTCTTCGCCCGAAGGGTCTCGCACCAGCATCTGAGCGTATCCCGAGATGGTGGCCAGTGAGTTCTTAAACTCATGCGCGATCCCCGCCGACATCTCGCCCAGGGAAGCAAGATTCTCCCGCAGGCGCATCTGCCGTGACAGTTCCGCGATCTCCGTAAGATCGGCGATCAGGCAGGAGACGCCGAGTATCTCGCCGCTCTTTGCGCGTACGGCAGAAGCGCCGATGCCCAGCACTCGTTTTTCACCCTGCGGACCCACATAGTCCGCCTCAACGCGTTGGAAAGGAGCGCCTTCGCGGATTGTCCGCTCCATCTCGGCGACAAACGGGGCGGACGAACTGGAGATTTCCCCGTCCGACCAGCGTACCTCTTGCACCCCGCGAAACAGGTCGCGTATGTGAAATCCGAACGGCGAAGCATAACCCAGAATGGATTTCGCCGCGGCGTTGACCTGGCGCACAATTCCCGGCCGGTCAAAAAAAACGACCCCGCTGGTGAGATTGGAAAGCACCGCTTCGCTGATGTTCTCCGTCGCCGATGCGCGCTCACGATCGTGCTGGCGCAACTTCTGCAATTCCTTTTCCTGTTCGCGAAGCTGCTGGATCACTCCGTGGTAGGCCGCCAGGGAGAACATGGGATTGTTCTCAGTGGCCACGCGCTCTTTCTCCACCTTGCCCAGGTTCTTGCGTACGCCTCGCATTATCAACACCGCAACCAGGGCCGCCAGCACAGCCACAAGGGTGGCGAACACCGCGAACAGCATCTTGACAAACATCGGGTTTTGCAGCGCTCTTACCAATACAATCCCCAATACCAGCGCAATAGAGGCCGTCCCCAGAAGGCCGCAACCAGGCCGGCAATCCCCAGGAACACTCCAAAAGGTATCTGAAAATTGCGATAAATCAAGGTAGCGGAGCGCCATGCCCGGACGCGCGCCCGGGAGACGGGTTCGGCCGGGACTTTCCTCCGGCGACGGGCCAGGCGCTTCTGCCAGACCCAAAAAATCAGAAAGAGGCCAAAAACGCTGCCGGCCAAAGACCCTGTCATCAGTACCAGCAGCGTCAGCCGGATGCCCAGGAAGGCCCCAATCAACCCCATCAGCTTGACGTCACCCATACCCATTCCTTCCACATTGCGCATGGCCTGATAGAGCAAAGCCACAGCCAGGATAAAAGCCGAACCCGCGGCCGCGCCGGCGAGCGAATTGAACAGTGAGAAAACCCGCCAGTCGGCCCACTGCGGCAACCGGCCGCGCAGGAAAAACTCCACCGATCCGTCCACCCGGACCACCAGGCTGAACAGCAGTCCCAGGACAATCCCCGGTTTCGTCAGCAGGTCGGGCAGCAGCTTGGTTTCAGCATCGGCAAAGATCAACCCCAGCAGCAGGAAGGACAGTACGCAGTACTTCACGGCGTGCAGCCAGAAATCTGCGCCCGAATCGGGCAGAGCGCCGTAGCAGGAGAGCGCGAAGAAAGCTCCCGTCAGCAACTCAACCGCGGCGTATCGCGGAGAGATGGCAGATTTGCAGTGGCGGCATCGGCCGCCAAGCAACAGCCAGCTCAGCACGGGAATGTTGTCGTATGCGGCGATCGGGGCATTGCAGGCGGGGCAGGCGGAGCCTGGATGCACCACGGAAAGTTCACGCGGCATGCGATGTATGCAGACGTTCAAAAAGCTGCCCAACACCAGCCCAAACAGGAAAAACGCGGCAATGTAGAAGACGTGCAGTGGCTCGCTCCGAGCTCGATTTTTCTCGGGGGATGACCTGATTATACGTGGATTTCACGCCTCGACTAGTTACTGTTGGGCAGCGCTGGTGGCTAATTCGCGGAGAGCGACCAAGGGCAACCTGTTTAGCGCGCTGGCCAGAACACGAGACGCCGTTACCGATCTGGACCTTAAATGCGAAAGCGCCGCCTCTGCGGGGGCGGCGCTTGAAGACGGAAGACAATAGAGGGTTATTGGTTGTTCATGGGCCGGCGAGCGCTTCCCGGAGTAACTGTCAGCGAATTCTGCAGCGTGAAGCTGATTACCGCTTCCGGCTTCAGCACGATCTGCTGGCCTTTGCCGACAGCAGACACGCCTGTGCCTGCTCCGGCTCCGGCGGCTGCACCGATAGCCGCACCCTTGCCACCGCCGAAGATGCCGCCCAGGACCGCCCCGACCGCAGCTCCGCCGCCGACCTTTTCTGCCGTGCTCTTGCCTCTTCCGCTGCCGGACTTGCTCCATTGGCTGCTCTGCAGACTGTAACTCCTGCCGTTCATCGTAAGCCTGGTCAACTCCAGCGTAAGCACGGATTGTCCGGCGAACTTGCCGGCGGATTTCACTTCCGCCACGCGGCCTTCCACGTCCGCGGTTGTGGGGATGACGGTCTCGCCGTCAATCGTCACCGGCGCCGCGAGTGATCCATGGAAAACGTCACCGACCTGCACTTTTTCGGAGCTTACTTCTTCATTGAGCCGGATACTCAGCTCGGTTCCAGCGGGAACGGCGATTTTACGCGGCGCAACGGGAGCCGGGTCCGGCGGAGCGGGAGCCTGTTGCGCGGGTGCGTTCGCGCCGGTGTTGTCCGCACTGGATGCCGTCGGTGCTATCGTGGCCCCCCTGGCGGGACTTGGACCGGCTGAATAACCCGGGTCGGTGTAACCCGAGTCAGAATTGGAATCCGCGGCGCGGGCGCGGCTCCTCGCGCGTGGCGATGGCCGTTCCCGGCGCGCAGGCGGCGCGGAGGCGGCTTCGTTATTCGCGATGGCGTTTGCCACCGGCTGCGCCTGCGCCTGTGGCGCAGACTGAGTCATGACCGAGGCCGATGTAACTTGCAGGTCATTGACCACGGTCTTCACGCCCTCTACCTGGGCGGCGTCATTCGCGGCGGTCGTACGCGCCGTGTCGCTGCTTACGCTTCCGGTGAGCGTCACCACGCCATTGTTGGCGTTGACCGTGATTTGCTTATCGGGAACGCTGGAGTCAGAATGAATTCTGTTCTGAACGTCGGTAGCGACTTGCATGTCCGTGCGGCTACCTCCCGTAAGGCGGGCGCAGCCAATCGCCAGCAGCGCCAGGGAAACCAGCATCATCCATAAATAACTCCGGGGATTTGTCATGTCAGCTCCTGTATTTTTCCCATTCAACATTGGATGCACAGCGCTTGGAATTCGCTGTCTTAAGATTTGTCCAGCAACCTGCAGGTCGCCCGGGTTGTTTTTATCAAACGCACCGTCTACTTGTGAAGGTACGCGCGCAGCCCTTCCGCGAAACCGCGCGGCTCGATTCCAAAAGCCACCTTCATCGGGCCAATATCGCAGGTGGAGCCCTCCTGCAACATGCGCAACTGGTCCACGGTCACCGGTGGACGACGGAGTAGTCTCTGGGCCACTGCGGCCCCCATGAACATCAGCGGCAGAGGAACGTGGAGTGCAGGCTTGCGTATGCCGGCGTGGCGAGCGATCTCGGCCAGGATTTCATTCAGCGACAACTCGTCCGCTCCACCCAGTGCGATGGTTTGTCCGGTCGTTGCCGTGGTCAGGGCCCGCGCGAAACAGGTGGTCACGTCGTCAATGAATACAGGACGGAAAACATACTTTCCGTTGCCGGGGACCGGACGAAACAACGGCGCCTTGCCCATGACGTCCAACATCTGCGTGACGAATCCGTCGCCAGGGCCGAAGATCAGCGACGGCCGTAGGATGCCATACGGAATCCCACAATGCCGGACCAGTTCTTCCGCCTTCCATTTGGTCGTTTGATACGGCGCCACGCCGTCGGCGCGAACACCGACGGCTGACATCTGGACAAAGCGGGGGATGCGGTTCCGTCTGGCTGCTTCCACGACGTTGCGGGTGCCGATGTGGTGTATCCGTTCAAAGGTCGCGTCACCATCTTCAACAATGATGCCGACCAGGTGGATGACGGCCTCGCAGCCCTTCATGCCTTCATCCAGCCCAGCGCCCTGGACTATGTCTCCCTGGACCAGTTCGAGCCTTTCGCCCGCAAGCCCTTTAGCGTTTTGCCGGTTGTGTACCAGGGCCCGGACGATGTGGCCTTCCCCAAGCAATCTCCTAAGCAGATGGCTGCCAACAAACCCGGTGGCGCCGGTCAGGAAGACTCTCATTTGAGCGATTGTAAATGGGATGCCAACGCCCTTAGTTGCTGGCAAGTTTTCCAAGTATTGATGATCTATGGCGCTACTAAGGGTTGACCTTTGGCTGGATGTCGCGTCTAAGTAGAATTGCCTTGGAACTCTACGAACCATGTCGCCTGGCGTGCGCGATGATCTGCACTGCCCAGCAGGTTTTGACTTTGAACTTACTCAACCATAGAATTGCACAGCATTTACTCGCGAACATCTGCAACGCCTCTTTCGTCACGAACGAGTGTTTCCTTGCATTGGGGTCGTTTGCCGTTCTGCGCGTAGAGAAGATACCGCCGTCGCTTGGACTTGTTTCCAAGCCCCTGCTCGGACTCACCGCTGCTGATAAGCGCCAAGCCAGGGATTTAGAAACCAGTTGCCAAACGCGTCGACTTTCCTCATGGAGGGCAATTTTGAGAAACAAACGGAAGTTCACCACTGCAAGTCTGCTCGCGGGAGCTGTGCTGGCGATCGGCCTTACGTCGGCGGCGCAAGATAAGCCGGCCCCGGCCGCCAATCCCCCGGTCGCCCGCGTGAACATTCCCATTCCGGACATCAAGTACACCAGATTTGTGCTCAAAAATGGCTTGACCGTGTTGGTGCACGAAGACCACAAAACGCCCATCGTGGCTGTGAACACGTGGTACCACGTGGGTTCCAAGAACGAGAAGCCGGGCAAGACCGGTTTCGCTCACTTGTTTGAGCACCTGATGTTCAGTGGCAGTGACAATTTCAACCATACGTACATCAATGCCATGCAGCGGGTCGGCGCCACCAATTTGAACGGCACGACCAACAACGACCGTACAAACTATTTTGAGAACGTGCCTACCTCCATGGTGGACTACGTGCTCTTTGCCGAAAGCGACCGCATGGGCCACTTGCTGGGCGTGCTGGACCAGAAGAAACTCGATCTCCAGCGCGGCGTGGTGCAGAACGAAAAACGCCAGGGTGAAAACCAGCCTTACGGCGTGACGGAAGAGCTCATTGTGGACAATACGTATCCCGCCGGCCACCCGTATTCGTGGACAGTCATTGGCTCCATGAAAGACCTGGACGCGGCTTCCATGCCCGACGTGCAGGAGTGGTTCAAGACTTATTACGGACCGAACAATGTGACCCTGGTGATCGCCGGTGACATCACGCCGGAAGTGGCGCGTGAGAAGGTCGAAAAGTATTATGGCGAAATCCCCGCGGGGCCGCCCATCGCCAAACACGAAGCCTGGGTGGCCAAGCGCACCGGCACACACCGTGGATGGGTGCAGGACCGTGTTCCCCAGGCACGTCTCTATCGCATCTGGAACGTGCCGCAATTCGGTTCCGCCGATGAAGCGTTGCTTGACCTGGCCGCGCGCGTGCTCGGTGGCGGGAGAACGTCCCGCCTGTATAAGCGTCTGGTCTATAAAGACCAGATCGCCACCAGTGCCACCGCGAGCGATGACAATAATGAGATTGGCGGACAGTTCGATTTCACGCTTACTGCCAAGCCCGGCGAAGACCTCGGCAAATTGGAAAAAGAGGCCGACGAAGAGTTGCACAGCTTTCTCCGGAACGGTCCCACAGAAACTGAATTGGAACTGGCCAAGACGCAGATCTTTGGCACCTACGCCCGGATCGTGGAACGGATTGGCGGTTTCGGCGGCAAGAGCGACTTGCTGGCCCGCTGCCAAACCTTTACCGGCAATCCCGATTGCTACAAGGAGTATCTTCAGCACATTCGCGCAGCCACTCCAGCCAGCGTGAAGAAGGCCGCCGCGGAATGGCTGAGCGACGGCGACTACGTTCTTGAAGTCCAGCCTTACCCCACAGACTTGAAGACCACCGCCAAGCTGGACCGCTCCAAAGAACCCGAGCTCGGAGCGCCCATGTCCCTCAATCTACCGGCCATGCAGAGGGCGACGCTGTCCAACGGTCTGAAGATCGTCCTTGCCGAGCGCCATACCGCGCCGGTCGTGAATTTCTCTCTTCTGGTTGACAGTGGATACTCCGCCGACCCCGCGAATGGGCCCGGCACAGCCAGTCTGGAGCAACGCATGTTGGAAGAGGGTACGCCTACGCGTGATTCGCTGAAGATCGGCGAGGAATTGGAGTCCCTGAGCGCCAACTTCAACGCAGGCGCTGGTCTGGATTGGGCCACGGTCAACCTCAACACCCTCAAAGGCACCATGGACCAGTCGCTCAACATCTATGCCGACCTCATCTTGCATCCGGCATTCCCGCAGAAGGAGTTTGCCCGCCTGCAGAAGGACCGCATTGCGGCCATCCAACGCGAAAAAGTCCAGCCCCAGACTATGGCTCTGCGCGTGATGCCGGCTTTGCTTTTCGGTCAGGGCCACCCGTATGCGCTGCCTTTTACCGGTAGCGGCACAGAGGCCAGCGTCGGCAAGATGACCCGCGAAGACCTGGTCAAGTTCCATGACACCTGGTTCAAGCCCAACAACGCCACTTTACTCATCGTCGGGGACACCACGCTGGCGGAGGTCAAGCCAAAGCTCGAAAGACTCTTCGCTTCGTGGAAAACCGGTGACGTGCCGAAGAAAACCGTTCCTCGGGTCTCGCAGCCGGAAAAAGACGTGGTCTATCTCATCGACCGCCCGGGATCGGGACAAAGCGTGATCTTCGGCGCTCAACTGGGACCGCCGCGCAATGACCCGGATGCTGTTGCCCTGCAGTTGGTGAATGACATCTTCGGCGGCACCTTCAGTTCGCGCATCAATATGAACCTGCGTGAAGACAAGCACTGGTCCTACGGCGTGCGCAGCCTGCTGGTAGACACTCGGGGCCAGCGGCCCTTCCTGAGCCTGGCACCCGTGCAGACGGACAAGACCAGGGAATCGCTGGCGGAACTTGTCAAAGAATACAAGAACATCGCCGGCGCCCGGCCCATCACAGCGGACGAGCTCAAAGACGCGCAGGCCAACGCAACGCTCGGTCTGCCCGGGTCGTTTGAGAGCGCCCAGCAACTGGCAGGCGCTTATTCCAACATCCTGCAAAACAGTCTTCCCGAGGACTATTACAACGCATTCACCCCAAAAGTCATGGCGATGACGCCTGACAGCGCAAACGATCTGGCCAAACGCTCGATCCTGCCGGACCATCTGATCTGGGTGGTCGTCGGCGATATGAGCAAGGTGGAAGCCGGCATCCGTGAACTGAACCTGGGCGAAGTCCACAAGATTGACGCGGATGGAAACCCGGTCCAATAGCTTGAGCGGCGAACGTCGCGGTCCAATTGAAATCCCCCGTGCGGTTGCGCGGAAGATTTTTATGCCCTGATCGCTGAAGCATCCAGCCGCCTGGTCGTTTCAGGCTTTAGCGCCGGGAGACTCAAAACCGCCCAGATCAGCCGGGCATTGACCGGCCGTCACTTGCTCACTATCGCCTAAGGCCCCGCAGGTGTGATACAAAGTCTGTCTTCAGGATATGTCTTTACGAGTAGCACGGGGCGTCTACAACCCGGAGAAGGACCGGATCCACTTCTACGTGGCGTTCAAGCCGGCGCTCGACCCGACGGCGGAAGAGCGCGGCGCGGAAGCCAGCTATCCGATTGACGTGGCGCTATCCGTTACCGAAACGGGCGAGCTGGCCGACTTGGCGTTTACGCTGCCCCTGCCCTGCTGCAACAACGATTCCCTGCTTTTTCTCCAAAAGACCGATTCCGCCAGCGTCGTGGATGAGCAGGTCTTTGTTACGGTCCCCGGTTTGAACGGCGATGCCGTAATCAAGGCCAAGGCCCAGCTCGAACTGGACGGCGCCGGTCGCATCATTGGCGTCGAGATCAACTAGCCCTACAACTCCCAATACTGCTTACAATGACTGCCATGGCGCAGGGCGCGATCACGGGCTTTGTTCTGGCCGGCGGCAAGAGTTCCCGCATGGGCGCGGACAAGGCGGGATTGTCGCTGGAAGGCCGGACGCTGCTGGAGCATGCTTTGGCGGCGATACGCCCCGTCTGCGAGGAGGTGTTCATCGTCGGGTCGCGCCAGATTTATGGAAATGCCGGCCCCGGTTATGAAGACATATATTCCGGGTGCGGTCCCTTGGGCGGCATTCACGCCGCTCTTACACACGCGCAAACCGACCTGAACCTGATTATTGCCGTAGATACTCCCTTTCTTACCATGGCCCTGCTGAACCACCTGGCGGAGAAAGCCAGGCAGGCGTCGGCCATGATCGTGACGCTGCGTGTCGGCGGCTATATAGAGCCGCTGTGCTCGGTATATGCGCGCAGCTTTCTGCCGGTGGCGGAAGCGGCGCTGAAAGCGGGGAATTACAAACTGGCGCCACTGTTCCCCGCGCACAGAACAGTGGTGATCGAAGAAGCCGAATTGAGTAAGTTTGCCTTTGCTGCGGAGATGTTTGAGAATCTGAACACGCCGGAGGACCTGGAACGCGCGAGAAGGCGCGCTTCCGGAGGCAAACCATGAGCGACGAGCATCAGGGACCCGACCATCAACACCCCGGGCCGTACATTGCCTTCGAAAATGTGTCCAAGGCATTTGGCGACCATGTGGTGCTGGACAACGTGAGCTTCTACGTCATGCCGGCGGAGACGCTTTGCATCCTGGGCCGCAGCGGTGTGGGCAAGTCCGTGTCCCTGCACAACATCATGGGGTTTCTCAAGCCGGATTCCGGACGCATCATTGTCGCGTTTGAAGACATTACGAACTATAACGAGTTCGATCTGGAACGCATCCGAAAGAAAGTCACCATGGTATTCCAGAACGGAGCCTTGTTTGACTCACTGAGCGTTGGGGAAAACGTTGCTTTCCCATTGCGCGAGCGGCATGACCTGGATGAAGAACAGATTTTCCAGATCGTGGACGGTCTGCTGGACATGGTGGGCGTGAAACAGGTGCGCGATCTTCTGCCGTCTGGGCTGTCCACCGGCATGAAGCGTAGCGTGGCCATCGCCCGCGCGCTGGCGGCGCAACCGGAGTGCGTTCTCTATGACGAACCCACCACCATGGTGGACCCGCTGATGGCCCATCTCCTCGGCGACTTGATCCAGAAGCTCAAGCTTCAGCTCAAACTAACCAGTGTCGTGGTGACCCATGACATGCGGCTGGCCAAGAAGCTGGCGGACCGCATTGTCTTTCTGCATGAAGCGAAGGCCATCTTCTTCGGAACAGTCGAAGAAATGGAACGCTGCGAAGACGAGGTGGTGCGACAGTTCCTCGAGCTGGATGAGTTGATCATACCGGGACGATAAGCCAGGAGCATGGCAGCCAGCCAACATCGTCGCGCAAGCATAACGCTGGTAGGCGCTGGGAACCTGGCGTCTGTCCTGGGACCAGCGCTCAAGTCCGCAGGCTACAAGATCGATGCCGTAGTCAGCCGGCCGCTGCCCAAGTCGCGCCGGCGCGCCGCCGCTTTAGCCAGGAAGCTTGGCGCCGGAACGGTAGTGCTCGAACGGTCCGAGTTGGAATCGGACGTCGTCTGGCTCTGCCACACCGATGATGCTCTCGTCGAAACCGCCGCCCGGTTGGCGCGGCACTCCGCGTGGCGAGGACGAATCGTTTTCCACTCGAGCGGCGCGCTCACCAGTGATGTATTGTCGCCGCTGAGGAGCGCCGGAGCCCACGTTGCATCATTCCATCCGATGATGACTTTTGTGCCGGGGACATCACCCAGCATGGCAGGCATCACTTTTGCCGTTGAAGGTGACCGCAAAGCCGTGTCTGCCGCTCGCGAGATTGCCGGTGCGTTGCAAGCTGAGATTTTTGTCATCAAGAAAGACGCCAAGGTTTTGTATCACGCTCTGGGATCGTTTTCTTCACCGCTGCTCGTCGCCGCGCTGGCTACCGCCGAACGTGTAGGACGGGCCGCAGGGCTGAGCGCTAGCCGCACCAGAAAGGTTGTCGGTCCGATTCTGTGGCAGACGCTGAACAATTACCTGAACAACGGAGCGGCGGCGGCGTACGGCGGTCCCATGAAACGCGGCGATCTTGATACGGTGCGCCGCCACCTCAAACAGCTGCGACGGGTCGAGGGCGCCGGCGAAGTCTACCGGGCCCTGGTCCAGTCGGCCCTCACGGATTTACCGGCAAACAACAAAGCAGCGTTGCGCAGGCTATTGCAGGAAATGAAATAGCCGGGACAACTTTTCCGGGATCGCTGAGAAAAGCAGGAGAAGATCATGGCAAAAAGTGGTTCTTTGAAGACAGCCAGCGTAATTGGCTTTGTTCCTACCAAAGATGCAGTGAAGGCGCGTTCTTTTTATGAAGGCATCCTGGGGCTGCGTTTTGTCAGCGACGACCAGTTTGCCCTGGTGTTTGACGTCAACGGGACCATGCTGCGGATCGTCCGGGTCCAGGGCTTCAAACCGTTTCCATTCACGCTTCTCGGCTGGCAAGTCTCCGGCATAGAAAAAGTGGCTGCGGAACTCCAGCAGAAGGGAGTCAAGTTCGAAAAATACCCTGGAATGGACCAGGACAAGCTGGGCATCTGGACAGCGCCCGGCGGCGCCAAGGTTGCGTGGTTCAAAGATCCCGATGGCAATGTGCTTTCGGTTTCACAGCACGACTGATTTGCCGGGTGAACTGTGGACGGCTATTTGCTCGTAAACAGATGCCCGAGTTTTTCCTTCTTGGTATTCAGATAGCGTTCCGACGCGGCGTTAGGCTCGACCTCGCAGGGCACCCGCTCGGTGACCTTGATTCCCGCAGCTTCGAGCGCGGAAACTTTTTGCGGATTGTTGGAGAGCAGGCGCACGGCTTTCAATCCCAGCGAGTTGAGGACCCCAGCGGGAAGCTCGAACTCGCGATGGTCGGCCTTGAAACCGAGTTCTTCGTTGGCTTGCACCGTGTCCCGGCCCCTGTCCTGAAGCTCGTACGCCTGGAGCTTGGCCATCAGCCCGATGCCGCGGCCCTCCTGCATCTCATAGACAAGCACTCCCGCGCCGGCCTCGCCGATCAATGCGAGCGCCATCTCCAGCTGCTGGCGGCAGTCGCAACGCAACGAACCAAAGACGTCGCCGGTAAGACACTGCGAGTGAATACGGACCAGCGGAGGCGACGAGTGAATGTCGCCCATCACCAGCGCCACCGCTTCTTCTTTGCGACCGCCAAACTGGCCTTCAAAGCCCATAATGCGAAAATGTCCCCAGCGCGTGGGGAAATCGGCTTCGGCCAGCTTGCGGATTTTGGAAGAACTCACAGTTCCATTATAGACAAGCAGCGCCAGACGCATTGGATTGACTGCTTGTTCCGGCCAGGAGGCGTGCTAACATTCACACGTGGCGATCAGCGATACCAGCCCCGAAATCGCGGCAATGCAGATCGGGATTCGACGGTCTCTGTCCGATGCCCAGCGCCTGCAGATCGCTTTGGACATGAGTCTGTTTGCCAGGGAGCTTACCAAAGCTGGCATCAGGCGTGATCATCCTGAGTGGTCGGAAAAGCAGATCATGATTGAAGTCTTCCGCCTGGCTTTTCTGCCTAAACCTCTGCCCGTCTGGGTGCGATGACCACCGGTGACTTGTTTCGGGGCGTTTCTGGCGCCTTCGAGCAAGCGGGAATTCCTTACATGCTTGTGGGTTCATTTGCCAGTAGTGTTTACGGAGCCGGCCGGGCCACGCAAGATGTCGATTTCCTGGTTGCAGCAAACGCGGACAAAATAAAGGCTTTTCTAAACTTGCTCCCGCCAAGTGACTACTACTTCGATCTACAGGACGCCCTCCAGGCGTTGAAACATTCGTCCATGTTCAATCTCATAGACAAAAACACTGGATTTAAGATCGACATCATTTTCCAGAAGCCGACCGCCTTTAATCAAGAGGAGTTCAGGCGGCGCACACAGGCTGATGTCGAGGGCGTTCGCCTCTTCGTGGCGACTGCGGAAGATGTTGTCTTGTCCAAGCTCGAGTGGGCAAAGCTCGGCGAGTCTTCGCGCCAGATCGAAGATGTTGCAGGCATCCTCAAGGCACGAGGAAGTTCGCTCGATCGCGTCTACGTTGAGAAGTGGGTCAAGGAGATGAAACTTTCTTCAGAGTGGGACCGCGCGCTTCAATCCGCCGGCCTCGATTAACAAAGCGCCGACACTATATACTCTTGAGTCTCAGTCAGGAGATTCCCGCATGGCTTCATCCGCAGTCAATTACGCAAAAGCAAATCAGCAAAGGTTCTTAGGCGAACTCAAAGACCTGCTCCGCATCCCCAGCATCAGCACGGCGCCGGAGCACAAAGACGACGTCCGTCGCGCGGCGGAGTTTGTCGCCAACAACCTGCGCACGATTGGCCTGGAGAATGTCGAGATCATCCCCACCAAAGGCCATCCGCTGATTTATGCCGACTGGCTGCATGTAGCTGGCAAGCCGACGGTGCTGTGCTATGCGCACTACGACGTCCAGCCGCCGGACCCGCTGAATGAGTGGCTGTCTCCGCCGTTCGAGCCGACCGAACGCAACGACAACATCTACGCGCGCGGCGCGGTGGACGACAAAGGCCAGCTCTGGATGGAACTCAAAGCCATTGAGGCCCTCATGCAGGGCCACGGCGGCAAGCTGCCGCTTAACGTGAAATTTATTTTGGAGGGCGAGGAAGAAGTTGGCGGTGAGTCCATTGCCGCCTATGTGCGCAAAGAGAAAGCCAAACTCAAGGCCGACTTCGCGCTGGTGTGCGATACGGAACTTTTCGCGCCCAACCTTCCCACGCTGTGCGTGGGCCTGCGCGGCCTGGTCTATACGGAAATTGAAGCCGTCGGAGCCAAGACCGACCTGCATTCCGGGATGTACGGCGGCGCCGCACCAAATCCTTTCTTCGCCCTGATCGAAATCATCAGCAAGCTGAAAGACGCGAAGGGGCACATTCTGATCCCAGGTTTTTACAAAGGCGTCAAAGCTCCAAGTAAAGACGAGTTGAAAGCCTGGAAGCGGCTGCCTTTCAACGAAGAACACTACCGCAAAACAGAAGTTGGGTCCAAAGTCCTGACCGGCGAGCCGGGATACTCCGTGCTCTATCGCACCTGGGCGCGACCCACGCTGGAAGTACACGGCATGCCCGGCGGCTTCATCGCTTCAGGCGCCAAGACTGTGATTCCGGCCAGGGCGGCGGCGAAAGTTTCCATGCGCCTGGTCCCCAACCAGGACCCGGACGAAGTCCTCAAGAAGTACACCAGGTACGTAGCGAAGCTGACGCCCAAAGGCATCGAAACCAGAATCAAGGTCCATAGCAAAGGCCCGGCCTGCGTGGTGGCCACCAACAACCGCTTCATCAAAGCCGCTACGGAGGCGCTGCATGATGTCTTCAAAAAAGACACGGTGTTCATCCGCTCCGGCGGCTCGATTCCCATCGTCACCGATTTCCAGGACGTGCTGAAAATCCCCAGCGTCATGATGGGCTTCGGCCTGCCGGACGATAACCTGCACGCTCCGAATGAGAAGTTCCATATCCCGAATTTTTATCGGGGGATCGAATCAATCATTCGGTTCTTTGAGAAGCTGGGGGAATAGGCAAGCCGAAGAATCTTACGTTGCCGATCAGGGAAGAAAGACTTATTCTCTTACTATGAAGTCCGCTTTGTTAGTTTTCTTCCTTTGCGGTCTTGCAATATTCGTCTACGGTCAGCAGAGAAGAAAGCCTACCCTTCGGCCGTCTGCCCAAGTGTTCCCCGGAAAAGATGAACGTGACTTTCAGCGCGTCGACAGGGTCAATCCAGTAGTCTTGCCAGATGGACGAATTGTCGTCACAGTAGGGGATTCCGTCTATATGTTGGGCCCAGAGGGTAAGCAACTCTGGAAATATGCCATCGCTGATGGCGAAACCGTGTGGTCCGAGCCAGCCTACAACCCCCGCCTCAAGGAGATCGCAATCGTAGCACCCGACTTGATTTTTATCAGGCTTGATGCGGAGACAGGCAAGGAAAAATGGCATGCGGATTCCAACGGACGGGCTTCATTTGTGCAAGTCGTTGCGTATGGCAAGGGGTACCTCGTACGCAAGGATATGAGCGGATATCGTGAAAATGACAAGGCATCGGGTTTACCGCTTGAGGACGACCTCTTGGGTTATTGGGGCCAATCGGAAGACGATTCCTGGACCATCAATTTCCCGCGTAACTCCGACGTGGTCGTAAGCGGAACCAGAATCTATGCTGCTAGGCGAACCCGAAACCGGCTTACGCTGCGAAAAGTTCAGGTTCCCGAAAATGTCTCTGTCGGAAGTAAATAGGATATTCGTATCTCTGCTTCGCTGCATTAGACGCCCCTTGCTTCTATTGCCCAATTCGCGTTACAGTTCGTGTAGCTCTGAGCGTCTCTCCCCGTCCTCTTCGCCTCCCCAAAAGGAATATTTCGGCCAACTGCTGCAAGCATGGTGCGATATGCTGCGTGTCAGGAGAGATATCCACAATATCTTGTGGGCTTTTCGCTTGACCCTCAGTTACTCTCTAGGTACATTAAGCTGAGAGAGCAGGGACCATCACTCAGCCGCGACCCTGGTGCATGAGCGTTTTGACCTGCGGAACCATGCCGCTTCGCAGACCGTTGGCCATTCCTGAAGGAGTTGCACGTTGCTCAAGCTGAAGAAGGTACAAATCCTCGGATTCAAGTCGTTTTGCGACCGCACGGAGCTGAAGTTTCCAGGCGAAGGCATTGCCGCGGTTGTGGGACCCAACGGGTGCGGAAAATCCAATATTGCGGACGCCATTTCCTGGGTGCTGGGTGAGCAGTCGGCCAAGAGCCTGCGCGGTATCCGGATGGAAGACGTGATCTTCGCCGGGACGCGCGAGCGCCCGCCCACTGGTATGGCGGAGGTTTCACTTACGCTCGTCGATCCCCAGGAGTACGAAGGCGCGGTCACCGGCATTCCGGAAATCGAAATCAAGGACGATCTCCCGGAAGACGACTGGGACGAAGCTTCTGTCCGTTCAACCGCTGCCGAGGCGACAGCCACAGCCATAGCTGAAGTCCAGCCCGGACCGGCGGATGGCATTCCCGGGGGATCGGAAACAGAAGGTGCATCCGCGCAGGACGCCGAGGCTGCCGCGACCAACGACGCGGAGGAAGTTGCGGAAGCTGGCGAGGCTTCGGCCGCCGACGCCAACACCCCAGTCCCGATGGGCGGCAACCCTGTAGTCCTCAAAATCCGCCGCCGTAAGTTCAAGCCCATGAACTTTTCCAAGGGCGAAATGGTTGTGACCCGCAGGTTGTTCCGCACCGGCGAAAGCGAATATCTTTTGAACGGCAAGCTGTGCCGTCTGCGTGATATTCAGGACATCTTCATGGGCACCGGCCTGGGACCGGAATCGTACGCCATCATCGAGCAGGGACGCATTGGCCAGATCCTGAGCAGCAAGCCGTACGACCGTCGCGCCATCATCGAAGAAGCGGCGGGTATAACCAAGTTCAAAACCAAGAAGCGTCTGGCGGAAGCCCGGCTGGAGCAGTCACGCCTGAACCTGGCCCGCATCAATGACATCTTTGACGAAGTCACGCGCCAGATGAGCTCGCTCAAGCGGCAGGCGTCCAAGGCCGAGCGTTATGCCAAACTGCGCGACGAAATGCGCGAGAAGCTGCGGACAGTACTGGCCAGCAAGTTTGCGCAGATGTCCGCGGAAGAGACCGCGCTGCACGGCTCAATGGAAAGCATTGGGGAAGAGATTCGCGTCCGCTCTGAATCTGTGCGCGCAACCGAGGCCGAGCAGGCGGAGCGCACCCAGCGGGGATACGCCATTGAAAATGAAATAGCGTTGAACCAGCAGTCGGTGAACTCGCTGGCGCTGGAAACCGACCGGGCCGTCTCGCGTCGCGCCACCAATGAAGAGCGCTGTGCGGAACTCGATGCCCGCTCCGCGGCTGCTCACGTCGAACTGGACCGCGCGCAGACGCAGCTGGTTTCGCTCGAATCGGAATTACAGGAAAACCGCACTTTTACGCAGATTGCGGCAACCGAAGTTGCGTCTGCACAGCATGAATGGCAGGCACGCCAACGGGATTCGCAAGCCGCCGCCGCCGCACTGGCGGACGCAGAACAGCAGCAAGAATCTCGCCGGAAGGAGGTTCTGGAGCTTATCTCCTCGGCCTCCCATGTGCGTAACCAGGTCATCCAGGCGGAAGAACACATGGCAGCGCTGGACCGCGAGGCGCAACGTCTGGATCGGGAGATCGGCTCCGCGCACGTGGACATTGAAAACTTCGGCGGCAAGCGCGGCCAGATCGCCTTTGAGTTTGAATCCATCACCCAGACGGTCGGGGCGCTCGGCGTCCGGATTCAGGACCTGCGCGGCCAGATTGAAACCAGGCGCGGCGAAGAAGATGCCGCCAAGCGCAACCTGGACACGTTGCGTGCCGAATTCGCCACCGCGCTCGGCAAGAAGAGTTCGCTGGAGTCGGTGATCAACGAGCACGGCTACTCCACCGAGTCGGTAAAGCGGCTCTTCCAGTCCAACGCCATCGGAAACAAGTTCACACCGGCGGGCGTCCTGGCTGATTTTCTGGAAGTCGAGAACCGCTACGAGAGTGTGGTGGAAGAATTTCTGCGCGACGAGCTGAACTACGTTGTCGTGAAGTCCTGGGACTCGGCCAACGAAGGCATGCGGCTGCTGCAGACCGACGTGGACGGACGCGCGACCTTTCTGGTCCATCCCGAAGACGCGCAGGCGAAGTTTTCCTTTGCCGGCGACAACACGCCGCCGCCACCAACGCCAAGACCGGAAGAACTGATTTCGCTTAAGAATTGCATCCGCGTGCTCAACGGCTTTGGGCGCTCCCTGGAAGTGGTGCTGCCCAAGCTGCGCGACGGTTACATCACGCCTGATTCCGCCGTTGCCAGAACATTGGCCCTCGAGAATCCCGACGCTTATTTTCTCTCACCCAACGGAGAGTGCTTCCACAACGTTACCGTTACCGGAGGAAAGCAGCGCACGGAAGGCCCGCTTTCGCTCAAGAGAGAACTGCGGGAGGTCGCCCGGCAGGCCGCGGAACTCGAAGCCGCCATCCAGAACGAGCAGACAAAAATTCAGGCCCTGAGCAGGGAACTGGTTGAATTGAGCAAAGTGCTCAATGTTCTGGAAGAAGAGCGCCGCGAAGCGGAAAAAGTCGCGCTGACATCAGGCCACGCGCTGAAGCAGATGGAAACGGAAGTGGCGCGCACGCAGCATCGGCTCAACACCTACCAGATCGAGCTTGACCGCACGCGCGCGGAAAAGAACGAAAAAGAGTCCGCGGTCGCGACGAAACGCGATCAGGCGGCCAGTTTGGAAGAGAAGCGGCAGGCGCTGGAAGTTGAGACCGCCAAAGCCCCGGAGATACTGGCTTCCATGAAGGCGGCCCGTGATGCCGCCGGGCAGACCGTGTCCGATGCCGCGGCCAGGCTCGCTGGACTGGAAGAGCGCCGGAAATCGGCCGCCGCGTCCCTGGAGCGCATCGAATCGCTTTCCCTGGAAGTAGCGCAGCGCGTGGAATCGCTGCTAACGCAAATCCAGGCGGCTGTGGCGGAGAAGCAGCAAAGAACATCGGAGAATGTCCAGATCGCTGAGCGTCTCGTTGCGCTGGCGGCGGAGAAAACTGCAGCCGAAGCAGCGGGCGTGCATCTGCAGCAGGAATCCTCCCAGGTCCGCTCGAGGATTGCGGAGATTGACCTGGAACTCAAAGCCGCCCGTCTGGAACTGGACAACGCCCGCGAGCGCAAAGCCGAACTCGGCCAGCAACTGGCCAAGCTGCAATCGGACACCGCCCACATGGGCGAGCTGTGCCTCAACGAACTGAACATCACTGCCGACGAACTACGTAGCAATCCGGAGATTGCGCTGGTGGAAGGCGAACAGCTTGTCCTGGAAGAATCGACGTACCGCGAGATGCGCACCAGGCTGGACAACATGGGTCCGGTGAACATGATGGCGCTGGAAGAATACACAGAAACCGCCCAGCGGCATGAATTTCTGGAGACCCAGCGCAAAGACCTGCTGGAGTCCATCGAGAACACGCAGGCCACCATCAAAGAGATTGACGAGTTTTCGCGGCAAAAATTCCAGGAAGCATTTGAGCGCATCAATGAAAACTTCCAGTTCACTTTCCGCAAGCTGTTTGGCGGCGGCCAGGCCTTCATGCGGCTGACCGACGAGGTGAACACCGCGGAAAGCGGCATTGACGTCGTGGCCTCGCCTCCGGGCAAGAAGCTGCAGAATGTGCTGCTGCTCTCTGGAGGAGAAAAGGCGCTCACCGCGCTGTCCTTGCTTGTGGGCATTTTCCAGTATCAGCCCAGCCCGTTCTGTATCCTGGACGAAGTGGACGCGCCGCTGGATGAGGCCAACATTGGCCGCTTCACCGAACTGATCAAAGAGATGGCCGTGCAGACGCAGTTCATCATCATCACGCACAGCAAGAAGACCATGGGCGTGGCCCCGGTGATGTACGGCGTCACCATGCAGGAACCGGGTGTGTCGAAGATCGTGTCGGTCAAGTTCGGGCACGAGGACGCGGGCCCGCGGGCGGCTTCGGCATAGGGCGCGCACGATTCGACAGGGAAAATGAAAATCTATTCCATGGTGGCGTTGTTTCTGTCTACCTGGGGATGCGTTGTTGCTTGTGCCTTTGGGCAGGGCAACAAACCGCAGGTTCACGCAGAGCGGCAGTCGCCTCGCTTCGATCTCTCTAAGATCAACGACAGTCCCTCTTGTGAGGACAAAGGCCGGCTCCAGGATTATCCCTCCAAGACGATGGACCAGATCATTGCCGGCGGGAAAGAATCAGTCCCGGTACTCATCGGTATGTTGGCGGACAAGCGTTCGGCCCACAATTATGAAATCATTTGTTTTTGGGGTGAGATGAGTATCCGGGAAATCGCTTACTGCGTGCTGGTGGATTTGTTCACGGATTCTCAATGGACCCATTTCACGATTCCTGGAGTGTCGGAAGAATACTTTCTTGGCCCGACAAACAAGGGCGAAGCTAGCTGGAGCCGCCTTCGGGAATATATAAACAAGCACGGCAGCCGGTCGCTGCAAACGAAGTGGGAGGCACTCTGGCGGCAATACAAAGACCGTGTTTCCTGGGATGATAAAGAACGATGTTTCAAGATCGCTGAGCTCTGCACTAATCCGTCACCGCCGGTTTGACTTCGCCGATCCCATTTATTTTTTCGCTGCCGGGTAATTTTTTCGTCACCCGCTACTACAAACCAATCTTAAAAGCAATATCTCTGGACCCGCATCGTCTGCGAGGTTTGCGCGTTTTCCACTTTGGCCAGTCCGCGTGAAAAAAGAATGCTGGTCAAAAACCTGTTGACTCGCTTAACACGGTTGACAAAAAAAGTTGAGGCGCTAGAATACGCGTCTGCCCTTTTGAGCAGTGGCTTTCAAAACCATGACCAGTTCCGCGCTCTCAAATCGCGTACTTCTTCAGACCAATTTCCCGGAACTCACGCTCCACGCTCGCGGAAAGGTCCGCGACCTATACAGCGTGAGCGACGCGCTTCTCTTTGTCGCCAGCGATCGCATCTCGGCGTTCGACTATGTGCTGGCCACGGGGATACCGGAGAAAGGGCGCGTGCTTACGCAGCTCTCGCTCTTCTGGTTTGATTTCCTGAAGGACGTTGTCAATAACCATCTGATCACGGCGAACGTGGACGAATACCCTGGGCCGGTGAAGAAATATGCAGGCGATCTGCGCGGACGGTCCATGCTGGTGACCAAGGCCCAGATGGTGGACGTGGAATGCGTGGTCCGCGGTTACATTTCCGGCTCGGGATGGAAAGACTACCAGCGTACGGGAAGTGTCTGCGGAATCAAGCTGCCGGCGGGCCTGCGGGAATCAGACAAGCTGGCAGAGCCGATTTTTACCCCGGCCAGCAAAGCGGTGACCGGTCACGATGAAAACATTTCGTTCGATGAAATGCGCAAGCGCACCGGTAGCGGACTCGCGGAACAGCTCCGCGACCTCAGCATTCGCATTTACAAGACTGCGGCGGACTACGCGGCGAACCGCGGCATCATCATTGCCGATACCAAGTTCGAATTCGGCCACACGGCGCAGGGCCTGGTTGTGGCGGACGAAGTCCTCACACCGGACTCATCGCGCTTCTGGCCGGCGGACAAGTACGCGCCGGGCCGCGCGCAGGACTCGTATGACAAGCAATTTGTCCGTGATTACCTTGAGCGGATACGGTGGAACAAACAGCCACCGGCTCCTTCTTTGCCGGATGAAGTGGCTGTCAAGACCAGTGAGAAATATATTCAGGCGTACGAGTTGCTTGCCGGCCGGAAGCTGCCCGCGGGATGAACACGCTGGACTGGGCACTGGTGGTGGTTCTACTGCTTTCGGTTTTGCTTGCGGCCGCCCAGGGATTTTTGTACGAAGTGTTTTCGCTTGCGGGGACGGTGTTTGGTTTTCTGCTGGCGGCGTGGGGATACGAGAGATTTGCGCCTCGGTTTTTAACCTATGTGAAAGCGCCGGCGATAGCAGACTTGGCGAGTTTTTTGACAATTTTTCTGGTGGTGGTTTTGCTGGCCGGGGCCGTTGCCAGGATCTCGCGCTGGGCGGCGCACGAGGCTGGGTTGCGCTGGGTGGACAGGGCGCTCGGCGGCGCGTTCGGGCTGCTGCGCGGCATCGTGATCCTGTCCGCGGGCCTGATGGCGGTCACGGCGTTCGCGCCGGAGTCGCAACAGCTGCAGGACTCGCGATTGGCAGGTTACTTTTTGGTTGCTGGCCACGGGGTCAGCTGGCTGGCGCCGTCGGAAGTACGGCAGAAATTTCGCGAGGGGATTGCGAAACTGCGGGAAGGCGCGCCAGGAGCGACCAGACAAAAATAGACGGCAAACATAGACGATAAACGACAATAAACAAAGACACGAAATGATTGACGGTGGAAAGTGAGGACTCAGTGAAGGACCAGCTCGAAGCTCTCGTCGCGCAGATGTATACCAGCGGCATTCTCTATTCGGAGGCCGTACAGGAATTCAAGAAGCGCTTCATCATGAACGTGCTGCAACAGAACCGGGGGAACCAATGCAAGGCGGCGCGCGAGCTGGGCATGCACCGCAACACTTTGAGCCGCACCATCGCAGAACTCAAGCTGGACGTGCGGCAATTCCGCGATGGCCGCCGGCCGGTGCGCGGCGTTTCCCTGGAGAAAGCGGAAAAAAAGGCGGCGCGCTAGCTGTCCACTGCGTCTGCGCTGGCCACAGGCTTCTCTGTAGTTTCGTTTTTCTTCTTTAGTCGGCAGCTCGTTTTGCGCCTCTCTGGCCACGTTTCCCTGCCGGTTGAAACTTCCTCAAAACGGTGCGCAAGGACTTCTCCCACAAGCGTTCTCAGAGAAGATAGAATGGTCTTTTCATGAAGCTGTGCCTTGCCATCTTAGCGCTGCTCGGTTGCCTGACGTGCCTGGGCCAGGAACCGGAGGACAATCCCACGGCGGAGCAGACGCAAGCGCAGAAGGCCTTTCACCGGGCCGCGGAGCTCGAGAAGTCCGGCGAGACGGAAGAAGCGCTCAAGTCCGCCAGCGTCGCCGCAGAACTTGTTCCGAGCGAGAAACAATACTGGACCATGCGAGAAATTCTCCGCCAGGAGATGGCCGGAAAATATCTGCAGCGCGGCAACCTGATGGCGGAAATTGGAGACCGCGCGGGGGCCACTGCGCAGTTCCAATCAGCTCTGGCGTTGGACCCGGGAGATCCCTATCTCCAGCAGCGCCTGCAAGACGTGTTACCCGCCAAGCCCCCGGAGACCAAGCCGGTCCTGCAGATGATGGCTTCCGTAGACCAGATCGAGGTCGTCCCCAAATCCGGCAGACAGAGCTTTCATGTCCACTCGGATACGCGAGGGCTGTACCAGCAGATTGGACGGGCCTTTGACGTCACCATGCAGTTTGATTCCACGCTTCAGCCGCACCAGATCAACTTTGACCTGGAGAGAGTTGATTTCTATACCGCCATGCGGCTGGCGGGGAAAGTCACCAGGACGTTTTGGGCTCCGGCTTCCAGCCGCGTTGCCATTGTGGCCAATGATTCCCCGGAGATGCGCCTGCAGTACGAACGCATGGGGCTAAGCGTGTTTTACGTCAATACGGGGTCCTCCACCGACGTAAACGACGTAGCGACCATGCTGAAGAACATATTCGAGTTGCGGTTTCTTACTGTTCAGCAGGCGACGAATACTATTTCCATCCGCGCTCCACGCGAGCAGTTGGACGCCGTTGACGCCGTGATGAGCAGCCTGGTTGAGGCCCGTCCGGAAATCCTGCTTGAAGTTCATGCCTACGAACTGGATTCCGATAGAGCGACCCAGATCGGCCTGAAGACACCGACGGACTTTCAAATATTCAGCATCGCAGCGGAGGTATACAGGATTCTGGGGCCGGCAGCACCGGGCATCATCGACCAGATCAGCAGAACCGGGACCGTTGACCCGGCCACAATTCCGTCCGACGCGTTAGGAAAGCTGCAAGGATCGCCGCTGCTTGCTCCATTCGTATTTTTTGGAAAGGGACTGGGCCTTACCGGTATCAGCACGCAACCAATCGGCGTGCAGCTGGCCCACAACTCTTCCGTCGCCAAAAGCCTGGAGCAGGTGCAACTCCGGGCCATGAACGGAGAGGCGGCTACTTTCCGGGCAGGTTCCCGTGTTCCTATTTTGACCTCTAATTTCACCAGCGTTGGCATCAGCACGACGGGCCAGCCAAGCGTGGGGCCAACGACACCGGCATTTCAATATCAGGACATTGGAGTCACACTGAAATCAACCCCGCACTACCACCGGGGCGATCTGGTCACTCTGGACCTGGAACTTTCCATCAAGAGCCTGGGCGCGACGCAAGCGGACGGCATACCCCAAATCATCACACGCGAATTCAAAGGCAACATCACAGTAAAGAATGGTGAGCAGGCGGTGGTGACCGGCCAGCTCACCGATCAGGACAGCCGCACTGCCCAGGGGAATCCCCCGGTGGGAGACGTTCCGTTTCTGCGCGACATCGTCAATGCCAACACAAAGGACCGTCTTCATCAGGAAATCCTGATCGTCGTTACTCCTCGCATCGTGAGCAGGCCGTTTCACGACTCAGGGACAGACATGGTTTGGCTAAGTCACTAACTCGTTTCACTTTCCGGCGTGGTCTATCTCAAACTGCACCAGGCTCTTCAACTGGTCGTAGGGAATGTTGGCGACCGACAACACCCTGCGTCCGTTGATGAACACGGTAGGAGTTTCGTTTACCTCCAGCGCCGCTCCAAGCGCCATGGACTTCTTGACTCGCGCTTCCGTACCGGGAGCAGCGGCACACGTTGCGATGCTGGACGCGTCCAGACCGGCGGCGGTGGCCAATTCTTTTAACTTGTCATCCGCAGTCGCCAGCGCGATGCCGCCCTGATTTTCGAAGATGCTGTCCACATACTTCCAGAAGGCATCCCGGTCAGCGCGGGCGCAGTCGGCGTACTCCGCGGCCTTCATGGCCCACGGGTGCAGGGTGGCGGGAAGCGGAAATTGCTGAAATACGAAGCGCACCTGGGGGAAATCTGCCATCAGTTTTTCGAGAGTCGCCTGTGCCACCTTGCAGTGAGGACACTCCAAGTCGCTGAACTCAACGATGTAGATCACCGGAGTCTGGGCGCCGCGGGCGGGACCATCCGCCGCCTGGAGCAGGACCCTGGCGGGCGCAAAAGGGTCAGCGCCAAACGGAATCACGTTGCCGACGATCGCGTTCTGGCGGTCCGGTGACAGGTAGATATGGCTTGGCGCCTGCTTGTTCACCGAAACAAGCACCTCAGCGACGCCCGGGATCACCGAGGGGCGGATATCGTAAATCTCCCAGGTCAGCGAAGGATCGTAGCCGAAGGTGCGCTTCATGGCCGCTTCGACATCTTCCTTGCTGGGAAACGTGGTTGCGTCTTTGACAGGAGTTTTAGCCTGAACGGAGCTGGATGCCCTGGCGGGCGCCTTCGCCGGCGCCGCGGTGGTTTGAGCGGTGACCACGTTCAAAGCGGCAATAAGAGAGACAAGATAGGGAACACCTTTTCTGGCTTTCATCATCATAAGTTTAGATTTCCGATTTTTGGGCAATAGGGAAGCGCCGGCCAAGTCCAAACGCCTTGTGGGTGATCTTCAAGCCAGGCGCAGCCTGCTGGCGTTTGTATTCGCTGCGGTTGACCATGCGAACGACGGTGCGTACCAGCTGGACATCATAGCCGCGTTCTTCCGCGATTTGCTCGGCCGTGTGGTACTCCTCCACGTAGTCTTCCAGGATATTGTCGAGTATTTCGTAAGGCGGAAGTGTATCACTGTCTTTTTGTCCGGCGCGCAATTCCGCGGAAGGCGGCTTGTCCAGCGTGGATTGCGGAATGACCGGACGGCGCGAGTTCACGTAGCGGCTGATTCGGTACACCAGTGTTTTAGGGACATCGGAGATCACGGCCAGGCCGCCTACCATGTCGCCGTAGAGCGTGCAGTAGCCCACGCCGAGTTCGGATTTGTTGCCGGTGGTCAGTACCAGACCGCCAAACTTGTTGGAAAGCGCCATCAGGATCGCACCGCGCGTGCGCGACTGAAGATTCTCTTCGGTTGCGTCCTCCGGCAAGCCCGCAAAAACCGGCGCGAGGCCCTTGCGATATGCGTCAAAGATATCGTTGATGGGAATCGTCTCCATTCGAATGCCAAGCGTGCACGCCAGAGCGTGTGCGTCCGTGACGCTGTGCTGGGAAGAGAATTGGCTGGGCATGGCAACGCCCAGAACGTTCTCCGGCCCGAGTGCATCAACCGCGATCACGGCGGTCAGCGCCGAATCAATGCCGCCACTCAGTCCGATCGCCACGCGTTGAAAGGCGCACTTGCGAACGTAGTCTCGCGTTCCCAGGACCAGTGCTGCGTAAGCGCTGGCTTCCTCTCCTTCGACCTGCTCGTGGACATCACCCTGCAGGCTTTCCGAATCGAAGAAAACCAGGTCTTCTTCGAACGATTTGGCCTGCGCGATGGTCCTGCCGTCAGGCGCGATTACCACGCTAGAGCCGTCAAAGACCAACTGGTCGTTACCGCCGACCTGGTTCACCATCGCCACCGGGACTTTGTTGTCGCGCGCGATGGTGGCCAGCATCTTGCGCCGCAGTTCGCGTTTCCCCAGATGAAATGGCGATGCCGAAATATTCAGGACCAGGTTGGCTCCGGCGCGCAGCAACTCGTCCACCGGATCAACGCTGTACAGGCGGCGCGGCCAGAAATGCTTGTCATTCCAGGCGTCCTCGCAGATAGTGACGGCCATCTGCCGTCCGCCGAAAGGATAGACCTGCTGCCTGGCCGCGGGAGCGAAATATCGGAGTTCGTCAAAAACATCGTAGGTAGGCAACAGCATCTTGGACTGAACGAACTTGATTTCGCCTTGATGCAGCACCGCCGCAGAATTGCTGACCGATTTTCCCGTCTCGGCAGCCGCAGGTGAAACAAAGCCGCAGACAATCGCAATTTCCGGCACAGCCACGGCGATTTCCTGGGTCGCGCGCTGGCTGCGGGCCACGAAAATGGGCATTTCCACAAGATCGCGCGGCGGATATCCGCACACCGCCAGCTCCGGGAAAAGCACCATCTGCGCGCCGGAGGCGTGTGCCTGACGGGCGAAGTCCGTGATCTTTTTTGCGTTACCGCTGAAATCCCCGACCGTAGGGTTGATTTGCCCCAGCGCAATCTTCACTCTTCCAGTGTAAACCGCGCGCGCTTGGTACGTCAGCTTCTACCGCGGCGGCGGACTGTTCGAGGGAGGCTGGCCTTGCCCCTGTGCAGACGGCGGCTGCTCACCCCATTGGGGTTCTTCCTTGTGCGTCGGCGTAGCCAGCGTCGGTGCCGTCCTGGCGCTAGGATCGGGAGGATCGTCGTCCCGCCGCAAGGTTGGCCTGCGCGCGGGCTGCTGCGGCTGCTCATTCGCGGGCGGCGCATTCACCACCTTGGCCGACGCCAGGGCCGCTACTCCGTCCTTAATCTCCACTTCCTTCTCCGTCTTGACTACAATCTCGCCGCCGGGCTTCGCCGTTTTGACCTGGATCACTTCGTCGCCGATGAAGCGCACGAAGACAACTTGCTGCGGCGCCTTGCCGTAGATCCACTCTTCGTACTCCTGGCCCTTCTCATTTTTTTCCCGGACCTTCAGCTCCGGACGTTCCATGGCCAGGACCACCATGCTCCGGTCCATACCCACCAGCACTTCGTGTTTCTTGACGGCGGCCTGCACTTTCGGCGGCAAACTCTCCGTGGCGACCTGGGCGGACGTCTTGAGGTCGAAATCAAAGAGCGGATTCAGGAGTTGTCTGAGTTCCGTGGCGTTCATCGTGGGCACGTAGCGTTTGAACTCCAGCGTCATGGCGACTCCCGTGGCCCGGGACTGGTCCTGGGACTGAGGACTGTAGGTGCCTCCAGCCCCTCCAACACTGACATGGTCATACCACTTTGATTTCTTCTTGGGACCGCCGTTGACTTCCAGATACACGGTGCGTTCTTTGAACACAATATTGGTGATCCGAACCAGGTCGCCGACTTTTGCCGCCGTGCCGTAGCTCTCGGCGAGCTGGTGCAGTCGGGCCTCGCCGGGCCGGACTCGACCGTCTTCCGTGACCACGATGTCCCTTACGCCCATGGGCAGCGTTTTGCGCGAGCGCACCAGGTCGGAGTTGAACAGTTGGACCAGCTCCGTTTTAGTGCCGTCGTCAATGTGCGAGCGCTTGTCCAGACCAGGCACCGGCTGGGCGTTGAGATCAGGGCCAGGGGCGGAGCCGTCGAGGTTTACCGTGACAACAGATCTTTTTGGCGCCTGGCTCGCGGCTTTGCTTTCCTGTTTTTGCTCCTGCGCCTGTACCGGCGTTGGGCCACTGGGGCTTTGCGCCGGCGCTGCGTTCGGGGTTGGCGATTGACCCAGCAAAAAACAGCAGAATATTAAAGCTGGCGGAACCGGATGCGATAAATGGTGCAACATATGGGATCCTAGTGCCGTTCTTTATTAACCTTATTAACCTTAACTATTATTGACCTTAACTATTCGCTAAATTGAGCGAATTTTCAACTTTATTTGAAGGCCCACGACCTTTGATGCGCGTCCTCTTCCAAAGGTGTACGTCAACTGGGGACCATTCGGCCGCTGAGGGTCAAGCCATCACGCGCGACTTCTGCCGGAAGCACTTGTCCGCCATAGCTGCGGATGGCGGCAACCGCGCGGTCGCGGTCTTCCGGGTCCGTTAGGAACACAACGCAGCCTCCGCCTCCCGCGCCACAGACTTTGGCGGCACGGGCGCCGTTGCGCAGGGCCACGGCGACGAGCTTCTCAATGACCCGAGTGGTAATTCGCGGAGAATTGGCCTTGCGCAGCTTCCATTCTTCGCGCATCAGCCGGGCTACGTTGTCCCAGTCGGCGCGGGCGAGGGCAGCATGCATGGCGCGGGCGATTTCGGCGATCCGTTCAAAGTTGTGGAACACGTGACGGTCGCCCCGAATATGCGCCTGGAAAACCTCCCAGTTGTTGATGCCCGACTGCCGCGGAACTCCGGTGTACGCCAGAATAAAACGCTGGTCCAATTCCTCCGGCGGAACCGCGATGGCCTCGCGGCGGACGCCGTCCACCCGCAAGTGGACCGCGCTCAAGCCGCCGTAGACCGCGGGATAGTAATCCTGGCATCCGGTGGGGACCCTGATCAACTGCGCTTCCACGTTTTGCGCGACCACGAGCATCTCTTCCCGGTTGAGTTTTCGGCCGGTAAAGCGCGCCATCGCGGCGATGGAAGCGATGATCAACGCGGACGAGCCGGAAATTCCCGCGCCCGCGGGCGCTTCCGAGTTTGTCTCCATTTCAAAGCCGCCATCCGGCGCAAAGAAGCGGACGACTTGTGCCGCCAGCGCGTGCTTGCATTTGCCGGTGGCGCAGAGCTCTTCCAGGCTGGCAAACTGTTCCTCGCGTTTTGTGTCGACCGACTTCAGCCGGATCTGTTTGCCGGGCAGGGCGCTGACGCGGCAGTGCGTGAAAATGGTGACCGCAAAATTGACCGTCACCGCGTCGGGCTGGAGATGGAAAAGATACAACGGCCAGATGTCCAGGGTCCCGCCGGCCAGGTCAACACGGCACGGTGCGTGTGCGACGATAGTTCCATTATTGGGCAAGAATTATTCCGTAAAGAAGCGGGCCATTTCGCGAAACTTGGTGTAGCGGTCGTCCACCAGCTGCCGGACGGGTTTGCTCTTCAGTGCGTTGTAATGCCGCTGCAGGACGCCATCCACCAGCGCAGCCGCTGCGTCCAGGTCCGCTTGCGCGCCGCCATCCGGCTCCGGGATGATCTCATCAATGATGGCCAGCTCTTTCAGATCGGGCGCCGTGATCCGCAGGGCCTGGGCGGCAGTTTCCTTCTTGGACGCATCGCGCCACATGATGGAAGCGCAGCCCTCGGGCGAGATCACGGAGTACACGGAATTTTCCAGCATGAACACGCGGTCGGCCACGGCAATGGCCAGCGCGCCGCCGCTGCCGCCTTCACCGGTGATGGTGGTGATGATCGGAACTTCCAGGCGCGCCATTTCGCGCAAATTGCGGGCAATGGCTTCTGCCTGGCCGCGTTCTTCCGCGCCCAGTCCCGGGTACGCTCCCGGCGTGTCCACAAAAGTAAAAACCGGACGGCCGAATTTTTCCGCCATCTTCATGCAGCGCAGCGTCTTGCGATAGCCTTCCGGGTTGGCCTGCCCAAAATTGCGGTAGACGCGCTGCTTGGTGTCACGGCCCTTCTGGTGGCCGATCACCATGACTTCGTCTCCGTGATAGCGCGCCATGCCGCAAACGATCGCCGGATCGTCGCCGAAGGAGCGGTCGCCGTGAACTTCACTCCAGTCGCTGAAAATCCGCTCGACATAGTCCAGAGTGAACGGACGCTGCGAGTTGCGGGCCATTTCCGTCTTCTGCCAGGCATTGATGTGCAGGCGGATCTGTTCTCGCAGAAAATTGACCTGATGCTGCAGGTGCTTGAGTTGAAGGCTGGCATCGGCGTCCGCGCCGGCCTTGGCCTCCAGCTGCGCGATCTGTCCCGAGAGCGCTTCCAACTGCCTCTGTGCTTTGAGTGCTGGGTCCAGAATAGCTCCTAGCTTCTAGCTTGCCGGCTTCTCGCTACCAGCCTCCGGCTGGGGTAAACCTTGTCCGCGTGTTGATGACATTTTTCCTATCCGCGTTCATCTGCGTGTATCAGCGGCCCGACTCCTTCCGGCTAGCAGCTGCTAATCCACTATCCTCACACTGCCGCGACCGCAAAGTTCCTCCACGCGCGCCATGAAAGAGCGGTCTGGACAAACATTATATCCGTCAGCTTCCATCACCACCATGAAGTCGCCGCTGCGTTCCATGTCGAACAGCACTTTGGCTTCGCCTTTTCTGTCGCGGCAAATCATGTGCAACGCGTCTATCGTGGCTTCCGTTGCGTCATCCAGCGGAACGCGAATGCGGATGGAGCGCGGCAATTTGGGTTGCGCTTCTTCGAGCGGAGTCAACTGGCTGATAGCAATCTTGGGCGCGGCGCCTTCTTCCACGCGCACGCTGCAGCGCACCAGCATGGGAATTTCCTGCTTCAGGATTTCCTGCAGGCGTCTGTAGGCTTCCGGAAAGACAATGGCCTCGACCGTTCCCGTCATGTCTTCGAGCACCGCCTGGGCGTACATGTCTCCCTTTTTCGATTTCAGCACGCGCACACCGGAGATGATGCCCGCGGCGGTTACTTCATCGCGGCCGGTGCCGTTCTTCATGTCGCCGATGGCTTCCGCGGTGAGCGCGCGGAAGTCTTCCAGTTTCTCTTTATATTTTTCCAGCGGATGGCCGGTGATGAAAAATCCCAGGACTTCTTTTTCGCTGGCCAGACGCTGGTGTTCCTCCCATTCGGGAACAGCGGGCAGCCGCTCCGCGCCGTTGTTGGCCGATTCTTCCTGCTGGAACACGCCGAACAGGCCGTGCTGGCCGGATTCCACGTCGCGCTGCGCTTTCTGTCCACGTTCCATGGCTTTGTCCAGAACGGCCATGAGCTGTGCGCGATGGCCGAAGGCGTCCATGGCCCCGCTTTTGATTAACGACTCGACAACGCGCTTGTTCAGCAGCCGCAGATCAACTTTTTCGCAGAATTCGTAGATGGAGCGGAACTGCCCCAGTTCTTTCCGGGCAGCGATGATGGACTCAATCGCATTGCGGCCAACGTTTTTTACAGCGGCCAGGCCGAAGCGTATTGCCGCGTCATGCGGAGTAAAGGAAAAGTCGCTGACGTTGATGTCCGGCGGTTCCACGGGAATGCCCATCTCGCGGCACTCGTTGATGTACTTGACCACGTTGTCCGTGTTGCCGGATTGCGAAGTCAGCAACGCGGCCATGAATTCCACCGGGTAATGCGTCTTCAGATACGCTGTCTGGTAGGCGAGCAGAGCGTACGCCGCGGAATGCGATTTGTTGAAGCCGTATCCGGCAAACTGCTCCATCAGGTCAAACAATTTGACGATCTTCTTTTCCGGATACTTCCGCTCAACGGCGCCCTTCACGAAACGCTCGCGCTGGCTGGCCATTTCTTCGGCGATCTTTTTGCCCATGGCGCGGCGCAACAGGTCGGCTTCACCCAGCGAGAAGCCGGCCAGCGTGTTGGCGATCTGCATGACCTGTTCCTGGTAGACGATCACGCCCAGTGTCTCTTTAAGAATCTCTTCCAGTTCCGGCAGTTCGTATTCGACTTTGCGGCGGCCCCACTTGCGCTCGATAAAGTCATCAATCATGCCGCCCTGGATCGGTCCGGGACGGTAGAGCGCGTTGAGCGCCGTGAGGTCTTCCACGGAACTCGGTTTGTAGCGGCGCAGCACGTCCGTCATGCCGCCGGATTCAAACTGGAAGATGCCGGAGGTCAGTCCAGTGTGGAAGACGCGTTCGTAGGTCTTCACGTCATCGAGCGGGATCTTTTCCAGATCAATCGCTCCCTGCCGCTGCGCGATCAGCTTCAGCGCGTCATCCAGAATCGTGAGCGTGGTAAGCCCCAGGAAGTCCATCTTCAGCAGGCCCATTTTTTCCACCGCCTTCATGTCGTAGGCGGTCACGATTTCATCGTTCTTGGTCTTGTGGAGCGGGAGCAGCTCGGTCAGCGGTTTCGGCGAAATCACCACGCCCGCGGCGTGCACGCCGGAATTGCGCACCAGGCCTTCCAGCCGCAGCGCAGTGTCAATCAACTCCTTGACTTGCGGCTCGTTGTCATACGCCTGCTGCAAAGCGAAGGAATCTTTCAAGGCGTTTTCTATCGTGATGTTGAGCGTCGCCGGCACCATTTTGGCGATGCGGTCCACGTCGTTGTACGGGATGTCCATGGCGCGTCCCACGTCCTTGATGGCGGCCTTGGCGGCCATGGTGCCGAAGGTGATGATCTGGGCCACGTTGTCGCGGCCATATTTCTGCGTGACGTATTGGATCACTTCGCCGCGGCGGTTCATGCAGAAATCAATATCAATGTCCGGTAGAGAAACGCGTTCCGGATTCAGGAAGCGCTCAAACAGCAACTCATGCTGCAGCGGATCAATGTCCGTGATCTGCATGGCGTACGCCACCAGCGCGCCGGCGGCCGACCCGCGGCCCGGGCCGACAGGGATGCTGTGTTCCCGCGCGTAGCGGATGAAGTCCCAGACGATCAGGAAGTATCCTGAGAACTTCATCTGCTGGATCGTTGCAATCTCCCGCGCGAGTCGCTGGTCGTAGTCCGCGCGAGACTTCTTCAGGCGTCCGGCAGCTTCCAGAGGCCCCAGAGTCTGCCAGCGCCGCGCGAAACCTTCCCGCGCAATGTGTTCGAAATAGCTGTCCAGCGTAAAGCCGGGCGGGACCTGAAAATCCGGAAACGGATTTTGAATCTTGTTGAGTTTGAAATTGCAGCGCTCGGCGATGGCCAGCGTACGCGTGAGCACGTCCTCCCGGTCCCGGAACACACTGACGCGCGACATTTCTTCCGCGCTTTTGACGAAGAACTGGTTGCCGTGGAACTTCAGGCGGTTCGTGTCATGGATGGATTTGCCGGTCTGCACGCAGACCAGTACGTCCTGGGCGTGGGCGTCGTCTTCGCAGAGATAGTGGCTGTCATTGGTGGCCACCATGGGAATGCCCAGTTCTTTTTCAAGACGAAAGAGGTCGGCGTGGATGCGGTGCTCCTCCGGCAAACCCTGGTCCTGTATTTCCAGAAAGAAATTGTCCTTGCCGAAAAGCTCGCGGTAGAAGCCTGCCGACTCGCGCGCGGCTTCATATTGGCGTGCCAGCAGGTTCTCGCAAAGCTCGCCGGCCAGGCATCCGGAAAGGCCAATCAGGCCTTTCGAATGCTCGGCCAGAAATTTTTTGCTGACGCGCGGCTTGTAATAGAAGCCGTGCATGGACGCTTCCGAGGTGATCCGGATCAGGTTCTTGTAGCCTTCTTCATTCTCCGCCAGCACCAGCAGATGGTTGTAGGTGTCGCCTTCGGGGGGCGCGCGATGGTCGTCCTTCTTGCAGATATAAAGCTCGCATCCCACGATCGGTTTGACCCCGACCTTCTGGGCCGCATCCACGAACTCCACCGCGCCGTAAATGTTGCCATGGTCGGTCATGGCCACGGCCTTCTGGCCGATTTTGGCCACACGGTCCACCAGCTTTTCGACGTTGCAGGCGCCGTCCAGCAGTGAGTAGTCGGTGTGGAGATGAAGATGGACGAATTCAGACATAGATGAAGCTATTTCCTGATTATAGTGTCCGGCAGCCTCTATCAGCCCTGGCGCTTTCTGGCGCTGTGGAAAATCGGGTGGATCGCCGACATTACGCGCGATCGCCGTCACCGCCGACATCGGAAAACTTTGACCGACTGGCGATTCTGATGGCCTTAACCGATTTTTGTGTTTTCCCGCCGGTCCCGATGACGGCGATGTCGCGCGATGACGGCGATGTCGCGGATCTCCCCGATCCCTGCTAACAGGGAAAATAACAGGGGAGAATTCTGCCGCTTTTTCCCCGAAAACTCCCGGACCCAGATTCCATGCACCTTCCAGGGCCTTTCTCCCTGAACAGGCCCATTCGGAACAGGGGAATAACAGGGAGATAACAGGGGCATAACAGGGGAGGAGTATCGCCGCGATCGCACGTGATCACCGTCATCGCACGTGATCGCCAGTGGTTTTCCTCGCTTTAGGTTTTCAAAGATCGTTCTCCGGTCCGCCTGGGCGGGGCCGGTTTTCAGGGTTTTTCCGGCTACGAGCCAGCGGCCAAGCAGCTAGCAGCTTCCCCAAAAGGCTTAGTCTACGGCAAGGGTGAGATACGCAACAGGCAACAAAAACGATTATTTTAGGCTGTTTTGTTTCCGTGACTTCCCACCGTGTCATGTCGGCGAGCAAAAAGGACATAATTTGTCACTGTCAAGACTTGTCAGGGCGTGATTGGTCGGACAATTCTGAAAAAACTGGACAAAGTTCGTCTCGTCGCCAAAAGCCTCGGTTGCCAGTTGAATCAATTCTGTCTTGGCTGTCGAAACCGTAGCCACGTGTCATTTCGAGCGCAGCGCCGCAAAACTGTTTTCCTTTCCCGGACTCACGGGCGCGGAGTCGAGAAATCCCGAGGATGTGTGTTCCGCGATGCTGATTCAGGGAATTTCTATCAGAATGCTGGTGCTACGATTCCCCGCATGCGCGACGGACGCTATTAAAAGTTCTGGGTCTGCATTCTAACCAGCCGCGCCGGCACGCTCTATGTCGGAGTGACGGGATTCTTCGACAAGCGCATCCATCAGCACAAGTTACGACACGATTGAAAGCTTCACAAGAAAATATCAGGTCCACCGCCTGGTCTATTACGAAAGCTACCAGGACGCCGTGGTGGCCATCCATCGTGACGAACAGATAAAACGCTGGCGACGGGAAAAGAAGATCCTGCTGAAGGAGAAATTGAATCCGCGCGGGGCAGGACCTGGCCGAGGGTTGGGCCGGGAAATAAGGTTTCCGGGACAGCCCCTCGTAGAAACTCCCTGAATCAGCATGGTGGTGCGAACATCCTCGGGATTTCTCGACTCCGCGCCCATCAACCCGAGAAAGGCAAACATCCTTGTGGCGCTGCCCTCGAAATGACACGGTTGGATGGTGTCGACGCTAGCAAACGGAATCGAGACGGAACGAAAGACGGCAGTCCCGAAGGGACGCATGAAAGTTGCCCAGCATGGTTCAGCGCGGAGTTGCTGCTTCGGAGCTTTTACATCCTGTCGCGCCGAACCCAATGCTGGGAAGACTGCAGGAAATGGAGAGTCCCTTCAGGGACGGCTGAGTCCTTCTTCCTTCGGGACGCCGGGACCTAGGCAACCCTTGAAAGTTCGTGCTGGCTGATGATGTAAATACATTGAGGCCGCGAACAACCACACAGTCATGTTCCTGCACAGTACAATCTCGAGCGGAGCCTTCCGATGAGTGACACCAATCCAGTGACGGTTCGTTTTGAAAACAGCCAGCCGATCCTGCGCGTCGAGAACATGCAGACCAGCCTTCGTTTCTACGTCGGCATACTTGGCTTTAAGAACGCGGACTGGGGCAGCGAGGACTTCACCTGCATAACGCGCGAAGGCGCCTGCATTTACCTGTGTCGGAGAGATCAGGGACGCGGCGGAGCATGGGTCTGGGTCGGCGTGGAAGACGCGGAAAAGCTTCACGATGAAATCAAAGCGCATGGCGTGGCCATCCGCCATCCCTTGACGAACCATCCATGGGCACTGGAGTTCCAGGTCGAAGACCCCGACGGCAATGTGCTGCGGTTTGGCTCGGAGCCGAAGTGAGGAACAGAGTGGGAGAGCGTCCATGCTAACGAAAAGTCTGATCGTGAGCACGGTTGTGAGCGTGTTGCTGGTTGGCGGGTTCTTCTTGTTCCGAATGATGCATCCCTGCCCACATCTTCCGCGTCGAATGCTGCAGACGGTGTTCTACCGGGAATACGTTCCGGCTGACGATATTATCTTTCGCTGGACGATGTCCGCGTCAGTAAGCGATCCCCATGATCCTGGCGGGAGACTCACGGATATGTCGGTCTATGAGGCCTCGATTGTGCCAGAATTGACAGCGAATACCACGAGTTTCCGTCTCCATCTGCCGCTGCGGCGGAGTTCCAGCGCAAATTAAAGAGCGCCGTTCGCGTTGTGGCCCAGCCCACGACTTTCGATTCTCCTCGAAACGGCGTTACCGAAAGGGCAGTCATCCAGTTCGAAAAGGACGGGGAATTCTTCATCGTGATCAGAACAAGCGATACGATTCGTATGATTATTTCTTCATCCCTGAACCACGCGCTTTACTACGAGAAGAAGCGGCTTGCCTGGCTAGTGCCCGCAAAAGCATCTCGCCGAAGAATAAACACAGCCGAGGGCGGCTGTGCCACACGGTCCTTCTTGAATTCAAAGTACAATTTCGGGTCGAGATGGGAGTCCCGAAGGGACCCATGAAAGTTGCCCATACACGCTAGCGTTCTCACACCACGTAAGGTTTGCCCGGAGCCTCTACCTGCGAGGAAGCTTCGGCGGCGCCGGCTTCGCTCATCTCGGACATGGCGAGCATTAAGTTGCCCTGATTGGTGGCGTAGCCCAGTGCGGTTTCCGCGCTGATGGTCCCGGCGCGGGCCAGTTTTTCCAGTTCGTCGTCGAAGCATTGCATTCCGTCCAGGCTGCCGTCACGGATGGCGTCCAGCAGGGACCGGCCGTCGCGTTCCCCTTTTTCCAGGTATTCGCGGGTGCGCTCGCTGGTACGCAGGATTTCGATTGCCGCCACCCGTCCGGAGCCGTCTTTTTTGGGCATCAGGCGCTGGGAGACGATCCAGCGGAAAGTGTTGGCGAGCCGTGTCCGCACCAGTTGTTGTTCGGAAAGAGGAAAGGCGCCGACGATGCGCTCGACTGTCTTGGAAGCGTCAATGGTATGCAGAGTGGAGAGCACGAGATGTCCGGTCTCGGCGGCCTCGAGCGCAATCTCAATGGTTTCGCGGTCACGCATCTCTCCCACCAGGATCACCTTGGGGGCCTGCCGCAGAGCAGCGCGCAGCGCCAGACCGAAGCTTGGCGTGTCACTGTGCAGTTCCCGCTGGTGGATGGTGCATTTCTTGTGCCGGTGGATGAATTCAATGGGATCCTCAATGGTCACGATGTGGTAAGCGTGGGTCTCATTGATCAGGTCCAGAACGGCGGCCAGCGTGGACGACTTTCCCGAACCCGTGGGTCCGGTGACCAGAACAATTCCGTTTTTGAGCTGGCAAATCTCCTTGAGCTGAGCCGGAAGCCGGAGCGCTTCAAAACCGGGGATTCCTGTGGGAATCACGCGCATCACGATGGCGCAGGTGCCGCGCTGCATGAAAATATTCACGCGAAAACGCGACTTTCCCGGGATGCTATAGGAAATATCACAAGCTCCCTGCTCGCGCAGTACGTCGGCTCCTTTTTGATTGCCGGCCATAAGGTCCGCGGCGATGCGGTGGGTGTCCGCGGCGGTCAAGGCGGCGAGAGTGCCTACCTTTACGCCCAGCAGCTTCCCGTTGAGCTCCACCTGCGGCGGCTTTCCCGGAGAAAAGATAAGGTCACTGACTTGCGGCGCAACCTGCAACATAGCGCACAGAATCGCGTTGGTTGAAATCGCGGTCTGCAAGGGAGCGGAAACGACAGGAACCGGTACCGCCGATGCCGTCGAAGCACCGGGAACCGCCGGCAGCGTGGAAGCAGCAGGAACGGGAACAGAACTTGAGCTCATGGAATGTGGCCTTCCTTACAGTGGTAATCGGCCAGTCAGGGCGAATACTTAGAGTCGTGCGGAAAATAATTTGGAGGGGATTGCGCGATTGCTTACGGAAGAGCAACGCGGCGGCTGCGGACGACGACGAATTTCCCTTCATCCCACCGGAATCTAACGACGTTCATCATTCTGGGTAGTTTCTCTAGCCGGTCGGCTTGCCAACGGATTTGAAATAGTCTCGGATAAAACGAACTGTCTCCCAAATGTGGTCGTCCGCGCAGGTCTTCGGATTCTTATCGATAACGGCTCCCCTATGTGAATACACTGGGGCCTGAGCCGGGCTTTTCTTGAGGTAGAAGCCGAATTGCAAGGCGAAATGTTTGCGCTCGTCAACGACTGGGCATTTGCCACAAATAGGTTCGCCGCGCGGGATCGCGGAATTGCTGAATTCCGCGGAGAACAGATATTCGCAGTTGTTCCTGGCCATCTCGGCCGAGAGATCCGGTCCGGTTATGATGGCCGCCCTAATGTGCTTGTGGCTGAGTTGCGAAACTAGCGCGGCTTGAAGCTTGTCGGTGGGAAGTTGATACGTAGAGTGGTTCTCCAGAGGACCGACGCAGATGCGAATGGGAGGCGCGTCCTCGGCAGCAGCAAAGGTCGCAGTCGACAAAGAAAGTAAAAACACGATGCGGTTCATCATTGATAGCACCCCTCAAATAACACCCCTCAGCCGTCGGTGCAGATTATAAAGCGGAAACTTGCGGGACCTTCGTTGCTGCCTCAATCACGTATCTTTACAAATCCCAATCAAGCTTATCCGTCTTATTGCGGGCCTGGGTGTTCCAATGAGTGTAGGAAAAAGCTAAAGGACCCGAACCGGTGACCCTAGCGAGGCGCGGATCGGGCCTGGCGAAACGGAGGATTTATGAAACTTCTACGAACACTGGCGATTGGAGCAGCTCTGATTGCAGGCGGCTCCGCTTTGGCCGTGGCCCAGCCCGAAGATCATGGACGCGGGGACCGGGACCACGGTCGCAACTTTGACCGGGACCGCCGCGGTCGGGACGACAGGCACTTTAACGGTGACCGGGACGGCCGCCGTTTCTACGGCGACCGCGATGACCGGTACTTCGTCCGCTCACGGCCCGCGTACGTCTATGGCAGCTACTACGTTGGCGAGCGGCGCTATTTCAACGGGTACAACTGGACCTGGGACGGCTACCGCTGGTGCCGTCATGACCGCGGCCTGACCTTCTACCTCAACTTCTAATCTGGCGGTTTACCCGTCAGTGAAAGTTAGCGGCTCGCGAGAGGAAGGCGGAACATGCAACCACATGTTCCGCCTTTCGTAATTTCTAGGGAGAACTTCGGTAGTGGTGCAGTTTGAAAGTTCGGCGAATAACCCTTACCAACTGTCATCCTGAGCGCAGCCGGAGGCCTTTGTCATTTCG
>DATMPO010000052.1:0-4756 GCA_035567035.1 Verrucomicrobiia bacterium | reverse complement strand
CTACTCGTCGTTCCCGGACGACTTCCTGCAACCGCTGCTCCCCGTCCACAAATGGATCACCGTCGCTGCTCTCGTCACCGGTGCCGCCCAGCTTATTTTTGTCTACAACCTGATTCACAGCCGGTTCTGGGGCAAGCCAGCTCCAGATAACCCGTGGGAGGCCACTTCGCTCGAGTGGAGCACGGCTACGCCGCCGCCTTTCGACAATTTTGGTGGTAAGCATCCCGTGGTTTATCACGATCCCTATCAATACGGCGTGCAGAGTTCGGTTGGTGACTACGTGATGCAGACTTCCCCGGAGCAAGTGAAGACGGAACACGACGAGAAGTAAGGCACGTGGAGTAACCAGTAATTATGGCAACTACAGTACACGAACCGCCAAAAATCGACCCGCGCCGTTTGCCGGATCAGGGCCACTCGGGAAACGGCGGCTGGCGCAACCTGGTTCCTGCCGACGGCGACCGGCGTGTGACGCAGGAATACTCGCCGCCACCATCCTCGACTGCCATCTGGGTGGTGGTTTTCGCCGTAACCATGATGTTTGCCGCGTTCAGCAGCGCTCTGATCGTTCGCAAAGGATCATCACTCGACTGGCGGACTTTTCCTCTGCCGTCGGTCCTCTACTTCAACACATTCCTACTCCTCGCCAGCAGCATTACCTTGGAGGTCTCGCGTCGCCACGTCGCTACCTTCATGGGCGGACGGAAGAGTCAGGTTAAGAGTCCCGCACGCTGGCTGTACGTAACACTATTTCTCGGCCTGCTTTTTGTGGCTGGTCAGTATGCCGCATGGACGCAGTTGAGAGCCGAGGGGCTGTATCTTGCCACGAATCCAAGCAGTTCTTTTTTTTATGTGCTGACCGCCACCCATGCCCTGCACGTGCTGGGGGGACTGGGCGGGCTGATCTATGTCATTCGCAAGCTGAGTAAGTCGGCCCTCCTGCGGAGCCAGTTAGTTGCGACCGCGCGTTACTGGCACTTTATGGGAATTCTTTGGCTGTACCTGCTTTTGCTGCTTTGGACGAAACTTTAACCGACTCAATTTGGAGGCGCCGTGAGCCAAGCGGATTTGACCATGGAAGTTCACTCGTCAGGCATGACGATAGGACCAGTATTTTCGATTCCTACGAAGAAGCTGGCGATGTGGCTGTTCATTATCGCGGACACCATGACCTTCGCCGCCTGCCTGTTGGCCTATGGATTCCTGCGCAACGGTACCCCCAACTGGCCCAGACCGTTCCACAGCATCACCAATGTCGCGCTGATGACCTTCATTCTGCTGACCAGCAGCTTGACCATGCTGATCGGACTTCGCTCAGCGCGGGCGGGCGACAAAGCCGGAGCCTTCCGCTGGATCATGATTACCGCGGCTCTGGGTATGGTTTTCGCCCTGCTGCACATTCGTGAATGGATCGGCCTCATGCATGAAGGCATGACCCTCTTTAAGAATCCGTGGGGAACCGGATTGTTCGGCGCTTCATTTTTCAGCATCACAGGCCTGCACCTCACGCACGTTACCTGCGGCATAATCGCTCTGATGGCTGTGGGCGTGCGCTACAAGGGCGGCCGCTACAATGCGGATGACATCGAGGTATTGGGCCTTTACTGGCACTTCGTGGATCTGGTTTGGATGTTCGTCGTACCGTTGGTCTATCTTTTGAACCTTACTCATTAGATCAAGAGATCAAGAAGCTCGGGAGCAGAATGCGATGACAACGACAGCAGCGGAAGCGCAAAAGAGCGGTGGGATCGGGAAAGATTTGGTCGTCTATGTCTGCCTGTTAGCTTTGGCAGGCTTGCAATTCGTCATTGCTTATCAAAACATTGACGCCTCGCAAATGTTCGTGCGCATGCTGGCGGTCGCCTGCGTCGAGGCGGGGTTGGCGGAATTGTTCTTCATGCATCTTTGGTCGGAAAAACGTGTCTTTCTTTGGTTTGTCGTCCTCTTCACGGTTTCTGTCCTGCTCGGGATGCAGTATGGGTGGACCGACAGTTTCCGTATGATTAACGGCGCGCCATTTTCGAAATGACTTATGCACGGAAAGACGCGAGTTGGGAAAGAGATGTTACTGAGAAAAATGAAGATCGAGAGACCCCTCCTCCTTATTGCGATCGGGCTGGCTGGGCTGGCCCTGCTCGCCGCGCCTCTCCCGGCCTTCTCCCAAAGTTGCGCGCTCTGCTACACGCAGGCGGCCTCCGCCGGTGGTCGAATGATTCAGGCCCTGCGCAGTGGGATTTTGATTCTTATCGTCCCTCCCACGTTAATGTCGGTTGGCATGATTTTCATCGTTCATCACAAACGTAATCAGGTCAGACGGGAGGATGACACGCCCGACTCTGACCGCAAGTGGTAGCTGATTTTTGGGTGGCGCGGTGCTTGAGCACTGCAATCACTGCAATCCTTGACTGCGGCTTTGCAGTTTGCCGAAAAACTCTTGGTGCGCGCCGCAGTCGCACGCAGCGGCTAAAAGCCAGCACCAAAAAAGAGGACGCTGATCGCAGCGGTGAACCGCTGCGCCACCCAAAGGCAAACAGCGAATGGAGTTCTTCAGCAAACGGTTGAGCCGCTGAGGTCGATCAACGGCAATTGCCAGGCGCAACATAACCGGCAAACCGCGCCTTGATCCAACTGATCTGGTCTGCCACCGACGCTCCCATCACGCCGCTGGCATCCAGATCCGGATACTTCAAAAAAAGGATTCGGCTTCCGTGGTTGCACATTCGGGCCACGGTTTTCCCCGTCATTTCAGCCGGTGCGGCAGGGTCCGCCTCGCCGCTGATCACGAGGAGCGGGCCGTGGACGGGCTTTCGGCCAGGAGTGTTCCTGCTGAAAAATTCCTTGACGAACCGATTATTCCCCCAACCCGGTGTAAGCATGTCCTTGGTGAACTCCGGCTCTGTTTCTCCTCCACAGGTCTCCGCGACACGCCGGTACACGGGAAGCGCCGTGTCTTTCAGCATGTCGCTCACTTGGAACTCCGGATAAAGCGCCTTGACAGTGGATGCCAGGACCAGCAGCATGCGCTTGGAAGAACCCTGCGCGAAGCGCTGGTATGCTTCCTGCGCATCCGCCACACCCGAAGTGGCGACGCTTCCCAGATAGTTGGAATCGCGTACTTCGCTCTCCGACACGGCCACCGCGGCCATGCCTCCCTCGAAGAGCCCTAACGCGATCCACTTGGGCCCAATCTCCTTCACAGCCGCGCGCGCCGCTAAAACCGAATACATGACGTCCAACGCGTTCGACTGCATGTCCAGCACCGGCTTGCCGGAATCGGCTCCCAACCCGGCATAGTCGGTCGCAACCAAGGCATACCCGAGGTTGGCGTACATCGCAAGGACCGGCCCGGCGCCGAGATTCTTCATCAGTGAAGGAGCGCATTGCCGAGCCGCTCCCCGGAACTCGTGCGCCCAGGCAATCACCGGCCATCCCCTTGCCGGAGGCTTGCCATCCGGGACCAGCACCACGGCCGACACGGGCACGTCTTCTCCGTTCGCGGTCCGCGAGTGATACAGAATCCGAAGCGCGGACAACTCATACGGGAGATTGTATTGGTCGATCGGTTCCGACCGTATCAGTTCTCCAGGCTTGCCCGGGGGCAGGGGATGGGGTGTGTCATAAAAGCTAGTCAACGGGAGGGTAGCCGGTGGCCGGAATTCTTTGGCGCGCGTTGCGGCCTGGGCTTGGGCCAGTTCTGGATTTCCGTGCAGCCCCGCCAAAATCAAAGAAACCGCGGTGACTGGCGTGAGAAACATTCGGGCGGTGCGCCTTCGGGCAGTGCGACTCGACGACCGGAACAAGCGAAGCTTTGTCATGTTGCCAGTAAGGAATGGTACCACCGTAAGATTCCGAGAGGCGACAACAGAGGCGCAGCCTTCCCGACGTTACTGGGCTGTCTCTGTCCACACAGCCCCGTGCTTTGTAAGCGGCGGGACTTCAGCCTAAAGTCCTTGCCCAGAGCGGGATTTCGTCCGAAAACGGGAATGTTGTGCCAGTTAACTGCCCCGCACGCGCGAACTCACTTGATGTCTGACTTACAAGTGATAGAATCCATTTCATGGCAAAAACACTAATTCAGTCCGTAGTCAAACAACTCCAGCTGGAACGTAAGCGACTTGAGAATGAACTTCACGGCGTGACCGCTGCCCTAACTACCTTCGGGAAAGTCTTCCTGCATGGCAAGAGTGGACGAGTGGCAACTCACAAGAAACGGACGATTTCGGCTGCCGGACGCAAGAGAATAGCAGCAGCGCAGCGGGCGCGATGGGCAAAGGTTAGGGCAGCCAAGAAAAAATAGGTGTGCCGGCCTCCCGTCTGTGGAGACGGGGCTTGCCCCGTCCCGGGACAGCGGCAAGTCTCTACGGAAAATCGACGCGGGCTTCAGCTCGAGAGTTCCCTCACCAGCGCCGCCACAAACTCCGTAAACTCCCGGACGTCCTGTTCGGTCGTGTCGAACGAGCACATCCAGCGCACCACCGACTCCTCTTCGCTCCACACATAAAAGAAGTACCGCTCCTGTATCTTCTGAATCGCCTCGTGCGGAATTTGCGCAAACACCCCGTTCGCCTCCACGGGATAGACAATCTTGAGTCGCGGAATCTTCTTCACTTCCTGCTCCAGCAGTCGCGCCATCCGGTTCGCATGTTCCGCATTGCGCCGCCAAAGATCGTCCGTCAGCAGCGCCTCCATCTGCACCGACATGTAGCGCATCTTCGATGCCAATTGCATCCCCTGCTTGCGCACAAACAGGAAATCT
>DATMPO010000051.1:0-30943 GCA_035567035.1 Verrucomicrobiia bacterium | reverse complement strand
GACGGGATTCGTGCAGCAACATCAGGGAAAGCAGCCCCATGACTTCGGGCTCCGGCTGGAGTTCGGTCAGCAACCGGCCCAGTCGAATCGCCTCGCGGGTTAGCTCGGCCCGCGTTACCTCCGCTCCCGCCGCAGCCGAATAACCCTCGTTAAAGACGAGATAGACGACCTGAAGCACCGCGCCCAGTCGCTCCGGCAATTCCTGCGGCGCTGGCACTTCGTACCGAATCGGCGTCTCTCGAATCTTTGTCTTGGCGCGCACTATGCGCTGCGCCAGCGTACGCGGAGTGATGAGGAAGGCCTTTGCGATCTCCTCGGTTGTCAGCCCGCACACCTCACGCAAGGTGAGCGCAACGCGCGCTTCCGGCGCAAGAGATGGATGACAGCAGGTAAAAATCAGGCGCAGCCGGTCGTCTTCAAGGCTGAGCTCCTCAAGGCTGACCTCTCCATTGGGCCTTTCCGCCGAACTCGATTGCGCTTCGAGATATCGCACGAGCTCGTCTTGAGACGCATCAAATCTTGCCCGTCGACGCAGAGTATCAATGGCTTTGAATCGGGCCGTCGAAATCAACCATGGTCGCGGGTTGCCGGGTGCTCCACTCCCCGGCCAAAGGCTCAATGCAGCCGCAAAGGCTTCGTGCATCGCCTCCTCGGCAAGATCAAAATCACCGAGCAGGCGGATCAGAGTTGCCAGGATTCGTCCCGAATCCACGCGATAAAGGGAGTCGAGCAATTCGCGTATCTGTTCGGTCGAACGCTCGGACATGACGACGACCTTAGCAAACCAGCCACTCCGAATCAATTGGCAAACGACGGATCGATGCAAAGTGCCCTGGTCGTAATGAGACACGCTCTATTCATAGCGGAGAGCTTCGGCGGGTGGGACGGCCATGGCGTGGCGGGCGGGCCACCGGCAGGCGAGTAGTCCGCTGAGAGCGAGGAGCGCCGCGGCTGCGAACAGACTGCCTGCGGCAAAAGTGTTTTGCATCCAGTACGCGCTCTCTCCTTTCCCGTCAAGGAGACGGCCACCCGGGCGATTGCGTCTTCGGCGGGTTCAGCTATTCGCTCTCGGGGTCTGCAATTCCTTCACGTCAATTGTTGATAGATCGCCAAGTCACTCATTGACGGCGAAGAGTATCCTTTAGTCTGTGGTGCACCCGGCTTCCTCCAGCTTCTCCGATCCCAGATATAGCAACTCGCTCACGTCGCAGATGGCGGGCTTTCTCGCCAGCATCGGTTTGCAGACTGCGCCCGCCGTGCTACGCGCGTTCGGCTTCCTGGACGGCCTGATGATCAATGAGGGTGTGCTGCTCATTGATGAGGCCCGGCTCACCTATCCCGGCGACCTGCTGCATGAAGCCGGCCACCTGGCAGTAACTCCGGGCGAGCAGCGCAAACGGCTCCGCGGGAATGTCGGCGGCGATCCGGGGGAGGAGATGGCAGCGATCGCATGGTCGTATGCCGCCGCTCTCCATATAGGGATAGACCCGGCTGTTGTCTTTCATTCCGGCGGCTATCTGGGAGGCTCGCAGGCCATTTTGGACAACTTTTCCCAAGGACGCTACTTCGGCGTGCCGCTGCTCCAATGGTTGGGCCTCACCGCAGACAAGAAGAACGCGGCGCGGCTTCAGGTCGCTCCGTATCCCCACATGCTGAAGTGGCTGAGGGAGTGAGAGGCATGCTTTCCGGAAACCGGGAAACCTCGGGGAGAGACGGGATGTTTCCCGCTCTTTCAAAGATTGGTCGGGGAGAGAGGATTTGAACCTCCGACCCCCTGGTCCCGAACCAGGTGCTCTACCAGGCTGAGCCACTCCCCGACGCGCGCGGATTGCAGAAGGAACAAGAAGTGAACACTGGCGGGACCTTCTGCTGGTTACGATTATACCAAACGCGGAAATGCGGGATTACCACTGGGCCCTTGCCGGCCGTTTTCTAAAAACACGCGGTCTTTTAGAACATTGTCCGAAGCTTCTTCACAATATCCTGCGAGTTGCCGTTCTGGAACAGGCGAATGGCTGCGATTCCGCCGGCTCCGGCGCTGATACATTGACGGGCATTTGCCAGCGTGACTCCTCCGAGGGCAAGGACCGGCATGCGCCTGGCGCCTGGTCTATGGCAGGCTGCCTTGAGTAGCGCAACCCCGTCGCTCTTTTTATGACCGTCTTTTTCGAAGATTGGACCGAAGACGGCAAGGTCAGCCCCTTGCTCGTCCGCATCGGCGACTTCCTGTACGGAGTGACAGGAGACACCAATCATTGCCGGAGTCAACCCGGCGCGGCCCAGCGTCGCTCGCGCGTCGCTCGCGGAGATGTCATGGGACGGCAGATGGACGCCTCGCGCCCCGCAGGCCAGAGCTACGTCAGCGCGAGAGCTGATGAGCAAACTGGTTGGCGCACCTTCAGGCAGGCTGGCAACTGCGCGGCGCGCCAGCGCTTCCAGTTCGCGGACCGTCAGGTCTTTTTCGCGCAGTTGAATGTAGTCAACGCCGGCGGCGGCGCACTCCGCGATTTTCCTGAGCAAACGCTCTTCTTTTTCTTTTCTGCTTCCAGGGAACTGGGAGCGGTCCGTGATGTAGCAGAGCAGCAAGGGCATGGTGACACGCCAAACGCCGTCCGTCGAACGTCAAAACAAGGGACGCCGGAGGATTACGGCAGGGTCTTTGCGATCTCCGGACCTTCGTCAGGGACCGACTTGGCAGCGCGCGGGTCCAGATGATACTTGATGAGGCCCGCTTTCAGAACTTCAAAAGCCTCCTCCGGTGTGTCCACCAGGGTAAAGCCGTTCAAGTCTCCCGGAGCAATGGCGCCAGCGTCCACCAGCGCTTCGAAGTTCAGGACACGGCCCCAGTACGCCTTTCCGTAGATAATGACCGGTATTTTTTTGGCTAGCTTGTGGGTTTGCGCCAGCGTGAGGATTTCAAATAATTCGTCCAGCGTGCCGAACCCGCCGGGAAAGACCACCAGCGCTTTGGCCATGTACGCGAACCAGTACTTACGCATGAAGAAGTAATGAAACTCGAAGTTCAGTTCCGGAGTGATATACGGGTTGGGCATCTGCTCAAAAGGCAGACGGATATTCAGGCCGATGGTCTTGCCGCCGGCGTCTCTGGCGCCGCGGTTTGCGGCTTCCATGATTCCCGGTCCGCCGCCGGACGTCACCACGAACCTGTGGCGCTTGCCCGGGAGCGTGATGGTCCACTCGGTCAGCATGCGCGCCAGCTTGCGGGCGTCTTCATAGTAGCGCGCCATTTCCACCGACGCATGCGCGCGATTGAGGGCCGCCTGCAAAGCGTCCGGCTCGTTTGCGCCCGGTTGGTCCCCCGGTCCGGCCGGCGTGGCTGATCCGGGTTTTTCCAACAGTGTGAGAGCCTGTTCCGCGTCCGGCAAACTGGCCCAGCGGGCGGAGCCGAAGAATACGACTGTGTCCTGTATTTTTTCGCGGCGGAAGCGGGCGAGCGGCTCCGCATATTCGGAAAGAATGCGCAGGATGCGGCCATCCGGGCTGTTGAGAAATTCCGGATTCAAGTAAGCAAGCGGCGCGCGGGACGGCGGCGCGCTTACGTCGCTCCCGCTGCTGCTGCCCGGATTTTTACTGTCGTCTGGCATGCGAAGCTCCCAGGGACCCAGAATACAGATGAAGAAATTTTCCGCGCCGGCACATCACCGGCGGTCACGATAGCGTACGGCCTCCAGCACGCCCAACCAGATGTCAATCAATCCCAGGCCGGATACTGCGCCGCGCACAAAGCCATGCTGAAGCAACAAACGCAGCCCGGGCCAGGGCACAAGAAGACCGTTCCTCGACCAAAGCGGGCTCCAGGGAAGCACCACCAGCAGGAGGCCAAGCCAGATGCAAAGCAGAACGTAAATCACCAGAAAAGTGCGTTGCAACCACACCGGCAGTTCCGATGATTTCTCAGCCGGAGGCGGCCCGGAAGAGTTCGCGAGATTGTCCGAGGAAAGCGTCAAAGGGTTGGGGAGTGCCAAACTCTAATAATAGAAGATTCTACGATTTCAGGGTCTTGATCCGGTTGGCGACATCGCGGAAATCTATGTTGGAGCTATAGACTTCCATGAAATTCGACAGGGCGGATTTGCTGTCTCCAGAGGCTTCATACGCCGCCGCCAGATCATAATAAATGGAGCACCGGCTGCCTTCGTCCAGTCCGGGCAAATGCAGGGCCCGCTCATACCAGCGGACCGCCGCTTCCGGCACGCCTTTATCCACCAGGCATTGCGCCAGCCACGTGTAGGCCTGTATGGGCTGGGAAAAAGTGCTGCCATGGTCCACGGCGTGGCACACCTTTTGCAATTCGCCAATGGCTTCGTCGAGCAGTCCCATTTCCTTGAAGGCAATGCCCAGGTTGTAATGCGTTTCCGGATCGCCCTGCGCGGCTGCAACATCGGCTTCGTCGTCCTGTAAGTCGGCAAGGATGTCACTCAGGACGGAAACTGATTCCGCGTCCTGCATTTCGCCATTCCTGGAAGCCACACTTTGTTGGGGTGAAGGCGATTGCGGACGGCTTTCAGGCTTCTGCTGGAATTGCGTTTCCGCAAGGTCGCCCAGCGAGCCTTCGAGGTCCAGCACAAAATCGCTCAGGATATCTTCCGTTGACTTTCCGGCGAGCTGCTTTTCAGGTGCAGGCACATCCGCGGGTTTGGCTCTGGTTACGGGGACGGATCCGGCCGCCGGTTTCGCTGGAGGAAGGGTGATTTGGTCCAAGGGTAGTTCAACTATGCTGTCAGCCTTGGCTTCAGAACCCAAATCAAGCACAAATTCAGGTTCCGCTTCCACGTGGGGTACAGGCGTGGGCGGACGCGGGGGCGGAGTCGCCGCTTTGACAGGCTCGGCGGCCGGGACGCGCGCCGGAGGATGCTTGATCAGCGGCGCCGCAGGTGGTACTGGTTTTAGAGGCGCTGGCTTTGACGGCGCTGGTTCCGGTGGCGCGACTACATCAACCACAAATTCAGGCTCCGCTTCCACAGGGGGCGCAGGCGGGGGCGGAGAGGCCGCTTTGACAGGAGGGACAGCTGGGACCCGCGCCGGAGGTTCCTTGATCACCGGTGGTGCGGGTGGCGCTGGTTCTGGTGGCGCTGGTTCCGGCGGTGCGATCGCCCGGGACCGGGCCGCTGATACTTCGCTGATGAGTGCGGTAATCTCCTCCGAATCCGGGGCCATTTCCGTCAGATCCAGTACCGCGCTCTTGGCCTCCTCCCACATACTATTTTCAATGTAGAAGCGGGCTTCCTGGATCTTGTCCGCGATAACAGTTGCCTGGTCCACGGGCGCCGCTTCAGCAACAGTCTCTTGAGGTTTCGCGGGCGGTGCGACTACGGCCTCCACAGGACTTGTCCCGGAGACCGGTTCGTCTGAAACCATGCTCTCCCATTCACTGGAGAGATCAATTTCATGCGCGACACCAGTGCCATCCGGGGTAAGGCCGGTTTCCGCAACAGGGGAAGGGGCCTCGGCAAGAGACTCATCGGTTTGCGCAAATGGGGCAATCGCAGGTTGCTCCTCCACCGCGGAGAGCTGGTCCGGAACCTCAATGGGCTCCAGGTTGGCCTCCCGTTCCGCGTACGCAGCCATCGCTGGCTCGTCCGTTTCCGGAAGGGGCGTGCCGCCCCCGCGCACTTCATAGTCGCGCGCAGCCCGGGCGTATTTCCGCGCCTCTTCGTTATGGCCGAACTCCGCAAAGACTTCGCCGAGTATCCGGCACACGCGCGCGGCATCGAGAAAGCGCTCGGCCTTGATGTAGAGCGTGGCGAGACGCTGGTTCAGACGCACGTCACGTGGAGCTTGCGGAAGAACGTCTTCCAGCGGAGCAATGGCTTTGGAAGCGACATTGTAGGAAACAAAGAGCTCCGCGTCGGTGAGCGCCGCTTCAATGGCTTTTTCCACGGTGGAGTCGTAGGTCTGCTGGACCACCGGGGCGGCCTGCTCCAACTCCTCCATCATGAGCGCCTGCTGGCCTTCTTCCCGGCCCAGCGGCCGGGCCAGTGAATCTTCGCCAAGCCGGGCCGTCATCTGCTTGTAATTCTGGTTGTGCAGCGGATTTTCCGGCTCCAATTCAGCCAGTTCCTGATATAAGTCGCGCGCGTCCTCGAACCGGTTCTCCTGGACGTAGGTGTGCGCCAGCATCTCCATCACTTCCGTGACGTGGGAGGTCGCGCCGGCCTTCCGCAGCAGCCGGAGCATCATGTTGAGCGCGTCGGCGTTGTCCCGAATGCGATTGATTGCGGGATAAAGCGTTTCATCCAGCGCCGCGCGACCGCCCGCCAGGAACCGGTCAGCGTATCTGTCATACAGCTTAAGGGCGCTCTCCACATGATCGTTCGCGAGATACCACTCGGCAAGCATGGTCACGCCGGAAGTGTCATTGTGGACGCCGATCAGTTTGGTCGCAAACGCCTCCACTCCTTCCACATTCCCCAGTTGTAGTTTGGCGCGAAGCATAGCGCGCAGCGCGTCCGGCCGCGAATCCAGGTCCGGGACCTTGTCCAGATACTCCACCGCGGCCTTGGCCTTGCCGGATTCCGACGCGATCATCCCGCGCAGCAGGTAGGCCCCGCTATTGCCCGGATCGAGCGAGAGCACATGGCTCAGGGCGTCATCGGCGGCGTCAAAAGCCTTGCGCGCATATAGTGCCTCGGAGGCGCTGAGGTAGATTTTGCGGGCTTCCTCTTTCTTGCCCAGCTTGATATACAGGTCCGCGAGCTTGGATTGCGTGGCCGCATTCTCGGGGTCCAGCTCCAGTATCTTCTGAAACACCTTGGCCGCAGGGGCGTTGTCCCCGGCCCGGAGCATCTGGTCAGCCACCTGCATGTATTGAGCGCGAGCGTCATTAAAGAGCCCCTGTTGCGTATACAGCTCCGCCAACCTGGCCAAATCCGCCGCGCTGGGAGTGAGTTTGGTGAGCTTCTTGTAAATGGCAATGGCTTTTACCGTAAAGCCGTTCTGGGCGTACTGGTCCCCGACTTTCTTGAAGTATCCGCAAGCCTGATCATTCTGGCCAACTCGCACGTACAGGTCGCCAATGGTGTTCAGGACGGTGAGGTCTTTGGGGTCCTCTTTGATGACCTTTTCGTACTCAGCAATGGCATTTTGCAGCTTGCCCTGTTGGACATACTTCTCCGCCGCGCTGAGTATCTTCGTTTTATTGAAGCCAAACCCGAGTGCCATAGTGAATCGCTGAGCCGGGCGCCGCGGCAGTCAGACTGCTCGCAAAAAGTGCCAATTTTCGTAAAGTATCACAAAAAAAGGGCTTAACCCAAGCACCAGGGTAATGTCGTTAGTACCTTGCCGGCTGTTTACCTTAAAGGTTCGGGCATTGGCGCCCCAACGGCTTGTTTGGTTAACTCTTTGGTCATCATACTGCAAACCCCGGAAAGCCGGGTCAAAATATTGTCGTGTTTACCGGTACGTGGCCCGGTTTCTGAACTCTTTCACCATGAGTTCCAGGAAATTCTCATGATCGGCGGGCCGCGCTTCGGGCGGGATGCCCAGACGCGAGGCAATCATGTCGCCGATCTTCGCGGCGTTGACCCTGCGAACGTCCGGGGGAATATCCAGGCGGCGCGAGAGAAATGCTTCCATTAGTTCGACTTCCTGGATCGTCAAACCGGCAGCCTGGTAAAACGTAAACTCCGATTTGACCGGTGTATTGAAAAACAGTTCAGCCTCGCGCGCCGTACTTTCATGCACCACCAGGGTTCCCGCAACAAAGTCTCCGAGACGCCGGTTCCTCGCATTGAGCAACATGGTGATAACGCCAACGCCGTAAATGAAAAGGCCGTCAATCACGCGCATCAGGTTGCGGGTGATCGCTTCAAAAGCATTGATGGGCCTGCCTGAATCCTTGATGACGCGAATGCCCGCCACACGCTTGCCCGGCGTTTGACCCTTCCAGAAGATTTCAAAGCCGGCGAAATAACCCCAGTAAACAGCGAAGAAAACAAAGATATAAATCGCCGCGACCCAGCCTGAATGTGCGGTAAACAGATGGCCAGGTGAAAAATCGAGCGCCATTACCAGAACAATCAAAAGGACAAGCTCAAGCGCTATCTGGATGAGAGAATCCACCAGCAGGGCCATGAAGCGGCTGCCAATGCCCGCGACAGTGAATTCCAGGTGGACTTGCTCCGGCGTTTCGATGATAAGCTTGTCAGTCGTTGCCATGATTTCCACTCACTGGCTGGAAAAACGAAAGAACCACTGGCTTCGCCTGGAAAGCCTGCTGGAACAGGTGCAGCGCCACGGTCTGAAGTCGTTGACGCGGTCTGAACTCCAGGAACTTGGGCTGCTGTACCGTCAGGCCGCCGCCGATCTTTCAGCTCTGCGCGAGGACCCCAGCGGGAAATCGTACGCCCGCTCGCTCAACCTCCTGATGTCCCGCGCTCACAATACCATCTATTCGGGGCAAAAATCGAGCGCCGAAGGGATTCTTTACTTCTATCTGCATGCGTATCCGCGGATCTTCCGCCGCAATCTCTCCCTCATTAACACCGCCTTCCTGCTGAGCGTGGCCGGAGCACTCGCGGGGATGATGCTGACGCTGACACGGCCGAACTTCATGCATCAGTTTCTGGGCCCGGGCATGATCGAAACCATTGAACACCACAAGATGTGGACCGACAGCATTGTTGGTTATGAGACCCTTCAAGCCAGCGCCATCATGACCAACAACATCAGCGTGTGCCTCCGCGCATTTGCTTCCGGAATCAGCGCCGGGTTCTTTACCGTTTACATCATGGTCTTCAACGGGGTGATGATCGGCGTGATCGGCGCGGCCTGCTGGCTGCACGGAATGAGCCTGCCGCTTTGGAGTTTCGTAGCGCCCCATGGCGTTCTGGAATTGCCGGCGATCTTCATTTCCGGAGGCGCGGGCCTGCGGATCGCCCAGGGGCTGCTCTTTCCCGGCCTGCTGTCACGCCGGGATTCACTGGCCAAAGCCGGGGCCGAAGCCGTCCGTCTGGTGCTGGGCATTGTGCCCATATTGATTGTCGCCGGCACCATTGAAGGTTTCATTTCACCTTCAAGTCTGCACTGGAAATGGAAATTCACCATGGCTGCGGTAATTGGCGTCATCTTCTTTGCTTATCTATTTTTGTCGAACCGTTCGCCGGAACCGCAGGAGCAATGACTAGATCAAATTCCGCTCTTTGACGCGTAAATACTGATTGACCACCGAAGTCGTCAGCCGGTCGGGCGAGACCTCCAGGGCAAGAGCGCCGCGGTTACGCACACGCGAGATCAGCGTTTCGCGGCGATGGACCATCTCCTGCGCGGCGGTAACCTCGAACATCTCAGCGGGATTCCGCGGATAGTGCGTCGCCAGCGCGAGAAGGTCGGTCTGCGCAATCACCACAAAGAGCAGCAGGTGCTTGGACAGGATTTGCGACGCGCTCTCAATGACGTCGGGCGTCATGGATGTGTCGGCCAGGTCGGTGATCCAGATGATCAACCCGCGCTGTTTTTGCAGATGGAGGAGCGCGGCGGCGGCACGCAGATGGTCGGCTTCCGCGGCTTCCTCGCGGGCGGCCGCCAGCCGCTCCAGAATCACCCGCATGTGCGACATTCCCCGTCCCAGACCGACCCGCTGTTGTACCTGCCGGCCGTACACCAGCAGGCCAACGCGGTCTCCGGAGTACAGCGCAATCTGGGCCAGAGAGAGCGCCGCGTTCACCGACAAGTCGAGTTTATTGAGCTCATGCACGCGCGCTCGCAGCAGGCGCCCGGCGTCCAGCACCAGCCACACGGCCTGGCTGCGCTCTACCTGATAGAGCCTGGTCACGTGTTTGCCGCGACGGGCGGTCGCTGTCCAGCAGATGTTGCGGAATTCATCGCCCTGCTGATACTCACGCAGGCTCTCAAATTCCCGTCCTGTCCCGCGCTGACGCAGCAGCCGTTTTTCCAGCTCGATCTGGCGGGCGCGGATCAGATAGATGTTGTGCCGTTTGGCCTCCTCCAGATCGGGAAACACCTGGATGACCTGCTGCAGGTCGGCCCGGGCCCAGCGTTCGGCAAAACCGGCGCCGCTGCGGTAACGGAGGTACGCCGGGCCCAGCTTGATATCGCCACGTTGCAGAGGGCGGACGATGTACGAAGCAGACGCGGAAGAATTTCCCGGTGCCCGGATCTCAATCTCCGGCGGCTCTTTACGAAGCGACTCGGCCACGTCATCCAGAACGCGACAATGAACGCCGACCGGGCCCTGATTGTGCAGCTCGAGACTGACCGTTACGTTGTTGCTGAGCGACGGCGCACCCGCCCACGACCTGGTTATCATCAGCGCGTCTGGCCGGGGGAGCCGGAGCAAGTCAATCGCCCACGCCGCCAGAGCAAACGTGTCCCACACCGCCATCACCACCAGGAAACGCAGGTCCCAAAAAGCGGGAACAGCCCACAGAACTCCGACAATGGTCATGAGAACAAAGCGCCGGCCAAACCCGAAAGCCAGACGCTTCGTCCGGCGCGCCGGCGCGCTGACCCGCTCGGGCACAAGGTGCGGTTGCTCCATCTATTTGGGCACCTCGACCGATCCAATGACTTCTTTCAGTACCTGGTCGCTGTCCAGGCCTTCGAGTTCAGCTTCCGGCTTCATCATCACGCGGTGACGCAACACCGGCATGGCGGCCGCTTTTACGTCATCGGGGATCAGATAGTCACGCCCTTCCAGGCCGGCGTATGCTTTGGCCGCCATCATCAGGCTGACGGCGGCACGCGGGCTTGCTCCCAGCGAGAACGAAGGCCAGTCGCGCGTACGCCGCACAATGTCCACGATGTAGCGGAATAGCGCCGGCTCCACGCGCACGTTGCGCAATTCCGTCCGCGCCGCGGCCAGCTCTACATTGCTCATGGCGGCAATATTGGCGGCGTCCAGGTCGTGCACGTTGAAACCCCGGTGATGGTTCTGCAGAATTGCAATCTCCTGGCCGGCGTCCGGATACGTGACCTTGATCTTCAGGAGAAAGCGGTCCAGTTGCGCTTCGGGAAGAGGATAGGTGCCCTCAAACTCCACGGGGTTCTGCGTGGCAAAGACAGTAAAAAACTGCGTGAGAGGATGGGTGGTGCCGTCAATCGTTATCTGGCGCTCTTCCATCGATTCCAGCAGCGCGGCCTGGGTGCGCGGAGGCATGCGGTTCACTTCGTCGGCCAGCAGCAGGTCGGTGAACAACGGCCCGCGATGAAGAGAGAACGTGCTGGTGGAAAGATTCAGCACGTTGCTTCCGATGATGTCCGCCGGCATCAAGTCCGACGTGCACTGGACGCGCCGGAATTCCAGATTGAACAGGCGGGCAACGCACTTGATGGCCAGCGTCTTGGCGATTCCAGGCACGCCTTCCAGCAGAGCATGGCCCTGGCAAAGAATCGTGATCAGGCACTGCGTGATCAGTTCTTCCTGTCCTACGATGACCTTGGCCAGCTCAGTCCGGCCGTGCGTGAGTACCCGGGACACTGTCTGCATGGAGCGCGATCTCCTGTTCTTCACTGGCGATGAATTTCAAATTGTACGCGTGGCGGCTGAGTTGCTGCACCAGTTCGAGCGCTTGCTCTTCCGAGAGTTCCGTACCGCGTTTGGAGGCCTCAATCGCTACCAGCGTCTTTTCGAGCCCGGGGTCTTTGTACCCAAGGCGGCTGCGTATGGAACGCGCCAGATCGCCGGCGGAAACATCCGCTCGCAACCCAAGCTGCCGTATGGTCTGGGAGCGAAACCGCGCATAGGGCACATCCAGCGCCGTCTGAACAGCATGAGCACGACGATAAAGGTTGCCCAGCGTGGTTACGAACTCCAGAGGCGAAAGCCGCGTGGGCTCATTCCATGCCCGGATTGGCCCATTGCGACGGGAATGCGTGAACAGCAGCGCCAGAAGGACAATCCCGCACTGCACCAGCCCGTAGAGTACCGGGGGCTCTCCCATATACGAACCAAGCGTGCGCCGGTAGCCGTGAAAATACTCGTCCCAGAGCACGTGAACGTCTTTGGGATTGCCAACGGAGTTCAGCAGCAATCCGAGATTACCGGATTTGGCGATACCGGCATTATTCAAAGGAATGCTGGACGCCCACCAGATCACTTCGCCGCGTCCGACTTTGTAGGAGACCACGACGGGCCGGTCGCCGTCAGAATAGTGGACCAGATATTTCACCGCAGTTGAATCCCAGTGGGCCGCGGGCGACATCTGAATTTTTCCCGCGCGCGTGAGGGATGTCAGGTTGCGCGGCTCAAATTCCAGGTACTCAGGGCTTGGCAGTGGCTCTCGTTCCGTTTTTGCGTCGGGCAAAAAAAACGAGACAAATGAACCTGTCGCCAGTATTCGGCCGCCGGAACGCACAAACCTTTCGAGATCGCGACGCTCTTCCGGACTGGGGAAATCGGTAGGATCGGCCAGGACCAGAACGGCCGGTCCGGAATCCACCGCCAGGTCGCGCGGCGGCCTTTCCCAGCGCTCTGCGTTGTATCCGGTTTCCTGAAGGAGCAGGAATGCGGCTTTCGCTCCATGAGATTGAGCGGAATAACTGCTGGGAATTCCCGAATCCTGGTCCTGACTCTGCGCCTTCCAGGCCAGCACCACGATGATCACAAGAACGATCAGGCCCGTCCAGAAGAGGAGGCGTCGGTCGCTTTTGACCAGAGCTAGCGGCATCCGAGTTTCTCAAGTTGTCCCAGTGTTTCCTGAAAATCCGCTTCGCGGGCGCTTCTGTGGCCGTACCAGGTCACCTCAAACTTGCGCGTCAGCGCCGTGAGGACCGGGTGCTGAGCGTTGCGCGCATTCAGAAGACGCAGATACTCCCTCGGCGTGCGAGCGCGGTCGGGCTTCCAGGCTCCGTGCTCTTCCAGAAATGAGATGCCGGCCCAATAGGCCAGATGGATGGCATTGCGCCAGTCCTGTTGCTGCGCAACGGCCCGCGCTTCCGCCAGCCATGTCCGCCAGCCTTTTGCCGACGGCGAGAATGGAATGATCTCCCGCGGCGGATTGGCTGCCACCGGCTGAAAGAGGCGGCGTCCAATCCAGACGGCCAGCAGCACAAACACCGTCCCGATCAGGATGTAAACCACGATCTTTGTTGTCTCCCCATCGAATCGCTTAATGGCGCCTGCTTTGTCGAGCAGGCGGCTGAGCCACCGGTAAACCCGGCCCAGCCAACGGTCAACAACGGTTGGTCCGCTGACTTTGGAGAACTCGCGCTGCGCCAGAATTGCGTCCAGCTTTCCGTGCTCCGAGGCCAGGTTAGAAGACGGCTCGACGAACGCCTGGGCCTGCGCGTTGAGCGCCTGCACATGTTCGGTGATCTCCAGCAGAAGGGCTGGACGCTTTTTCTCATCCGCCCCTGCAAATTCGCTCAGGCCGTGCTTCAGGTCTTTGTAGCTGATCGAATACTCGCTGTCACCGGCGCTGACGGAGACGCTCTCGGGAAGTTCGGCCTGCAGCTTGCGCGCCTGCTCCGGGTCGGTTTTCAGCGACTCCACCTTGACCGCGAGATCGTGCAATTGCTGCCGGTATTCCGACTGAGAGAGCGCTGCGCCTTGTGCCCCTTTTCCTGAAAACAAGAGCACGGCCAGCAAAGCGAAGGTTGGCGGGAGCACGCGGTATCTCATCCGATTGTGGCCGCGGCCGCGCCCGGCGCCGGAGGCGTCTGTTCGAGCGCCTGCATCAGGAGCTGAAGATCAAAGGCCTCCTTGCGCACCCGCTGGTCGTAATAGATGAGGGCCAGCGCGATGGCGGCAACCGGTCCGACGATGGCCCGGGCCACAAAAGTGGCGGCATAACCCCAGACCAGCATGGGTGTATTGAGAATGCCTCGATGCTGGAAAGAATAAATCTGCGCCGGGAGGTTCAGAACAGTACTGAAAACCGCACTGAGCACGCCCAGCAGGAAGAAGACCAGGATGATGCGCATGATGGAGTCTTTGCTCAGGAAGCTGCTCCGCCGGAGTGCAGCGCTGGCGCCGGTTTTCTCTAACACGCATGCCGGCACCGCAAGAGCATACCGTGCGTACAGGTACAGCGAGCCCACAACGCCGGCCGCGAGCAAAGCTAATGCGCCAAGCATCAAAAGGCCAAACCATACAGCAGCATCGGACGCGCCCCCGGCCGTGCCCGGGAACAGGAACACGAACCCCGCGGCCATCACCGCACCGCCGGGAATATATGGAGCGAACGTGCGCAGGCTCACGGAAATAAAAATCGCCAGCACGGCGCCGAAACGAGACAGCACCTGGCGATACGATTCGCCGATGGTAACGCTGTGCCCAAGATGTATTCGTGACACCGCGAACACCGTTGCACCCTGGGCCATTGCGCCGCCAAACGTTGACACTGTAATAATCAGCAGGAAAGAGGTTCCGCCCAGGATAATCGCCGACTCAGTGGAGACTGCCATTCTGGTGTTGGGTCTGAACCCCAGGAAAGCGAATCCCAGTTGCACCAGAAGAATCAGTGTAGGCACGATCAGGCTGATTCCGATACACAGAAGGAAGTTGGCCCGGTAGACATGAAATGTCCGGTCCAGCAACTGCGATGTGCTCATGGGCCGCAGGCTTGAATCCATCCTTGTATTATCTCCGTTTATCGTACTGTGGTCTTCTCAAAAACGCGGGGCAGCTAAGAACACAAACCTATCCCGCAGCCGGCGCGTTCCGTATTCCCTGGACCGGTCCCTCCAGCGCCTGCATCATCAGTTGCAGATCAAAGGCTTCCTTGCGGACCCGTTGGTCGTAGTAGAGCAGCGAAATCGCTATGATGCCGACCGGCGTAGCCAGCGTGGTAGAGACAAAAGCCGCAATGGCTGCCCCTATTCCAAGTGCGAGGGCATATTTGGTCGAGTGGAGAAATGACGCTATGTAGGTTGGTGTGGAGAACGCGGTCTCCAGTGCGAGGCTCATTGCCGCGGTAAGCAAATAGACAAGGAGAATTCGCCAGAGGGCCCCCTGCGCGAGGTATTTACTTCGCGTAAGAGAGGCGGAAACCGGAAGCCGCTCCAGAACGCACGCGGGCACGGCAAGGGAATACCGGCAGTAAAGAAGCAAGGCGAGAAAACCGCAGCCCAGTAAAAACACGAACCCTACTAACGGAATCATTAGAAACAGGAAGCCAACCATGATGACTGCGCCTGCCATAAGTCCGATCAAAATCACCAAGCCCAGGATCCGCGGCGTCATCGAGAAAACGGCCTTGAAGCACTCGCGAATAGAAACCTGGTTCCCCAGATGGACCCGGGACAGTCCAAACACCGTCGCCCCGGTCGCCACCGCATAGCCCACGAAGTTCACCACGGCAAACGCGAGCGCCGCTAGCCCCGTCAAAACATTCATGGCCTCTTCCGCGTTGACTCCGGGAACCTGCTGTATCCCAATTCCGATGAGCTGTGCCACCATCACCAGCGCGGGAAGGAAAGCTGCAATCCCCGCGAAAAGCACAAAGTTGTGCCGGTACAGGAAAAATGTCCGATCCAATATCTGGGACGTGCTCATGGGCCGCAGCGTCAGGTCCATAGGAAGATGACTCTCCAAACGTCGGCTAAGGGCTGAATCCTAACACAGAACGTCCTGCCATCATTCCGTTAAAGCGTCCTTTTTCTGCTACGATTAGCAGCTTCTTACGAGGTGCCCATGAAGAGATTGTCCCTGGTTGTCGCACTAGTGTTGTTAGTTTCCCTGGCTGCAGGTCAGGACCAGAGCACGGCGGCCGCCGTCAAAGCGGTCCGCTGCGGCGCATTGATTCATCCGGCAAGCGGTCAGGTGCAGCACAATGTGATTGTCATCATTCAAGGTGAGCGCGTTCGTGACGTGCTGGAGAACGCGACCCTGCCGGCCGGCGCCGCGGTGATTGATCTCTCGGACCACACCTGCCTTCCCGGTTTGATTGACACGCACACCCACACCCTGCTGCAGGGCGACATCACCGCCGCCGACTATGACGAGCAGCTGTTGAAACAGTCCATTGCGTATCGCGCGATCCTGGGTACTCGCTCCGTGCGCCGCGCACTGGAATATGGATTTACCACCGTCCGCGACGTTGAAACCGAAGGCGCCGGCTACGCCGATGTGGACTTGAAGAAAGCGATCAACAATGGAGTGATCCCCGGCCCGCGTATGCGTGTGGCCACGCGCGCCATGGATGTGACCGGCGCTTATCCTCTATCGGGCTATGCGCCCGAAGTGCCGGTGCCGCATGGCGTCCAGATCGTGGATGGTGCGGACAACGCGCGCAAGGCCGTGCGCGAACAGATCAGCTACGGCGCTGACTGGATCAAGGTGTATTCCGACCGCAGTTACTTTGTCCGTCCGGATGGCGTGCTCGATGACATACCCACGTTCACCATGGACGAACTGCGGGCCATCGTGGACGAGGCCCATCGGCAAAGACACAAAGTAGCTTCGCACGCGATTGCGTTGAACGGCGTGCACAATTCGGTGGAAGCAGGCGTGGACTCGATTGAACACGGGAACTACATCGCCGAAGAAGACATGAAAGCCATGGTGCAAAAAGGAATCTACTACGTCCCTACCATCTATGTGGGCGAGTACGTGGCGCAGGGCCGCGCCGCGGCCGGGGCCAAAGTCTGGGTCGAGATGCTCAAAATTCACGGCGAAACCTTCCGCCGCGCCGTACATGCCGGCGTGAAAATCTCCTTCGGCACGGATATCGGTGGCTTTGACTGGGGCATTACTCCCGCGGTTGAGTTCCCTTACATGGTCAAATACGGTATGACGCCCATGCAGGCAGTGCGGTCCGCCACAACCACCGCCGCGGAAATGCTGGGCATGCAGAATGACGTAGGCGGCATTTCTCCGGGAAAATATGCCGACCTGGTGGCTGTAAAAGGCGACCCGCTGGCCGATATCACGCTGCTGCAGAAGATTGACTTTGTCATGAAAGGCGGAGAAGTCTACAAGGCGCCAGGTCACTGACGCGCGTAAAACGGGAATTCATGATGCATTCTCTGCGTGCAGCGGTCGCGTGTTTGTTGCTTGCACCCTGCGCGGGTGTGATTACTGCGAGAGCACAAAGCGACCCGATGCTTCCTCTCATGCCCATGCCGGCAAAGATCCAGCCTGGAGCCGGCAGGTTCTTGATTGACTCGTCCTTTGCGATCACGCTCAAGGGCCACGACGAACCAAGGCTAGCGTCAGCGCAGGCCCGCTTTTTGGCCAGCCTGTCTCGCCGGACCGGAATCTCCTTCACTTCAAACGGCGCCCGGCGCGCGAACGTCACTTTCAATTGCGCGGGCCCGGGGCAGGAGAATCCGTCTCTGGGAGAAGATGAGTCCTACCGTCTGGAAGTGACCCCCACGGCTGTGCGGTTAGATGCTCCGACTCCCCTCGGCCTGCTGCATGGTATGCAGACCTTCCTGCAACTGGTACAAGTCGGCCCGGACGGAGCAACAGTCCCTGCTGTAATCATTGAAGACCGTCCACGCTTTCCCTGGCGCGGCCTGCTGATTGACGTGTCCCGGCACTTCATTCCCGTCGAAGTGCTCAAACGCAACCTGGATGCCATGGAGGCGGTCAAGCTGAACGTGCTCCACTGGCATCTCTCTGACGATCAGGGATTCCGGGTTGAGAGCAAAAAGTTCCCGCGGCTCCAGGAAATGGCGTCGGACGGGAAGTATTACACCCAGGTGGAAATACGCGACCTGATTCAATACGCGCGCGACCGCGGCATCCGAGTGGTGCCGGAATTTGATATGCCTGGCCACTTCACGAGTTGGTTGCCGGCCTATCCGGAGCTAGCGAGCGCTCCCGGTCCGTACCAGATTGAGCGCCACTTCGGTGTTTTTGATCCGGCGCTGGACCCGGCACGGGAAGAAAGCTACAAGTTTCTCGACGGCTTCATCGGCGAAATGGCCGCGCTGTTCCCCGATGCCTATTTTCACATCGGCGGCGATGAAGTCAACGGAAAGCAGTGGGACAAAAACCCCGGCATCCAGGACTTCATGCGGCAGCACGGCTTCAAGACCAATCATGATCTGCAGGCATATTTCAATCAGCGTCTGGAACAGATCGTAAAGAAGCACGGCAAGATCATGGACGGCTGGGACGAGATTCTGCATCCTGGCCTGCCCACGGACACGGTGGTCCAGTCCTGGCGTGGACAAAAATCCCTGGCGGAAGCCGCACGCAGTGGGTACGCCGGACTGCTGTCCTCCGGCTACTATATCGATCTGATGTATCCCGCCGCGCGTCATTACCTGGTGGACCCGCTCGCGGCTGAGACCGCCGGCTTGAGTCCGCAGGAACAGGCGAAGGTCCTGGGCGGAGAAGCCTGCATGTGGGCGGAGTTCGTTACCGCGGAAAACATTGACGGCCGAATCTGGCCCCGGACCGCGGCCATTGCCGAGCGCTTCTGGTCTCCCGCGGAGGTACGCGACGTGGACCAGATGTATACGCGATTGAACGTGCTGAGCAAATATCTGGAAGACCTCGGCCTGCGGCACAATGCCTACTATTGGGAAACTTTGCAACGCCTTTCCGGCGGGAAAAATACACAGGCGTTGCAGACGCTGGCCGACGTCTTGGAGCCAGTGAAGGGATATGTGCGCCACCGCAACAAGGAGTACACCAGCGCTACGCCGCTCGACCGCTTAGTGGACGCTGTTCATCCGGAAAGCGAAACCGCGAGGGTGTTTGGCGGTATGGTCGATGGATTCCTGAAGGACCCATCTGCTACTAAGGTCGCCGGACTCCAACACTGGCTCACGATCTGGCATGACAATGGTCGCGAGCTCGGCCCCGTGGTCCAAAGCAATCCGCTTTTGAAAGAGATTGCTCCGCTGTCGCAAAACCTGGACGACGTAACAGCCGCCGGGCTGCAGGCGCTCGGGTATATGAACGCTGGAGGCAGCGCGCCCGCCGCATGGCGTGAGCAACAGCTTTCCCTGCTCAAGCAGGCGGAAAAGCCGCAAGCAGAAATGCTGAACATGATTGTTCCCTCGGTCAGAAAGCTGGTCGAGGCCACAACGCCCCGGTGACTCGCCGCATAGTGTCGTGTTCGGACATTCGGCCCTGCTACCATGCTTGTCATGAAAAACGGTCTCAAGGTCATCGTTCTGTTCGCTCTGCTCGCTCTGTTCACTGCTTCGCTGCCGGCCTGGGCGGCTAAAACGCTCGACGTTTACTTCGTAGACGTGGAGGGTGGACAAGCCACGCTCTTTATCTTTCCCTCAGGCGAGTCCATGCTGGTGGACACTGGCTGGGCGGGCTTCGACGGCCGGGACGCTGACCGCATCGTCCAGCTCGCGACCCAGCACGGCGTCAGGCAAATTGATTATCTGGTGATTACTCATTACCACGCTGACCATGTGGGAGGCGTTCCCCAACTCGTGGCGCGCATTCCAGTCCGGAACTTTGTGGACCACGGGCCCAGCGTGGAACACACCAAAGACGCGAACGCGCTGGTCCAGGCCTACGAGCAAGCCCGCCAGGGAAAACCCCATATCGTGGCCAAACCCGGCGAGAAGATTCCCATTCACGGAACGGGCGGCGCCAGCGTACAGATTGTGACTGCCGCCGGCGACGCTATTTCGCAACCACTGCCTGACGCCGACGCGTCCAACCCACTGTGCGCCACCGCCAAACTGCGCAACGCCGATCCCTCGGAAAACGCCCGCTCTGTCGGACTGGTGATCACCTTCGGAAAATTCCGCATGATTGACCTGGGCGATCTGACGTGGAACAAGGAGTATGACGTCGTCTGCCCCAACAACAAACTCGGCGCCGTGGACGTGTACATGGCGTCGCACCACGGTCTTGCTGCCTCCGGAAGTCCCGTAATGGTGCATGCTCTGCGCCCACGCGTGGCCATCGTCGACAACGGCGTCACCAAAGGCGGCAGCGCCGAAGCATGGCAGACCATCCACAGCTCTCCCGGCCTGGAAAGCATCTGGCAGCTCCACTACGCTGTGGCCGCGGGCGCGGACAACAACGCACCGGAAGCTTTCATCGCCAACCCGGACGCCGACCCAAAGCAGGACAAAGGCTACTGGATAAAACTCTCGGCGGAATCGAACGGCGCATTCAGCGTTACCAACTGCCGCACCGGTGAAACAAAGAGCTACCCGGCTGCGGCACAGCAACGCTAGAAACCCGCGAATTTCGCTGGGAGCCCAAACATATCTGGAGTACAATTCCCAGCAAATTTCACGGAGGGTTCAAATGCTGAGCTTGCGACATTTGCTGGCGGTCCTTTTTGTTATGTCTCTTCTATTATCCGGCGCCGCGCTGGCCCAAACGCAAATCACAACTGGAGTGATACAGGGCACGACTCTGGACCAATCCGGCGCGCTCATCATCGGAGCCGACGTAGCCGCCAGGAATCTGGACACGCAATCAGAGGCCACTCAGAAAACCGACGTAGATGGCCGCTTTGTTTTCCTCTCGCTGACGCCCGGGCGATATACAGTGACCGCCTCCAAGAGCGGATTTGCCAAGGTTGTGCAAAAGGACCTGGATCTGACGGTCGGCCAGGCAATGTCCCTCAGGCTGATTTTGAAAGTTTCTGCCACCAGTGAGGTGGTGGAAGTTACCGGCAGTCCCATGGTCGACATCACGCAGACGGAGTCGAGCACCACTCTGAATGAAAATGCCATCGAGACCACACCGATTCTGGGCAGGAAATTTGAGGACTTCCTGACCCTGACCCCGGGCGTTAGCGTGGTGCAGGGACCGGACGGTGACGAGATCAGTTTCGCCGGCCAGCGCGGCATCTTCAATAACGTCAGCCTGGATGGCGGCGACTACAACAACGGTTTTTTCGGAGAGCAGGTAGGCGGCCAGCGCGCGGCCATCGATATTCCGCTTGACGCGGTCAAGGAATTTCAAGTGGTGGCCAGCGGCGCCAGCGCCGAGTTCGGGCGCACGGCCGGTGGAGTGGTGAACGTGATCACCAAGTCGGGCACGAACCAGTTGCACGGCAGCCTTTTCCACTTCCAACGCATGGAAGCACTCACGGCGCACACTTCCGACGACAAGCCGCTGCAGAACTTCCATCGTGAGCAGTTTGGCGGGACCGTCGGCGGTCCGATCGTCAAGGATAAGATGTTTTTCTTCGGCGCTGGCGAGCAGATCCTGGAGAACCTGACGCGCCCCAACCTGAGCGCAGCGATCGGAACGCCGTGTCCGGTGCCGACGCCGACGGTGACATCCAACTCCGCACTCATCGCCAGCAGTCCTGATTGCCAGCGACTGGCGTTGATCAACTTCTTCCAGACCAGCCGAAACCAGCAGGAAGGATCGCCGGTCGACCACCCCGTCCGGAACACCGCGCTGCTGGGCAAGTGGGACTGGAACGCCAACAGCGCGAACAAAGTGGGCGCTTCCTACAACTTTGACCGTTCGAACAATGCCAACCAGACGTTCGACGTTCCCACCTACGGAAACTCGGCCAACGGTATTGAAGGCCCGTCCAAGATCAATTCCGTCAACCTCAACATCTTCACCACCTTCTCGACGAAGAAAGTGAATGAAGGACACCTCGGCTTCTCCCGTGAGGACCGTCCGCGTGCAGCAGTGCAGTCCAGCGTTCCGGCGGACACGGCCATGGGATTTGGAACCACTTTCCGTTTTGGACAGCCGTTCTTCCTTGAACCTAAAGTGGATGAAACCTTTAAACACGTGCAGGTAAGAGATAATTTCTCTATTCTCGCCGGCAAACATACCATCAAGTTCGGCGGCGAATTCCTGCATAGCAACAACACCCAGGTGTTCCGCGGATTCTTCACCGGCCGGTATATCTTCGACTCGGTGGTAGGCTTCCTGCACTACGCGTTACCGGCGAGCACGGGACCCGGATATGGTCCGGCAACGGCCGAATGCGCGAACGGAACGTTCGTCACCGGCTTCGCTACTCCTGGCTGCACCTCAAGCCCGCTGCTTCTGTATCTCCAGCACGCGGGCACCAACGGCACTACCACCGATGCTGCTGGCGCATCCAACATCAGCAACCAGAATTATTCGCTCTTTATTCAGGACAAATGGCAGATCCGGCCGAACCTCAGTCTCGAGTACGGCCTGCGCTGGGAAGCACAGATATTCCCTGATCCGGTAATACCGCCGTCACAGACAGCCTATGGCGTGAACCTCGCCGACCCCAGGTTCCCGTCCACCGGAAAACTCCCGAACGCCACCAAGATGTTTCAACCGCGAGTCGGTCTGGCCTGGGACATCCGAAACGACGGCAAGTCTGCCCTGCGCGCCAGCTTCGGAATCTACAACGCGCAACAGAACATGCTGACTCAGGTTGGCGCGATTACCACCAACGGCGTCCAGCAACAGGGCTTGTTCTCCGGCGACGTACCGGGCGGCTTCGTTGGCGCTACAGGCTTTGACACGGCTGGCCCAACCTGGCCAAATCCGATCACGCCTCCGGCCCTGCCGCCTGGAACTTTTCCCTTCCAGCCGGGAATTACGGTTTTCGACAGAAACTACAACAATCCACGCATCTACACCGCGAACGGCGGATTCACGCAGCAGCTCGCTCCCGACTGGGCGGGCTACATTGATTTGACTTGGGCGAAGGGCGTTTATCTCACGCGCTTCGTGGACCCGAATACCGGTTCCACGGTGGTTGTTCCCGCCAATGGTGACACGGTCAGTTACACGGGGCCAGCGCCCTTCGCGAATCTGGGCTCGATCACTGACACCCAGAGTTCTGCTCACTCTCTCTATCGGGGCATGACGGTAGGAGTACGCAAGCGCCTGACCCATGGGGTCCAGTTGGAAGCGAATTACGTGCTTTCAGAGGATCTGGATGACGATTCGAACGAACGCGATCCATTTACTTTCCGTTACTTCAACAAGTTTAACTTCCGGAAAGATTACTCGTTCTCCGACCGCGATAGCCGGCACAAATTCAATCTCTACAGTTACATCAAACTGCCTTTGGGCTTTGAGTTCAGCGGGCGAATTCAGGCGCACACCGCCCAGCCGATCACTGACAACCCGCTCGGCAACGGCACCGGCGCGCCCTGCAGCCCGAACAATTCCCTTACGCGAGTGGTGAACGGCATCGACTGCGGCCGCAATCACCTGCGCAAAGACAACGGCTTCTTCACCTTCGACTGGCGGGCAGACAGGCCATTTCACTTCGGCGACCGCTATGCGCTGGTCCCGATGATCGAAGTATTCAACAGCTTCAACAACAAGAACAACATCAACCCCCTGGTGACACCGGGGCTATTTAATTTCGATGGTTTCCTGCGCCAGGGCGTAGGCGATCCCTTGCAGGCACAGCTTGCGTTGAAATTCGTTTTCTAAACGGTCAAGTACAACCCGAAGAACGAAACGGAGCGCCTTACACTCATCTGAGGCGCTCCGAGTTATTTCTGGCGCAAGGCCGCCTCAAACACTTGCCTTTCGCGCGGCAGGGTAACTACACTTGCGTCGCGCAACCCTTGGGGCAGAAAGCGCCCTGCCCGCCGAGCACAGCGCGCAGGAGGCATCATGAAGTCGCAGCTTTCGTCCAGCTTCTGCAGGGCCCTTGGCGTCGCCACGATTCTTTCGGCTTTCCTGCTTGCTGGTTGCGGCAAGCCCACTGCTGCCGGCTATTGGGAGGGCAAGGGCAAGTCGCAGGAAATCCTCATGAACGACCACTACCGCCACTTCACGCGCAGTGCCGACTACGATTTCTGGTTTCAGGTGGACAAAAGCGGCAACGCGGTCGGCCAGATCGATATCATCTACGACGCTCTGCTGAAAGTGGAAAACTTGCCCAAGGCGAGCGCAGGCATCGCGTCGTTTGCTCCGGAAGTAGGCGGCAAGATGACCGACCTCGACCCAAAGCGGCGCTTCGACCTGGTCGGATTCTTCGACGGCCAGAAGCTGGCGCTTGAGCTGGCAACGCCCGAAGCTCAACGCAAGTCCTTGGAGTTCTCCTTCCGCGCCGATCCGGGAGTCAGCGCAAGCTTGGGCGTTGGACCGATGACTGTGCCGAGCGGTAAATTGGGGGACGCCGTTACGGTCATGAAGATGCAGATGATGCCCTTCTCACCCTTCCTCAGCCCGGGAAAAGTGGAGAAGCGCCCGGGCGGACCGTTTGTCGCCTCCATCGACGAGCACAGTGACAAATACGCGATCAATTGGACCACTCATCAGGCAGGAGGCGAGCAGCGGGATGTCAAGATCACGCCCGAGATGCGCGATAGTATCGAGAAGCTGAAGAAACAGCTGGAAGCGAACCACTAGGTCCGTATCTGTGCCAGCGCCCATTTGATCGCGTGGGCGTGGTGATTTGCGAGTCTCATCAACACCTTAAGGAGGAGTGAAATGAGGAAAGCAATTGGAGTGTCGCTGATTTGTCTGGCGGCTTCCCTGGCTTTTGCGACCGCGGTGCTTGCGGCGCAAACGCCGTCTAAGAAGGCAGTGATTTCGCTGAACGCGAAGACGGGCCTATGGCAAATGACGTCGACGGTAAAGTGGACCGGGCTTCCACCGAAAATGGCGGCGTCCGCGAATCAACACCCTACCATTAAGTACCAGTCATGTGTCAAGCCGGAGAACCTCAGCAGCAATCCATGGGCGGATGGTTCGGGACAAAAGTGTTCCTGGAGTGTGCTGAGTTCCACGGCCACCGACATGGAGGTGAAAGGAAACGGCTGCAATCTCGGTAAAGAGTGGGGCATGACGGCTGATATGGAAGGCAAAATCCACCTTGCAGACTCGGGGCACGGTACGGCATCGTTCGATATCACTTTGACGGGAAACGGCCAAACAATGCACGGTCACGCGAACTACACCGGTACGTGGATCGGACCAAGCTGCCCGAAGTGAATACAGCGGAAAAACCCTGAGTGAAGTCGAAGGAACCGGCGACACATGGCGGAGGACGCAGTCTGGTGCGAACCCTTCTCCGCCGACAATTCCCTGCTAACACGGAAGAATACAGGGAATTTATCAACTCTTGGGTGCCAAATCTCACGCACCGGGGCCGCTATGTATCACATTTGCGGGGACTTACGCGCAGAGAATTGGCGACGGAGCTCCGAACGGAACAGGGAATTAAATGGCGGATATCAGGGAATAAACAGGGAGAGAAGCAACCCGTTTCCTGGCCTCCGAACGCGTCTGCCCACGAGCCCCAATTGGCTAAGAGCAATTTTCAGGACGTAATCGCCACACCCGAACCTAATCCGCCGTCCACGAAGATGGTTTGTGCGTTGACGTAGGAGGATTCCCTCGAAATCAAGAACAGCGCTGCATAGGCCATTTCCCATGCTGTGCCCTGACGGCCAAAGGGCAGAGGCCGCGTGGCGCGAGAGGGTGATCGGGCGCTGGCCGCACGTCCCATAGGAGTGTCAAGCAAGCCGGGCGCAAGGGCGTTGGCACGTATCCCGCGCGCCTGGCCCTCCAAGGCCTGAGCACGGCACAGAGCCGAAAGAGCGGCCTTCGACGCTTCATAGGCAGGATTTCTTCCCGTGGGGCTTACGGAAGCCAACGATGAAATAAGGAGGATAGCTCCTCCTGGCGAAAGCGAGCTGAGCGCACGTTGTCCAATCAACATGTGAGCTCGCAGGTTTATGTTCAACACCTGGTCCCATGTTTCAGATGTCTCGGTCATAAGGTTTTTGCCGTTAGCGATGCCCACATTCGCCACCACCGCGTCCAGAACACCCAAGGATTGCTCGGCTTGGTCGAACATGCTATGGATCTCTTCTGGCTTGGCAACATCCGCCGCAATTGCCACTGCGCGACCGCCGGCCGCGGCAATAAGGTCCACGGTAGACTGCGCGGCCGCAACATCAATATCCGCGCACCCAACCAACCCGCCTTCTTTCGCAAACAGGATGCTCATGGCGCGGCCATTCCCGATGGTTGATTCAGGATCTGGAGTGCTCCGCTGTCCCGCGCCCGCTACCAATACTTTGCGCCCTTTCAGCCGTCCTCGTCCTTGGTCAAGGCCCAAAGAAGTATCAAATAGTTGACGCAACGCGTCTTCAGCCGAAACAAATGGATAGCTGCTCTTGGGCTCCATGTTTACCCTTTCATTGTCGCAGTTTCGACTTCTACCTCGGTATTCTCGAGGAAGCGGCTAACCAGCATATAGAACCCGATGGTAAGCAGCAGCTCTGCCATTTGCCTATCGCTCAACTGTCTGGCAAGTGCCGAGTAAAGTGGCTCTGGAGCTTTCACTTCCCAAACCACGGCCTCAGTAAATTTCAAGACGAGCCGCCCCAAATCCGTAAGACAGTCGTCGGAGCGATCTCGCAGGGCCGCCCCGATTTCCTCTTCAGTAAGCCCAACCGATTGCGCAACCCTCTTGTGCTGGTAGATCTCATAACTCGCTTTGCTGAGGGAACCGACACGCAGGATCACAAGTTCTCGCAGCTTGGGGTCAAGATCCGACTCGGTGAGAAGGGAGCGCCCTAGAGCGAGAAATCCCGGCGCAGCCATCTTGGCGTGACCGATGATCCGATACAGGTTGAGAGGGCGGCGATCCCAGAGTTCGGCGATCTCCGGGGACAAAGATGCTCGATCCAAGTAAGGTAAACGGGCCACAATAACTCTCCTGCAAAGCAGTCCATCATAGACTGTTTCACAAGATCGACTCCGGGGCGATAATCATTCTGAGCAACTCCATCACCAGAAACACGCGTGCGTCCGAATCTACGCCACAGTCGTGCACAGTAGACAGATTGGGGTGTGCGAACGACGCTGGCCCTGGCTTCGCGCCTGAAGCGTAGCGATGATGCAGGCCGCCATGTCTGCCCTTGCATCGAAATGTCCTCTTCACCCGGTAAATACTACTCTGACGGTCCCTTACGATGCAGCGAGGCCAAAGTCATTATTAAACGATAAGCCGTTATCCTTTAATAGCGGAAGGCTCTATTAAAGGGAACTTTGATTGATTGACGGCTGCCTGGACTAGCATGCCTAGGGCCACACCATGGCTGGTTCTTATGATCTGCGTTCTTAATTCTTGTTTGTTTTGGGAGCGCGCCTCTTCTCCTTTTCCGACTGCTTCTTTGCCATCTGCCGCAGCCCTCCTCGACCGCAGCCGGTGACCGCCCGGGTTCAAGTGGCGCGTGATCCAGGGCGAATAAGAACGTGTCGGCGTGTTCGCGTCAGCGTCGCCGCGCTGCTTCGATGGTGGCGATGTCGATCTTCTTCATCGTCATCATCGCCTCGAACGCACGCTTTGCCTCACCGCCACCAGCCGCAAGCGCATCGGTAAGCGCGCGCGGGGTAATCTGCCAGGAGAGGCCCCAGCGGTCCTTGCACCAACCGCACTGGTTTTCCGCGCCGCCATTGCCGACGATCGCGTTCCAGTAACGGTCCGTCTCTTCCTGATTCTCCGTCGCGATCTGGAAGGAAAAGGCCTCGGTGTGCCTGAACGCCGGGCCACCGTTGAGACCGAGACAGGGAATGCCCAGGACGGTGAACTCCACCGTCAGCACATTGCCCTTCTTGCCACCCGGATAGTCACCGGGAGCCTCGTGAACAGCGGTTACTTTACTATCCGGAAAGGTGACGGCGTAAAAGCGCGCCGCCTCATGCGCGTCCTTGTCGAACCAGAGGCAGATCGTGTTCTTTGGCTTCATGTTCGTGTGCTCCTTGTGTCCAATCAGGGCGAACGCGCCGCGGTCTTGGTGTCGCTCCATATCAGCGACCCACCAGTGCTGATCTGCTACGGCCGACGTCTCAAATTGGTCGCCATCCGTCCTGCCCTTCTAAATCATATCGCTGGCAGGGATCGACTTCGAAACCGATCATGCCTGGATAGTCGGCAAGCCGCAGATTAATCGTACCGGGCGCGAGTTGCCGGGATTCGAGATGAGAGCGGTAGCGCAAGACCACGATTCTATTCAACGCTAAACGCGGCTCCGCGTAATACAGTCAACGAACTCCTTAATGGCGTGCCGATAGCCCCGTTTTGCGTCTGTAGAGCGAAGGCTGTTCAACACCGCAGCCTTAGCGTGTTCCAGGTCGGGCAGGTGCGTACTTCGTCGGGGTCACGACCATCCCCACTCTTGACTTCGTACAGACTCGAAATTCCAAGGGCCTTCGAATACTCCGTGCCGATTCGTGCTTCAGGGCTTGGCCGGATCGGAATTCGGAACATGCGGTGTCAACTTCCGGACGACAAATTCTTGCAGGAGATCGAGGACGGCGGTTGTGCCAGTCCCGATGAGCGTGTTTTCGAACACCAATGTTGCTCCACGATCTTTAGCTGGATAGTAGAGATTCGAGATACCGCCCGCGGCGAGGCCTCCGAGGATAGCCGAGTAATTTGGCTGCCAGCGTTGATTGTCGCCCTTGCAGATAACCGAATTGGCGATCGCATACAGAATTCGTGATCGCGTACTACCAGTTCCCTTGTAGAAATAGCGAGGATCTTGTTTCAGGAGCGATGGCAGGATGGCGCTTCCGATGAACGCGCTGGTAGCAGTGTCAGCATAGGACGCACCGAAGCGCTTTGCATAACCTTGCGCGCCCTGCCCATATCCACTGAAATCATTTTGCGCTTGCTGCACTCCCGCGCTCACCCCAACCAGTGCGAAGGTAACGGGGTCGATCAGCGTCTTCCAGGCAAGCTTGAACTTTAGCTTCGAGGTGAGAGGAACCGCGTGGGGGGTGTAGCTGACATAGAAATTGGGGACCACTCCAAGCACTCTCTGCTTTTCTTGAACCTTGACCTGATCTTCCGCCACTTCGGTCCGCGTCACTCTGACCTGTATCGCAGTGTCCAGGGTTGCGGGAGCCAACACGCTTGGCGGAGCGATGTAGATCTCCCCCGGATGCAGGATTCCAGAGGATGTTTGCGCCGCGAAGCCCGCCGCTGTAATTCTGATTTGGAAGACCCCGGGAACGACGTTGGTAAAGGAGAATTGCCCATCACCGCTGGATAGCGCCTCTTGTGGCGGAGATTGATCTGCACGTGTAAGTGTCACCCGAGCGCCGACGACGACGGCTCCAGTTCCATCAACCACTGTGCCGCTGATGCTTCCTGCCAATTGCTGATCGGGCATCTGGCCAACTATTGTCCCGGTTTCCGGTGCTTGGACAATAGGAGGCTGCTGAGACTGAGCCGGAAGACCGCAGGACAGGACACTTAAGCTGAGCCAGACTAAGCTCCTGGGACCAACCACCGAGTTCAAGACGTTTCGGCCCAAAGGCTTCTTGCAAGAGCTCTCTTTCACGGTTGTTATTCTATAGCTCTACTGTGACAAGACCAAACGGCTGACTCGAATCACGCTAGTCCACTTTAGCCACCGTTTTCATCTATGACACCACAGACGGTTGGCATCTGCCGGATTTTGAAGAGCGACCTAACGCGGTGGGTTGCCGAGCACGGCCGGGAGATCAACGTTGACGGTACGCGACACGCCGTCGCTGGAGACAGCGCAGGCGGCAACATGGTAGCCGCGGTTTGGCTTCCAGTCGCCATATAACTGCTTTGGACACCGTTTGGTTACGCGAAGTTCCAACTATTTCTTTTGCACTCCTTTGCTTCAAACACCGCAAGAAGGCGCAGCACGTGCGTTCTGTCGTTGAATGCGAGCAACACATTCACGGAGACGCATCATGAAATTCCACAACCAACACAACAACCTATCAAGATCATGGTTAGTTCTTCCCGCCGCATTGCTCGTTGTGGCTGCCGTGCTGATGATCCAGGCTTTCGACACGGCCAACGGCGAGACTGCGGGCGCTACTTATTCGCATGGCGTTCTGCACGTGGCCATTCCTTACCGTGCAGCCCATGCCGGTGCCGGGCAATTGATCGTGGAGGTCCTGGATCCGGAGGACCAGGTGTTGGGGCGCACGCAACGGAACGTGGAAGTTGCCGAAGGCAAAGGACGGTGGCAAGAGGAGATCAAACTTGATAAACCGCTTCCCTTGGACGATGTGGTGTGGGACCGCATGCGTTATCGCTTTGAATACAGCAATGGAACAGACATTGCGCTGGAAGGCACGGATTCCATCTCCCAGATTCTGCGCACGCCTGTGGTCCACATCCTGGGCCAGCAATCCTATTTAACTGGCGGCCAAGCAGCGGTACGAGTCATTGTCACGGACTCAAAGAACGAAATCATTGTCGGGCCCGGCTCCGTGCGCATCGAGTTTGTGGCCCCAGGCCAGAAACCTCTTTCTCTTTTTGCCGGGAAGCTCAACCGGCGCGGCACCACAGAAGCGCAGTTCCGTCTTCCTGCAGGCTTGGTAGGCAATCATCAATTGCGCTACGTTGTGGACACACCCATCGGATCCACAGAATTCACCCAACCGGTAAGGCTGGAGGACAAAGTCTCTATTCTGCTGACAACCGAAAAACCTATCTACCAGCCCGGTCAGACCATTCATGTGCGGGCGTTGGCGCTGGACCGATCGAACCACGACGCATCGGCCGGCCACAAGCTGATCTTTGAAGTGGAAGACTCGCGCGGCAACAAGGTATTTAAGAAGCTCACCGAGACTGACAAGTTCGGGGTCGCCTCGGCGGAATTCGGGCTTGCCGATGAAGTGAACCTGGGCACCTACCATCTTCGCGCCCTGATGGGCGAAACCGATGCAGCGCCGACCAATACCGCGGAGATCGCCCTCAACGTGGAGAAGTACGTCCTGCCAAAGTTCAAAGTCGCCATTGATTTCTCCGGAAAGGACAACAAGGTCAAGCGCGGATATCGGCCCGGCGATCACGTCACCGGTACTGTTCGCGCCAACTATTTTTTTGGCAAACCAGTAGGCGGCGGTGAGATCACGGTCAAAGCCTCTGGCACGGATGTTGCGGTTTTTGAAGTGGGCTCTGTACAAGGCAAAACAGATGACGAGGGCGCCTATCATTTTGATCTGCGGCTGCCTAGCTACTTTGCCGGACGTCCGCTCAACCAGGGCGCGGCCCGCGTACTGGTGGAAGCCACGGTAAAGGACTCCGCGAACCATTCCGAAACCCGCGGCGAGCCTATCACCGTGAGTGAATCTCCTCTGATGATCACGGCCGTGCCCGAA
>DATMPO010000050.1:0-16240 GCA_035567035.1 Verrucomicrobiia bacterium | reverse complement strand
TTCTTTGGCCGCGAGTTTGCTCTTAGAATCTTGCGCTATCTTTACGCCTGCGCGGCTTTGCTGCGGGTTCGCGCGCAGGTTTGAACTGAAGACGCGCCCATGAGCGGATGCTCATGGTGAGATGAACGAGGGCCCCCAAGTGTCAAAACAGGCGAGTGTTGCGTCGTCCAACGAGTCGGATTCGTGTCTGGTAAAGCTGGCCGAGTTCTTTCCAGGAGCAATCTCCGTGCGCATCCCCGTGCTGGTTGCGAGGGTGGGGGCTGGCACCCCGAGTGGAGAGCAGACGGTGATCGAATTCGGTACGCCGGACACCGTGCTTTTTGCTTCCACTCTGCCATTGGATTTTGAAGATCGCCTACGCTTGGAGAATTCCGACGGTTCGTTGAATATTGAGGCGGAAGTCGTTGCCGTACAACTCGACGGCGCCAAGACAGCGGTGGCTGCCCGTTTTCGTGGAAACGTGCCCAACTGGATTATCAAGGGATGACATCGGCAACAGTTAATCTGAATAAAATCGCAGCGTTCTGGCGGGTTGCCAGGCGCCAATACATCATTTACGCCGAATTGAACCGGACCTTCGAGATCGGGCTCCCGCCTTGCCTTGATCTGGATTCTCCCTCGGACCGTTCCGACCCCGAGGTTTTGCTCCGCGTGCGGAACTGGTTTGACCAGATGGACTCTCATGTCCAGGTATGGCAACTGCGGCAATTGCTGCAAAGCACGAACCTCCAGACCGAGGAAAACCTTGGGGACCTGATTGCACGGCACACGCATAGGGAAGAAAAAACCGACATTGACCGTGACAAGGTGGATTTTCTTCTGGTCCAGTATTTTGCCCACTGCGCACCCCATGGGCTCTACGAGGAGCAAATCACCTTGGACGAGGTAGCGCGCGTTCTTGCCCCGGTAGTGGGCAGCACGCCGCTGCAGTTTCCGCAATGGGCCACTGAGCTGGATTCCAGGCTGGAAAGGCTGAATGAATGCAGCAGCCTGGAAGAGCTCCAGGATTCAGGCGCGCTGGTGGAAGTACGGGAGTTAAAGTTGGGCGCAGGTCCGGGGTATTTTGAACCTGCCAGCCTGATCGCCTTTACCAGGTTCAATTTCCTGGCGCGTCGGGCATTTTTCCGGGCCATGCATTTGGACCTGCATGCCATTCACGAAGCGGTGAATGAGCTCGAAACGCTTGGTGTGTCCGTCGTGGATTGCAACGAAGCCGGTCTGAGCAACCGCGCTTCGCTGGAACACATCCGCCATCTGGTCCATCAGTGGAAGACTCCATTTCGCGCACCATACTCCGGCGGCTCGTCCTTCCTTCAGCTGATCCAGTTGCGTCACGTTCTGGACCTGACGTTGGACGAGGCCCGCAACAAAACGCAGGGCAAGTCCGGGCAGACGCAGGCAGGAACCAAGGCCGGCGCTGCAGCGGGAGCTGCGGTAAAAAGCAAACCGGCCGCTCGCACCGTCAAACCCGCGGGATCTGGGCCTTTGGAAGCACCAGCCAGCAAGAAATCTCCAATTGCCCCGGAGGGAGCGGCAGTTGCATTTAGCGAACTGGTGGCGTTCTCGCGGCGTGGTCCTTCCGGCGTTTCAGAATCCGCGGGTAAGGCGTCTGCCGCCAGGGCGCCAGAATCCACGATCAAGCCGCGTGCCGCGGAAGTGGCGGAGTTTTCCATTGAGGCGCCCTCGGCGCAGCAGGACGAACCTGAGCCGGGGCCGGAATTGGTTTCAATTCCCGTTGTCGCAACGGGGGCCCGCGAAGCGTCAATAACAGCGGTGCCTGTCGCTGTAGACGGTGCCGAACCGTCCGTCGGACCCGAGTTCGAAAAGGATTACTTGCAGCAGTGCGTGGACGACATCACCAGCCAGCTCAAGGCCGCGCCTCGCAAGGCCCGGCCCAGCCCGTCCACCATTGTGCTCGGCGGTTGCAAACTGCTCATCGCCACGTGGGAGTCTTCCGCTTTCGCGACCGGCGAGGATGACGTAGCGAAGGCATTGCGAGGCATGGTCGGGGCGCGCACCATCCTGCAAGTGGCCATCGACAGACACAAGAAGAAAGAACCCACAGACATGGCGGCGGTACTGGGGATTGCCCAGCAACAGGTACAGGACATGGCGGGGCACATTGCAGTCGCGAAAGCAGCCAATGACGTGGATGCCGCGGTGAATCTGGCCGCTACCACCAAACGCACGCTGGCGATGATGGAAGAAGCGAAAAAACTGCTCTGAAGGGAGAGACCGTGCAAGATTCTCATGCAGTACTGATCGTTACTGATGACGCTGCATTTGCTCGCGACCTGGTCGGCCGGTGGCAGGCCGAACGCACGGTTCCCGGCTTTACCGTGATGAGCACTGAATTATTCCCCGGAGCCGCTTCCGGAAGCTTTGATCTGGCCATTGTCGGGCCCCTGCGTCATGGCCGTTTGCCGACTGTCTTGAAGGCCACGGATGCAGGCGCGCATCCGGTCATCTGTCTGCTCGAAAGTGCCCAACAGGTGCAGGCTGCAAAGGCTGAGCATCCTCGTTTGCTTGTCTTGCAACAGCACGAGACGTGGCTCGACTCCGTGCCGATGCTGGCTGCCGAATGCCTGAGACGGGTTGATGTTGCCGCCCGCTTGCACCACGCCGAAAAAGTGGTCCTCGCCAATAGCCGGACGGCTGTACTCGGACGTTACATGTTGGAAAACCGGCATGATTTCAGCAATCTTCTGACCTCGGTCCTGGGCAACGCCGAGTTGCTATTAGACGACAGTCATGTGCTTCCCGAGCTGGCTCGCGACCAGATAAGAACAATTCATGCCACAGCCCTTCACATGCATGGAATCATGCAGCGTTTCTCCTCGCTGGCCACTGAGATGCAGATTGCTGAGAAAGAGTCTCACGATGAGACGCCAAGCTTGTCTGGTCTGAGAGTAGCGGCCTCCTAAGCCCCGTGGCGATTTCTGTAACTGATTGATTTAGAATACTTTAACCGCCAGCCTAAAGTAACTTTCTCACTCCTGAGCTTGGTTGCGCAATTGCTCTAATAACGTGGATAGGTCCGTACAGGGCAGGAGTCTGTCTGCGTGAGGAAGATCCTGATAGTTGACGATTCGCCGGCTGAAGTCAGGCTGATGCAGTCCGTTTTGGACAAGGCTGGATACCCGTCGGTGGCGGTGCATGATCCCATGCGTCTGGAGCAGATGATTGACTCCGAGCACCCATGCCTGATCCTGATGGACGTGGTAATGCCGCAGAGAAACGGTTTTCAGGCCTGCCGGGAATTGAAGGGGAGCGCTGAATACTCTCGCATTCCGGTGGTGCTGGTCAGTTCCAAGAGCACCGAGAGCGACAAGTTCTGGGCCCTGCAGCAGGGCGCTGATGGTTATGTGGTGAAGCCGTTTACGACAGAAGAGCTTGTCGGGGCGGTGCAGAAATTCGTCGGGTGATCGGTTAAGCGCGATGGCGGAAGAACAGAACCAACTCGAACCTTTGTCGGCGGAGTCGGAGCAGCTTGAATTGCTGCCTCGGCCGGCCCCGGAACGGCAGTACTGCATCTTTCGCGCCGGACGCGAGCGCTTTTGCTTTTCCGTGCTGGATGTGGAGGAAGTCGTGGAGTGGCCACGCCTGACGCGCGTGCCTCTGGCGCCCGCGTTCTTGATGGGTGTCTTCAACCTGCGCGGCTCCATTGTGCCGGTCGTGGACATTGCGTTTACCGAGGGTCGCCGAGCGGACCTGCCGCCGCGGCATGTGGTGGTCGCTTCGCTGAAAGGCGAAGGTGATCGCGATGTTCTGCGGATTGGAATCGCGTCGGACGAAGTGATCGGCACGTATTCCACCGCGGACCCGCTGCTGATGGAAGAAGCGCCGCTCGGTGTGCCTCACTGTTGCGGCATGTTGCGGCACCAGGACAGGCTGGCTCTGGCATTGGATTTAAAGAAACTGACTGAGGCGTTTCCCGTCCCGGTCATTTGAGACTTTCTGGAGGTAGTTATGAAAGGTCGGTTGAACCGTACCTTGTGGTTGTTGGTGGTCGGAGATATCGTGGCGTTGTTCACGGTGTTCGTGCTCGCCTTTTATGGCGGGCAGAAAGCCCATGCCGCTGCTGGCCTCTCTGATTTTCCCCTCTTGAACACGTATGTGTTTGTGGCGTTTTTTGTTGCCTTCACTGCGGGCATTGTTACCTGGATCGCGATTGCGAACCGGGTCGTTGCGCCAGTCAAGAGCCTGGCGGATTTCTCCGAGAAGCTCTCGCAGGGTGACTATCGCACCAAAATGAGTGTGGATTCGGCCGACGACTTCGGCTTTATCGCCGAGAACCTGAACCGCGCCGCTGAAAGCTCGTCCCGCGCCATGTTCAACCAGGAAGCGCAGGAGGCATTGCAGAGGAGCGTTACCGAGTTCCTGACCATTGTCAGCCAGATCGCTCGCGGCGACCTGACGCTACGCGGCCGGGTCACCAATGACGCGCTGGGCAACGTGGTGGACTCCGTCAACTACATGCTCGACAACTTCTGCAAGGTGCTGGAACGCGTCCGCAAAGCCGCAATTGACGTGCAGTCGAGCGCCAACGAGATCCTGATTGCGTCGGAAGAAATGTCCTCCGGCGCCATCCAGCAGGACCAGGAAATCACCAATACCTCGTCCGCCGTGGAAGAGCTTACGGTCTCCATGAAACAGGTGTCCAACAACGCGGAAGCCAGCGCGGAAGCCGCGCGCCGCGCACTCGACGCCGCTGAACAAGGCAACCGCTCCGTGCGCGACACGCTCGAAGGCATGCAGCGGATTCGGTCGTCCGTGCAGGCTACCGCGAAGCGCATCAAGGCCCTGGGTGACCGTTCGCTGGAAATTTCCGAAATCGTCAACGTCATCAACGACATCACCGAGCAGACGAACTTGCTGGCCCTGAACGCGGCCATCGAAGCAGCCCGCGCCGGAGAAGCCGGCCGTGGTTTTGCCGTGGTCGCCGACGAAGTCCGCAAACTGGCCGAACACTCGCGCAACGCCACCAAGGACATCGCTGCGTTGATCAAGGCCATTCAGGCGGAAACCAACGACGCTGTGGTGGTCATGGAAGAAGGCACCAAGGAAGTGGAAATCGGCGCCAAGCTGGCCGACCAGGCGGGAAAAGCCCTGGACGCAATTTCGACCGTCGTGCGTCAGTCCGCGGAACTGGTACAGGAGATCTCGCTGGCTTCCAAACAGCAGGTGCGTGGTACGGAAGGCGTGGCCAACGCGATGCAGATTATTTCCAACATTACGCGCCAGACTTCGCAAGGCGCGCGGCAAACGTCGCGCACCGTGGAGCAACTGGTGCACATGTCGGAACAGCTCAATGAGGCCCTTTCGCAGTTCCGCGTGGTTGGTGGAACGTCGAATGAGCCGCGTCCGGAACTGGTGACGGCAAGACGCTAAATGAGATTGCATGTTGCAAAGCAGGGAGCTGCGGGCCATCGCGTTTCGTGAAACGAATAGACAGAGGACAGTGATCCGGTGATAGTCAGCGAACATGAACTGAGTGAGATTCGCGGCCTGATTGAAAAACGCTCGGGAATCCTTTTTGATTCGTCGCGGGAGCGTTTCTTTTCGAGCCGCGTGCGCGAGCATCTGGAAGCCAGGAAGCTCTCGCACGGCACTGACTTGCTGCGCCTGATCAAGACCTCGAACGTGGAATATGACACGCTGCTGCAGCGGCTGTTGACGCAGGAAACCTCGTTCTTCCGCTATCCGGCGATCTTTGAGGCGCTGGAAAAGAAGGTCCTGCCCGAGATGCACATGAAGAAGTTCTGGGAAAGCCCGCGGTCGTTGCGCGTCTGGAGCGCAGGTTGCTCGACGGGCGAAGAACCGTACAGCATCGCCATGACGATCGCCGATACGCTGGAATTTGCCGACGCGTGGAACATCCATATTCTGGCGACCGACGTGAGCCGCCAGGCGCTGGACCAGGCCGATCACGGCATCTACGGTGTACGTGAGATGGAGGCGGTTCCGCCCCGGCTGCGCGAACAATATTTCTCCCGGACGGGCGACCATTTTCTGGTGCGGCCGCGGATCAGGAACATGGTGACATTCGCTCCCATGAACCTGGCGCAAGTGGTGTACATGGGAAAATTCGACTGCATTTTTTGCATGAACGTATTGATTTATTTCTCTGAAGAACGGCAGGCGCAACTGGTGCAACACTTCTATGAATACCTGGAACCGGGCGGCTACCTGTTTCTGGGCCATGCGGAGTCCATCGCCAAGTGTGACGTGAAGTTTGATTCGCATACGCATCGTGACTCGCGGATTTACCAGAAACCAACAGTATCTCCCCGCGTCGCAGTCGCACAGGAGAGAGCGTGAGCCAGCACGGAGCAGAATTCGTGGACATCTTTCTGCAGGAAGCGTCGGAGCACCTGCAGTTTCTGCGGGAGTACTCCGGCATCTTGCAGGACCCGTATCCTGCCGCGGAGGACATCGAGCGCCTGTACATTTCCGCGCATACGCTTGCCGGGACTTCGGCGTCATACGGCTTCCCGCTTTTTTCCGAAGTTTCGGGCAAACTGGCCCATATCTTTCAGTACGCGATGAACGCGACCATTGCGCCGGACGCGACCGGCCCGCTGGTGGAGTTCATCACGGAAGCTGTTGCTGTCCTTGAGTCGGACCTGCTGATCATCAGTGCGAATTCGGTAGAAGCCGACGATGACATCAGCGCTTTCAAGCGGCGTTTTCCATTTGCGTTCCAGACAGCGCTGGCGCCGCCGGAAGGGGAGTATCCCCCAGCTCCCGCCCAAAAGGCTTCGCCGGATGGGTCGGCGGAAGCATCCAGCGAACTCACGGAGCCTCTGCCCGCTGACGGCGAAGTGCCCGCGGAAATCCTCGAGTTCTTCATCCCGGAAGCGGAAGAACACCTGCAGGTAGTTACCGATTGCCTGCTGTCGCTGGAGACCAATCCCAGCGCCGAGCAGATCAACCGTCTTCTGCGCGCCGTGCATACCGTAAAGGGGTCGGCTGCGCAGGTCGGATTGCACCGCATTGCCCACGTGGCCCATCGCGCGGAAGACCTGATTGGCCGCCTTCGCGACGGCGGCCTGCAGCCCAGCGCTGAGATCATCGATATTTGCCTGGACGCGGTCGATGTACTCAAGAAGTTTCTCTATCGCCAGTGGGACGACGAGGCAGCGATGGAAGCCTCGATCGGCCATCTGTTCGCCCGCATTACGCGGCTTGCTCCGCAGGAAAAAGAAGCCGCGAAAGAGATGCAGGCGCCAGCGTCTGCGCCCGAATCTGCTCCTGAGTCTGCTCCTGAGTCTGCTTCCGCTCCCGTCCAGGCAACGGAATTCATGGAGTTGCATCTGGACGAGACTGCAGCAGCTCAAGACACGCCTGCTCTTGTTCTGGAGCCGCCGCTGGCCCCCGGAGCGACGACGTTCGCAGAAGCCGTGGAAGCCGCCCATATGGCGGAACTGGGTCATATCAAGGAATCGGCAGCCACTCCACAATCCAGGTCGGTCCGCGTCGCTCTGGAGCGCCTGGATCGCATGATGAATGCCGTAGGCGAACTGGTGATCAACCGCACTCGCATGTTGGGCCGCGTGGCGGAACTGGAACGCCTGGCCGACGTGCTGAATTTCTCCAAGGCGCGCATGCAGGACAAGGTATCGGAATTTCAGGAGAAACACGAATTCGGACGTCTTCACTCCACGCCCATGCATCCGCCGTCGCAGCCGGAAGCGTTTCCGTTGCGCGGCGGGTACTCCAGCTATTCGCATACTTTTGACCACGCGCTGGCGGAATTCAGCGAATTGGAGATGGACCGCTACGATGACTTCAATATCCTTTCGCGCTCCCTCACGGAAATCTCCGCGGACATTACCGAGGTCCTGACCCAGCTGGACGGATTTGTCCGCCGCGTGGATGCGGATATCGATGAGTTCACCAAGCTTGCGCACCGCCTGCAGGACGAGATTACTCAGGCGCGCATGGTGCCGATCGGCAATCTCTATACCCGGCTGTCGCGCACGGTGCGTGATGCCGCCAAGGCGGCCAGCAAGAGAGTCGAGCTTACCCTCACCGGCGCCGAGACCGAACTGGACAACAACATCATCCAGCAAATTTCCGATCCGCTCATTCATCTGGTCAGGAACGCTGTCGCGCACGGAATCGAGCGCGAGACCGAACGATATGAAGCGGGCAAGAGCGACACGGGCAACGTTGCCGTGCGGGCCTACCATCGCGGCAACCACATCTATATAGAAGTTGAAGACGACGGGCGAGGCATTGACTACGAGCGGGTGCGCAAGACCGCCGTCGAAAACGGACTCCTGGGCGCGGAAGCCGCAGCCGAACTCAGCGATCGCGACCTGCTGGAGATCCTTTTCCATCCTGGCTTTTCCACCGCGCCGCGCAAGACCGAACTTGCGGGCCGCGGCGTCGGACTGGACGTGGTGCGCTCCAACCTGGCCCAGCTCAACGGCGAGATTGAAATCGAGACCGACAAAGGCCGCGGCTGCCGGTTCACTCTGAAAGTCCCGCTGACCCTGATCATTTCTCAGGCCTTGTTTGTCCGCTGCGGGACCCACATGTTCGCCCTGCCGCTGGCGTTCGTGGAAGAGATACGCCGTTTGCGCGAGGGTGAGATTGAAGGCATCGGGGGCAAGCTGCTGACCAGGGTGCGCGATGTGGTGACCGAGGTGGTGCGTCTCGATTCGGCCCTGGGCCTGGAACAGATACAGCCGGTCAACGGCTTCTTCCGCCTGGTGATCGTAAACGTTGCCGGACGCCAGGTCGGCCTGGTGGTGGAGGAAGTGGTGCGCAAGGACGAAATCGTTATCAAGAGCCTGGGCGAGTATCTGCGCAACCTGAAAATGTTTCCCGGAGCGACCATCGCTCCCGACGGCAGCTTGATCATGCTGATCGACGTCAATCGCCTGGTGGCGGGCGAGTCCATCGAGCGGCGTCCGCTGATGACCAGCGCCAATGCGGCGCGTGTCTTTGCTCCGGGCGCGGCGGCGGTGGCCCATGGCGCGATTCCGCCGCAGGCCATTGACCTTGTCGAAGAAGAAAAGGTCGTTGTTCTGGTGGACGATTCCATCAGCGTGCGTAAGTTTGTTGGCCGCATGCTGGAAAAAGCCGGGTACCGCGTGCGGCTCGCCGCGGACGGCCTGGAGGCTCTGGAGATTGTGGGACAGACCCGTTGCGATCTAGTGGTGACCGATCTGGAGATGCCACGCACCAACGGCTACGAGCTTTTGTCCCATCTGCGGCAGAATCCCGAGACACGCAGTATTCCGGTGATGGTGGTCACGTCGCGTGCGGGAGCCAAGCATCGTGACCGGGCGATGAAAGAAGGCGCGTCGGCGTTTCTGACCAAGCCGGTGCAGGAAGAGCAGTTCATCACCACAGTCACCGGTCTGATCGGAGCGGGAACAGGCAAGGCGGCAGCCGAAGCGGCGGCCGCGCAGTAGCAGAGAAGTTTGAGACATGATGGATGCAGGCAAACGAATTCGCGTGCTGATAGTTGACGACTCGGCCTTCATGCGCAAAGTGCTGCACAGCATGATCGCCGGCGATCCGCAGCTCGAAGTGTGCGGCGAGGCCCGTGATGGCCGCGATGCCGTCACCCAGGCCGAGGTCCTCAAGCCGGATGTCATCACCATGGACATCAACATGCCCCACATGGATGGCCTGCAGGCGACGGAAATCATCATGTCCAGCAATCCGCGGCCGGTGCTCATTGTGAGCTCGGAATCGCGCGAAGGCGCCGAGGTCACGCTGAAAGCCCTGGAACTGGGCGCCATTGACTTTGTCGCCAAGCCGAGCGGCGGCATCGATCTGGACATGACTTCGGTCAAAGACGAACTCTTTCGCAAGCTCAAGGTAGCCTCCAAGGTGCGAGTGGTGCGCACGGCCACGCGTTCCAAACTGCAACACGACATCGCTTCTGGCGCGCCGCGCACTGAACCCGTGGCCAAAAGCTTCGCGCAAAGTCTGCGGGAAAACAATGGAGGCGCGGCGCAACCCGCCGCCGCGGTCGCTGGCCGTTCCACAAGCAAGTTTCCCATCGCAATCGTAGCGGCTTCCACGGGCGGTCCCGCGACGCTGATGAAATTTGTTCCCTACTTCCCCAAGGATTTTCCCGGCGCAGTGGTCGTGGTCCAGCACATGCCCGGCAATTTCACGTCACAATTCAGCCAGCAGCTCGCCGAGGTCTCGCAGATCCGCGTCAAAGAAGCCGAAGCCGGAGAGATCATTGTCCCTGGCCAGCTCTATCTTTGCCCTGGTTCGCACCACTTGCGTGTTTCGCCGACAGGCCGGGTCTCGCTGGATGACGGCCCGCGCATCGGCGGATATCGGCCGTGCGCCGATCTCACCTTTGAAACCGCGGCGGAATATTTCGGCCCCATGACCACTGCGGTTATTCTCACCGGCATGGGTAACGACGGCGCCAAAGGGGTACAGACCGTCAAAGCCGCTGGCGGATACGTGATCGTTCAGGACGAAGCCACCGCAGTCATCTTCGGCATGCCGCAGGAAGCCATCAAGACCGGAGCAGTGGACCAAACGTTGCCCATGGAGGCGATTTATGGCGCCATAGAAAAACGTGTGCTCTACGTCTTTGGCGCGGCCCGGGCAGGTGTGCTGTGAGACAACAAGGCGCCAAGCCGCCGAAGGGAGCCCAGGAGGCCGTGATCCTGTTTGCCATCGGCGAGTTCAAGTTTGCGATCGCCGCGAATGCCGTCCGCGAAATCCGGGGACTGGAGGGCATGGAGCGGACCGCGAACGGCCCGTTGCCGTCTCCGCTTGCCAAAGCAGGTTTCATCTTGCAACGCGATGGAACAACGTATTTCGTGGTTGACGGCGCGAAACATTTTCATCTGGCGGCTGGAAACCCACAGCGCCTCCTGGTCCTGCGCCAATCGCCCGTCGCAGTTCTGGCGGACAGCGCCGACCGCATCGTGGAAATATCCGTTCTGCACGAATTGCCCCTGGTCTTCACTGGCGAGGAACGCGACTGGTACCGCGGACTCGCCATCATCGATGGCGACGTGGTCCCTATCGTCAATCCGGGCGCCTTCTTGAGCAAACATGAGCAATCCGCTCTGGCCGCGGCGCTGCAACGCGCGAACCCGGCAACCAGAAGAGCGGAGGCCGTATGAGGATCAACGGCGAAAACTCCTTCGTGCTGTTTCCCCTGGGAAGCAAACGGTTTGCGCTCCCCGCGGAAACAGTCAGCGAATTGGCCATACCTGACCGGCTGCAGACGTTTCCCCACAGTTCGCGCCTGATGGCCGGTGTGCTGGTGCGTCGCGGCCGGATCGTTCCTGTCTACGACGTGGCGCAGGTGCTGATTGGCCCCGCCGCGCCGCCGCGGAAATTCTATTTGATTGCCAATCGCCGGCTCGGACCACGCTCGCAGCGGACAGCTATTCCCGTCACCGGCGAATGCGAGTTGGCCAATCTGGATCCGGTCGCACCGACGCAGAAAATGCCGCCGTACGTTCGCGGCGTTCTGACCATCGGTAGCGAGGTCATTGAGATCGTCGACTTGGAAAAACTCATTTCCATGGAGGTTGCGGCGTGAATACGCAGACCTCCACTCCCGGAAAAATCCTGCTGATTGACAGCAACGTATTTTTCGCGCGCCGCGTGGGCGATGCCCTCAAACGGGAAGGCTTTGACGTTGTCCACACCACGCAGTCCGCGTATGCGCTGACCATGCTGGAATACGACACCCCTTCCGCCATTGTGTGTTCCACCAGCCTGCGGGAAATGAGCGCGCATGAATTGCCGCCCCTGGTCCACGCCGATCCCAAAATTGCGCATATTCCGGTGATTGCTCTGGGGGAGGGCGGGAACCACGCGCTCATGGAGGCCTTCCGTTCCGGCTGCGCCGATTACATAGACAAGCGCATGGGTCCGGAACTGATTGCCGCGCACATCAAGAGTTTCCTGTTCAGCGCCCAGGAAGGGTTCCAGCCCGTGCAGATGCTCGGTTCCTCGGAAACCGCCCTCACCGGCAGCCTTTCCCATCTCGATTTGCCGGGCGTGGTGCAGATGCTGACGCATTCGCGGCAAACCGGAGCGCTGTACATAAACTCCGGCCGCATTGATGGAATCATTTTTTTTGAAAACGGCAACATTTCCCACGGCGAAAGCGGCGACCTGATCGGAGATGGGGCCGTCGTGCACATCGTGCGGTATTGCAACGGGGCCGAAGAGGGCTCTTACAAATTCATGCCCGGAGAAAGCGCGGCAACGCGCACAGTGCTCCGTTCCCCCACGGAACTGCTGCTGGAAGCCCTGCGTGAAGTGGATGAAGCCACGCGCGGCTCCGAGGGAGGTACGCAATGAGTTCAACTCCAACTGTTTATTTCATTGATGACAGCGCGACCATGCGCGAGGTGATCAAGATCGCCTTCCGGCGCGAGAACATCAATGTGGTGGCCTGCCAGGACGCCACCGCCGCCCTGCTTGAGATCGAACAAGCCAGGCCGGCCGTGGTGATCACCGACGTGATCATGCCGGGCAAGGACGGCTATGAAGTGTGCCAATTCATCAAAGGCCATCCCACGCTGTCCAAGACGCCAGTGGTGCTGATGTCCGGCGTGGTGAACCGTGCTGTCGCCGAGCGCGCGTTCGCGGTCAAGGCAGATGAACTGCTGCGCAAGCCATTTCAGCCGCAAGACTTGATTGCGCGCGTCAAGCACCTGCTCAAGCCGAACGGAGAGGCCGTTCCGCAGCCAGCCGCGTCGGTGAATGCCGCGGCGGCGTTAAGCAATATTTTCGCCAGCGCCGCTGTCGTTCCGCCCCGCACCGCTTCGGTGGCTGCTGTCCGTCCACTCCCCGTGATGGCCGCGGCAGGTCCCGCGCTTGTACCCGCGCCGGCGGCAGTTCCTGTCGTCATGCCGGCGAGCAAGCCCGCCGGTAGTACCGATGGCGCCAAGCTGAAGATCGAGGTCCTTCGACTGGAAGGCCTGGTCAAGAAACTGCAATCCGAACTGCTGGCGGAACGCGAGTACTCCCACGCCCTGGAAGCGCACGTGAAGACCCTGCAGGAAGCGGACTAGCATTCCTCTTGCTTCTTGCCTGTCCCGAACGGAGTGAGGGAACCCTATCATCCTGGAAAGACCCGCGGGACCGAAAGGGTCATCCTGAGCGGCAGCGAAGGACCTGCTCCGCTACCCGCTGGGCGACGAGGCCGTGATCATTACGATCCGGAAGTCTGCGACGGTGTAGGGCAATCCGGTGTGCGCCCCAGAGGGCCGCGGAGCCGATCCTTCGCTACGCTCAGGATGACACGTTTCAGAGGCCGTGCGAGAATGGCCGGCAGGCTAGTCCACCAATTCAATTGTCAAAGAATCCCTTATCTCTCGCCTGGGCGAGTCATCACGTGAACAAAAACTCTTTCGTCCGCAGGTCTCTTACCGTGTCACGTAACTTCGCGGCTTTTTCAAATTCAAATCTCTTGGCGGCTTCGCGCATGTCGCTCTCCAGCTTCGCGATATAGCTATTCAGTTCTTCCTGTGTTGCGAACTCGGGCAAGCCATCCGCCGACGCGGCCAGATCAACGTAATCAGCTTCCACGACTCCCGCCAGAGACATGGAGAGCGGACGGACGATGGACTCCGGCGTAATGCCGTTCTCGTCGTTGTAAGCGCGCTGGATGGCGCGGCGACGGTCGGTTTCGCCCATGGCTTGTTCCATGGATTGGGTCATGCGATCGGCATAGAGGATCGCGCGGCCGTTGATGTTGCGGGCGCAACGCCCGATGGTCTGGATCAACGAACCGGCGGAGCGCAGAAAGCCTTCTTTATCGGCGTCGAGTATGGCGACGAGTGAAACCTCCGGCAGGTCCAGTCCTTCGCGCAGCAGATTGATGCCGATCAGCACGTCGTACTCGCCTTTGCGGAGATCGCGCAGGATCTTGATGCGCTCCAGCGTTTCAATCTCCGAGTGCATGTAACGGCAGCGCACGCCGACTTCGCTGTAGTACTCGGCCAGGTCTTCCGACATGCGCTTGGTCAGCGTGGTGACCAGCACGCGCTCGCTCTTGCTGACCCGGTCGCGGATTTCATGCAACAAGTCGTCAATCTGGCCTTTCACCGGACGGACTTCCACCGGAGGATCAATCAAGCCCGTGGGGCGGATGATCTGCTCCACCACCACGCCGGCGGACTTGGTCAGCTCGTAAGGGCCGGGAGTGGCCGAGACGTAAACGATCTGGTTGGTGCGCTGCTCAAACTCCTCAAACTTCAGCGGACGGTTGTCCAGCGCCGAAGGCAGGCGAAAGCCGTAGTGGATCAGATTTTCCTTGCGCGAGCGGTCGCCGTGCCACATGCCGTGCAACTGCGGGACTGTCTGGTGCGATTCGTCAATGAACATCAGGAAGTCGCGCGGGAAATAGTCCAGCAACGTAGGTGGCGGTTCTCCGGCCTTGCGATTAGAAAAATGCCGCGAGTAGTTTTCGATCCCGTGGCAGTAGCCCACCGACTTGATCATTTCCAGATCGAACCGCGTCCGCTGGTGTATGCGTTGCGCTTCCACCAGACGTCCTTCTTTTTCCAGCTCTTTTTCCCACCAGGCGAGCTCTTCCAGAATGGTCTGGAGCGCCCGGCCCCGTTGTTCCGCGGGCATCACGAAGTAAGTTTTGGGATAAATGGCCAGCCGCGTATATTTCTGCTTGACCGTGCCGAAGAGCGGGTCAATTTGCGAGAGGGAATCCACTTCGTCGCCGAACAGCTCGATGCGGTAGGCGTTGTCTTCATACGAAGGGAAGACTTCAATCACATCGCCGCGCACGCGGAACGTCCCGCGGCGGAAGTCAACGTCATTGCGTTCGTAAAGGATCTCCACCAGCTTGCTGAAAATATCGTTACGGCGGATCTTCTGGCCCTTTTCCAGCAGCAGCATCATGCCGTAATAAGCTTCCGGCGAGCCCAGGCCGTAAATGCAGCTTACCGAAGCCACGATGATGCAGTCGCGGCGCTCAAACAGAGACCGGGTCGCCGAAAGCCGCAGCTTGTCCAGCTCGTCGTTTATGGTGGCTTCTTTTTCAATGTAGACGTCGCCCGCTGGTATGTAGGCTTCCGGCTGATAGTAGTCGTAGTAAGAGACAAAATACTCCACGGCGTTTTGCGGAAAGAACTGCTTGAATTCGTGATAAAGCTGCGCGGCAAGCGTCTTGTTATGCGCCAGCACCAGCGCCGGACGGTTGAACTGCTCGATCAGCTTGGCCATGGTGTAAGTCTTGCCCGACCCGGTCACCCCGAGCAGGACCTGGTGCTTCTCCCCGGCGTGAATTCCGCGGGTTAGTTCCTCAATGGCGTGTCCCTGGTCGCCTTTGGGCGTGTAGTCGCTTTGTATGCGGAAGTCCATTTTGGTCCCTGACTCTTCAATTCCTGCCGCGGATCAAAAAACCCGTCGGTTCAAGAAAACTTGTGTAGCCCAGCCGCCTCGGCTGGGTCGCAGCCTCTGTATGTTGCCGATTTTGGGCATTGCAAATCTTTCCATTATAACTTTGCTCGGATACCCCCTCCCCTCCATCTCGATCCCCGCGTTTAAAGGGGTTAGCGGAAAGATCCCCGAGGATATCCCCGGATGAATGATGGATCTGGCCCCAAAATACGAATCGCCACAACCTGACTGCGGCTGCGGCGATGTTACAAATGTACTATAGCAAATAAAAAGCGAAACGTCAAGGGGAAATTCAGAATCATGGCAACGGGTGTCAGAGAACTCATACACTACGCAAACGAATTCAACACCAGGCCACGCTTCTGCTATGCTCCTGCCCATGGAAAACCGTTCCTTCAGCGACGTTGGCGGCACGCCAGGCGGGATGGGCCAGTTCCTGGTCGGCTTCATTATGGCCTGCGTCGGCGGATATCTTCTGTTCAACCAGGTTACCGTGGCCGGGTCTTACTGGACGTTCTGGGGCGCCAACAGTTTCGGGATCACCCTCATACCGCTGCTGTTCGGCGTGGGAATTCTGTTCTGGAACGGACGAAATCCTTTTGGCTGGCTGCTGACCGTCGGCGGGCTGCTATTCATCCTGGCGGGCGTGATTGCCAACATGCGCATTTATTTCCTGCAAACCAGTCTGTTCAACGCCGTTCTCATGCTGGTCCTGCTTGTGGGAGGGCTGGTGCTGATTGCGCGCTCGATGCGGCCGCACAAAGGGAAGGCGGAAGTGTAGGGACAGGCCTCAAGCGCTATCGCCGACTTCCTCATGGATAGGGCTAACCTGTCGTCGCGCCCCTGGCGCTTGGCCCTGTGG
>DATMPO010000049.1:0-54331 GCA_035567035.1 Verrucomicrobiia bacterium | reverse complement strand
GGCCAGAAAGATTTGCGGATTCGGGCTCGCCGCACTGCTCGCGCCCTGGGTAAGAGTGACCGTTGTGTTATACGCCACACTCGGCAACAACGCGGCCCTTGCCTGGACCTTGTCCTGGTGAGCCAGGCCATGGTCGGTAAGAGCCGCTTGAAACTGCACGTTGTTGGCGCGGGCGCGGATCAGGGCGTCCTGAAGGGTAATCGTCAGGGGCGCCTCCGTAGAGGCGGGCGGCTGTCCGGGGTTAGCCTGCGCGTATCCTGACGGCACAAAGAAGCAAGATAAGACGAATATGCCTTTCAATATTGCTGAAATCCTGGTAAACACGCGAAACCTCCTGTGACGCAGCGGACATCCAGTATAGGGAATCTTGTGATCGCCGTCATAGCCGCGGTCGCGTGATCGCCGTCATCCCGGCTTCCAGGGACTGCCCAAACTCTTCTTGAATCTGGATTGCATTGTCTCCGTTCTATCTCCTCCCCATTTCCTTTGCCGCTTGGCCTTTCTCACCGTTTGTGGGCTGGACGCTGGTGCTCGCTGCCACGGTTAGTTTTGTTCTATGAAATCTGCCATCCTGCTCACGGACACAGGCGGCACCACGGTGCGGTCAGCCGTCAGCAAAATGAATCACAGACTCCTCCAGCAGGCGTCGGAAGTGGGTCCCTCGGCCACATGCAGCATCGGTGTTTGCCGCTTTTGAAAACGCGTCAGCTTCGCCGGGTGAAATGATTCACGTGGCAGACGACGCCGTGTACACCGTCAAAGGCGGTGGGAAGAACTAAATCAATTACCGGACCATCCGGTAGCCCTGACCGCGAGCAGCGGCTGGCCACTCCGACTGAACCGATGCTGGAAAGGACACGCGAAAACAAGCTCCCTGTTGTCCTGGAGTCGAGACGACTCGGACGGCGCCTCCGTGGGCGTCGACGATTTTCGAAACAATAGCCAGCCCGAGACCCACTCCCGATTTCTTGGTGGTCACAAAGGGATTGAATATCTGTTCCTGCATTTCAGGAGCGATGCCGATCCCTGTGTCCTCTATCTCCGCTACGACCCCGCCTCCCTGCGTTGCGTCTCCGGGCTTGACCCTGATCCGCAGCTCACCGCCTTCGTCGCCCATGGCTTGGCAGGCATTTAGCAGCAAATTAGTAAACACCTGCTCGCAAAGCTCTTCGTCAATCATCACGGGCTGAAGACCTGGAAGGTAGTCACGTGCAATCGTGACTTTGGCCGTGGCCGCCTGATCGGTAACAGTTTTCAGAGACCGTTCTACAACGGCGGTCAGATCACAAGCTCGCAACTGCAAACGCGACGGCCGGGCAAAGTCCAGAAAACGGCCCACCAAGGCGCTCAGGCGATTGACCTCGGTATAAATGTATCCTGCCAGCTCCCTGGCCATCGCATCCGACGCGGTAAGCTTTTGGCTGAGTATCTCCGCCGATCCTTTGATCACGCCCAGGGGATTGCGAATCTCGTGCGCCAGGCCGGCGGAGAGCTGGCCCAGCGCGGCCAGCCGTTCTGCCCGGCGTGCTTCGGCTTGTGCCTGTTTCAAACTACGGTTGGTTTCGCTCAACCTCTGCGCCAAAGTCTGGTAACGAAGCACTTGAAGCCGGTACTCCATCACAAACCGGTTCACAATCATCCCTACAAGAAAGAAAAACACGATGCGCATCAAGAGTTCAGAGATCCCTGCCGCATCAATGGTGTACGCTGCCGACTCAGATCCCGCGCCCATAATTCTGGCCAGCCACCTGGGCACTCCCACAGCCTGGACCGGGAAGAGATAGGAGCAGTATGCGACGGAAGTCAAAGACGTCCACAACAGCGTTCCCACCGGACCAAAGTACATGGCCGCGGTCATCACCGGCAGATAAAAAATCGGATAGTAGCTGCTGTTGATGGCGACTTCGTGCGTGTGATTAATCAGGATGGTAGCCAGGCCAAGCTTGATCAAGACGACGTAGTACCTGCCGCGCACTGGCACTGCCTGGATCACTCGTGCTTCCACTATCTGAAAAACACCGATGATAGCCAGGATCTCCAGCTTGTGCTGCTCGTTGGCAGGGGGAAGCAGAGCAAGACAGGTTAAGAAGAGTAACCAGAGAAGGTCGAGCCAGCGGGACGTAGCGCGTGTTTCCTCTGCCATACAGGGCTGGCATGACTGTACCACAGACCTGCCCGACACCTGGAGCTGCTACGAGCGACGCTTGATCAGGCTGCGGATCGTTTCGCCTAACGCCTGCAGCGTGAACGGCTTCTGCAAGAAGGCCGTGGTTTCAAGAAAAATTCCATGGCGCACGACAGCATCGTCGGCATATCCGGAAATAAGCAGTACGCCGGTGTCCGGCCGCGTATTGCGTACGTGGTCCACGAGCCCCCGGCCGCTCACCTGCGGCATGACAATGTCGGAAACCACGGCCGCGATCTCCCCCTGGTAGGAGTTCAAAAAGTCCATACCTTCCTTGCCGTCGCGCGCCTTTAAAACCTTGTAGCCGCAGCCTTCAAGATATTCCGCGGCTGCTTCCCGCAACGCGTCTTCGTCGTCCACCAGCAGAATCGTTTCATGTCCGTTGGTACCGGATTGGCCAGACCAGCCGGTATCCGCGGGCACTGCAGGCAAAATCCGTGCCTCTGCGGCCACAGGTAGATGGACCCGGAAGGTGGATCCACCATTCGGCGCGGCCTGGACCGTGATATATCCGCCGCTCTGCTTCACGATGCCATATACGGTGGAAAGCCCCAATCCGGAGTGCGCTTTCTTGGTTGTGAAAAACGGTTCGAAAATGTGTGACTGGATCTCGCTATCCATTCCCGTGCCAGTATCGCTGACGGAAAGCCTGACATACTCTCCCGCTAGGACTTGGGGCTCGAGACCGGTACTTGTGTAATTCTCGACGCTCAGGGTGAGTGTCCCGCCCAGGGGCATCGCGTCACTCGCATTGCTGGCCAGATTCAGGATGACCTGCTCCAATTGCCCCTGATCGGCTTTGACCAGGCGCACGCCTTCACCGGCCTTCAGAATTACCTGTACTTCGGCGCCCACCAGACAATGCACCATGCTTTTGACTTCATCCAGCACCGCCGACACGTCCAGGAGCTTTGGCGACACGAACTGCTTGTGTCCAAAAGCCAGAAGCTGCTTGGTGAGAGAAGAAGCCTTCAAAATAGCGGAGAGGATTTTATCCGTCCGCGAAATGACCGTTTCGTCGGTAGAGTTCAATTGCAGGAGCTCGGCGTAGCCGCTGATGATTCCCATGATGTTGTTGAAATCGTGGGCGACGCCCCCGGCCAAACGCCCTACTGCTTCCATTTTTTGAGAATGCCGTAACTGGTCTTCCAGGCTCTGCTGCTCGGTCATATCGCGCAGCATACACAAATCGCATTCCGGGAGAATATTGGCGCTGAAGCAGCAATCCACCAGGCGCTTCGTGCCGTCTTCGCGGCGAACCCAGAATTGGCCTCGTCCGGTGTTGGAGCGACGAAAGCGGACCCACTCTTCCTCAAAATCCTGGCCGGTAAACCTATGGATGTTCTTTCCGATCAAGTCCTGCCGTGACGTTCCAAACAGAATGGCAGCGGCGGAATTCGCTTCCCTGCAAATACCATTTCTTCCCACGATCACGATTCCGTCCAGAGAGTTCTCGAAGATGGCCCGGACCGTAGCTTCGCTGTTCCGCAGCGCTTCTTCAGCCCGATTTCGCTCAAAGGCGTAGCGTATGGAACGAAGCAGCAACCGCCCGTCAAAGGAGCCTTTTACCAGGTAGTCCTGCGCGCCCTCGCGGACCGTTCGGATAGCCAGTTCTTCAATGTCCGAGCTGCTCAGCACCAAAATGGCGGCCCTGGGCGCCACACGGTAGATCGAGGCAAACGTTTCGTAACCCGAGCTATCGGGCAGATTCAGGTCCAGAAGCACTACGTCGTAGTGCTGTGTCTCCAGCGCGCGCAAGGCTTCAGCGCAACCAAGAACATGGTGACACTCAAGTTGGTCCCCTGATGCTTTGAGCAGTCCGCTGACGACCCGCGCATCCACCAAACTGTCCTCCACGAGCAGCACGCTCAGCGGCCTTGCCTGGCGGACCTCCATCGCCGGTGTTGGTGTCTGTTTCACTTGCACGTCTACTTGCACTCTTGTGTGACCTTCTTCCGTGACCAATGATTTCACTCAGGCGCGCCCTGTCCCACCATCTTGTTCAGTACTTCCAGGAGCAAGGTCACCTCAGTGGTCAGTCTTGCCAGAACCGTAGGGGCTTCCGCCAAAGAACTCGTTCTTCCCATTTCCTCCAGTTGGCTGGCAAAGGCGGCCGCTTCACTGGCGGAAAACTGCAACACCGAGCCTTTCATTTTGTGGCTGCTCTTTTGCAGGTCATCGGCGTTGCCTTCGGCGACAGCAGTCTCTATGCGCGTCAGCATTCCCGGGCATTCTTCGGCAAGGATCGCAACCAGTTCGCGCAACAGTTCCATGTCGCCACCAACGCGCTCCCAAAGCGATACTGGATCGAAACCTCGTGTCTTCAAAGTGCTTAAGTCCAGCATGGACTGGTTGGCCAAAACAACTTGCTGTTGTTCCTGGAGATGCTCCTTCACGTTTTCCCACCCTTCCCAGACTCAACGCCCGGTCCGGCCGAGGCCCAGGACCTTGGAAACCCGACAATGCCGTTGAAATCTATAAGGAAGAATCGGCCGTTGTCGCCCCGAATATTAGTGGAATATGTACCTTAGGATGCCGTTTTACTCGCAAATCCGCCCAGAAAGTTGAAATGGCGCACATCGGTTGCCGGATTACCAACACTGTTTGGAGCGGGAGACCGGGATCGAACCGGCGACATCCAGCTTGGGAAGCTGGCGTTCTACCACTGAACTACTCCCGCCCAATGCTGCGAGTCATTTTAGCAGGTTGCCGCGAGCGGGTGACACCCGTCCCTTGACCAGAAACCTAAGTCGCCAAGTGGCCTATAATCTTCTTATCTTGAAGAAACTGGCCGCTATTCTCCTGTTTTCGGCCCTGCCTGCTTTACCCGTATCCCTCACCGCGGCGGGCCAGCAGCCGGATTCTGTAGGCACCAGCCACCTGGTGCTGATCATGCCGTTTGAGAACGCGTCCAATGTGCCCGGAATAGACTGGGTGGGCGAAGCTTTCCCTGAAGTGCTCAGCAGCCGGCTGAATTCGGATTCCCTGTTCGTGATCAACCGGTCGGACCGGCTCCGCGCCTTTGATGAGCTTGGTATTCCTCTGGTCGCCAAACCTTCCCGGGCGACGATTTACCAGATCGCACAGCAAATGGACGCCGACTACGTCCTCATGGGCCGTTACAACTTCGATGGCAACACCTTTATCGCGACTGCCCAGATTTTGGACATGACCCAGCTTCACCTTAGCCCGGAGCTCACCGAATCGGGACCTCTCACCAGCCTGATCAAGATTCAAACGGCTGTGGCATGGGATGTCCTCAGCAATCTCAAGCTCACTTCCGCGCCCAAGGACCTGTATGTGGGCGCATTCCCGCCGCTTCGCCTGGATGCGCTGGAGAACTACGTCCGGGGAGTTCTGGCCGGCAATGCCGCGGAGAAAATCAAACGGTTCAAGGAAGCAATTCGTCTGGAACCAACCCACACTCTGGCCATACTGCATTTGGGGAAGATCTACTACGGGTCGCGCGATTTCGAGCAGGCCGTGACCTGGCTTTCCAAGGTCCCCGACAACGACGGCAGCGCCAATGAAGCCCATTTCTACCTAGGTCTGGCCGCCTACTACTCGAACCAGATGGACACGGCCGAAGCTGCTTTTCGCTGGCTGGCTTCACGGTTGCCCCTCACTGAGGTGTACAACAATTTAGGAGTCGTCGTCGCGCGCCGCGGAGAACGCCGTGCACGCGGCTATTTTGAGAAAAGCGTCCAGACCGATCCGAATGACCCCGATTATCGCTTCAACCTTGCCGTAGAACTCCACCGCGACGGTGACACCCAGGGCGCCGTCCGGCAACTCCGCGACCTGCTGGCGCTGCAGCCGGATGCAGACGCCAGGGCGTTTCTTGATTCCATCGCCGAAGCTCAACCCACTCCACCGCACCTGCCGCTGGAACGAATCAAAGTGAACTACGATGAATCGCCCTTCCGGCAACTCTCGATGGAAATAAGCAACCTCGGTGAGTCCCGGCTGCAAAAGCTGGACCCGGCCAGCCACGCGGCTTTCCACGTACAGCGCGGGCGACAACTCTTGGAACAAGGCATGCCGGGCGAAGCGGAAAACGAATTTCGTGGGGCAATTCTGCTGAATCCCGCCAACCCAGAGGCCCACGCCGCACTGGCCGGGGTATTGGAATCCCTCCAGGACAATACCGGAGCGCGCAATGAAGCCCGCGTGTCCCTCACCCTTGCTCCTTCCCCCGAGGCTTACATGGTGCTGGCCCGTCTGGACTTGGCGGAAAAGAACGCAGCGGGGGCGCAGCAAAACGTAGAACGCGCCTTGGCCCTGGACCCGGCCAACAGCACCGCAGCTTCCCTGAAACAAGATATCGTGGCCGCCCTGTCCGGCAAGGCGCCGTCACGACCATGAGGATCACTATGCGTTCCATCTCAATTTCCAAGCTCGCAATCATCGCCGCTGTTTGTCTGATACCACTGGCTGCTTCGGCTGACGTTCTGAAGATCGTGGTGGACGACACGATTCATCCCTTTGTTGCCGAGCATATAGGTCGCGCCATTCAAGAGGCCCAGCGCCTGCATGCTGATGCCCTGTTGATCGAGCTCAAAACGCCAGGCGGCCTTGAGACGTCAATGGAAGAAATCGTCAACAAGATATTATCCTCGCCGGTGCCAGTGATTGTTTACGTAACCCCACAAGGCAGCGCCGCTTCTTCGGCAGGTTTTTACATCCTTGAATCAGCGGACATCGCAGCGATGACTCCAGGAACAAGTACCGGTGCGGCGCACCCGGTCCGTGAAGACGGCGTCACTATGGATCCGGTGCTTAAGGAGAAGTGGGAGAACTACGCCGCCGCGCTCCTACGCTCCTATACCGGCAAACGCGGCCGCAATGTTGAAGTCGCAGAGAGTGCTGTGCGGCAGTCGAAATCATTTTCCGCTGACCAAGCCCTTGAGCAACACTTGATCGAATACATCGCCAAAGATGAAGTTGATCTTATGAATCAACTCGAAGGTAAAATGATTACTCGCTTTGATGGCTCCAAAAGCGTACTACATGTCGCTGGTAAGCGCGCCGTTTTCTACGAGATGTCTTTGCGGGAACGGATTCTCTCCTGGCTGATGGACCCCAAGCTTGCTCTGTTCCTCTTGACCCTTGGAATGATGGCGTTATACGCGGAATTCAACCATCCAGGCGCAGTGGTTCCGGGGGTAATTGGAGGTATTGCGGTACTTGTGGCGATATTCGCTTTGCAATACCTTCCGGTGCGATACATGGCACTGGGACTGATTCTGGCCGCCTTTGTGCTGTTTGCTCTTGAGGCCAAGATCCACAGCCACGGCGCTTTGACCATTGGCGGTATGGTCGTGCTGGTTCTCGGATCCATGTTGCTAGTAGATGGCCCTATTCCCGAAATGAGGGTCGATCTACTGACTGCGGTCTCCATAGCGGTTCCGTTCGGGCTGATTACTGTCTTTCTCATGTCCGTTGCCATGCGCGCGCGGCGAAACAAAGTGGTGACCGGAATTCAAGGAATGATTGGCGCGATCGGCATTGCGCGATCGCCGCTCGTGCCTGCGGGGAAGGTGTTCCTGCAGGGCGAACTGTGGGACGCTATCGCGCCCGGTACCGTCGCTGCGGGACAGCCCGTCGTGGTGCGCAGCGTTGAGAACCTGACCCTGCATGTGGAACCCGCGCCGGAGCCGGCGAGTGCAGCTTCGACCGCGCACTAGTTCAATCGGCAACCGCTTCCGTGGCTTCTGGCGTGTTGGGACCCGCACCTTCAACCGCGCCCGCGTAGTAACGCTGGGTTCGCGGTAACTTGCTGAAATATCCCAGAACCAGCAGCGTTCCTGCCACCACCAGAAAAGTCACCAGCCGTACATGATTCAGCGCCGCCGCCGATAGACCAAAGCTCTTACCCAGCCGCCACATGGCCCAGGCTGCGATCTGTGTAGGCACGACCGTCCAGATGGCCACGTAGAACCAGCCTTTTTCCGCACCCTCGCCGCGCGTGGAACGCCGGGCGCGTGGCGTGAAATCAAGCACGGTCGCCAACACAACGGCCCCAGCCAACAGGTAATAGAGCTTTACGTACAAGGTGTTGATCACCCATTGTCCGGTAAAGAAATTGATTACCAGACCCGCGAGGTTAATGGTGAACGGTACGAGCAAATCGATCCAGGCGGTGGTATAGCAAATCACGCGATACCACAGGTTAGGCTTGTCTTCACCGTAATGCGTGATGTACGGACGCGGCTCCGCTCCAGGAAGCCGGCCCACGTACGCCCGCCAGGCACAAACGACGGCGACCACAGCCAGCCAGATCCAGTGACGCCGATCCGGTCCATGAGCGTACAGGTCGGCGGTAAGATGCCCGGGCAGTATCCAAAAAGCCCATATCCAGATTGGCGCGTGCAGCACCCGGTAGTAATTTTTGTTATGCTCGCGATCTACGACTCTTTTCATCGGTTCGGTTTCCGGCTACCCATTTTAACCTTGGGAGCGCTCACACGTTGAAAACACCCTCTTGCCGCAGTGCCCGGAACCAAGTTTTGACCTTTTGCTATTTCAGTCTTATGCCGTAGAATTCGTTTCGACTCTATAATCTAGATTGATCTGGAGGCCGTGTGGGACCTACAACTCCGCTGTTGATACTTATCCTCATTGTTGTCCTGTATTTTCTCAGCGCCATCAAGATCCTGAGAGAATATGAGCGTGGCGTAATCTTCTCACTGGGCCGTTTGCGCAAAGATCCCAAGGGGCCCGGACTTATTTTTGTTTTTGCGCCCGTCCAGAAAATCGTCCGCATTGATCTACGCCAGCAGGCGCTGGAAGTTCCTCCCCAGGACATCATCACACGCGACAACGTCACTCTTAAGGTGAACGCTGTGATTTACTGGCGTGTGGTGGATGCGCCCCAGGCCGTGGTGCAGGTGCAAAACTACTATTGGCAGACGCAACAGTTCGCGCAAACCACCCTGCGCACGGTGCTCGGCGAAGTTGAACTGGACGAACTGCTTGCTCATCGCGACAAGCTGAACGCCCGCATTCAGAGCATTCTGGACCAGCACACTGCGCCCTACGGAGTGAAAGTGGCAAACGTGGAAGTGAAGCAGGTGGACCTGCCTGAGTCTATGCTTCGCGCCATGGCCAAGCAGGCTGAAGCCGAGCGCGAAAAACGCGCCAAGATCATCCATGCGGAAGGCGAGTTTGCAGCCGCGCAGAGACTCACTGAAGCAGCCCACGTTCTATCCGGCGAGCCTCTCACCATGCAGCTCAGGTATCTCCAGACGCTGACGGAAATCGGCGTGGAAAAAAACACGACCATTGTCTTCCCCTTGCCGGTAGACATCATTTCTTCCATCACCAAGGCACTGGACAAAATGGGCGGAGGCAAATAGGAGTGCTGACCACCGCGGACCGCAGGAGCCGTCATGGCTGAACGGGAAGCGCAAGACACCGAGGTTACTCTGGGCACGGGAAAACTGCTCGGCATCTTCCTGGGCCTGGCGGTAATGTGCGCCGTATTTTTTACGCTTGGGTATATGCTGGGCCGCGGCAGCGCGACTCCCGGCGGACGGACGGACACGGTCAACACCGTGCCATCGGGCGGTGGCGCCGCCAGCAAGCCCTCAGCCGGGAACAAGACTCCCGATCACGGCCCACAACCCTGCGTCGCGGGCTCCGCCAACTGCCCGTCTGCTGCCAACACACTACCCGCCAACTCGTCAGCCTCGGGCGCCAACAAACCGCCGGCAGCCCAGTCAACGACGGCGCCGCCGTCGTCGAACAATTCTTCCTCAACCAGCAAACTTCCCGACCCGCCTTCTGCCACTAAGGGCGTCACAACCGGCACCTATATGGTCCAGGTAGCAGCGGTTTCAAGGCAGGAAGACGCAGAAATCCTCGTGGCCGCGTTGCGAAAGAAGCAGTATCCGGTATTCATTGCCAGCTTGCCCGGCGACCCGTTATTCCATATCCAGGTTGGTCCGTTCGTCGATCCCAATGAAGCCGAGGCTATGCGCACGCGGTTGGTGAATGACGGCTATAATGCGATTGTGAAGAAGTAGGGCGTTTTTTCTAAAATCCCGAGCGTAGAGGTTGTAAAGAAAACCCACAGAGCTTGTGGCTAATTGCTAAGTGCCATCTGTTTTTTTACCTCGTCACAGAGATAAACATCGGCGAATCCAACAGCGACTTGAAACTGCTGTCGCTCGCCTTGAAGTGCACAACCAGCTTTCCCGATTCGGAATCCACAGTGGTATCTTCGAGGGCTGTCTTTTCCGAAGGCGTGGCGCTGGCTTTCTTGAACATCATGCCGGCTTTCAGCAGGCTGGAAAGCGTGGCCGCTGTGATGGCGTCTGAAGTGATCACGTTCAGATTGAAATCCACTCCGTGGTCAAAGTCCAGCCGGTAACGGGAGCCGAGCAGCTTCTTGCTCACTGAATCGTATTCTGAAAGGCCCGCTGCGTCTCCCAGAGCTGAGCGCATCATGTTCTGCGTGCCGCTGGCGTCCAGAACGCTCCAGACCGTCCCCTGGTCCACGGAAGCGATCATGTCGGTAATTTCGCCATTGGCGTTCAGGCTCTGCCCGCTGGTATCACGCGCTTCAAGCGCGGCCTGGACCGCGGCTTTGTCGCCGAAAAGCATGGTGAAGTCGTCGAGAAAAGTCATGGTCATGCCGCCCGACATGGGATAAAGCACGACTTCGTTTTCCTTTTCGCCTTTGATCTTTTGCTTAGCCAGGCGCAGATTGATGTTCTTGAGCGTGAACTGTCCCTGAGCAACGCCGATCGTCTCCAAGCGATGGTCCTTCGTGCGGAAGGAGGCCAGAGTGATCTGCTCCAGGTCGCGGTCCGGCACTACGCCAATACTCTTGAGCGCATCCTCGAACTGCTTCAAGTTCGAGGGCAACAGCTTGGCCTTCATGGCCATCGCGGTATCGGAACCCTTCATTTTGCGGTAATCCACATTGATGATCTGCTGGACTTCGACCGGAATTACCGTACGCACCGCCGTGCCCAGCGAAGAAGCTAAGCCGGGCAATGTCGATAGCAAGAAAGCGAAAGCAAATATGTAGCGTTTCATAATGTTAACACCATTCTAAACCCTGTCTTAGGGAATGAGACGCGATTCTCGATCCGGCGCGAGGATGTTTTACCCGTCCCAGCCCTCGACCGTGGAACGCACACCGGCCACAAATCCTGCGTCTTTTATTGAGATTAGGTTTATGTCGACGTTGGACAATGCGCCTCGTACGGCCGCCTGGGACAGCGCCAGGGCTACCGTGAGGTCTGAAGCCATATTGGGACTGGTGACGGGCCGCAGTGACTCCACAATACTGGCCACCTCTCTTGCTTTTTGTGCCGTTTCCAGGGGGATCATAGTGGCTGTCTTCAGGGCAGATTCAATGAGGGCAACACCATTGGGGGACGTCTTGGCCTGCTTGTAGGCGGCCATGACCTGGTTGTAGCTTTCAGCGTCGGCGTCAATCGCTGCCTTCAACTCCTCCCGGAGCTGGGTCAGGCGTGCTATGGCCTGCCTCAAGTGCGGCTCGAATTGCGCGTAGGCCTTCTTGCCTCGCGACATTCCGGCAACCATGCTTCCCAGCGCCGCGGCCATCGCTCCCGCGACCGCGGAAGCGCTGCCGCCGCCTGGTGTCGCCGTAGGAGCGGCCAGCTGCTCAATGAACGGCGCCACCCCCGTTCCCAGCCCGCCAACGGGCACCTTGCCACTCATCACGGCCGCCAGCCGGTTTTCCAGAATCATGGACGAATCAAAGTTCTCCACTTGCAGAAACCACTCCGCGGCTTGCTCCAGCGCTTTCTTCGGGACCAGGCCGACGATCTCGCTGCTGAGCGGCAGGACACCGTACCGCGCGGCTTCTCTTTTAACGAATTCAAAAACCCTGGCAACCGGCGTTTGCTCAAAATCGGTCAGATTCATGGAAACCTGGGCCAGGCCGCGCACTTCAAATCCCGCGCCTTTGACGTAACGCAGACCGCCGGAAGAAAAGCGGACAGCCTTGGCGACATTTTTGGCGATATCGACGTCGGTGGTATTCAGAAACACGTTGTAGGCAATCAGCGGCTTACGCGCTCCAACCACGGTTGCGCCCGCCGTAGGATGCAGGCGCGCGTCGCCAAAATCCGGCTTGCGAGAGGGATCAGCGGCCACCGCGTCACGCAGGCCTTCGTACTGACCGCGGCGGATGTTCTCCAGGTTCTGGCGTTCGGGTGTCGCAGCGGCAGATTCATACAGGTAAACTGGGATAGCGTGACGTTTCCAGATTTCCTCGCCGACTTTGCGGGCAATGGCCACGCAGTCTTCGACCGTCACGCCTTCAATCGGAATGAACGGGACAACGTCAGCGGCCCCGATCCTAGGATGGGCCCCCTGATGCTGGTTCAAATCGATCAATTCAGCCGCTTTACCCACTCCACGAATCGCGGCTTCCGCGATCGAATCGCGATCGCCGACCAGGGTGATCACGCAGCGATTATGGTCGGAGTCCATCTCGCGGTCCAGCAAATAAACGCCGGGCAGCTTCATGGCTTCAACGATAGCGTCAACTACGGCCTTGCGGCGGCCTTCAGAGAAATTCGGAACACATTGGACCATAGTGGACATATGAAGAGAGAATAACAAATTGCCAAAATCGCAGTGATTGCGAGACTGCCCCGAATTTCCGGAGCGTTGAAAACACCGCCAGCTTCAATTCTGGCACTTACAAATTATGACAATCTCATTACTTGAACCAGTTGTATCCGAGCGTGAACTGAACGGTATTAACGCCGGGATTCGGCGTGGCCAGGCCAGCGTTCGAAATGTGTTCGTACCGGGCGGTGACCGTCACGGATTGTTTTTCGCGGACAAACAAGTGCAACCCGACGGCCGCATGGGTAAGAAAGTTGGTCGTAGAGGGCGAAATCGTAGGCAGGTTGTTATTCGTAAACAGGACTCCTCCTCCGAATTCCAAGTACGGAACCAGGCCCTCTGAACGGGTAAAGTTCCAGGTCAGGTTCACGGGATTGAATCCTGCGCCGGTTGCGTTTTTGAATGGCTGCCGGACATGGTAAACGGGGATAATATCGGCCGACCACTCGAAATTGCCACGGGCAAACCCGCCTCCATGCTCCCCGGTCAGCACTTTGCCTACGCGGGCGCCCACGTTGAACAATTTGGTGTCCGTAGTACCGCCGGGAACACTGGTGCCGCCCCCTGTCCAGACGCCGAAATCCCAGGGTCTGTCGCTCAACGGACCTGAGTTCTGCGCTCCCGCCAGCGCGAATAGCAAAAGAACCGCACACGCGATTTTCATGCCCATCTCCTGTTGATGCAAAGGTTGAATCACTTTACCACCCGTAGCGATTCAAATGGAAAGTTCCTCACGGCAAAACAAAAGCGGCCGTTTTCAGGCCGCCTTTTTCAATATCCCCAGCTTTCAGCTAGCCGGCCACTTCTTCCAATTGCTTCTGGTCGACATCAAAATTGGAATAGACGTTTTGCACGTCATCCTGGTCCTCGATAGCTTCCAGAAGACGAATCATCTGGTTGGCCGCCGGCCCCTCCAGCTTGATGTAATTCTGGGGCACCATGCCGATCTGAGAATGCACAACTTCAATACCGGCTTTCTTTACGGTCTCCAAAACCGCTTCGAACGCAGCGGGGGGAGTGATGATTTCCCAGTTGTCTCCACCATCACTAAGGTCTTCACCGCCGTTTTCGAGGACGATGTTCATCAGATCGTCCTCTTTCGCGGCTGTCTTGGGAACAACGATTTCGCCCTTCTTATGGAACATCCAGGCCACGGAGCCGGCTTCACCCAGGTTGCCGCCGTTCTTGCCGAAGCAGTGCCGGATTTCACTTACCGTTCGGTTGCGATTGTCCGTGGTCACGTCCACCAAGAGGGCGACGCCGCCGGGACCGTAGCCTTCGAAGGTGATTTCTTCGTAGTTGACGCCTTCCAATTCGCCGGTCCCACGCTGGATGGCGCGCTTGATGTTGTCCTGAGGCATGTTTTCCGCCTTGGCCAGAGCGATGGCCGTGCGCAAACGCGGGTTGCCTTCCGGATCACCGCCTCCACCCTTGGCGGCCATGGTAATTTCTTTGATTACACGGGTAAAGATCTTGCCGCGCTTCGCGTCCAGCGCGCCCTTTTTGTGTTTGATTGTGGCCCATTTGGAATGGCCGGACATGATGAAACCTCAACTCCAGAATTCGCAGCCAGAAGGACTCCGGCGAGCGTTAAACGCAGGAAAACAAAGAAGATTATAACACGCCGCGAAAACGCCAGCCCCTTCTTTCATCACCTATAATTCATCGACTATGCCGCCCAGAATTGCGGATGAAATTCAAGTCGTTCTCTTTGATATTGGTGGCGTCCTGGTGGAGCTGGGCGGTGTTTCCACCATGCTCGCGTGGCTGAACAACAGCGTCAGCGTTGAAGAGCTATGGAAGATCTGGCTGGCTTCGCCCGTGGTCCGGCAGTTCGAGACTGGACGCGCCACGCCGGCTCAGTTCGCCGAGCAAATCATTCGTGCCATGTCGTTGCCGGTAACCCAAGAAGAATTTCTGACCGCGTTTGCGGCCTGGCCGCGTGCGCTGTATCCGGGTGCGCTGGAGGTTGTTCGCGATATTCCGCCGAAGTTTCAGCGGGCCACTCTATCCAACACATGCGTGCTGCATTGGCAGCGAGTGATGAAGGATATGGAAATGGAACACGCCTTTCATCATCACTTCCCTTCTCACCTCACCGGAAAAATCAAACCCGATGAAGAAGCCTTCATTCATGTGGCTGAAACAATCGGCTGCGCGCCATCCGCAATTCTCTTTCTTGATGACGTTGCGCTGAACGTGGAAGCTGCGCGCAGCATCGGCTTGCGCGCGGTGCAGGCAAAGGGACCAGCCGAAGCCCGGAAGGCCCTGATCGCAGCCGGAATTATCCCTGGCGATCCAAGTCCTGCCGCGTGATCACGATCTGGTCTGCCTGCCCCAAGTTCCGTTGATGCCAATAGGCGAACGCTATCGCCAATAGCGGCGGCGCCAGCAGCAACGCCCACCAGAAAGGAATCAGCAGGGCCAGGGCAATCGGCGTAAAGAGTGACGCCCAGAACGGCACTCGAGCCCTTCGCTTCATGAAATAGGGTTGGAGCAGAAAGCCGTCCGTCACCATAACGAATGCGAACAGAATCAGCACGTAGAAGAACCCCATGTGGTTTGAACTAAACAGGCCAACCAGCGCCGGGAATATCACGGCGACCGGCGGCCCAAAGTGGGGAATGAACTGTAGCAGACCGGCAATCAGGGCCCACAACGGCGCCCAAGGGACGCCAATAATCTTCAGTCCAACCAGCCAGATCAGCATAACCGCCAGTGAGTCATAGCACTGCGCCACAAACCAGTTCTTGAGGGCTGAGCCGGTGGTGCGTGCATGGTCGCGCAAGGCCATATTCACCCAGTTTAACCACAGAGGACACAGAGGCGCACAGAGGAAGCCAAATACAAGGCCCCTCTGTGTTCCTCGGTGCCCTCTGTGGTTAAATGGTTTTTATGAAATTCGGCGTCATCGTCTTCCCCGGCTCCAATTGCGACCATGACAGTTACCATGCCGCCATTACGGCCACCGGCCAGCAGGCCGCGTTTCTCTGGCACGAATCGCACAACCTGGAGAACTGTGATGCCATCATTGTGCCTGGCGGCTTCGCCTACGGCGACTATCTCCGCACCGGCGCCATTGCCAAGTTCGCCCCGATCATGAGCGAAGTAAAGCGTTTTGCGGCTTCGGGTGGAATGGTGCTCGGCATTTGCAACGGTTTCCAGATCCTGTGTGAAGCGGGCATGCTTCCCGGCGCGCTCATGCGCAATGCCGGCCTGAAATACGTTTGCAAGTACGTTTACCTGCGCGTGGAAAATGCGGACACTCAGTTCACCAATGCTTGCAAACGGGCTGAAGTCCTCAAGATTCCTATCGGACACATGGACGGCAACTACTACTGCGACGCAGAAACGCTAAAGTCTCTGCAACAGCGCAAGCAAGTCGTCCTTCGCTATTGCACGCCGGACGGCCAGATCACGCCGGAAGCGAATCCCAATGGTTCGCTCGATAATATTGCCGGCATTTGCAGTGAGGGCGGTAACGTGCTGGGCCTGATGCCCCATCCCGACCGCTGCAGCGAAACGCTGCTTGGATCAGCCGATGGCTCGAAAATCTTCAAGTCCATGGCTGCGGTCTTAGCACCGGCCGACAAGTAACGCGGCACGCAAAAAAGACGCTCACTGGAAACCCTCTTTATTCACGACATACGGCATTTTCGTAACATCGCCGCCGTAGTTCCCCTCCAGAACGTCAATCAGACCTTGCACGCATCTTCCGGCCATGCCCTTGTCGGGATCGGCGGACAGTCGCGTGATCCTGCCGCCACTGGCAAAGTGATGAAACAACCGGCATCGGTCTTCAATGGCCGGATCGCGCAGCGGAGAATCAACTGGTAGGGGCTCTCTTTCGAAAACGTCAAGCGCCGCTCCGGCAATCCATTTTTCTTTGAGCGCTTTATACAACGCTGCTTCGTCCACGACCGGACCGCGCGACGTGTTAATCAAGTACGCGTCCTTCCGCATGATCTTGAATGTGGATTCGTTCATCAGGTGGTAAGTGGGAGTCCCCGATTCACCTCGGCGCACCAGCGGAACGTGCAGGCTCACAAAATCCGCCTGGCCCAGCGCTTCCTCAATGCCAACGTACTTGATCCAGCGCTTTTCCTGATACAAGCGGTTTGCGTGCGCCAGATCCAGGACTTGTTGAATGCCGGCTACAAACTTGTGGTCCTGATATGCCGGGTCGAAGCACAGGACGTTCATCTCAAAGCCCACGCATTTTCTGATCAGCGCCTGACCGATGCGGCCCGTACCGATCACGGCAATTGTTTTGCCGCTGACCTCGTCGCCCAGGAACGGAAGAAAGGGATGCCACGATCCCCATTGCTTTTCCCGTACGATCTTCTCGCTGTCCCACAAGCGGCGCGCGACGGCGCCCATCATGAAGAAAGCAAACTCCGCGGTCGCATCTGTGAGAACGTCAGCCGTGTGCGTGAACGGGATTTTGTACCGGTTGGCATCGGCACGATTGATGTTGTCAAAACCGACCGCCAGCTGCGCTACAACTTTCAGGGTTCCCTTGCCCGCCTCAAAAACTTCTGCATCAATCGGGTCGCGCAGGGTGGTGATCAATCCATCGATCCCGCTGCGGACTCTCTCAACAATCACCGATTTTGGCGGTGCTTCAGGGCCGGGATAGATCTCCAGATGGTAACCCTTCTCGCGCAAACGATTGAATGCCTGGTCGCCGATGTGGCAGGTAGCGAAGACTCGAAACTGTCTGGTGGTCATCGTGGCTTGGGTGCTAGACAAACAGAAGACGGGTTGCCCGTGATTACAGGCCCCAACTCCAAAACCAATTCGCGTCTTTCGCGATTATTCGCGGCTACAGATTCTTCTTCACCCAGTCTTCAATGCGATCCAGGGCTTTGTCGAGGTTCTCAAGCGAATTGGCAATGCTGAAGCGGAGATAGCCTTCCCCGAACTCGCCAAACGCTGTCCCGGCCAGGCACGCTACTCCGGCCTGATCGAGCAGCGCGTCGGCCAGTTGTTGCGAGGTCCAGCCCGTCTTTTGGATATTCGGGAACGTGTAAAATGCGCCTTTCGGCACCCGGCAACTGAAGCCCCGGATTCTATTGATCCGCTCCACAAAACGGTCGCGCCGGCGGTGAAATTCCTTACACATGTTCCGGACGGAGGTCTGGTCGCCGCGCAATCCTTCCACGCCGGCGATCTGAGTGAAGCTTGCTGTGCAGGAATTGGAATTGGTCACGAGCTTGCTGAAATGTCTGGCCAGGTCGGCGCGCATCACGCCGTATCCCAGTCGCCATCCGGTCATGGCATACGTTTTGGAAAAGCCGTCGAGCATGATGGTACGGTCTTTCCAGCCATCCAGTGACATGATGGAGTGATGTTCGCCGTCAAAGATCAACTGGCTGTAAATCTCGTCGGAGAGCACCATGATGTCGCGGTCGCCAATGGCAGTAGCGATATCTCGCAGGTCTTGCAAGCTCAGGACCCCACCCGTCGGATTATGGGGCGAATTCAGCACAACCAATCGTGTGCGGTCGGTGATCAAGTCAGCAAACTCGTTGGGATCAAACCGGAAATCTTTCTCTTCGCGAAGATGGATCGGCACCGGCGTAGCGCCCAGAAAATTTGTCAGCGACTCATACGCCGGAAACCCCGGGTTGGGATAGATAACTTCATCCCCTTCTTCAACAAATGCCATCATGGTATAGAAAATAGTAGGCTTCCCTCCCGGGACGACTACTACTTCCTCGGCCGTGCATTTTACTCCACGGGTGCGGCTGACCTCCTCCGCGATGGCCTCCCGCATGACCGGCAGTCCAGCCGACGGGCCGTAGTGAGTCCAACCTGCGCGGATGGCGTTGATGCCGGCCTCAACCACGTTCGCTGGCGTATCGAAATCCGGCTCGCCGATCTCCAGATGGATAATGTCTTTGCCTTGCGCCTCCAGGGCACGCGCTTTCGTTAGGACCTCGAAGGCGGTTTCTGTTCCCAGCCGGGACATACGTTTAGCCAGGCGTAGTTCAGTTTGGGTTATGACTTGGCTCATTCTTGGGGCTCGTTGACGGGATGTTCCAGGCTCTGGGCTTTCAGTACGTGGGCGACAGTATAGGGAACGCGGCGCACGGGCTCCTGAAAGTTACGGACTTGAAGATCTCCCAGAAGACCCAGTGCCAGAAGCTGAACGCCGGACACAATGAGGACAGCAGCGAAAATCAGCAGCGGGCCATGTTTATCCATTATCGCGTCATGCCATAACACCTTGGTGATCATGAGCCACAGAGCGATGCCCGAGCCAATGATCATGGAAGACATGCCTGCCGTCCCGAACAAGTGCAGAGGTCTGTACATGTACTTGAGGAGAAAACGGATGGTAATGAGATCAAAGAACACGCGGAACGTCCGCGAAATGCCGTAATGCGATTCGCCTTGGGGCCGGACAATGTTTTTGATCGGCACTTCGCAGATGCTGGCGCCATATGCCGAAGCCAGCGCAGGAATGAAACGATGCATCTCGCCGTAGAGCGGCAGCTGCTGAATGATTTCCCGGCGGTACGCTTTGTACGTTGTGCCAAAATCGTGGATCTTCACTCCGCTCAGCCTGGACATGGCCCAGTTGGCCATACGCGAAGGCAAACGGCGCATTACAAAGTTGTCGACACGCTCTTTGCGCCAGCCGCTCACCAGGTCGTAGCCCTGCTCCAGCTTTTCCAGGAATTTCGGAATATCGTCGGGGTCGTGCTGCAAGTCGCCGTCCATGGCGATGATGTATTCGCCCTGGGCATGGGCAAAACCGGCAGCCAGGGCAGACGTCTGGCCAAAGTTGCGGCGCAGCTTCACGACAGTGACTCGGCTATCGACGGCCACGATCTCCCGCAGAAGCTTGTAGGTACGGTCCAGGCTTCCGTCATCCACAAAGACCAGTTCAAAGCTCGCGCCCGTCGCCTCCATGACCGCTTTCAGGCGGTCGTAGAGTGTGGTTACGCTCTCCTGCTCATTGTGAAAAGGAACGACGATGGAATACTTCAACATCAATACAAATTATACCAACTCTCGGCTTGCCATCGCTGGGGTAAACCGGAACTGTATCGTTACTTTTGTTATAACTTAGGGCCATATCTTGAGGCTTTACCCTGTTTTAATGCCGCCAGATTGCGTTATTTCTTTCTGGCCGATTTCGGGGCCACAGCCTCGATCTTGGCCAACAGCTCTCGCGCCGGCTGTTGGTACGGTCCGCTGATTCCGGCCGCTTCACTTAAAGCCGCCTTGGCTTCCGCTGCCCTGTTGGTCTTGCCGTAAGCATACCCCAAACGGAAAAGCGCGGCTTGGTAGGCCTCTGGATTGCCCTTCAGCTCCGGCAAAGCCGCCTTGAACTCCTGGATTGCGGCCGCAGCCTTGTCCTGCTTAAGGAGAGCATAGGCAAGCGTGGAATGCGCCAGGCCCGAATTGAACTGCAACTTGCCGGCATCTTCGCCGGTCTGGGTTTTGGCCAGTTCCAGGGCCTTCCGGGCGTAGCTTTCGGCACGCGCAGTGCTGGCGGCATCGGGCAAGTCCGCGAAGGCGGCCGCCAGTACCACGAGGGTGCTGAGGCTGTTAGGACTCGCCGCCAGCGCTTTCTCGGCGAACGAGGCGAGCCGGGCGGAATCCTTCAACTGGCCCAAAGTATAAACGGACACCTGCAGCAGCTGGTCCTGAAACCTGGAATTAGGAAAAGCGGCCGCGAAACGTTCCAGTTCGCTCATGCGCAGCTTGTTGTCCTGCTCCGCCATCACCGCGTTCACGCCCAGCGCTTCCAGGTATTCATACGATGATCGCAACGGGTCCTGCGCTGACTTAATGTTCGCCGCAAATTGCTCAGCGGTCGCCCCTTCCGGCTTGGGTTGGGTCGCAATGCTGGTGAACGCTGCGCCTCCGCGGATGGCAAAATCCGCCGTTTTCTCGTTGGCCTTTACTCTTTCAGCCAGTCCGGCGAGGGTAACCAGCAATTCAAGATTCCTGGGCTGTGCGGCCAGGGCCTTCTCGTCGTACTCCATGGCTTTGGCGATGTCACCGGCATCCTGAAACTGCTGCGACAACTGGGAATTACCGTAGGCCACGGCGTCCGCGTTGGAAGCGAACTTCTGTACAAAGTCCTGCCACATCGCCGCGCGCTTCTGTGCGTCTTTTTCATTGCTGATGGCCTGACTGGCCTGGTCTTCCGGTGAACCGGCAGCGATCCTGATCTGCTGGACTTGCGCGCAAACCGTGATTACCGACAGAAGGACTACGGAACAAAGAGCGGATTTCATACGCACCTCCACATGAAACCTCTCGCGCAAGGCATCGTAGCGCCGTCCGGACCCGCGAGCAAGCCTGAAATAACGGCGATTGCGGCAACCGGATCACTTGTACTAGGGAAGCGGCCCAAACTTTGCCGGTGGACGCCGGTGCTTGGTCGCCTGCTCATAGGCGTACGCATACTTGAGCAAGGTGGGCTCGGTAAAGAGCCTTCCCAGGAACGTCAATCCTGCCGGCAGCGACTCGTAGGTGAAACCCATCGGCACAGTGATTGCCGGAAAACCGGTTTGCGGGGAAAGGATCTGGCTGTTATCACCAGCCGGGCTTTGCGTGTCGCCCACTTTTCTGGGGGCATTACTCCACGTCGGATAGATAATTGCGTCGACCTTGGCGGCGTCCATGGCAGCCAGCACGGCGTTGCGGAACGCTATCTTACGTTCACTATGATAAACGTCCGGGCAAGGCGCACTGGCAGCGTCTTTGGCGGCGATCGCCGCCTTCAGGCGCGGTTCAATATACGGCAGGTACAAGCCTGACCCGACGATTTCCGCCAGGTTCTTGTAACGGGCATTTTTTGCATGTGCGGCAAGATAAGTGTTCACGTCGGCCTGAAAATCGCCACACCATATGTTCTCCGTAAGTTTTTCGAAGTCCGGAACCACAAACGGGTCCACAATCTCCGCGCCCTGCGCTCTCAAATCCTGGATCGCTTTCTCCGTCAAAGCCTTCACCTGCGGATCCGTCGTGGGGGCGTCAATATACTTTCTGAAGACGGCAATACGCGCTCCCTGAAGGCCCTTCTTGTCTAGAAATAGCGAGTAACTCTTTGGTATTTTGCCGTCCGAGAGCCTGGTTATTGGGTCCGCAGGATCATAGCCCGCAACGGCGTCCAGAACCCTGGCAGCATCTTCGACGGTCCGGGCCATGGGGCCGCCGACATCGTTACCAAAATAGAGCGGAATAATGCCGTCCCGGCTCGTTAGCCCAATAGTTGGCCTAATGCCCACCAAGTCGTTGTGCGAAGACGGACCGCGGATGGAGTTACCGGTGTCGGTTCCCAGTCCGACCTCTCCCAGACTCGCGGCCACCGCGGCAGCCGTTCCACCGCTGGAACCGGCGGGCACGCGGTCCAGGCCGTATGGATTGCGAGTGATTCCGGCAATCGAACTCACGGTAACATAGGGATTAAAAGCCCACTCGGCCATGTTGGATTTCGCCAGCACGATTGCGCCGGCCTCGCGGATTCTCTTCACCATGAACGCGTCTTCCGACGGGACAAAGCCCTTCATCGCCAGCGAGCCTCCGGTCGTCTGGAGGTCATACGTGTCGTAATTGTCTTTAACGATCACTGCGATGCAGTGCAGCGGGCGCAGCTGCTTTGTGCGTTTGAATTCCTGCTGAAGTTTGTCGGCCTCAGAAAGCGCATTGGGATTCACCACGACGATGGAGTTCAGCCCGGTGGTCTGATCGTAAGCTTGAATCCGCTTCAGATAAGCCTCAACCAACTGGCGGCAGGTGACTCTCCCCGAACGGAGAGCGACATGCGTGTCCGCAATCGTCGTCTCAGTGACTTCAAACCCGGCAGGCCCTTGGGCCAGCGTACTGCCCAAGAAAAACACACTCGCGCTCCACTTGAAGATTCCCCGGTAAAGATGGTTCTCTCTCGCCATGCCAGCAACTCCCTCTCGTCGAAAGAACAGAGAGTTTCCCACAAATCGCAGGAATTGCCAAAATTCAGCTGGCGTTTCCTGACCTCGGTTCGACAAAATGCAGCTTGGCGCGGTACAAAGGGGTGCCGACACCGTGGGCATCCCGGACTCTTGACTCCAATTGAACAATATTAAAAATATTGACGATTCAACGGGTATCCGTGTAGCATCTAAGAGATTCATATGCAGTATCTAAAAAGCCTCCGGCTCCCCGCGCCTTCCATGGTCATGACCATGTGCATGTGTTGTTGTATGTGTACCAGCGAGCGGCCGGTGGAGAGCAATCTTATGTAAGATCAGTAACTTCACCAAAAGGGCCGCTCCAACGGAGCGGCCCTTTCGCTTTGTGGGCTGCTTCCGAGAGAAAAATGCCCGGAAAATGAGGGGACCGTGTCCAAGCTCAAGCAGCCACTTGCAATTTACTATGAACATCCCCACTGGTTTACCCCGCTGTTCGCGGAACTGGATCGCCGGGGTACGCCTTATGTTCGAATCAATGCGGCCCAGCACCACTTTGATCCCGCGCACCTGAATGGCGAAGGCAACTATTCGCTTTTGTTCAACCGCATGAGCCCGTCGGCTTACCGGCGCGGCCATGGCCAGGGGATCTTCTACACGCTCTACTACCTTGACCATCTGGAACAGCGCGGCAAACGCATCGTCAACGGACAGAAGGCGTTCCGCTATGAGACGTCCAAAGCTCTCCAGCTTTCGCTGCTGGAATCGTTGGGACTTCCCTACCCCAGGACGCGGGTCATCAACCACTCGGAAGACGCCGTAGAAGCTTCTAAAGGTCTGCGCTTCCCGATCGTAGTCAAGCCGAACATCGGCGGCAGCGGTGCGGGTGTAATGAAATTCGATGACCGCGAGCAAGTGGCGGAAGCGGCCCGCACGAACTCTCTGGATCTTGGCCTGGACAACACGGCCCTGGTTCAGGAGTTCATTCCGGCGCGCGGTGGCCACATTGTGCGGGTGGAGGTTGTGGGGTGCAAATATCTCTACGGCATCAAGGTCCACCTGACCGGCGAGACGTTTGATCTTTGTCCGGCAGATATCTGCAGGACCACCAGCGGTCAAGACCTGCAACGTGCCGCGTGTCCAGTGGACGCTCCCAAGACCGGATTGCGAGTGGAAGGGTATACGCCGCCGGACCAGATCGTCCACTCGGTCGAGCGCATTATGCAGGAAGCGAATATTGAAGTGGGCGGAGTCGAATATATCGTCGATGATCGCGACGGCCAACTCTACTTTTATGACATCAACGCTCTCTCCAACTTCGTGGCGGACGGCCCAAAGGTGATCGGCTTTGATCCTTTTGTGCGCCTGGTGGACTACCTGGAAACGGAGGCTGCATAATGCGTTACGGATATTGGCTTCCCGTATTTGGCGGCTGGCTGCGCAATGTTGAAGACGAAAACATGGAGACCAGTTTCTCGTACGTCAGCCGGCTGGCGCGCCGCAGCGAGGAAATTGGCTTTGACCTGACGCTGATCGCCGAACTGAACCTGAACGACATCAAAGGCCCGGAAGCGCCGTCGCTGGACGCGTGGTCCACGGCGGCGGCGCTGGCTGCTGTCACCACTCGTCAAGAGCTGATGGTTGCCGTGCGTCCCACGTTCCACAATCCGGCGCTGCTGGCGAAACAAGCGGCCAGTATCGACCATATCAGCGGTGGCCGCCTTTCGCTCAACGTCGTCTCCTCTTGGTGGGCGGAAGAGGCGCGTAAATATGGCGTCCAGTTTGACCAGCACGACGACCGCTACGCACGCACGTCCGAATGGCTGGACGTTGTTGACCGCGCCTGGAAAGAAGACCACTTCTCCTTTCACGGCAAATACTACCGCGTGGACGACCTGGTTCTACAACCGAAGCCGGTCTCGCGGCCCCGGCCGGTGATCTACGCCGGCGGCGAATCTGAAGCCGCCAAGAACCTGATCTCACAAAAATGTGACGCCTACGTGATGCATGGTGATCCGCCGGAAAAAGTCCGGCTGAAGATCGAAGACCTCTCTGAGCGGCGCGAAAAGTGGGGCCTGCCGCGCATGCAGTTTGGCGTGGCGGCCTACGGCGTGGTCCGCGAGAGCGAGCGCGAAGCCCAGGACGAAGTGCGCCGCATCACAGACGTCAAGCAAAACGCCGCAGGATATCAGAACTATCAGCAGTGGCTGGCCAACACGCAGCTTGAGCAGCGCGTTTCCCTGGAGGACTACTCGGTCTCCAACCGCGGCCTGCGCTCCAGGTTGGTCGGCACGTCCGAGCAAGTGGCCGAACGTATTGCGGAATTTGAAGAGGCAGGAGTTGATCTTCTGCTCCTGCAATTCAGCCCACAATTGGAAGAGATGGAGCGCTTTGCCGACCTGGTGATCAAAGACCAGGCTAAGGCTTTGGCCCAGGCTGTTTAGACTTCGCGTCCCGCGAACGGAGGAGGGCGGCCGGCTGCTTGAGATATCAGACCGGCTGTCTTCCTTCGAATATGCCTACTGATGCTTAAATGAAGAGGGTGCGCAATTCTGCCAGATTGGCGGCGGTAAAGTCAGGTATTATCTTGTCCGCGCCAGCCTGATGAAGTAGCGGCGTTCTACCATTCGCGGCAATCGCCAGACACCGCATTCCGGCTTTTTTGGCTGCTTCCACGCCGTTCACTGCATCTTCGCAAACCAGGATACCGGAAGCCTGCACGCCCAGACCCTCGGCGGCTGCGTGAAAAATCGCGGGATCAGGTTTACAACTTTGGACATCCTTGCAAGTTACGATTACCGAGAATCGCTCACGGAACTGGAGGCGCTTCAGGGTGTACTCCACGCGTTCCCGGCCGGCTGAACTTGCGACCGCCATCGGCAGCCCTGCCTGCTCCGCCTGCTGCAGGAATTCATGCAGCCCTTTTACCGTTTCGGGCTCCGGTGTTGAAGCTCTAAACAAGGCCTCCTTTCGCGCGCCATAGTCCTTCAGTTGTTCATCCGGGAGCGCGCCAAGAAAGTGGCGCAGAATATCTTCGCGTTTGTGCCCTTCCACCACAAATTCCAGTTCATCATCGCAGTATTGCCTGCCTAGAGAAGCAAAGAAGGTCCGCCACACGCGCCTGTGATCAGGATGGCTGTTCACTATGACGCCGTCCAAGTCAAAGATCAGACCTTGCAGCATCAGTTCAGTCCTCCAAGTCCTTTGTCTGATGCAAAGCAGACCAGAGGTTTTGAAGCCATGGTGTAACTCACGGTGACGAATGATTTCATGGATGGGGCCTATGTCGCAGAAGCAACCGCCTGTGCGGCCAACTGCTTACGTTTCCATTGCCAGGCCGAGGAAATGATCTGCTCCAGAGACGAGCTTTCCGGCTTCCAGCCGAGCTCGTGCATGATGCGTTGCGGGCTCGCGCACAAGATAGGCGGGTCTCCATCACGGCGGGGGCCAATCTTTACGGGAAGGGGGCGCCCAACGACTTTCTCGACCATATCGCAGATTTGTCGCACGGAATAGCTGGCGCCCAAACCGATGTTGTAGGGCCGCATGCCCGGCTTGTCCATCTTGGTCAAAGCACAGATGTGGCCGCGCGCGATGTCAAGAATGTGAACGTAATCCCGCAAACAAGTGCCGTCCGGAGTGGGATAGTCGCCGCCGTGGACCTGGAAAAAGGCGCGCTCTCCTGCGACCGCCTGGAGCGCCAGCGGGATTATGTGCGTCTCCGGATCGTGTCTTTCTCCGCGGTCCGCCGCCGCGCCGGCCGCATTGAAATAACGGAAAGCGATCACGCTCCAGCCGTAGGCCCGGGCGTACCATTGGAGAATCTGTTCAAAAATGAGCTTTGATTCTCCATAGGAATTGATGGGCTTCCTCGGGTCGTCTTCCGCGATGAGGGGCTTTTCAGAAATTCCATAGACGGCCGCCGAAGACGAAAACACAAACTTCCTGATTCCAGCTTCCCGCAGGACTTCCAGCATGGAAATGCCTGCGGCAACGTTGTGCTGGAAGAAAAAGCCCGGATTGACCATCGATTCTGCGACAAGGGCCTTGGCCGCGAAATGAAACACGACATCAAACTTTGCGTCGCGCACCACCCGAAGTAAGCCTTCGCGGTTTCCTATGTCCATTTCGAAAAAGGCCGCGCCCGCGGGCACGGCGTCTTTGAAGCCGGTAGAGAGATCGTCCACCACAGACACCGTGTGGCCCTGGTCCAGCAATTCCGCGCAGCAGACGGATCCAACGTAGCCTGCGCCGCCGGTGACTAACACATTTGCCATCAGTAGGCTCCTGCTCCGCGAAACACCGCAAGCGGTGTCTTCGCAAGAATCTCAAGGTCTAGGAACAGGGACCAGTGTCTTGCATAAAACAGGTCCATCTCCACCCGCTGGGCATACGACGTTGCCTGCCTTCCGTGGATCTGCCAGTAGCCGGTCAGCCCGGCCTTGAACTGACGAAAAACCCGTTGTGCTTCGCCGTATTTCTCACGCTCAGCCGGAGTAATCATCCGCGGCCCTACCAGGCTCATCTGGCCTCTCAGCACGTTCCATAATTGCGGCAGTTCATCAAGGCTGGCTTTTCGGAGCAAGGCCCCCAGGCGCGTGACGCGGGGATCGTCTTGCAGTTTGAAACTACCTTCAAATCTTCGCTGTAGGTCCGGGTTGCTGCGCAGGATTTCATCTGCATCCACCCGCATGGTCCGCAACTTGAACGCATCAAACTCGCCCTTGGGTCCAATTACGCGACGGCGGTGGAGTACCGGGCTTCCCTCGATCGTCCGGACCAGAATGCCCAGAGTAATGATCAGTGGAGTCATCAGCACTATGAGCATGAAAGAGCCAACGACATCGATGGTTCTTTTCACGGCACGTCCGCCACGGCCGATCGTAATATCAGCCGCCTTGACCTCGGATTTGATACGCTGAACCGACGAAGCAACCACGCTTAGACTCCCGCTGTGGCCGCGCGGTTTGCCAGGGTCTTTTTGAGGGCCGTCAAATCGCTTTCGACCATGATCTCCACTAATTGCCGGAACGTGACGGCAGGCTTCCACCCCAGTACACGGCGCGCTTTGCCGGCATCGCCGCAGAGATAATCAACCTCCGCGGGCCGGACAAGTTTGGGATCTATTTCGAGATACTTCCTCCAGTCCAGTCCCAGAAAGGAAAACGCAACCTCCAGAAGTTCTTGAATGCTGTGGGTCGCGCCAGTGGCGATCACGAAGTCGTCAGCCTCAGGTTGCTGTAACATCAGCCACATCGCTTTGATATAGTCGCCCGCGAATCCCCAGTCGCGTTCCGCGTCAAGGTTTCCCATTTTCAGTGTCTGGGACATCCCCAACTTGATCTTCGCAGCGTTCTGGCTAACCTTGCGCGTGACGAATTCAACGCCGCGCCGGGGCGACTCATGGTTGAAGCAAATCGAAGAGCAGGCATATATCCCGTAGCTCTCCCGGTAGTTCACGGTGAGATGATGCGCGAACACTTTCGCAACGCCATAGGGGCTGCGGGGATGAAAAGGTGTCTTTTCCGTTTGCGGCTTCTCGATCACTTTTCCGAACATTTCCGAGCTGGAGGCCTGCAAAAATTTAGTCTTCGGGGAATGCTTGCGAATTGCTTCCAACACCCGCAGCACTCCCAGACCGGTAACGTCCGCGGTGAGCACGGGCTGGTTCCAGGACACAGGGACAAAACTCTGCGCGGCCAGATTGTAAATCTCATCAGGCTGGATCTCGCTGACGGCCATGTCCAGCGATCCCTGGTCGGTCAGATCGCCTTCTACGAATTTAACCTGGTCGGCAATGTGTTCAATGCGATCAAGCTTTTCCACACTGCTCCGTCGCACCAGGCCATGGACCTCGTAGCCTTTTGCCAGAAGAAATTCGGCCATGTAAGAACCGTCTTGCCCGGTAATTCCCGTAATGAGCGCACGCATTCGATTGTTCACCCTGGACTGAGTTGTTTGTTTTTTACTCGACGGCATCGCCGTGCCGCCATGCACGATGATATACCGAGACGGTTTCTCTCGCCGCCTTGCACCAGGAAAAATCGGCGGCGCGGACGAGTGCTCGCTCCTGCCAACGCGTTAATTCTTGCGGATCGCGCAGCAGAGTAGCCAGCGCCTGGGCCAGTCCCTCGACATCGGTCGCGCCGAAAATCTGTGCGCCCTCTCCCGCCACTTCAGCCAGCGAACCGGCATTGGACGTGAGGACCGCGCAGCCGCACGCCATAGCTTCCAGCACCGGTAAACCAAAGCCCTCATAGAGCGACGGCATAACGAACGCCCTCGCGTGACGGAACAGCATGCCCAATTCCGCAGCGACGAGGTGACCTGTCGTCCTTAGATGCAGATCAGGCCAGGAATTATGTCTAAGTGCCGCTGTAAGCCCTTCTTCTGACCCGTACACCACCGTTTGAAAGGCGGTGTGCGCTTTTTCCCGAGCCAGCGCCAACGCTTGCAACGCCACCGACAGGTTCTTGGTCCGCCAATTGCGCGCGCTCGATACAACGACGTATGGCGCGCGCACGCCAGATTTTGTTTCGAGCAAATCAAGTTCTCCCCGCTTTTGCCTTGGATGAAAAGCCTCTTCCAGGACTGCATTATGAATTGTTGAAATTCGTCTGGCGGGCACTCCGAGGAGTCTGGTCAAATCACTCGCGGTATTACCGGAGACTGCAATGATTTGTTCCGCGCGGGAAAGCGCCAGCCGGTAGCCCATCTTGATCAGAAATTGCTTTGGCCGAGGATATATGCTGAACAAAAATGGAATCAAGTCGTGAATCGTCACGACGACTGGACAATCAAGCGTCAGCGGTACACCGTAGAAAGGGCTGTGGAATACGTCCAGACCGTCGCGCTTGGTGCGGCGGGACAACTCAATCTGTCCCCTAAGTGAGTAGGTGCCTGACCGCACTGCAACGCGCTCGCATTGCGTTACGTCCAATCCAGGCACCGGGTTTTTCGGGTCTTCGTAAACGATCAAATCAACGCCCAATTCGGGACGGCACAGCGCCGTCAGAAGTCCGGCAACATAAGTCCCTACGCCCGAATCGTTGTACCATCGCGCATCAAAACCAACCCGGATGCCATTCGTCACTGCTTCCTCGCTATTATCCAAATCGTCTCATAGCGATTGATTCGCAAAAGGAGCCACAAGACCCGGTGGAATCCGTAATAGACCGCATGCGCCCAAAGCCCGACTCCGTGGGCCGCGTAATAGGGATCCAGAGATTCTTCGACAATTGAAAAACCCGTCCGTGCGAGGAGTTGCCGCAACACCGGCGGGGTGAAATGCGAAAGATGAATTTCCCGTGAAGTCCCCGCCTTTGCTATCCCCAGCCTTCGGCTGAATTTTTGAAACGGCCGCAATCCGAGTCTTTTTCCTGCCTTCTTGATCTTTGAGGTCCACGCGAGAACGTCGTTGGGGACAGCTATGACCATCTTGCCCGCAGGGCGAAGCAGCAATGCACATTTGTCCGCCAGCTTCATCGGATCGGAGACGTGTTCCAAAACGTGAAAGAGCGTAATGTTGTCGAACGACGCCGCCGGCAAATCCATCGCTTCCAGAGGACCCCGCAATATTTCCAACCTGTATTTCCTTCTGGCGACCGCGGCTGCGCTCTCGGAGACTTCAGTTCCCTGGACCTGTTGGAAGAAAGGCTTCGCCAGGTCGAGAAATTGGCCAACGCCGGCCCCCACATCAAGCAGATTGCCCGGCGTTAGGTGAGGCAGCAGTTTTTTCAATCTTCTCTTCCACAGGACGGCGCGGTCTCTTTCCGCTTGCAGCCAGGAATCGTATTGGGCCGCGCGCGAGTAAAACGCAACCACTTCTTTTAACGTTGGACGGGGACTGTCAAATACATAGCCACACGCGCGGCAGCGGCACAGATGGCATTCGATGTCGACTTCCTCTATGAAGCGGCTGCCGCAAACATTGCAAGACTCCAGTACCTCCATCTGTGCCGTTCCCTCAAACACCGGCAGCCCCCGCTGGTTCGCTAGCCGTTGGTTCATGCAGATCTTGAGCCATCGCGAACGCCGCACACCCCAACGCGAGCACCAGCCAGAACACGTTACCGAATTGTGGGCTGACACCAAAAATAAAGTCCACGAAACCGTGCAGCAACGTGGCGACCAGTGCTCCACACACGCCAACTCCTATTGCGCGATAGTACGGATCAGGTGTCTTGCGGAGTTTTAGGCCAATCCTGGCGAACGCTCCCAGCAGGACGAAGAAAGCAAGAAACCCGACAATCCCCGTCTCTGCCAGGAGCTGCAGATACAGGTTGTGGGAATCCAGATCATCGGAAATCCCAGGAACATAAGCATGCAACAGGAATTTGTAGTTGCCGTACCCCACGCCGAGGACGGGGTGGCTCAGGAACATCAACCCCGCAGCGCCCCATAGCGCCAAGCGCGATTCCTGGGTGAAGTCATCCACTGACTGCAACCGTTCCTGGCTGGATTCCCTGGGCGCCAGAGGGAGCGCGATCGCGGCAGACAATACCGCGGAGCAGAGCAGCACGGCGATCGTTGCCCGCCTTGGAACCAGATACCATACGGTGACTGACAGCGCGCCGCCCAGAGCGATCAACCCTCCCCGGCTTCCTGTCAGATAAAGGGCGGCAACGGCGGTCGTGATGCAGACAAAGCCCAGGTAGCGCAGCCATCGCTCCTTCGCCAGGACCGTTGCGCCGATCGCTACAGGGATCACGACATTCAGGTAGCCTGCCAGCGCGTTGTAATGGAAAAGGAATGACGTTATGCGTCCCGCCCATCCGCCCTGCGCGTCGAACGTTGCTTCCTCCATGGGATACATGCGGAAATATAGCGGAGTGAAATCCTGCTCCAAGGCCTGATAAAAACCAAACAACGCAACACCCACCGCTGAAAGCAAGAGCAGTTTGAGGGTGCCAATGATTTGCTCCCGGCTTTCCAGCCAGCCGATCGCCGCAAAGAAGAGCGCGATATAGGACAGCAACTTGGCGAGGGCCGGAAATGCTCCCGACTCAGACAGCGGGCTCAAGGCGAGTGAAACGGCAGCCACGGCGCCCAGTAACAGGACGGCTTGTTTCAACTTGCTGCCAAACAGCCATGTCTTGATGGATTTGCCTCTTTGTTTGCGAATGATCCAGACGCCGCAGAATAAAACGGCATGTGCCAGCAAAGAAACGTCGCGGACAGGAAGCTTCCAGTCCAGTGTGGGGTTCCATGGAATAAGAAAGACTACGGCGCAAAAATACCAGTCGAACTTCATCAGCGCAACAATTGCTAGTGGAATGCAAACAGCAACGATCAGGAAAGCAGACTGGCGGGCTGCCACGGCCGCAATGGTAACCGCAAAAACGGCTATGGCCACCGGCACTACGAGCGTTCCTGCCGGAGTGGGACGGGCAACGTCGTCTTGGCCGGTCACGCTCATTTCCTGCTTTCCCGTTTCAATACCTCCAGGGTGTCTTCCGCACAGCGCTTCCAGTCGTACCTTTGCGCCTGACGCTTCCCTTTTTGTGCCAGTTCCACCCGCAGTTCCTCGCCTTCCAGTACTTTCTCCATGCAGTCTGCCATATCTTCCACCGAGCGCGGATCGAAATAACGCAGAACTCCCCCCGAGACTTCCTGCAAGCAGGAAGTATTGGCGGCCACCGCGGGAACACCGCAGGCCATAGCTTCCACCATCGGCAGGCAGAAGCCCTCGTACAGCGACGGAATAACCGCCAGTGTCGCTCCCTTCACCAGCAGCGTCATATCTGAGTCGCTCAGAGCGTCAGTGACGACTACCCGGCCATTCTTTGCGCTTTCGTTGCCCGCGGCAGCCAGGACTTCCTCATACCTCCATCCCAATGGGCCGGCAAGCACCAACTCCAGATCAAGATTGGGATTTGCAGATAACATGAGACGATACGCTTCGATGAGCCTGCCTAGGTTCTTCCTGGGCTGGACGACTCCATGATGCAGAATGTAAGGCTTACGAATTCCCAACTGCCGCAGTACTCGCTTTTGCAATTCGAGGTCTGGCGAGGCCTCGTTGAACCTTTCTTTGTCATATCCGTTGTAAACCACTGCCACTTTAGACTCTGGCAGCCCGTAGATATTGACCAGGTCGTTCTTGGAGCATTGGGAAACCGTGATGAGCGCCCGGGAATATTTGGCCAGCGTCCACAAGAGCGATCGCGTGCGGAGCGTCGCCGCTTTCGCATGCGAAGGAAGAACTACCGGAGTAGCGTCATGGACCGTGCACACGACGGGAACCCTGCCGATTGGGAGACTACTCACAGAAGGACTAAAGAACAAATCGGCCCGCTCCCGCTGGGCAGCCAAGCTCGCTGCCCCAAGCCGCCAGAACCGTTCACGTCTCAGCCATGCAGTTTTGGAAAGCCTAAGGACGGGGCTTGGCGGAACGAGGTTGGCGTCATTGGAATTTCCCGCGCAGGTGAACAGGCAAAATTCCACCCCAGTGTCGGCCTTATCCATTTTGCTGAATTCCGCGACCAAGTTCCGCGCATAGACATACGTACCCATGTGACGAAACCTGCTGGATAGGGCCCAGGAATCCAGGGCAATCCGTAGCACGGTTTCTGCCGCCTGGCCGTTCACAGCGATTCACCAGCCGAGATCAGCACTGCAAGCGTTTGCTCGGCGCATCGTCGCCAATCATAGGAGAGCGCCTTTTGCCTTCCTCTCGCGGCCAGTTTCCCGCTCAGGTCTTGATTCTCAAGCACCGATTCCATGCAAGCTGACATTTCTTCGACGGAATAGGGGTCAAAGTATTTGAGCACGCCGCCGGACACTTCCGGTAGACACGAGGCATTCGAAGCTACCGTGGGAACGCCGCACGCCATGCTTTCAACCATCGGAAGACAGAAACCTTCGTAGAGCGACGGGACCACGGCAAGCGACGCGCCTTTCACTAGAAGTGACAGGTCCGAATCACTTACGGGGCCGGGGAGCAGTACGTGGCCTGGCAAACCGGCACTGTTCTCCGCGGCAGTTACGACCACCTCGCTCCCCCATCCCGTTGCGCCGGCCAAAACCAGGTCTATATCCAGGTTGCGATTGCGGGCCAGCATCTTGCGATATGCTTCAATGAGTCTCTTCAGGTTCTTCCTCGGCTGGACAATGCCATGATGGAGAATGTACGCCTTGCGGATTCCCAAACGCTCAAGCAGTATCTTCTGCCGTTCGGGATCGAGGGGCACAGAGTTGAAGATCGTGCTGTCGTATCCCAGATAGACTACCGAGACCTTAGATTCCGGCACACCATAGACGTTAATCAAGTCCTTTTTCGATGATTCCGAATCAGTGATGATGGCGTGTGAATATCGGGCAGCGGCCCAAGTAAGCAATTTGAGCGTTTGCGCGATTCTCTTCGAAGGGCACGGCAGCAGAACGGGAATGAGGTCGTGAATCGTCACTACCATCGCAACACGGCTCCCAAAATACAACGTATTGCACTGTGGGCTGAAGACCAGATCTGGCTTCTGCACCCTCGCAAGAGCGCAAGCGCCGCCGTAACGCCACAACCGGCTGAATCGCAACAATCCCGTTTGTCTGGGAGCAAATCCGGTCGCCGCCGATAACAGATTGGCATCGTTTTCCGCCTGGGCACACGTGTAAGGTCTGATCACCACCGGGTACCGCGATGCGATCTCACGAAAATGCGCCAGCAAATGTCGAGCATAAACATGAATGCCCTGGTTGCGCGCAGACGTGCCCAGGGCCCAGGTATCAACCGCTACGGTCAGTTTTTGCTCCGAGCCTGGTTCGTTCACGGCTGGCGCCCGGCGATCGCGAGGGCTTTAGAAACATCCCGGTCCGCAAGCAGTGCGAAAAATGCGAACGCGCCACACGAAAGGGTCCCGGCCCAGACTTCAGGCAAGACGCGACCCAGCAAAAGCGAAGCCGCAAGGCTTGCGCCAAATCCCAAAGTAATCTTGAGCCAGCCATCCGGAAGGACCGGCCGGCCGAAGTACCTTTTCGTCAAATAGCAATTCTGCGCCAGGAGAAGGACTTCTGTCAGCACGGTCATGACCGCAGCCGCCATGTAGGAGAACCGGGGGATCAGCAGCAGGTTTGCGCCGATATTGAAAACCGTGCAGGTCGTCGCTGTCCAGACAAATACCTTCTCCTTGTGTGATGCCAGCAGCAGCGTATTCAGGGCGTAATTCATGAATGCCGGTATTGCGGCGCAGACCAGGACCTTCAAAGTGACTGCGGAAGCAGCATACTCCGGCCCCAGAACCAACATGAACACTGGCCGGGCAAAACCCACGACGATTAGGACTGCCAGCAGCGCAATGAGGTAGAGAAATCTCATGGCGCGCGCGCAACGTTCCAGCGCATCGCGGTCTACTTGGGACGAAGAAAACCCCGGCAGCAATGCTCCCATCACTCCATACGGGATGATCTGCAGCGTCGAATAAGCCCGGTAAGGAAGCGAGTAGATGCCGGTGGCGAAGTCTCCGGCGAGCTTGGAGAGCAACACCACGTCGATCCGGTCATACAGAGTCGAAATAAGTGGATAAACATTGAAAACGAACATCGAAGCCATGACCTGCCGGAAACCTAGCACGACCTGACTGTGGAAGTTCGCAAACCGGACCACAATTACCAGACTGATCCCTGCACCAACGGCGACGGCAATTATCTCCGCCGTAATTACGCCTTGTAGCCCAAATCCGTGAAAAATCAATAACGGAGACAAAGCGAGAAAGACACACCCTCTGAGAAGTTCCACCCACGGCAGGATGCCGAAGTGTCCCAGACCTTTCAGGACGCCCTGGGCCGACTCGCCGGCCGCGCGCAAGAACAGCATGAGCGAGAAGAGCGCCGCGTTCTGGACCAGGCTGGTTGGAAAATGAAACGCTTTGAGCAGCAAAAGGGCCGCGCCGATAGTTGGAACACAATAAGCCCACCTTACCTGGGTGACTCGAATCAGGAGTTTCCAACTGGCTCCCGGCGCTTTCGCGACCTCCCGCGTCACGTAGTCCATGGTGCCTGAGCCGGAGACCACAGCGACCAGTTCCATCACGGTACGCAGTAACGCATACGTTCCAAAACGTTCCACGCCCAGGAGCCGGGCCACCAGAAACATGGTGGCTATGGTGAAAATCCGTTGCCCCGACTGCGCAACGAAAAGCTGACGGGCAGTCCGCCGCAAAACCGCCATGCTCCCCGCGGTCCGTGCCGGACTGGATGGGGCGGCGCTCATGCACGCGCCGTCTTCGCGCAATGGTCCTGGACGGCGTCCTGGTAAACCCGGAGTGTGTGGGTTGCCGTACGGCTCCAGGTAAAGCGTGCGGCGTTCCGGTAGCCCTTCTCGACCAGGTCTCGGCGCAACGCAGGATCGTAGAATGCGCGGCTAAGGGCACGGGCAAATTCTTCAGGCTGTTCCGAGTCGGCATATAGCGCTGCATCCCCCCCAACTTCGCGCAGCGAAGTCGCCGCAGAACTGACTACGGGAGTTCCGCAAGCCATGGCTTCCACTATCGTAAATCCAAAGCCTTCGTAGAGAGAGGGACAGGCGTATACCTTGGCGGCGGAGTACAGGACCGCCAGATCGGCGTCCTTCACAAAACCTGTGAATATGACTTTCCCGGCGATTCCAAGATCAGCCGCCAGTCGCCGCAGAACGGCCTCGCCGTCATTCATTGGCCCGGCAAGCACCACTTGCCCCGCTCCCCCGGTAGCCAGAAAACGCTGGAACGCGCGCAACAATCCAGCATGGTTCTTGCGCAATTTATGAATGCCGGCATAGAGCACATAATCGTCGGTGATGCCGTATGCCGAGAGCGTGTTTTCGATCCGGACGCGGTCCGAGACCCGCCGCAATCGCGAGTCCACACCCGGATATATGACCTCAATGCTCGCCGGGTCAGCGCGCAGACGGGAAACAATGTCTCTCTTGGAGAATTCAGAATCAGTAATGATCCGTGTGGCCGTGCGGACGGTAGCGCCCATCATCCCGCGATAGTAGAAACGCCCGGCCCGTGAGGGTAAATCGTCCTTGCATGCCAAGTAGATCACGTCATGGATCGTTGCCACCATCGGGCACGGCCGCACCAGCGGCAGCATGAAATGCGGCGAGTGCAGGAGATCAACTTTGTTGCGGCGGAGAATCGCGGGCAGCTCAATCTGTTCCCGCACTGAATAATACTTTATTTCCGGCGATATCGTCGTCACCTCGGGGCCACAACCCTGAATCAAGTCTTCCCCACCTGGAGGCAGTATCAGGAGATACTCATTCTCTGGCGCCTGTACCAGCACGGCTTCCACCAGGCATTTCATGTACCGACCGATGCCGGGATTCTTGATTCTCCGTAAATCAAAAGCCATTCTCATGGACGGTGGTCTGCAAACCAGGGGCAGGCGTACGTTCAGCGCTTCAGTTTTCTGACGGAGACCTTCATTGTGTCTGCGACTTCAGCCATCAAGAGGCGTCGCGTATGATCCAACGGGAGCTGCCGCCACCTGTGCCTCTCAATGATCCAAAAGGCCGCCAGCAGCAAGGCAATCGAAACACTCAGGAGGACAACCAGAATGCGCGATGGCCCGGCCTTCCGCTCCGGCGCCACCGCCAGATCGAGCACCCGGACGATCGGCAACTCTTTGATTTCCTGGAGCTTGGCCACCTCATACTGCTGAGTGAAGAACTCATAGGCAGATTCCTGGATCCTGACTTGCCGGTACAAGTCCACATAGCGGTAGTTGAGCCCGGGGAGCGAACGCAGTGATGGGTAGGGACTGTCCGGCGCTCGGGAGGAATTCGCGCCAGGCAAATTACCTTCCAGCTTTCGCAACTGCGACTGTAGTTCTCCAATGCGCGCCTTCAATGTGGTTACGCGAATATTGTCGTCTGAATAGAGCTGCTGTTTTTCCCGCAAATCAGTTTCTGCAGCAATGAGCTCGCCTTCAAGCCTTCCCGTGGCATCCATCACGCTCCTCTGCTGGTTCTGGGGATTCATGACGAAGTTCTTGCTGGAAAACTGGCTCAACTCCATGGACGCCTGGTCAAGCTCCTGTTTCGTTGTCTTAAGTCTATCTTCCAAAAACTCGCGCTCCCGATGGGCCGCTGATGTGTTCAGAGAAGCCGCCAAACGGTTTAACTCTTCTACATAAGCATTGGCCATTTCCGCCGCCGTCTGCGGTTCGTAGTCAGTGACGGTGATGGTGATGACGCCGCTTTTTTTGTCCTCTTCAAAACTGGAGAAGGATGCCAGCTTCTTGCGCGCGCCATAATAGGTCGTGTTCGGACACCAACGGCAAAAGCGGTAGCGCGCCAAGAGCCCAAATCTCTGGATCAAACGATCTTGGAGAGTCCGGCTTTTGAGCACCTCAACGTAGAATGCTCCCTGTGTCTTTAACCCGAGCAGCGTTGAGGGATCCAGCCCGGAAAAGCCGCCGCCCATCTTGTTCAGGAGCCCAGTTGAGCTGTTGGAGTTTTCCCCGGGGACAATCTTCGTAACGGCGTCATAGTGCTTCGGTAACAGCAAAGCCACCACGATGGCGACCACGAACGTTATCCAGAAAACACGCCACAAAAAGCGTCGGTGCCGCCACAACACCAAAAGGTTGTTTGCCGTCCCACGATCGTCCTCCGTCCAGGCATGCGCGTGCTGCCTCTCCAATTCGGCGGCCTGGAAAAGTTGGTCCACAAATCCAAATCTCCTAGAGATGGGTTACTACGCTGGCGGCTACTGCTACGCCGGAAAGTATCTGGGTCGTCTGGCCGAGATTCTTGAACAGGTTGCTGCCCCCGGAAACTTTGTCCGGAACATAGATGGTGTCGCCCGGCAGAAGGACGATGTTGGATATGCTGCCCGACCACCAACCGCCTGATCCTCGTCCCGCGACCGACCCATTGGCGTGGATCACGAAAATATCCTTCTTGTTCGCGAGACTTGTCGGACCACCGGCTTGCCGGAGGTACCAGCTGGCATGACGTCCCCGCATGTACGTGATCCCCGTGGGGTTATAGACCTGGCCCGCGACCAGCACGAAGTTGAGCGTCTTGGGAATAATCAGGCTGTCACCGGCGCGCACCTCAATGTCGGCCGGGGTGTTTTCCCATTTCTTGATGTCGGCTGAAATGCGGATAACCACGCGCCCGGTGGGCTGGATTTGTTTCAGCTTGTCAATGAGAGCCTGCCTTTGTTTCGCGACCGTGGTGCTTTCAGGCCGGCCGGTGCCGTCGGACTGGAGACCTTGTTCCTGTAGCCGGCGGATCATCTCGTCGCGGTTCTTACTCGCAGCTTCCCGCACCTGCGCGCGATCCAGCAATGCTCCATAGGGATACGCCTCGGGCAGGAACCCGCCGACCCGCTTCAGGATAGTACTCAACCGTTCGCCTGTCTGTATGCCGTACCGGCCCGGATGCAGCACTTGCCCGCTCACCGTGGCCGCGCCGCCAATGTCTGACCAGCCTCCCAATTGGGGGATGGTCAAAACGTCGCCAGGCTTAAGAACGGCATCTGTATCCGGCGTCCCGATAAGAGCTTGCGCAAGTAAAATCCGGCGATGATCCAGTTCAACGCGCTCGCCGTTGAGCACCGCGTAGCTGCCAAGATCGGCTGAACCGGCGTAGGCACTACGCTTGAACCCGCCCGCCAGGCGCAACAACTCCGCCGCAGTCATGCCGTCGGAGAGGGGATACTCGCCGGGATGCAATACTTCGCCAAAGATTGAAACTTTGGGCGCGTCGGTTTCATACCGGCCGAACACGCGGATTGTATCGAAAGGTTGCAGGCTGGGAACGTTCACCTGCCGATCGAGAACTTCATGCAGGTCGAAAGGGATGACTTGGGGGCGGTAATCCGGCGGATGGAGCCGGACAATCTCCGCGCGGTCCGCCGGCTCGGGCAGCAGGTCGGCAAAGGAATGAATCAAGTCTGTGACCTTGTAACCTTCTTTATACGGATACTTTCCCGGGCGAAAGACGTGCCCCTGGATATATACGGCCTGGTTGCTGTACGGCGGAATGGAAGAGATAGTGACAGTGTCACCGTCTTTGATAGAAAAACGCTGGAAGGCAGCCTCAATGGTTTTGGTATCGGCGTTGGCGGGCAAACTGACACTCAGCATCTCCTTGCGCTCGTGGGCCTCAATCCGCTCCACCTTAATTCTGCCCAATTCACCGGAAACCGTCACTCCGCCCGCAAGCTCCAACGCCTGGTCCAGGGTCTGTTCGTCGTGCAACTCATAAATCGCGGGGCGTCGCACCATGCCCGCGACCGTCACCTGTGGGCCGGCAGTTGGAACCAGAATGCTGTCCCCCGATTGCAGCACCGAGTCCGAAGAATTCACGCCCTTGAGCATGAGGTCGTAAAGATCAACTTCTTCCACCAATTTCTTACGACGGAAGTGCTTCACCGTGCGCAAAGATCCTGTATCGGTAGGCCCGCCCGCCATGATCAGCGCGCTCAGCGGTGTGGAGAGTGAACTGAGGTCGTAGGCCCCGGGATTCTTTACATCGCCTACGACATACACTCGTACGGTCCTCAGCTTGGCCAGAGACAAATCCACCGAAATGCCTTTGAGCTGATGCGTGAGCGACTTACGGACTAGTTCCTGCGCTTCAGTCAGCGTCCTTCCTGCGACCATGACCGCGCCGGCTTCCGGCAGGAGAATCCGTCCTTCGCGGTCCACTGTCAACTGCGCGCGCTGCGAGGAACTTCCCCAGTATTCGATGATCACTTCGTCTCCGGGGCCGAGCACGTAGTCGGGGCCCACGGGAATGTCCAACGAAATCTTGTCCTGGGTAGATGCACTATTGCGGAAGAGCGCAGCGCCGAATCTCTCCAGGGTCCGGTCATCGGTGGGAGATTGCGTATAGAGATCGCGCAATGCGGGCAGGTTCCTGTATGGATACTGGCCTTGCATCGGCCCGCGAGGCTTTTTCCCGCCTTTGCGATCTTTGCCTTCTTTCCCTTCCTGGTCCTCGCGTTCGCGCCTCTTATCGGTATTTCCCTCGGGGCCTTCCATGACCTGGTTGGCAGGCTGAGCATTGGCGCCGCTCGCAGGCACGCCGGCCGCTCCGGTATTAGTACCGGCACCCGACGGCCGCTGTCCCGGCGTTTGCTGCGCTGGCGTTTGCTCAGTCGCCGCTTCCGGCACAAAGCCGCGCTTCAGCAGCCCATCACTGAGTAGCTGGCGCGCCCGGTCGTCGGTCTGAATTGTCGAAAACAGCCGGTCATCGCTAATGTCTCTCTCGGTCACCGAATAACCCCGGTCGCGCAGGGCGGCAACGATCTCGGTTTTCGCTTCGGCCAGCAGATCGGGATTTTCCTGCAGGATCTGCACGATTTCGTCGGCCGTAAACCCTGGGGCCTGCTGGGAAGCTTGCTGACCGGACGCAACGGACAAAAACATAGCGCTAAGAAAAATCAGAGCTGCACACCGTCCCCATTGCGTACGCAGCGAAATGAATAAGTCCAAATCTGTCTCCCGTATAAGCACGTTTTTGGCGATCTTAATGCCTTAAGGCTTCGATCCGAAACCGGTGCGCCAGCGGAATTGCAACGGTGGGTTCCCGCACATTGTAAACAGTGGAGGACGAATTACAAAATATCGCGCTTTCTGCCACCACGGTGAAGACCGCGACTCCGCAGAAGGAGCGAAGGGCCCTGCAACGTCAGCCTGGTGTCAGGATCGAGGGACGGCAGCTATTTCTTGAACCGGAACTTCCGCGTCGCTGACTTCTCCGCGCCTGTTGCCTGCATCATGACGGCCGAATCGCGCAAGACTTCTGCTGTAACAGGAATGCGCATCTCGGCCTGCCCATCAACGCCCGTGATGGTCTGGGCCAGTGGAGGCGGGTTGGGAACACCGCACGCCCAGCACTTCAAGCTCACCCCGGCGACGGGACGCCCTGTATCCGTAACCTGCACCTGCAATGAAATCTGGCCTTCATTACTGTCGTTCTCTATCTTGAGCACCGTCACAGCAAGTCCCGAGCTGCCGATGTCCTGAATCTCAACGCTCGCAGCTTGGGTTGGCCCCTGGCCTGACTGGAAGGCATCCACCATGGTCTTGTGCTGCATCTTCAGCAGTTCATGAATGGACGCATCGGAAAAACCCGGCTGGGAGACTTTGTGTGCGTAGGAAAATGCGCGTTTCGCTACACACTGGCCTTTCACAAAAACCAGCGTTTGCAGCAGCAGGTCGCGCTGCTGCGCCTCTGTCTGCACGTGGTAAACGGTGTCACCGAGTTTCACGTCTGTGTTGAAGCCGAAGATGGTCATTTTTCCAATCAGCAGACTGCGTAGCCGGGAAGGGCCCAGCCTTTCACTTGACAAGTCTACTGCTATCGCTGGTGTTTTTCCGTGCGCCGCCTAAAACTTCGGCGGCACATAGCGCAAGGCCTTGACACCTTTGCGAACTGGCAATTACATTCGAATGTTTAGTCAACGGTAGTCGCGGATTATATACAGGCCCTCGCATGCCCGACAACAATTACTTCTCTCGCTACATCCCGCTGCTGATCCAAGTAGTCGTGGCAATGGCGCTGGCCGCGGGCATGGTCCTGCTTTCACACCTCCTGGGCAAACGTAAATGGACGCGCGCCAAACACACCGCTTACGAATGCGGAATCTTGCCTACGGGCGACGCCCAACAGCGCTTTAGCGTGAAGTATTACATGGTCGGAATGCTGTTCATCCTCTTCGACGTGGAAGCCGTGTTTCTTTACCCCTGGGCGGTCATTGCACGGGAGCTCAAGATGTTTGGCTTCTGGGAAATGCTGGCCTATCTTGGCTTGGTGCTGGTGGGGTTCTTCTATATCTGGAAAAAGGGCGTTCTCGACTGGAACAAACCAGAGAGGAGTGAGCGCTAAATGGCCTTGGCCGCGGCAATCACCGATCTGGAACAACTCAAGGACCGTCCTGCTGTGTCCGCGCTGCTGGCGTGGAACCGGAGTGCGATTGAAGGCGCCAAGTTTGACCGCAACGAGCTTTCCATCTATGTGGCGCGCGAATTCATACGCGAAGCCTGCAACCAGCTTAAGACCCAAGGCCTGTTCAATTTTTTTTCCGACCTTACGTGTGCCGACTTTTATCCACGGGAGCCCCGGTTTGAACTTGCCTATCAACTGCTTTCCCACCGCCACAAAGAGTTCGTGCGATTAAAGGTGAGCCTTTCCGGCGATGACGCCGTGGTTGAATCGCTGACTCCAGTGTGCCCGGCTTCCAACTTTTTCGAGCGCGAGATCTTTGATCTTTTTGGCGTACGCTTCCTCGGCCATCCTAATCTGCGTCGCATCATGTTGCCGGAAGACTGGGAAGGCCATCCGTTGCGGAGAGACTACCCCGTGGAGGGCTATCGCTGATGGGCCACCTGAGCCACACTCCAGTCCTCGACGCGCCTGAAGAAAAAACCATGGTCCTGAACATGGGGCCGCAGCACCCGTCCACCCACGGCGTGCTGCGCCTGCTGCTGGAAATTGACGGCGAGCAGATCGTCCGCATGGTGCCGGACATCGGCTTCCTCCACACCGGGATCGAAAAAACCTGCGAAGCCAAGTTCTACCAGCAGGTCGTTCCGCTCACCGACCGCATCGACTATCTCTGCCCCATGGTCAATAACCTGTGTTACGTGATGGCGGTGGAGAAACTGCTGGATCTGGCAATACCGCCACGGGCGCAATGGATGCGCGTGATGCTGGCGGAACTGCAACGCATCAGTTCGCACCTGGTCTGGCTGGGAACCCACGCGCTCGACATGGGCGCGATGTCGGTCTTTCTCTATTGCTTCCGCGAGCGCGAGGACTTGCTCCGTATTTATGAGATGGTCAGCGGGCAGCGCATGATGACATCCTATTTCCGCATTGGCGGGCTCGCGCTGGAGCCGCCGCTAGGTTTTTTTGACGCTGTGAAACGGTTTCTGAACACGTTTTCCGAGAAAGTTGACGAATACGAAAACCTGCTGACCGGCAACTTTATCTGGGTTGACCGTCTCAAGGGTGTGGCCCATATGAGTGCCGAAGACGCTCTTGCAATCGGGGTAACCGGTCCCACGTTGCGCGCGAGCGGAGTGGATTGGGACCTGCGCCGCGACCTTCCCTATTCGGGGTACGAAAACTTCAACTTCAAGGTGCCTACTTCTCCGGATGGCGACGTCTGGGCGCGTTATGTCTGCCGCATCGAAGAATTGCGTCAGTCACGGGAGATAGCTAAACAAGCGCTTGAAGGTCTGCCCGAAGGCCCAACAAAAGCCGAAGCGCCCAAGGTCGTCCTGCCCGATCGCGAAAAAATGAAAACCGAGATGGAAGCTCTCATCTATCACTTTAAGATCGTCACCGAAGGCTTCGCGGTCCCCGCGGGAGAGGTCTACCAGGCGATTGAGTCGCCACGCGGCGAAATGGGCTACTACGTCGTGAGTGACGGCACGGCAAAGCCAATGCGCGTCCATATGCGGTCGCCTTCGTATGCGAACCTGCAGGCGCTGGCCAAAATGTGCGAGGGAAGATTGATCGCGGACGTTGTCGCAGCCATCGGCAGTATCGACATTGTGCTCGGAGAAATAGACCGCTAATGGCCCCCATTTCAGAAAAACTGGACAGGTTCTTCGACGAGAAGATGAAGGAGTATCCGACCAAGCGGTCTTTCCTGGTTCCCATGCTTCTTTACAGCCAGGATGAGCTTGGCTGTCTGACCGACGAAGTGATTGCCCACTTGGCGCGAAAGACCGAGCTGACTGAATTAGAAGTAAGCAACGTGATCAGCTACTACTCGCTTTTGCGCAGAAAACCTCTGGGTAAATTCCATGTTCAGGTTTGTACAAACGTCAGCTGCATGTTGCGTGGTGGAGAAGAGCTTCTGGACCACTGCAAGGACCGCCTCGGGATCGGCCACAAGCAGGTTACGAGTGACGGCGTGTTTTCACTGGAAGAAGTAGAGTGCATTGGCGCGTGCAGTTGGGCGCCCGCAGTCCAGGTCAACTACGATTTCCACGAGAACCTGACGGCAGCGAAAATGGATGCCGTGCTGGATCAGTACAAAAATAGCCCGCAACAACCGGCGAAGTACTGAGAGCTAATTACGAAATGGCTGAATTATCCTCCCATCCCGACGAGGTCAAGATTGTCTCCAGCCGTTTTGGCAAGGGCGCGGCGGACATCAAGCGCTATCTGGAGCTTGATGGGTATAAGGCCGTAGAAAAAGCCCTCCTGATGACGCCCGACGCCATCATCAATGAAGTAAAGACTTCCAGTTTGCGCGGTCGCGGCGGCGCTGGCTTCTCCACCGGCATGAAATGGAGCTTCGTTCCTAAGGAATCAGCCAAGCCCAAATACATCCTGGTCAACGGCGACGAAAGCGAGCCCGGTACCTGCAAAGACCGTCCTATCCTGGAACATGACCCTCACGCTGTGATTGAAGGCGTGATCATCGCCGGGCTGGCCGTCGGCGCAAAGCTGGGGTTTGTCTACATCCGCGGCGAGTACCGTTATCTGGTAGACATTATGCGTAAGGCGATTGACGACGCTTACGCGAAGGGCTTTCTGGGAAAAAACATTTTCGGAAGCGGAAAGGACTTTGATGTCCGTTGGCACACCGGCGCCGGGGCGTACGAAGTCGGCGAAGAATCCGCACTGATGGAATCTCTGGAAGGCAAGCGGGGCATTCCGCGCATTCGTCCGCCGTTCCCTGCCGTCGTCGGACTGTGGGGCGGGCCAACGGTCATCAACAACGTGGAAACATTGGCCTCCGTGCCGCACATTATTCTGATGGGCGGGCAGAAGTTTGCCGACTACGGCCCTCCCAAAAATGGCGGCACTCGGTTGTTCTGCCTTAGCGGCCACATCAATAAACCTGGCGTCTACGAGCTTCCTCTCGGTTATCCGCTCAAGAAAATGATTTACGACGTTGGCGGCGGTATCCCCAACGGTCGTAAGCTCAAAGCCGTAGTTCCCGGCGGCTCTTCCACCTTTATTCTTAACGCCGAAGAAGCTGAGCAGATGAACATGGACTTTGACTCTTTCGGCAAGCGCGGCGAATTCCTCGGCTCAGGTGGCGTCGTCATGCTGGACGACCAAACCTGCATGGTCAAATTCGCTCTACGCATCATGAAGTTCTACCAGCATGAAAGCTGCGGCTGGTGCATTCCCTGCCGCGAGGGCACGGACTGGCTCAAGAAAACTCTGACGCGTTTCCATGCTGGCGGCGGTCTCATGAAAGACATCGACAACATCAAGTATCTGGCGCAAGGAATATTGGGCCGGAGTTTTTGCCCGCTCGGAGATGCAGCCGCCATCCCCACAATATCGATCGTTGACAAGTGGCGTAGCGAGTTTGAAGCACACCTTGAAGGTAGACCGTGTCCGTTTGAGAAGGCGGGAGTTGCGAGCGAAGTTCCTGTGATCGCGTGAAAGATTTTTTATGTCTGAAGTGAAGAACGTAACCATCACCGTTGACGGCAAGCAGGTTACCGCTCCAGGCGGCACTCTGTTAATTGAGGCGTGCAAGACCGTGGGCATCGAAGTGCCTTCGTTCTGCTACTACCCCGGCTTGTCACTTCAGGCGGCGTGCCGCATGTGCGTGGTCCGCATTGAGAAAATGCCTAAGTTGCAAACGGCGTGTACGGTCCCGATCACTGATGGCATGGTGGTAATTACAGACTCCGATGAGGTGAAGCAAGCGCGCAAGTCGACGATCGAGTTGCTTCTCGGCAATCATCCGCTGGATTGCCCGGTGTGTGACGCCGGCGGCGAGTGCGAGCTTCAGGATATGACCTTCAAGTATGGCGCGGCGGAATCACGCTATATGGAGGGCAAGCTTCACAAAGAAGAACAGCAGTGGTCGCCTGTGGTGTTCTTTGACCGTCCACGCTGCATTCTCTGCTATCGCTGCGTGCGCGTCTGCGCGGAGGGCATGGACGTTGCCGCTCTGGGCATTCAGAACCGCGGTTCCGGCTCGGTGATCGCTCCCAATGGGGGCGACCATCTGGACTGCGAAGAATGCGGCATGTGCATTGATATCTGCCCCGTTGGGGCGCTGACTTCCGAGGCCTACCGCTATAAGACCCGTCCGTGGGAGATGAAGCACGTCGGCACCGTCTGTACGCACTGCGGGGATGGCTGCAAGACAACACTCGGCGTGCGCCGGTCAGACACCGGAATGGACATTGTGCGGGGCGACAACCGCGACAAAAGCGGCATCAATGGCGACTTCCTTTGTATTAAAGGACGCTATGCGTTTGATTTCAGCGACCACAAGGACCGCCTGCGCCAACCGCTGGTCCGCAAAGACGGCAAACTCACTCCGGCAACATGGGAAGAAGCCATTGAATATGCCACCAAACGTCTGCGCGAAATTCGCGACGGCAAAGGCGGAGCATCGATTGGCGTGATCGGCTCCAACCGCACGACCAACGAAGAGAATTATCTTCTGCAGAAGTTTGCGCGCACGGTGCTTGGGACCAACAATCTGGACCATCACCGGACCGCAGATTTCGTCGGGTTCGCGCGCGCGGTCGCCGGAAAGAAGGACGCGACCGCCACCATGCGCGACGTGGCCGTCGCGCCATCCATCCTGCTGATTGGCAACGATCCCACGGAACAACATCCCCTGCTGGCGTGGAACATCCGCTCCAACGTGCGCCTGAACCAGGCCACGCTGTATGTGATCAATTCTCACTCCATCAAACTGCAACGTCAGGCAAAGAGCTTCGTGCAAATTCCTGAAGGCGGCGAAGGCAAGTGCGTGGCCTTCCTCAATGGCGACGACACCGCTGCTGACTCGTTGACCAAAGCTGGCGCTTCCGATGAATCCCTGAGACAGCTTCGCGACGATCTACGCGCCCAGCGGAATCTGGTCATCGTTTTTGGTTCCGAGTTGCGTGGGCCGGACATTGCGGCGCTGGTCAAGTTCGGCACCGGCCTCAACGCCAAATTCGTCTGCCTGGGTGATTACGCCAACTCGCGAGGCGCCGCTGACATGGGTCTCTATCCCGATCTGCTGCCTGGATATGTCGCCGCGAATGGACCTCACAAGTACAGCGAGGAATGGGGCACGGTGCCCACCACAAAAGGCCTGTCCCTTCCGCAGATGGTCGAGGCATGCAAGAACGGCAAGCTCGCTGCGCTCTACGTGGTCGGCTCCAATCCGGTAGCTGACTACAGTTTTGATCCGGCTGCGCTGAAGAAGACGTTTCTGGTGGTCCAGGAACTTTTCCTGACCGAGACGGCTATTCTGGCAGATGTTGTGCTGCCTGCCGCGTCCGCCTATGAAAAGGCGGGGACGTTTACCAATACCTGCGGCGATCTTCAGTTGCTCAAGAAGGCGGGAGACCTGGCCGGCACGAAGAGCGATTTTGAGATCATCGTCCGCGTCGCCGAACGTATGAGCGCCGACCTGCGCAAACTCGTACCGTTTGGCGGCGGCGTTCGCGCGGACATGGGCCAGACCCGCGGCGCGCAGTCAGGCGAAGCTGACCGCCATTCCGTCTGGCTGGCCGCCAACAATCTTGAGCCCCGGCTCAGCCCCTTTGACGCGCTGGCAATTTTGGATGAGATCCAGCGCCTGGTGCCAGGCTACGAATTTTCGCGGCTCCACCTGCTGTCCGGCAACGATCAGCACGTGACCGCCGCCGAGCAAAGCAACGCCGGAGCGAGCGCAGACGACGGCCTGGCACAGATCGTCCCGGCCAACGACACGCTCTTTACTTCCGGAACGCTGGGCCGCTATTCCAAGACGCTCAATTCAGTCCTGGAAAGCCGGGAAACACATGCGGCCAGCAAGGAAGTGATGGCGGACTGAAGTTGTTTTTTAGTTCCTGTTGGGAAACCAGGTTCAGTATTGCTGTTAGGCACTCAAGAACGCCGCGGTGTGTAAACGAACTGAGACATGACAATATTCATCATCTTCGCCGTCATTAAGATCGTCCTGGTGATTTTTCTGTTGCTCACCGGCGTGGCTTACATGACGTGGCTGGAACGGAAAGTGGTCGGCCACATCCAAAACCGCTGGGGCCCCACGCGCGTGGGTCCGTTCGGCCTGCTGCAGCCATTGGCGGACGGAGTAAAGTTCATCCTCAAGGAAGACCTGGTGCCGGATTACGTGCACAAGGGCCTCTACCTGCTGGCCCCGGCGCTGGCCCTGACCATGTCCCTGATTTCGATTGCCGTGATTCCCTTTGGCGAATCCATCAGCATCCGCGGCGCGAGCACCCCGCTGCAAATCACCGGCGTGGAGCACGCTGGCTCGAATCCGCTGGACATCAACATTGGCCTGCTCATAATTCTGGGCGCGACCTCGATTGGCGTCTACGGCATCGCTCTCGCGGGCTGGTCGTCTAACAGCAAGTATTCCCTGCTTGGCTCTCTCCGCGCCAGCGCGCAGATGATCAGCTATGAACTGGCCCTGGGTCTCTCGCTGGTCGGCGTGCTGCTTCTGGCCGGGACTCTGAGTCTGCGGGAGATCGTAGACAGGCAAAGCGGTAGCTGGTCTCTCGGCGGACATAATACTTTTCTGCCTCATTGGTTTATTATTCCGCAGTTTGTCGCGTTCTTCATTTACCTGATGGCCGCGTTTGCCGAAACCAATCGCATTCCGTTTGACTTGCCGGAAGCGGAAACTGAACTGGTCGCCGGATACCACACCGAGTACAGCTCGATGAAGTTCGCCATGTTCTTCATGGCGGAATACGTGAACATGATCACCGTGGGCTGCGTGGCCACGCTGCTCTTCTTCGGCGGATGGCATGGCCCGGCGCTGACTTTTCTGCATTTGCCACAGTTGCTGCAGGCGCTGCTGCCCGTAATTTGGTTTTCCGTCAAGATATTTTTCTTCATGTTCCTCTATATATGGATCCGCGGCACGTTGCCGCGCTTCCGCTATGACCAGCTCATGGCCTTTGGCTGGAAATTTCTTTTGCCGCTGGCGATTGCCAACATCATCGTTACCAGTCTTATTGTGGCGGTGTGGGGATAAATCATGGTCCATCAGGCGCTATTCATTTTCTTCGGTCTGATTTGCGTGGCGGGCGCGATTAATCTTCTCGTGCAGCGCCATCCCATTAACAGCGCGCTCTCTCTGGTGGTCGTCATGGCGTCGCTGTCCTTGATCTATCTGCTGTTGGGGGCGGAATTTGTCGCCGCCATCCAGGTCATCGTTTATGCCGGCGCCATCATGGTGCTGTTTGTTTTTGTGATCATGCTCTTGAACGCCGGAGCGGAAGAACGAACGCGCGGCAGCCACGTGGCCCTGACACTGGGTGGTCCCGCAGTGGCTGTGGTTGCCGGACTCCTCACGTGGATCATGGTGCACAGTAATCCACAGCTTGGGGCCGTGGCCATTGGACCATCGAACTTTGGCGAAACCCGCCTTGTTGCGCGCTTGCTCTTTAGAGAATTCCTGTTGCCGTTTGAAGTCACCTCAGTGCTGATCCTGATTGCCATCATGGGCGCGGTGGTGCTGGGAAGGAAGGAGAGCTGATGGTCCCCCTTTCCTGGTACCTGATTCTAAGCGCGATTCTGTTCTGCCTGGGGGCGTTTGCTTTCCTGCTCAAGCGGAACATCATCACCATCTTCATGGCCATTGAACTGATGCTCAACGGCGTGAACCTGAGCTTTGTGGCCTTTGCCAATTACTGGAACCAGCACTCTCCAGCCGGAGAGTTACCGGCACTGAGCGGCCATGTCTTTGTCTTTTTCGTGATGGTAGTAGCGGCGGCCGAAGCCGCGGTAGGACTGGCCATTATCATTGCTGTGTTTCGCGCGCGTGAAACGCTGAACGTTGACCGGGTGAACCTGCTGAAATTATGACCCAAGACACATTAAAGCTCTGGCTGATTCCCCTGTTGCCATTGGTCGGTGCGGCCATCAATGGTCTGTTCGGGCGTCGCTTCAAGAACAGCGTGGTCTCCGCGGTGGCCTTACTGTTTACAGGGGCTTCGTTCGCCTGGGCACTGCGGGCGGTCATTCTCGGACAGCAACTTGGTTTGCCCTACGACCGAGCCCTGCCCTTCGATTGGATCGACGCCGGAACATTCCACGTTCCGTTCGGTTTTTATCTTGACCAGCTTTCCACGGTAATGCTGCTGGTGGTGACCGGCGTGGGCTTTCTGATTCACGTCTACTCTGTCGGCTACATGGCGCACGAAGGCGGCTATTATCGGTTCTTCGCCTATCTGAACCTCTTCATGTTCTTCATGCTCACTCTGGTACTCTCCAACAATTATCTGTTGATGTTTGTGGGCTGGGAAGGCGTGGGGTTGGCTTCGTATTTGCTGATCGGGTTCTTTTTCCTCAAGGACTCTGCTGCCAACGCCGGCAAGAAAGCGTTTATCGTTAACAGGATTGGCGACTTTGCGTTCTTGCTGGGAATGTTTTTGATTATCCAGCACTTCAAGACGCTGAATTTTGGCGGCGCAGACGGTGTCTTCGAGCAAGTCAAGCAAATCTCGCCCGAGGCTGGTTGGGGATGGCTGACTGCAATCGCCCTGCTCTTGATGTTCGGTGCAACCGGCAAGTCGGCGCAGATTCCGTTATATGTCTGGCTGCCGGACGCCATGGAAGGCCCGACACCGGTTTCCGCTCTCATCCACGCCGCCACCATGGTCACGGCGGGCATTTACATGATCGCGCGCTCCAGCGCCATCTTCAGCCGCGCGCCTCATGCGCTGGAGATCGTTGCTCTCATCGGCTGCCTGACGGCCATCTTTGCGGCGACCATAGGCCTGGCGCAAACCGACATCAAGCGTGTCTTGGCTTACTCTACAGTCTCGCAGCTCGGCTATATGTTTCTGGCCTGCGGCGTGGCTGCCTATTCCGCCGGTATCTTTCACTTGATGACCCATGCGTTTTTCAAAGCTCTGCTCTTCCTGGGCGCGGGCTCGGTGATTCACGCCATTGGCGGGGAACAGGACATGCGCCGCATGGGCGGGTTGCGGACAAAAATCCCGGTGACGTTCTGGGTGGTCACTGTTGCCACGTTTACCATTGCCGGCTTCCCTCCGTTCGCCGCGTTCTTCAGTAAGGACGAAATCCTTTGGCAGGCATACCTTCACAATCCGATATTGTGGTTTGTGGGCATCATCACCGCTGGCCTGACGTCCTTTTACATGTTCCGCCTCTGGTTTATGACCTTCTTTGGCGAGTCGAGAACGGAACACGTTGACGCTGAAGACGCCCACGCGCAGCGGTCTCCGCTAAATGGCTACGCTGACGATCATTCGCATGGTTCTGGTGTGCACGAATCGCCATGGATCATGCTCGCGCCCCTGGTAATCCTGGCCGGACTCTCAATCGTTGGAGGATGGGTCGGCGTACCGGAAGCGATGGGCGGCTCCAGCCGGTTTGAGCATTTTCTTGCGCCAGCGATTCATACGATTGCGGAATCACCTGAGATTACTGATCGATCCATGGAGCTGGCATTCGCGGGAGTTTCCGTAGGTGTGGCGACCGCCGGATTCTTCTTTGCCTGGCTCCTCTATTACAAACGGCCAGAGCTTCCCGCCCGCATTACGGCTCGCATGCATGGCATCTACACGACGGTGCTGCAAAAGTACTATGTGGACGAAGCCTACGATCTTCTTTTCGTCAAACCCCTGGTGGCCCTTTCTACCATCGTACTGTGGCGCGGAGTGGACCAGGGAGTGATTGACGGCACGGTCAACGGCGCAGGACAGCTTTCCAAAGACATCGGCGGTGAATTGCGTAAGATGCAGTCCGGCAACATACGCTCGTACGCGGCCTGGGTCGCTGCCGGCGGCGCTGTGGTCATCGCGTACATGATCTGGACGGTGATCCAATGAGCGGCACAATCCTCACTCTTGTCACCTTCCTTCCTGCTGCGGGCGCCGTACTGCTCATGGTGATGCCGCGTAATGACCGCGTCATTCGCTGGGCCGCGCTGCTGCTGTCGCTGGTGACGTTCGGCTTCTCTCTCTATCTGCCGCTGCATCTTGACGCCAGCGCGAGCGGGTTCCAGTTCCCAATAAAACAGCTCTGGATCGGCAAGACCATCTTCTATCACCTGGGAGCTGACGGCATCTCCATGTGGCTGACCGTGTTGACCACGTTCCTTGTTCCGCTGGGCGTGCTGGTCTCCTGGAAATCCATTCATGACCGCGTCAAGGAATTCTTCATCCTCCTGTTGCTGCTCGAGACGGCCATGATTGGCGTTTTCCTGGCGCTGGACATGTTCCTCTTCTACGTCTTTTGGGAAGCCACACTCATTCCCATGGCGCTACTGATCGGCATGTACGGCCACGAGCGCCGCATCTACGCCGCGGTAAAGTTTTTCCTCTACACCATGGTCGCCTCCGTCTTCATGCTGGCCGCGATCCTCTGGCTCTACACGCACACCGGCAGTTTTGACTACGAGACCATCCGCACCGCGATTCAACCAGGCAAGATCAATACCGACATTCTGCAGTGGCTTTTCCTCGGATTCTTTGTTGCTTTTGCCGTGAAGGTCCCTCTGTTCCCCCTGCACACCTGGCTACCCGATGCCCACGTAGAAGCGCCGACCGCCGGGTCGGTCTTGCTCGCGGGCGTCCTGTTGAAGATGGGCACATACGGTCTCCTGCGTTTCAACGTTGGACTGTTTCCCGACCATGCGCGACGCAACGCTCCCTGGATCATTGCCCTGGCGATCATCGGCATCATCTACGGCGCTCTGCTCTCCCTGGTCCAACCGAACCTCAAGAAGCTGATTGCGTACTCTTCCGTAAGCCATCTGGGTTTTGTCGTTCTGGGAATATTTACGTTCACCCCAGCCGGTACCGACGGCGCGGTCTACCAGATGCTGAACCACGGCGTCTCCACCGGCGCCCTGTTCATGCTGGCGGGTATGCTTTACGAGCGTAAGCACACTTACGAATTCAAAGAGTTCGGCGGCCTGGCCACGCCCATGCCTGTCTACGCCACCTTCTTTATGATTGCCGTGCTTTCTTCCGTGGGGTTGCCGCTACTCAACGGGTTTGTGGGCGAGTTCCTGGTGCTGAGCGGGGCGTTTCAGTACAAGATGATCTACGGCATCATGGGCACGACCGGAGTGATTTTCGGTGCGGCGTACCTGCTTTTGATGTACCAGAGAGTCTTCTACGGGCCGATCACCCACGACGAAAACCGCAGCCTGGCCGATATTGACACGCGAGAGCGGATATCCCTCTGGCCGGTGGCCATCATGGCATTGGTAATGGGCGTGGCTTCGCCCTACTGGATGAAGACGATTGATACGGCCGTCGCCAAGAACATCAAGCAAGTTGTGCAGCCTGCGTCCGTTGTAACTGCAGCCGGTGGACAAAAATAGATGACGCAAATTTCAACTACCGACTACATTTGCATCCTGCCCGAACTGGTGCTTACCGCTTTCGGCATTGTCGTCATGCTGGTGGACCCGCTACTCGGGCCTAAAGTAAGCCGCAAGGGGCTGGGCGTGTTTTCCCTGCTCGGCACCCTGGCTGCGATTGCCGCCGCCTATTACCAGACCAGCATCTCCGGTTCCAGCGGATGGTTCGAAATGGTACGCGTGGACAGCTTCAGCATCTTCTTCCACATTCTGATTCCCGCTATCTCCGCAGTCTGCATTCTGGCCTCGCTGGAATACCTTGACCAGCAAAATATCCGCAGCGGCGAGTACTACGCGCTGATTCTCTTCGGCACCGTCGGCATGGCGCTGATGTCGGC
>DATMPO010000048.1:0-53125 GCA_035567035.1 Verrucomicrobiia bacterium | reverse complement strand
CGGCGAGATCGGCCTGGCTGGATTCGCCGCCGCCATCACGGCGGCGGTCCATCACGCAACGGGAGTTCGCGTGCGGGAACTGCCGGTGAAGATCGAGAATTTGTTGGCTTGAGGCCAGCTGCTCATGAATCCCTTTTCACGTCCATGAAAAGGCCGTTCTTCCGCTGTTTCGCGGTGGAGCGCGAAGACGGTTGACAATTCACCCTCGAGTGGTACATTAGCGCCGATTCATCGGACTTTGCGGGGCGCCTCAACCGCTCGGCCGCTCCCCTGCTAACAGGGAAAAAAACAGGGGAGAACGCGAGTGCTTGGATACTCCAGACATGCAAAACCTCGATTCCACGGGCCTTTCGTGAACCTTTTTCCCGGACGAAGTCGATTCGTAACAGGGGAGGAACAGGGGAGGAACAGGGAGCGAACAGGGGAAGAACAGGGGGCATCGCCGTGATCGCCGTCATCGCACGTGATCGCCGCGATCGGAAAACCATACCGCTGATAACACTGATAACGCTGATGTTCTTGATCAGTCAGAATCAGTGTCATCAGTGGTATGGTTCTATGGTTTTCCTCGCTTTAGGTTTTCAAAGATCGTTCTCTGCGGCCCGCCTGGGCGGGGCTGGCTGTATCGGATGTTTCCCGGGTTTTGCTAATTGCTAACTGCCAATTGCTTCTTCATATTGCCATTTGCTCACTGCTAATTGCTCCGAATGCGGCGCGCATGGTACCGCGAAGCCCTTGCGAAAGTCAATGGGAGAATTGTGTGTGTTTTCAATGGGTTAGGCGCTGGCCGCTTTTTCCGTTTTTACTGGTTTTAAACTCGATCCGAAGCCCTGATCGCCAAGGAATCGAAGGACCTTAGTCCGCAAAGCGGGACGACTCGTAGTCTGTCCCTTTTTTGAACTGCGCGTGAGGCGGTGAGGGCTTCGAGGTCCTGCCGCCTCGCTCAGCAGGATAACTGTGCGTTTGACTGTGCTCGTTCAGGCTTTGACGCTTCGGGTCGGGCGAACGGCAGCGCCGGCCTTGCGTTCTTCCTCCAGGAGCTTTCGCGAATGGTGCATCAGGCGCTCCAGGGACGCTAGGAATTGCGCCCGTTGCTTCTTAGGTAGAACGGCAATCCATTCCTCATTTCGTGCGCGGGCGTCAGCATACATGGCCCAATACAGTTTTTTGCCGGCGGCCGTCAGGGTAAGGTGAAACGAGCGTTGGTCGGCCTGGTCCTCATGTTTCTTCAATAGACCCTTATTGAGCAACTGCGCCACAACGCGGCTGACTTTGCTCTTTTCCAGATCGGTCTCGACGCAGGTCATCTTAAAACTCACCGGACTCGACGCTCCAACCACCGCCATAATCCCCACTTCAGGGGTACGCAGCCCGAACTTACGGCGATAGCGCAGCTCAATGAACCGGTCGGACATGCCGGCCAGTTTGTGCAGACGGTAGGAGGCAAGCTTTTGAAAGCGTTTTTTGAGTGCAGGAATGGGACCTTCCTCCCTGACGATTTTCTTCATGCCGGTAGCTTCGTAAACAATTTTGCTACAGAACCGGCCTCCAACTCAAGGAGCAATACGTAATTTTGTTGCAAGTTGCAACGATCTTGTACTACATTAGTGCAGCCGCCTGAACCCCTACGGCCGAGGCCAATTGGAATTTGCCCGGGCGGCCCGCTTGGCGCTTCCAGCGCATTACGGGGGAACTCAAATTGCTTATTCCCAAGAAAGCACGTTGGGCGGGTATTGGCGCCTTCATCGGAGCACTCGCTTTCGCCGCCCCTCCCGTCCCAGCTCCGAAGCCGGCGTCCGGCGAGGCGATGCCGGTCAAAGTAGCCCTTCGCCGAATTACCGAGACCCAGTATCGGCACACGATCGCTGATGTTTTCGGTCCCGCGATCAAGATCAACGCGCGCTTCGAGCCGGAAAAGCGAGTCGATAGACTGTTAGCCATCGGAAGCGCCCAGCTGTCGCTGACGTCTTCCGGTTTCGAACAGTACTTCGTCCTGGCAAGCTCCATATCCGACCAGGTGCTGGGCGTGTCGCAAAGAGCTGCTTCGGTCCCATGTAAGCCGGCCGATCCTGCCCGGGCCGATGACGCTTGCGCCCGTCTCTTCATAGAAAGATATGGTGAGCGACTCTTTCGCCGCCCTCTGACAAAATCCGAAACGTTGGCCCGCTTGCGCACGGCGTCAACGGGAGCGAAACAGTCGAACGATTTCTATGCAGGGCTGAAACTTGCGTTGACCAGCCTTTTGCTGGCTCCGGAGTTCCTCTTCAGGGTGGAGACTGCCGAACCCGATCCGGCCCATCCGCACCAATACCGGCTCGACGGCTACACCAAAGCTGCCCGCTTGTCGTTCCTCCTCTGGGACTCGTCACCGGACCAGGAGCTTCTTGCCGCTGCGCGCAGCGGGGCCATCCACACCGACGCCGGCCTCAAACAACAGCTCAATCGCATGGTCGAGTCTCCACGTTTTGAGGATGGCGCTCGCGCTTTCTTCACAGACATGCTGCAGCTCGATGGAATTGAGAACCTGGTCAAGGACCCGGCGATCTATCCCAAGTTCAACCAGTCGGTAGCCGATAGCGCCAAGGAACAGACTCTCAAGACGGCCATCGACTTGCTGGTCCGCAAAAAGGCGGATTATCGCGACCTTTTCACATCCAACGACACCTTTATTAACCGCCCATTGGCTTCGGTCTACCGTACACCGTTCACTTCCTCCAGCGACTGGGCCCCCTACACGTTTCCGGCGTCTGCGGAGCGGTCGGGTATTCTCACCCAGGTCAGTTTTCTGTCCCTCTTCGCTCACCCGGGAACGTCCTCTCCCACCAAGCGCGGCATAAAGCTGTATGAAATTTTCATGTGCACGGAGACCCCGGATCCTCCGGCCGATGTGGATTTCTCCAGGGTTCGGGACAGCAGCAAAGGGACTGTTCGCGCCCGGCTGCTCGATCACATGCAGAACACTGGCTGCGCCGTGTGCCATCGTCGCACCGATCCACCGGGGCTTGCGCTTGAGCATTTTGATGGACTGGGACAGCTGCGGACAACGGAGAACGGGGCGACGATCGATGTGAGTGCCGGAATCAACGGCGCGAAATTCGAGGGCGCACAGGGTCTCGGCCAGTTTTTACGCGATGACCCAAGGGTCCCCGACTGTCTGGTGCGCAATGTCTACGCCTACGGCGCCGGCCGGGAGGCAGACGCGCAGGACGAAGATTATCTCCTCAACCAAACCAAAGCTTTCGCCGGCAACGGATATCGCCTTCCCGATCTCATCGTACAGATCGCGTCCAGTCCCGAGTTCTTCAAGGTCGTGGTTCCGGGCGGAGCCGAGCCTATGTCCTCAACTGCGGCGGCCGAAAAGGCGCCCCTTAAAACATCCAAAGGAGTAGCTCCATGAGCTTGCGTTTCAATCGGCGCTCATTCTTACGTGGCATGCTGCAGGGTACAGCTGTCTGCGTAAGCATTCCAATCCTCGACCGGTTCCTCGACGGCAATGGCATCGTGTACGCCGATGGAGCAAAGCTGCCGGTCAGGTTCGGCACTTATTTCTGGGGGCTCGGGCTGACAGACACCCCTACGGGCGGCACACGCTGGGTCCCCAGCAAGACTGGCTATGGCTATGAAATCATGCCGGAGCTGGAATCGCTGAAGCCCGTCAAGGACAAGGTGTCGGTTTTCTCCGGCTTCCGTGCGATCGGGGACGGGCGACCCAACCTGGTCCACTGGAGCGGCCATGCGTCGATTCTTTCCGGCATCGCGCCGGCCGCGTCAGGCCGGTTTGACGGTCCCTCTCTCGACTCCACGATCGCCGATGCCATCGGTGGATCCACTCGCTTCAAAGTCCTCGACATCGACGCATCGGTTTCCCGTCAACCTGTCAGTTATTCGACACGCACCGGAGTTACGTTCGCCATGCCGGAAACCACGCCGCTCAGCCTCTACACCAGGCTATTCGGCGCCGGCTTTCAGGACCCCAATAGCGACAATTGGAAGCCGGACCCCTCGATCATGCTTCGTCAGAGTGTGCTCTCTGCGATTAAGGACCAGCGCCAGGCTCTCATGGCAGGTGTCGGCAAGTCCGACCAGGTTAAGCTTGATCAGTATTTCACCTCCGTCCGCGAGATGGAGAACCAGCTGGCAACCCAGCTTCAGAAACCGGAGAAATGCGAGGCTTGCGTAGTGCCCACGGCACCCAAGGAGACGTCGCGGTCGGCTTCGGTCGACTCCGTCCGCGCCAACACCAGGGCCATGGCCAAACTGTTGGCTCTGGGTCTGGCCTGCAACCAAACCAGAGTGTTCAACTTCGTCCATACCGCGGGCCTCTCGGAAACTTACGTTGCGGGAGAGAGCAAGATCTATCACCAGATCACGCATGACGAACCCACCGACGCCAAACTCGGCTACCAGCCGGAGACGAGTATGCTTGCCGGCATGGTCATGCAGGCCTTTGGCGACTTCCTGGTTGAATTAGACGGTATCAAGGAGGGTGCAGGCACCCTGCTCGATAACAGCCTGATCATGGCGTTCAGCGACACGGGATACGCCAAGATCCACTCCATCGACAACATCCCGATGTTCCTGGCTGGCAAGGCCGGCGGCAGGCATAAGGCTGGTCAGCACGTCCATGCGGTGGGCGAATCAGTCACGCGCGTCTCGCTGACAGCGCAACAGCTGGTCGGGGCCCCGGTCGGCGAGTTCGGCTCCGGCTCGATGAAAACCGCGCGCCCAATTACAGAAGTCATCGCGTGAGAGAGGGGGCTGCAATGAAGCGATACTTGATCGCGGCCGCAGCGGCAGTGATAACCATCGGGTTCGCAGGCTCCGCCGTGTCGCAGCAGGGATCCCCGTCCGTCAAATGGACGAAGACCTACGTCGTCGAATGGAACGAGCCGGCGATGTACTACGGCGCCAAGACCGGCGTCATTGATCCTGGGACCGACTGTCCCAAAGGGACCAATCCGTCGCCCGACTGGGTCAAAGTCCTGGTGGATGCGGGATATACGCTCGAAGAGGCGAAGTGGCTTCGCAATCCCGCTAACCCGACGCGCAGTCCCGTTCACGGCCAGAATCAGATGGCCTTCCGAGGAAAGGACCGGGCCAACGTCTATGTCAACCCGACCACAACGCCCGATCCCGGGATGGAGAGCATGTCGGGCACGATTGCCGAAGGTATCAATCTGGATGGTGATGAGAAAACCGGCTTCACCAGCCCGACGGGCGAGAAGGGCATAGACAACAACTTCTATAAGGCCCTCGGGTGCTGGAAGACCTATCGCGGTCCGCACCGGCTTTCGAGTGGGGCGCTCAATTTCAACGACGAAATGCGGAATGGCGCGTGGACCACGGTCATCGTGGTGGCCGGCCAGGGCGCCGATCCCATGAACGACGACCACGTTAAGGTCGGCTTTTATATGAGCAACGACAAGATGGTCAAGGACGGCCTTGGCAACATTGCCCGAGACTATACCTTCCGCATCGCACCCCACCAGAGGTATGAAGGCGTACTCCCAGCCCGCACAGCCAACGGCAGGATCATCTCGACGGCTCCAGCGGACATCATGTTGCGGGACCCGTCGTACACCCGCGATCTGGAATTGCTGCGCGCACGGGTGGATCTGGAGATGAAGCCGGACGGCTCCCTCACAGGATATGTCGGCGGCTATCGCCCATGGGAAGCGGTTTACAAGGGTTGGGTGAACGCCCGTGGTACGGTCATCGAGGTGCTGACGTGGGTGCAGTTGCCGGCGGTCTATTACGCGTTGCGCCGCAATGCCGACTACAGCCCGACCGGACCCGGAGGCGAGAAGACCCACATCTCGTTCGCGCTCCGCATCGACGCTCTGCCTGCATTTGTCATGGCGCCGGATGGAAACAAAGAGGTGGCTTCGGTTGAATCCTACAAAGCGATCGCGCCGAAGGAAGTTGCGCAACCGGCGTATCCAATCAAGATCGTCGATGGCATCGTCATTGACCCCAATGCCAAGGTCCAGGCGGGACCGAACGCCGTAATTCTTCCACCCCCCGCCAGCTCTACCAACAACCGCCAGTAACCTTTGGGAGGAAATGCTTTGAGCCATCGTTCGCTTCTCTTATCAGCGGCCAGCCTGCTCGGCAGCGTCTTCGCCGCCGCGGCGCTGGCGCAAACAGCAGCTCCCGCCGTTCCTGCCATGCCTGACGATGTAAAGCCTATTCGCGTGGCGGGTCTCGGAATTCGCGTCAGCGATCTGGAGCGCTCTAAGAAGTTCTACACCGAAGTTCTCGGACTGAAAGTCGATGCCAAGGTTCCCGCCCAGGGTGAGCCCGTCGAGTATCTTCTTGGTATGACCGGCGACGTCCGCGCGGACACGCTGATCGTCATTCGCAAAGGCGAAATCAAACCAGGAGCCACGGAGTTCGGTAGTATCACCATTGTCGTTCCGAACGCCCGCAAGATGGCCGAGCGTGTGGCAGCGGCTGGCTATCCTCCCGCTCGCATCGTCGACGGAACCAACTTCGTGAAAGATCCCGACGGATACACGATTGAACTCTATCAACGGCCGGCCGCTCGTCAATAAGAATTAATTGGCTGCGGGACGCCGGAACGAATATGTTCAACGCACTGCGGCAAACACGAACGGGGTCTGTAAAATAGCGGGATGAAGAAAATCATCCTGGTCTGGTTGCTTGCCGCCTCACTTACTTCGCATGTCGCGGCCCAATCCGGGCCCGCGAACCAACGGCCGGAGTTCGACCACACGGCGGTGTACGTCCGCGACATGCAGAAGAGTGCGGACTTCTATGATAGGGTCCTGGAACTGGAGAGGATTCCCGAGCCGTTTCACGATGGCCGGCACATCTGGTACCGCATCGGCGCACACGACCAGCTTCACGTGATAGCAGGTGCGACCTCTGCGGCGGAGCACGATGTCAACGTTCATCTCGCCTTCCGGGTAGCTGTTTTCTCCGATTTCGTCGCCCGCCTCGATCACCTGGGCATTCCCTATCGCCAGAGCGTTCACGGTGACGGCAAGACAGCGAGAGTGCGGCCGGACGGCGTGCATCAGGTCTATTTTCAGGACCCCGACGGGTATTGGATTGAAGTGAACGACCACAAATGAAACCCAGCGTATTCGCCGCCTTCATTCTGGTTTGTGTGCAGGCCCCGCAGCCGCAGCGGTTACAGCCGGTTTCGGTTGCGACGTCATTTGCCTCGGACGTCAGCAAGCAGTGGGTGTTGACATGGAGCGACGAATTCAACGGCCCCAAGGGCGCGCCGCCGGATGCAACGAAGTGGGTCGTGGTGACTGGCGGCAATGGCTGGGGCAATCATGAACTGGAATACTATACGGCCCGTGATCAGAACGTGCGTCAGGAGAACGGCAAGCTGGTGATTGAGGCGGTGCGGGAGCAGTTCACCGGTCCGGACGGTGTTCAACGCAATTACACGTCCGGCCGCATGAAGACTGCCGGAAAGTTCAGCCAGCAGTATGGCCGGTTTGAGGCGCGGATCAAAATTCCATCGGGACGCGGAATCTGGCCGGCGTTTTGGATGCTGGGCGACGATATCGCAACCGCACGATGGCCGGCGTGCGGCGAGATTGACATCATGGAGGCCAACGGTTCGAAAGCGTCAACCAACTTCGGCAGCCTGCATGGGCCGGGATATTCCGGCCGCAACCCATTGACGGCAACCTACGACCTTCCACACGGGAAGTTCCGGGACCGCTTCCATATCTTTGCCATCGAATGGGAACCGGAGGTTGTGCGCTTCTATGTGGACGGTCATCTTTACTCGACGAGGACACCGGCCGATCTGCCGGCAGGCAAACGCTGGGTGTACGACCATCCGTTCTTCGTGATACTCAACCTTGCGGTCGGCGGCGATTTTCCCGGCAATCCTGACGACGCCACGGCCTTCCCGCAACGCATGCTGGTGGACTACGTACGCGTGTACTCGCACAGGCCTTGACCGCGGATTTACGCGGATAGTCGCGGACCAGGAAAGAAACTGGGCGTAGAGACGGGGCCGTAGAAAATCGTAGCGTGAAGAGCGCGCGGAAGAAATTATTCTCTGTTACCTATCGCCCGCGGCTACTTTGGGCGGCTCCGCGACCGCATAATTCATGTTCGACATGAGCCAGCGTTCTCCGGTCTTCTGGTAGAGCGCGGTGCCGCGGGTTTTCATGACCTGGCTGCCCACCGTGACCGACATGTCGTATTCCGTCCAGATCACACCGCCCACGGCGTGCCAGCCGCGCGGCGTAATCGAGATGAGCACCGGCGGATCCTGCCCGAAGTACGATTCCTTGAAGTGTTTCATCACGGCCTTGCGTCCGTGGTAGTCGCCTTTGGACGTGAGCAGCACGACATTGGGGTCGAGGCAATCTTCAAACATTTTTTCATCCGAGCGATTGAACGCCTGCTCGCAGGCCATCTGGTGCTGTTCGAGCTGGTTGATTCGTGCTTCCGGCGTCTTCGAGTTTCCCTCGAGACTGGCCACGTGGTTCTTCAAATCAATGGTCAGGCCCAGCCGGGCGATCAGGTCGGCGCCCAGCACGCCATCCACGCGCTTCAGGCAGGAGCGTTCCAGGGAAGCCAGGTCAATGGCCAGCAGCTTCAAGTTGGCCAGCGACTGTTCTCCGACCGTGAAGTCGCGCAGGACAACCTCGCGCGCGCTGGTTACGGCGGCGCCTTGCCAGGAGTCCATCATGATCTCGGTCGACTCAGGCGAGGAAAACGATTTCTGGTTCAACACCGTGATGCCGGCGCCGGTATCGAGCAGGAATTGAAACTGGTGGTGACCGACCGTGACTTTCACGATCGGCAGCTGGCGGCAACTGTCCAGGGGAATTTCCTGGGCCCGTGCTGCAACGGAAATGATCAGGATCAGAAAGGCGAATAGATGCTTCATAACTTCTGTACTCCTTGACTACTTGGTTCCGTGCCCGTTCTTCATCGCGACTCCACTCCGGGAGTTTGCGTCGCCCCACGGCCAACCGTGGAGCGAGCGGCGGCCTGGCCGCACCGGCCTCGCATTCCCATGCGAAACTGTTCGCGCTCCTCGGGAGTCATCTGTTCCCAGCGCTCGGTGATGCGACGCCGCCAATGCCGGCCATGGCCCCAGCCGCCGCGGAAACCGCCGAAGAGTATCTTGCTGAGGATGAAGATCCCCACAGCCTGCACGTAACTGATCTGATGCCATCCGAAAACTCCCGGCGCCAGCCAGTTCCACAGACGCATGACCAGAAAACTGAAGAGCGCGAAACCGGCTGCCATCATCAGCACTATCTTGATTCCGCGCACGATCCAACGACTTCTCATTTTTGACGCCCTCACTCTCTCGTAAACTCTTCGTGGATGGCCTGAAGCCTCCGCCGCAGATACAGCACCGCATAATGCTTGCGCGAGAGCAGCGTATTCATGCTCAGCCCGGTTTCGGCAGCCAGTTCCTTGAAGCTGCGGCCTTCAATTTCATGGGCGATGAATACCTGGCGCTGCTCTTCCGGAAGCTCATCCACGGCGCTGTCCAGTTCTTCAAGCAGGACCTGGCGCGCGTAGATTGCTTCGGGACCGGCGTCCGGAGACGGCAACAGCTCTTCCAGCAGGACTGCCTCTCCTTCATCGTCGACTGCAGCCGGATCGCTCAGTGATCCCAACTTCCTCTTGCGGAAGAGATCAATTATCCGGTTGCGGGCCACGCGGAACAGCCATGCGCCGGCCTGTTCGATCGGCTTCAGCAGACGGTAGGACTCCACAAACTCGTAGAACACTTCCTGCAGGATGTCCTCGGCATCACCCCGGTCCGCCACCCGCCGGCGAATGAAGTTTCGCAGCCGCGCCTGTTCGCGCGCAACCGTTTCCGCGATCCGCTGGTCTTGCCCGCCCTGCGTGCGCTCCAGGATCAAAGATCAACGTCTCCTTCATCTACTGTTGTAGACGAACCAGCGACAAAGATATTGTGGGAAAATGGAAAAATACCGGCCTGGCAGACAAGAATCACGGAAAACGTCCCGTCTTCCCGTGATTCCTGATGCTCTGGCTTATGGTGGAACAAGAATAGTAGAATCGTTTCAGCAAAAGGGACCCGGCAGCCAAACGCTGGAGGAAAAAACATGTTTCACTTAATCTGGTATGTTGTGATCGGGTTAATTTCGGGGGTGATTGCAAAATCGGTGATGCACGTGCATATGACGATCTTTTGGACGATCGTGCTCGGCATCATCGGATCGATCCTCGGCGGCGCCGTCACCCACATGTTTTCGCGCCCGCAAAACGAGCGCTATCATCCCGCCGGCCTGATTTTTTCCACACTGGGCGCGATCCTGGTTCTCTTCCTTTGCTATAAGCTGAAGATTCATCTGCCCGAGGTCAACCCGTTCTAGCTCGTCGCCGGCTAACCTCACCGGCTCGGGTTACGCGCGCGAGAAGGCCCAGATGAGACGTACGACGGCGTACAGCACGGCAGCGCCGATCAGCAATTTGATCCCGACCGGGGCGAGCACAGCCATGAAAGCGAACAGGCCAAGGCCCATGGTGAGGCCGCTCGCCAGGAGCACAAAATTTCTTCTCCAGCGCGGATTACCCCACCAGCCGTGGCGCGCCTGTTTGACTTCGGCGAAGGAGGCGTGGTCTTCAAATCCTTGCGCCCAGATTTTTCCCCAGAAGCGATACCAGAAAAAGAACGGACGCTGGCCGGCAACCGGCATTAGGTTCCTCCCGGCCTCTCCGGTTTCCCCGTTTTCTTGAGCGCCGGCCGGTGCGCCGTCTTTGATCGTCCAATAAATCGCCCCGCCCATGAAGACCAGGAAACCCAGGATGGTGACGGCCAGGGTGACCGCCACCAGGGGCTGGCGGTGCAGCTCAGTGAAGGTGTCGGCCCGTTTCAGCGCGGGCACGCGTTCCGCTCCCACGATGACGATCAATGCAACCGTCACTGTGGCGATCCATTGCAAAAACCCCTTCATGCGGGCATCTCCGGAGCGCGAGCCCTTGCCTGCCCAGTTTCCAAAACTATCTTCTCTTTTCTGGCCGGGGCATCACGGGAGCAGGCCCCATTACCTGGACAGCTCGCGGTCTGGCCTTTTGTTGTCCGAGCGGCGATTCCTCCAGCTTCTCGTCAGGATAGAGGCCAACGGCGCGGTTCCGTCCGTCTTGTTTCGCCTGGTAGAGAGCGCGGTCGGCAAGTTTGATGATCTCGTCCACCGGGACCGCGACGGGGACCTTGACGATCCAGGGAAATACGGCCCATCCGACCGAACATGTCAGCAGGACGGTGTGCCCGTCAGAGGTTTCGAAGGACTTTTCTCCAATTACGTCCAATATGCGCTGAGCGACATGCTGTGCCCCTTCCGCGCTGGTTCCCTGGGACACGATCAGAAACTCTTCGCCTCCCCAGCGCACCAGCACGTCAGTGTCGCGGATCACGCTGGTCAGGCGGCGGGCCACGGCGACCAGGACTTCATCTCCGGTGGCGTGTCCGAACGTGTCATTGGTGTTTTTGAAATGGTCCAGGTCCATCAGGAAGAAGGCCAGGTCGCGGTCTCGGGGAGGTTCGGTTGAGCTGGCTGTCTGGTAGGCGCGGATGGTCTGCTGCGCGTCACGGGGTGTGGTGACTTCGAAAAACCGGCGGTTGCGGACTCCAGTCAACGGGTCCTTGAGAGATGCTTCCTCCAGACGCTTGTTGGCGGCGGAGAGCTCGGCGCTGCGGGCGGCGACCGCTTCCTCCAGGCGCTGCCTCTGCTTCTCCAGGTTGCGAGTGCGAAGCGCAATGATCCACAGAATGAACAGGACCAGCAGTACGCCAAAGGCAATACGGGCCCAGCCGCGTTGCCACCAGGGCGGAAGAACCACAAACTTGTAGGTCACCGGCGAGCTCCAGCCGCGGGTCGCGGAGCCGCAGCTCACTTCAAACAGAAAATCTCCCGCCGGCAGCGCTGTATAGCGCACCTGCGACAGAGTTGTCTCAACCGGCTCGGATTCCAGACCGTGGAGTTGATATTTGCAGCGCAAGCCGGTTGGGCCGTCTAATGCCGGCGCGGCAAAATGTGCATGGAAAGTGCCGTTCTTGTAAACAATCTGGGGATTGGGGGAGAACAGCATTTCTTTCCCGGCAAACGTGGCGGAAGTGAGCACCGTAGACGGGACCGTGTTCTTTGTGGCGGGCGTATTCGGCCGCCGGTAGGCCAATCCTCGACTGGTGCCAATGAAGAGGCCGCCATCCGCATCTTCAAACGCCGCTTCGGCGCTCACGTCATTCCACAAGAGCCCCGAGCTCCGGTCCTGGTTGGTGATTGTGCCATCCGGATGCACGATGGACAAACCAAGGTCCCCACCCAGCCACACGTTGCCGTTGCGATCATTGGCAATGAGATACAGCGAGTTCGAAGCCAGTCCGTCTCGCGTACTGTAGTGTTTAAGTTCCAGCCGTCCATCTTTGCCAACGCGGATCCGGGTTGCCCCTTTGGGCTCGAAGTAGTTCACCCAGGCTTCACTCCCGCTGACGGCACGGATGACATCGACAAAGTCCATCAACAGGCCGTCACGCGCGGTAATGAGCCGCCAGCGTTTTCCGTCAAAGCGCGTTACTCCCTTGCGCCCAGCGCCCCACATTACTCCATCCGGGGACAGGCTGAGCCCGGACACGGCAAGTTCGGCCTCATGCGGTATCGGCATGACAGTGCGAGTAACGCGGCCGGCTGCCACTTTATATTCGTCAATGAAATCGGCGCCGCCCACCCACACGCCGCCACGCGGCGAGGCCGCCATCCTGGCGTAAGCGGGATTTTGAGACTTGGGTCGCTCCGGGGCCTTGATCGGCTGCAGCCGCAGGGTCTTCAAGTCCACACGGGTGAGACCGCCGGGAATGCAGAGCGCCCACAAACTGTCGTCAGGCGTCACAAGCACCTGGCGGACCGTTCCCCCGGCCAGGCCGTCTTTTGCCCTCCAGATTTTCCATTTGTGCTGGAGCGGGTCCCACATGCCCAGGCCATCGTTGGTACCGACCCACAAGCGGCGCTGATGGTCCCGGGCGATCGTCCACACCACAGAGTCTGGCAATCCTTCCTGTTTGGACCAGCCCAGCCACTCGTTGGGACCAGGCCAGCGTTCCACGCCGCCGCCGCCAAATCCTACCCAGATCGCCCCATCGCGGTCTTCGAAGGCGGCGAAAACGGCATTCGTAGCCAGGCCTTCTTTTTCGCTGATCACTTCCCATCGTCCATGGTTTCGGCGGTACAGGCCGCGGATTGTGGGCAGGAGAATCTCACCTTTGCCGTCAACCGTTGGATATCCGAAATCAACAGCGCCGGGAATCCCGGCATCGTCGTTCATCCAGCGCTTGCGCGCGCGATCCCAGCGGCTGAAATGCCTGGCGGTCCGTGCCCATACATCTCCCGAACCATCCATCACCAGAGCAAACACCTCTGGCTCGGGCAACTCTCCGGGAAAGGCCTCAATCACCTGGCCGCGCTGCGATATGCGTCCGACTTTTGTCTTCCCTGCAACGGCCTTCCATGCAACCAGGATGGAATCATCGGGCGCACGAACCAGCTCGCTGACCGGCTCGGTCTGCACCATTCCGAAATCGCCGGGGTTCCCAACATTGAGCCGGAGCACCCCACCGTCGTCAACAATCACATACGCGTGGTTGTCGTTGTCCAATGCCACCATCTGCGAGGCGGGGTGGATTTTGTGTCCGCCAGGCAAAAGCAATTCTTCAAAACGGCCGCGCGCGTATCTCCAGATACCGAACTCGGTGGCAACCCACACCTCTCCTTTGGGTGAAACGATCAATTGGACAATACGCATGCTGCTGAGTCCCTGCGCTGCTGAGAACTCCGTGACGTTGGCGCCGTCATAGCGAAACAGCCCGTTTTGAGTCCCGATCCAGAGAAAGCCTTGTTGGTCCTGGACCATACAGGTCACTGTTTCCGTCGCAAGGCTAAGTTGCTCCGAGAGTTTCTGGAAGGCAAAACGCGGGTGATCAGGCAGAGGCAGCGATTGCTCCGCGGCGGCGCGCAAGGCTCCTTGAGCCAGCGCCACGCAACACAGCGCGGGGCCGAGTACATACAATAGTTTCATGCGAAAGGGTGGTTCTCAAGTTACCAGACTTCAGCGGAAAAGACGCATACAAAACAACGAGTTCCGTTAACCGGAATGGGGCGTTAGTCAGGAATGTAGTTCAAGCTTCTGTTGTTGAACACGAATTAAAAGATCAGGTCGCATCCTTTGAGCTGCCGGCTTCGGCCTTGAGGGCCCTCCAGACTGCGGTGTGCTACACTATTCTTTTCAATCACATACACCCCAACACGCATGCTCTTGTCCAAAGAATATGTCGGGTATCTGGCCCGGCAGGTAACACAGAAACTTATCGCTGGTGACTTCATTGAGACGAAGAACGTCTCCGGCGTCTCCGAGGCGCTCAATGCTGCGCTGCTGGAAGAGCTGCAACTCGAAGACCGTATTAATGATGAGGTCCGTTTGATCCTGGAGCAATACCAGGACGAAATGCAGCGGGCCGGCGCCAGTTACCAGGAGATGTTCAAGAAAGTCAAAGGCGAACTGGTGCGAAAATACAAGGCGGTCCTGTGAGACTGTCCCGCGACAAAGTCAACAAGCTGGCGCACACGGCCGCGGACGCGCTGGCTGAAATAGACCAGGTGGACTTTGTCGAAGACCGCAACAGCATCCGCATGGAGATTCGACGGCTGCTGGAAGAACTGCTGAAGCAGGAAGAGAGAATTGATTTGGCCGCGCGCCAGAAGATTGAAAGCCAGAAGCGCACCATCATTGAAGGCACCCAGGAATGGGACATTCTCTACCGGAAGTACTACAACGAAGAAGTGAAGAAACTGGGAATCTGAGACCGCGCAGCAAGCAACCTCCCTCCCGCCGATGAGCGATAATCAGACACGTGATCTCTTCCGACCAGATTTCGCAAGCGGTTACCCAGGCCGCGGCCGCAGCAGGCTTTGAACTTGCTGGCATCGCCTCCCTGCGCGAAGAGGATTTCGCCGAACTGGACGCATTCAGCGAGTGGATTGAAGCAGGCAACGCCGGAGAGATGCGTTACCTGGAGAAGCGCACCGAAACCGGCTCTCTAAGGCGCGCGTCGGCGAAGAATGCGGCGCCCTGGGCACGTTCCGTGGTTGTCTGCGGACTGAACTACAACACGGACCAACCCTATTCGACCCAGGTCCACGATCCAAGTCGTGGATGGATCTCGCGGTATGCCTGGGGTAACAGAGACTATCACCACGCCGTCAAAGACCGGTTGCAGACAGTCGAAGGCGCGATCCAGGAACTCGCCTTGCAGCAAAAAATGGAAGCATTGACCCGCACTTATGTGGACACCGGTCCAATCGTGGAACGTGTGTACGCTAAATACGCCGGTCTGGGCTGGATTGGAAAGAACACCTGTCTCATCCATCAGAAACAAGGGTCGTTCTTTTTTCTGGGAGTCATTCTCACGTCGCTCGATCTGGTCCCCGGCGTGCCTGCGCCGGATCGCTGCGGAAGCTGCACACGTTGCATTGACGCATGTCCCACACAGGCAATTGTCGCTCCGGGAAAGCTCGATGCGCGGCGCTGCATATCCTATCTCACCATCGAAAAGCGCGGCGAGATTCCCCTGGACCTTCGCGAGGCTTTGGGGCAACACGTCTTTGGGTGTGACATCTGCCAGGATGTGTGCCCGTGGAACAACAAGCCGGGTAATGCGCCGTTTACGCTCGCGCCGGAGTTTCAGGCCCAGCCGGGGTTATTTCATCCCGATCTCGACTGGCTGGCGGAAATGAATGAAGAGGCGTTCCAGGAGGCATTCCGGGAATCTCCGGTGAAGCGCGCCAAATATGCCGGTCTGAAGCGTAATGTGGCGATTGCCATGGGAAACAGCGGCCGAAAGGAATTCGTCCCCCGCCTGGAAGAAATGGCTGCCGGCGCCGACCCGGTCCTAGCGGGACATGCCCAGTGGGCCTTGGAAAAGCTGCGGGCGGCGCAATCCCCAGCGCAATCTGACGACGATGATTGAGGTAACCTTTCCTCCTCGGCAGCCAATGCGCCATGGTAATGTTTCCTGTGTATGCGTAATTTCGTTCAGGGCCGTTGGCCGCTGCGGGGACACGCCCGCTTCGCGATTGACCTCCGCTTGATTATCCGGACGAACATACGAATCTACGGCCGCACCAAGGACATCAGCGAAGGCGGATTGGGGGCCACCGTGCCGTACGACCTTCCCCTGGGCGAGCTGGTCGAAGTGGAATTCCAGTTTCCCGACGCGCCCGAGCCCCTGGCGCTTAATGCCACGGTCCACTTCCGGGAGGGATTTCACTATGGCTTCAAGCTCATCGAGCCGACTCGGCGTCAGTTAGAGACCATCCGGCGAGAGACGCGCTCCCTGCCGGTGATCCGCTGACGAACCGCCTTCTTCCCACGGAACGCTTTGTTTCCGTCCAGAATTCCTGTAGATTGTTCGGAGGGAGGTGCATGGATGTCGCGCCGCCTTGTTTTGTTCCTTCTTTCCGTGATCATTGCCGGTGGTCCTGCCCGTATGTGGGCAGCGGACCAGTGGGTGGAAGTAAAATCGTCCCATTTCTCCGTGTTGACGGATGGCGGCGAAAGGCGCGGACGCGAAGTAGCGCTCCAGTTTGAGCAGATGCGTTCCGTGTTTTCCCAGTTATTTCTGGGCAAGCATGTAGCCCAACCCATCCCGTTGCAGATCGTGGCATTCAGGAACGAGAAGCAGATCAGCCAGTTTGCTCCCAAATTCCGCGACCGGCCTCTCACTGTCGCGGGATTCTATCAGCAAGGACAGGACAAGAATTACATTGTCCTCAATCTGGAGGCTAATAACAGCTGGCGTGCCGTATTCCACGAGTATGCCCACCTGCTCTTGCACAGCACCGTCGGCAATGCTCTGCCGCCATGGTTTGATGAAGGCTTTGCCGAGTACTTTTCCACCATCAAGGTGGACCAGAAGCAGGCCGTGCTGGGCTTGAACCCCGAATACGTTTCGTCGGTCCTGGCCGATGAAACCCTCATGCCGGCCACGACGTTGTTCGCCGTCACCCATGGTTCGCCGGTTTACAACGACGATCACAACCATCGCACGCTGTTCTACGCGCAATCCTGGCTGGTGGTGAATTATCTGTTCAGCAACGCCAGGCTGAAGGACGCCATCACCTACTTTAAACTCACCAACGATCACGTGCCGGTGGCCGACGCCATGCGGCGCGCCTTCGGCATGGAGCCCGGCGAGTTTGACAGCAGTATTGCCGATTTCTTTCACAAGCCGGGCGTCAAGACGATTTCCCAGCCCCTCCCGGATGGCCTGGAGAAGATATCCTTTGTGACCACGCCGATCTCGCAGTTGGGGACCGCGGCCGTGCTTGCCGATCTGCACCTGCACGAAACGGACTACCAGGAGCAGGCCATCGAGGAGTTCCAGACGGTCCTGCGGCAGGACCCGGAGAACGTGATTGCGCATCGCGGACTGGGCTATGGTTTCCTGCGCCGCGGGGATTTTGACGCAGCCATGCTGCATTTCCAAAAAGCGGCGGAGAAGGACTCCCAGGACTGGCTGGTCCATTATTACTGGGCCATGCTGATGGCGCAAAAGCAGGACCCGTCTCTCTGGCCCCAGATGGAGAAAGAAGCAACCCTGGTCACGCGATTGAATCCAGCAATGGCAGATGGCTTTGCGCTGCTGGGGTTCGCGCTGATGAGCCAGCGCAAGACCGGTCCTGCCGCCACCGCCTATGAAACCGCGTTGGGCCTGAGCCCGGGTAATGAAACCTACGCAGTGAACCTGGCGGAGTTGTACGTACTTCAAGGCAAGTCTGAAACGGCCAGGACTTTGTTCCTCGGCCTGCAAAACAGCGAAAAGCCCCAGATTGCGATTGCCGCCCGGAGCCATTTGCAGGAAATGGAGGACAGCGGCGCTTCTTCGCAGGGCCTGGCGGCAAAGCGGGACAATATCTATAAGACGGCACATGCGGAAGGCAAACTCGTGAACGTAGACTGTTCCCACCAGCCGGAGGTCAAATTCACCGTCCTGACCGGCAGCGGGACGCTGCAGCTTTTGGCGGCGGACCCGGCAAAAGTCGTGGTGATCCGGGCGGAAAGCTTCAGTTGCGGACCGCAAAACCGCAGTGTCGCCGTCAATTATGTTGAAGCCGCGGAAGACGGGCCGGCGCAGATCATCTCGCTGGAAATCATGTAAAGCGGGAAACAGCGCGCGATTAAATCAGTTCGCGCCGCCGCGCATTACGTTCGCCGCCAGGAAGCCTTTGGGCCCTTTGAGGAGTTCGAACTCCACCGTTTCTCCCTCATTCAGGGTCTTGTAGCCATTTTCCTGGATGGCGGAGAAATGAACAAACACCTCTTCTCCCGTGGACCGCAAAATGAAGCCATAACCCTTGGCTCCGTTGAACCACTTCACCGTTCCCTTCTCTTTCACGAATAGTTACTCCTTTCAGCCCACTTTGATCTTGCCCCGCGAGGTAACGCATGATATTCAGTAACTCCGCGTTTTGTAAAGCGTTTTATTTAGACGTGCGGCGGCCGCCCGAAGCAGCGGACATTCGCCCGGCATAGGCTGCCCACCGCAACATGCTTCCGGTATTTGATACGATCTTCGCAGACCCCATGGAAAACACTCCCTCAGCATCGCCGCAGGAACCCATCACCACAACCTATTTTCTGCGACCCTGGAGGAGCATGGTCCTGCAACGGGGCTGGCCCACTCTGCGTTACCTGATGCACACCGAAGCGCACACTTTTGCGTTCTCCGTGGCCGCCAATGCCATCCTGTCATTTTTTCCATTCTTAGTTCTCATGGCTTGGCTGATCCGCGGGGTTCTTCACTCGCAACTGATGTTTGACACCATGATGGACCTCCTCAGAGACCATCTACCCGCCGGGCAGGAGTTGGTCGTGCGGAATCTCAGCAGCCACGGCAAGCACGTAAAGATCGCCTCAGCTGTCCTTCTGCTGATTACTTCGAGTGGTGTCTTTCTGCCGCTGGAAGTGGCGTTCAACCGGATCTGGGGTTTCGCCAGGAACCGGTCGTACCTCGGCAATCAGCTTGTCTCCTTCGGGCTGGCCTTTGGATGTGGCCTGCTCGCCCTGCTTTCCACGGCGTTCGCGGCCGGCAATAAGTACATTCTGGGTTATATCCTGGTCAACAGCCGCAATGTCGTCTTTCAGACAGCAGTCTTCATCATGCTGAAGATGTTCGCCATTGTCGCTAGCGCGTGCATCTTCTTCTTTGTCTATTGGATTCTGCCGAACGGGAAAGTCTCCCCAAGACAGGTGTTGCCGGCGGCCGTGGCCATGGGAGTCCTCTGGCAACTGGCACGATATCTCTACGTACTTGCCCTGCCGTGGCTGAATTTTAAGGAAGTGTACGGCCCGTTCGTGACCTCCGTGACGCTGATGTTCTGGGCATTCCTCTCAGGACTGATGGTCCTTGCCGGCGCCAATCTTGCAGCCGTTGGTCCGGAGCCAATAAAGACCAGTGCGGAGCCAAAGCCGGACATCAAGCCCGCGGTGGTTCTGCCTGCTGTGGTTCCCGAAAACACCACGCCGGTTTCCTAGAAGCCTTCCGCCTGCCGTGGCGCGACTCGCTATAATCTTGAGGTTGTCTCTCTGGTTCAAAATCGTCCGCAAGGTAACGGCATTGGGTCTGGTGCCCCGGTCGCGCCTTGCCCGTTTTGCCGCATACCTGGCGGCGATTGACCTTCTTCTGGTCCTGCTGAACTGGGTCCTCAAGCTCGCGGGAAAATCAACCGCGGCCACGTCATTGCCCGGCTGGATCAACTTCCTGGGCCTGCTGGTTGGCGTTTTGGTTTTGCTGGTGGCGTTGCGCTGGTTTCGCAGGCATGTGATGTGGCGCTTGCGCAACCAACTGCTGGTCACGTACTTGTTCATCGGTGCTGTACCCATCACGCTGGTCATAACCATGACCTTATTCGCCGGCGGGCGTTTTTTTGGCCAGTTCGCCACTTTCCTGACTGTCTCAGAGATTCAATCGCACTTGCAGCGACTGGCTGCGACCAACAGCGCTGCGGCAGAGCAGATCACCCGGCACGGCGCTGCCCCCGAAGAAATAGCCGCACACAACGAACACTTTCCGGGATGCAAAGTATCTATTTCCGAAGCTCCCAAGTGGTTGCAAGAAAGCTTCAGCGGTTTGGTGATAGACCAAGGGCATTTCTATCTGCGCGCCGTGGATTTCTCCGACACCAGGCAAAACCGGAAATTTGTTACTTCGACCGTACCGTTGGACGAGAAACTCCTGGGACGGATTGCGAGCGGGTTTGGAAGTCTCACCCTTTCCTATTATGAGGACAACGGCGCCGACAATAGTCAGCCCTCTCCGGATCCGCGGCCATATAACACATCGGGGCTGCTCCCGTCACAACTACCAGTCGAAAAGCATTTCACCTCCGGCACGATACCGGCAGCGCGGAATTTTCTGGACCGGGAGTTTGATTTTGCGGCTTATGTCCCGGTGGTTGATTGGTCTACCGGCAAGAAAGAAGGTAAGATCGCGCTGCTGGCCGGGACAACAAGGCCGTCGCTGATTTACATGCGGCTCTCCGAACACCTGGGAGACTGGACCGACACAATCACTTCCTTTGTGGTCGTCTCTGCGGGTCTCTTTTTTCTCATGGTCCTGGTAGCGCTGTTCATTGGCCTGCGCCTGACACGGGCGATTACTGCGTCCGTGGCCAACCTCTATGAAGCGACGCAACGGATCAATCGCGGTGACTTCACCCACCGCATCGAAGTGAAGCAAAATGACCAGCTGGCCGCGCTACAGGTGGCATTCAACTCCATGACCGCGTCCTTGCAGAAGCTGATCGCCGAACAAAAGGAAAAGGAGAGACTGCAGAGCGAACTGGAGATTGCCCATGAAGTCCAGGCGCAGCTTTTTCCGCGCGACGTCACCGGGACGGCCAGGCTGGAATTGCACGGGGTCTGCCGTCCGGCCCGCATTGTCAGCGGCGACTACTATGATTTTCTGCCCTTCGGTCCGGACCGGTTCGGCATTGCCGTGGGCGACATCAGCGGCAAGGGGATCTCGGCGGCGTTGCTCATGGCAACCATCCATTCGGCAGTCCGTGCCTATGAACAAGACCCCCTCGTCGCGGCAGATACGGCGGTGGCCCGCAGCCGGAAATCCGCCGGTACGGCCCTGGCCGAACACCGGACAGCTCCATCACCTGCACGGATGCTCCAGGCGCTCAACCGCCATCTGTTTCGCAGCACGCAGATGGAAAAATACGCGACGCTCTTTCTGGGATTCTACGATGGTGAAAACCACCGTATGACCTACTCCAACGCCGGCCATCTCCCCCCGATCATCCTGGCGCCCAACGGCTCAGTCCGGCGGCTCGATGCCGGCGGGATGGTGGTGGGATTGTTCGACAACATCGAGTACGAAGAGCAGACGGTTGATTTCAACGCCGGCGATATTTTCATTGCGTTCAGCGACGGCATCACCGAACCGGAAAATGAATTTGGCGAATTCGGCGAAGAACGGCTGGTGGAAACCGTTGCCATCCACCGCTACTTGTCGCTGCAGCGGATCACCGACCAGGTGATTGCGGCCGTCCACGACTGGATCGGTTCTACGGAACCGCCGGACGACATCACGCTGGTGCTGGCCCGCCGCGCGGAATAGGCCCCGCGCAACCGGCCGGGCAATCAGTTTCCGCCAATGGACAGGCGATGGTCCATGTTGGCAACGCGCCAGCCGGTTTCAAATACCAGCCTGGTAACGGCCGTCAGCTTGGTGAAATCGATCTTGTCCACGGTGTCCGTGGGCTTGTGATAGTCCACGTGCACCCCGTCAAAATAGAAAATGATGGGGATGCCGTGCTTGGCATAGTTCCAATGGTCGGAGCGATAGTAAATGCGCTCCGGGTCATTGGGGTCGTTGTAGTGGTAGTCGAGCTTGAGCTTTTGGAATTCGGCGTTCGTGCTCTCGCTGATCTTGTGCAGTTCCGGACTGATGCGGTTCGTGCCGACAAGATAGATGGTATGCGCGTCCGTGAGATGTTCGTCTTCTTTGGCGTCGTCACCGGGCGGCTTGGACCGGCCAATCATGTCGATGTTCAGGTCCACCACGATTTTGTCCAGGGGAACGGCGGGGGCAAAGTCCGTGTTGTATTCGGAACCGAGGAGACCCAGCTCTTCCCCAGCGTGAAAGATGATCATGACAGAGCGCTTGGGCGGATCCAGCGAAATCGCGTGCGCGATGGTCAGGATTGCTGTAGTGCCGGAACCATCATCATCCGCGCCGTGATAAATCTCGCCATGATCGCCGGTCTTCAGATGATCGTAGTGCGCGCTGAAAGCAACATATTGGTTCCTGAGCTGAGGATCGGCGCCATCCATTATTCCCACGACATTTTGCGTGGTGACGCGGGCCTGGCGGAATGCGGAAACCAGGTGAGCAGTGGCGTCCATGGCCTTCGGCTTCAGGGCTTCTTTCTTTTTGGCCGCCTCATAGACCGCCTTCAGGTCGAGCCCCAGCGCCGCGAGCAGCTTGTCGGTAAGTTCAGGCCCCAAAGTGGCGGACGGCAGTTTCCCGTCTGCTGCCCGGGCCAACTGGACGGACTCACGACCGGCCGCGCGGTCGCGAAACGTCTTGTTCTTCATGAATTCGGCAAAACGCTGCGGAGGAATCTGCAGCACGCCGGCCGCTCCATGTGCGCGCGCCGCTTCCTCTCCGCTTTCATTCTCCGCGAGTCGGGACAGGTCCACTCCCGCGGGAGCACCTGGAGCAATCAAAACGATTTTGCCTTTCACGTCCAGGCCGGCATAGTCGTCGTGGTTTTGCGAGCGCGAGGAGATCCCGGCGCCGACAAATACAATCTGTCCGCTGGCCTCGCCGCTCACGCCTGACGAAGGATAGAAATCGCCAAAACTGTAGCTGGTGGACTGGCCGCCGAGAGTGATGGAAAGCGTGCTCCCGGTGACCTCCGGTGTGGAGGCAATCACCTCAAACGTCTGCAGAAAATCGCCGTGGTCGCCGCCGCCGTGGAACCCGTAGGCCTTCAGGCGCGAAGCCAGATACCTCGCCGATATCGCGAAGTTCGGCGCCAGAGTGTAGCGGCCTCCGAGTTCGTCGGACGCCAGAAATTCCAGGTGCATCCGTAGTTCCGTAGAGGTAATTGAATCCACCGTCGGCGGGACCGGAGGCAGTACAGCGGCGGCCTCGCCCGCATAGGAAACTGAAGACAGAGAAATCGCCGCACCGAATAGGGCGGTTAAGAAGAAGGTTTTAAAACGGTTCACGACAATAACTCTAACAGCGCACACAAGCCGCTTACAAATCGGCGGACCGGGGCGCAGCAGTTGCCGAGAGCTGCGCGCGTCCCGATTGTGAAATGCATTTAACGCGCGACTTTATGATTCGGATATAGAATCGTACGTTGCGCAACACCGGAAACCCTGTGAAACAGACGATCATCGTTTTAGAAGACGATCCGGACATATCCAACCTCATCCGCTACCATCTTCAACAAGCGGGATTTACGGTCCGTGTCTGCCCTTCCAGCGAGAGAGTCCTTGCTCTGGCGAGAGAGAATTCACCCGCATTGTTTCTGCTGGACATCATGGTGCCCGGCAGCAGCGGCCTTGAGGTTTGCCGGCAAATTCGCGAAAGCAAAGACGTGGCGCGCTTCCCGGTAATTTTTCTGACTGCCCGCACCTCCGAAGAAGACAGGGTGCGCGGTCTGGACCTGGGCGCCGATGACTACGTCGTCAAGCCTTTCAGTCCGCGTGAGCTTGTGGCCCGCGTACGGGCCGTGTTGCGGCGCTTCGAACAGCCTGTCACGACGACCATCACCATGCCCGATTTCGAATTGAACAGCGAATCGGTGACGCTGACTGTCAGGAACAAACCAGTGGAGGTCACGGCCACGGAGTTCCGCCTGCTGCACTTCCTGGCTTCCCATCCGGGAAGAGTGTTCACTCGCGACCAGGTGCTGGACGCAGTATGGCGTGAAACTTCATTTGTGACTCCGCGATCGGTTGACGTCTACGTCCGCAGGCTCCGGGAGAAGATCGAGGCTGATCCGGAGCACCCCAAATACCTGAAGACGGTTCGCGGCGCTGGCTACAAGTTTGAGGCGGCCAAGTGAGGAACCGGATCTTCCTCAAAATGATGGTGGCACTGGTCATGGTGATTGCGCTGGCCGCCCTGATTCTGGACATCAGCATCCGCTACACCTGGACCAATTCATTAAGCAGCGACATCCAGCGCCTGTTGACCCAGAATGCCCAGAGCTTTGCTTTGCGCATTCAAAACGACCGCGTGCATTCACTGCAACAGATGGCAGACGAAGAGTCGCATATTACGGGCATGCGCGCCACCATCATCGCGCGGGACGGAACTGTGCTGGCCGACTCGGAAGCAAATCCCAGTACCATGGAAAACCATGCCGGCAGACCTGAAGTTCAAACCGCCCTGCAAGGCGCCACCGGCAGCTCGACGAGAGTGAGCAAGACCGTAGGAGTGGAATTCCTCTATGTCGCAGTCCCCAGCGGAGACAAGATAGCGCGGCTGGCCTTTCCCCTGGCCTCCATCCGGGACCATGTGGTCCAGATCAGAAAGACCCTGCTCGCGGCGACGATAGCATCGCTGGTCCTGGCCTTGCTGGTGGCCCTGCTGGTGGCGCGGAATGTTTCGATGCGGCTCCGGAACATCGTGCGGTTCGCCGAACAGATGGCCGCCGGCGACTTGTCTGCGCGCATCGCCGAAGACCGCAGCGACGAAATCGGCCAGGTCGCCGTGGCGCTGGACCGCACCGGCCGCCGCCTGGAGGCGAACTTCGCGGCCATCCGCGAAAGCCGCTCCGAACTCGAGGCCCTTCTGAACAGCATGAAAGACGGGGTTATTGCCGTCTCCCATGACTTGAGAATTCTTTGGGCGAACCAGGCCATTTCGGAGATCGTACACCGGCCTGTGCGTATCGGCGCTCCAGTAACCGAACTGGTGCGGCATCCCGATTTTCTCGCCACCATTCGCACTGCCGTACACGGACGCCAACGACAGACCACGATTGCCTCGTCGCTCGCCGGGTCTAAGTCTTTTTCCATTACCGCGGAACCGCTGCCGGATGGCGGAGTAGTCAGCGTGCTGCACGATATCTCGGAGATTGAGCGAGTAGAAAAGACGCGCCGGGACTTCATCGCCAACGTTTCCCACGAACTGCGTACGCCGCTTACTTCCATTCGCGGTTACGCGGAAACTCTGCTCGAGTCCGGTGAGCCTCTGAGCGGCCACACCCAGGAGTTCATGCAGGTGATTCGCAGAAACGCGGAACGCATGGGCCGGCTCACCGAAGACTTGCTGGTCCTGGCGCGCGTGGAGTCCGGCGAGGAGAAGCTGGACTTGCGGCCGCACCAGGTCCACCAGTTGATTGCGGAAGCCGCTTCGGCCATGCAGAAAAGCGCCGAAGCAGAAGGCGTGGAACTGAGCGTCGGCGAGGCCCCGGAAGCGTCGGTAGTGGCCGATTCCTACGCCGTGCACCAGGTATTTGCGAACCTGATCAGCAACGCCTTGCGCTACGCGCAGAGCGGGAAGAAGATCGTGATTGGCGCCACCGAAAAACCGCCCAGGATTGAGTTTTTTGTCAGCGACTCTGGTCCTGGCATTCCATCCGAGCATCTGCCCCGCATTTTCGAACGCTTCTACCGCGTGGACAAAGCCCGGTCGCGCGAGACAGGCGGCACAGGATTAGGTCTGGCGATCGTCAAGCATATCGTGCTGAACCACGGTGGAACGGTGCGCGTTGAAAGCGTCGTGGGACACGGGTCTACCTTCTTCTTTACGCTGCCAAAAGCATGAGCCGAAAGTTTTCTTGCGCAAATACGGACTGATTGTTCCGCACACGATAGAGTGACTTCACTTTCTTTTGTGTTGTGCGCAAATCCGACGCTTTCGGGCAGGGCGTCACTCTCAATTTTATTTCCTATTCATCTTCCTTTAATCATTCTGTAACAAATCTGCCCTAAAGTGACGCTGAACCCATTCAATCAATATCCTTGGAGGCACAAATGCGACTCAAATGGCTGGCAGGGCTGGCATTAGCCCTGTTTTTTTCTGGAGCGTTTGCTCAGACCGATGACTTTAGCGGCAAACTGACCGGTGCGGGGGCTACTTTCCCTTACCCAATTTACTCAAAGTGGTTTAGCGAGTATCACAAGCTGCATCCCGGGGTCGAGGTCAATTATCAGTCTATCGGCAGCGGAGGCGGCATCAAGCAGGTCCAGGCCAAGACCGTGGACTTCGGCGCCAGCGATGGCCCCATGTCGGATGAACAGCTTAAGGCAACAGGGTTTCCGCTTGTGCACATACCGACGGTCCTGGGCGCCGTGGCGCCTTTTTATAACCTTCCCAGTGTGAAGCAAGACCTCAAATTCACGCCTGACGTTCTGGCGGACATCTTCCTGGGGAAAATTACGAAGTGGAACGATCCACGCCTTGCGAAAGCCAATCCCGGAGTGAAGTTTCCGGACACCGAGATTCTTGTCGTGCACCGTTCCGACAGCAGCGGCACCACCTACATCTTTACCGACTTTCTCTCAAAGGTAAGCGACGAGTGGAAGACCAAAGTCGGTAAGAACACCGCGGTCAATTGGCCGGTTGGTCTGGGAGGCAAGGGCAGCGAAGGCGTGACCGGAACGGTCAAGCAGACCGAAGGCAGCATCGGGTACGTAGAGCTGCTGTACGCGACGGAGAACCATATTCCTTTTGGCAGCGTCCAGAATGCGGCTGGACAGTTTGTAAAGGCCAGCCTGGAGTCCACAACGGCGGCAGCAGCGTCGGTGCAAGAGATGCCGGACGATTTCCGGGTTTCCATCACCAACGCTCCGGGCAAGACTTCTTACCCGATCGCCAGCTTCACCTGGTTGCTGGTTCCGGTGCAGTGGAGCGACGCCGGCAAGAAGAAAGTCATGATCGACTTTTTGAATTGGATGGTGGACAAAGGCGAGCCCATGGCATCGTCCCTTCAATATGCTCCGCTGCCTGAGAATGTAGCAAAAAAGGTCAAAGCCAGAATCAAAGCGATCCAATGAACAAGCGGTGGCAACGCAGCTTGGGTCTTGCTGCCGGTCGCCCAGGCCGTAGGTAACTTGCGCTCCGTGAGCCTAACTTACGTTCTGCCGTAGGCTTTCAACATAGATAGTGTTCCAGAGCGCCGGTCCGCCGGCGCTCTGTTTTTAATCATTCTTTAACAATGATCTGGTAGGTTTCCAGCGAATGCCCGCGCTTCCCCAGGACCGTGTCTCGAGTGGCTCCCCGCCGGAAACACCGGCGGGCGGCGCTTCCAGCGGGGCTGGGTACAACCAACCGCAGCAGCTCTCTTCCTCTGCCAAGACCAGGTTTCGGACCAGCAGCAGCGCTCTCGCTGACGGGGCATTCCGCGCCCTGGTCGTTGCTTGTGCTCTCGCGGTGCTGGCAATCGTGGGACTCATACTCTTTGAACTCATCACGCAGTCCCGCCTGTCGTTGCACAAATTTGGCCTGAGCTTTCTGCGCAAGACCATCTGGGACCCGGTCGTCGAAGATTTCGGCGCACTCCCATTCATCTACGGGACCGTGGTTTCTTCGCTGGTGGCCCTGATAATCGCTGTTCCGCTGTCCGTAGGTACTGCCCTTTTCCTGACGGAGATTTGCCCCCGCCAAATCCGCGCAGTCCTCTCCGTGTGCGTGGAACTCCTGGCCGGCATTCCCAGCGTGATCTACGGTTTGTGGGGCATCTTTGTGCTGGTGCCGTTCATGCGCTACTACGTGGAGCCCTTTTTGGCCCGCTATTTTGCCTGGACCGGATTGTTTGGGGGACCCAAGATTGGCTTCGGCATGCTGGCCGCCGGGACCGTCATTGCCATCATGATTCTTCCCATCATTGCCTCCATCAGCCGTGAAGTCATTGTGGCCGTGCCGCGGCAGCAACGCGAAGCGGCCCTGGCGCTGGGCGCCACCAAATGGGAAATGCTGCGTATTGCAGTACTACGCAATGCGCGGCCCGGAATCATGGGGGCCGTCATTCTGGGCCTGGGACGCGCTTTCGGTGAAACCATGGCGGTCACCATGGTGATCGGCAACCGGGGGGAAATTGCGCGCTCCCTCTTTGCTCCGGGAGACACCCTGGCCAGTGTGATCGCCAATCAGTTTGCGGAGGCCACGGGCGATGTCTATTTGAGCGCCCTGGTGGAAATGGGATTGGTACTGTTCGCGTTAACGCTGGTTGTGAATGCGCTTGCCGGTCTGTTGGTCTGGAGTGTTACGCGCGGCATGCCTGCGAGGTCCCTTGCCTGACTTGACCACGCATGACATCAGCTGGTCCCGGCGCTGCAAGAACTATCTGGCCCTGGGGACTATCACTGCGGGTGCGCTCGTTGTCACCGTGCCGTTGTTCCTGATCCTGGGCACCGTGATCTATCGTGGAATCGGCGGCCTGAACCTGGATTTCTTCACCCAGCTTCCCAAGCCGGTGGGCGAAACCGGCGGCGGCGTAGCCAACGCCTTGGCCGGGTCCCTGATGATCCTGGGACTCGCCAGCCTGATTGGAGTGCCTCTTGGAGTCGGGACCGGTATTTTTCTGGCTGAGTATGGACGCAACCGCTATGGCAATGTGGTCCGGTTTACCGCGGACGTGCTCAACGGTGTACCTTCCATCGTGATCGGGATGACTGCCTACGCCATCGTGGTCCTCAAGCAGGGGCACTTTTCGCTGACCGCAGGCTCCGTGGCCCTTGGAATCATGATGATTCCCATTGTCAGCCGCACCACGGAAGAGGTCCTGCTGCTGGTTCCTCATCCCATACGGGAAGCAGCCCTGGGACTCGGCATAGCGCAGTGGCGCACCACGCTGTCGGTGGTGCTGCCCAGCGCCAAAGGTGGAATTATCACCGGCATCTTACTGGCGTTTGCGCGCATCGCCGGCGAAACCGCCCCTCTCCTGTTCACGTCATTAGGCAATGACTATTGGAATTTCAGGCTCGACCAGCCTACTGCGGCCCTGCCGGTACAGATTTTTAAATACGCAACTTCACCGTATGATGATTGGCACAGCAAGGCGTGGACAGGAGCGCTTGTCCTCATCACTATGATCTTGCTCACGACGGTGGCCTTTAGATTAGTCACCAGCCGCGGAGTCAGGGAGTCGGGCTAATTCATGGACGAGCAAAGTCACATCAGCGTAGAAAACCTGAATGCCTGGTACGGCAGCACCCAGGCGCTCTACAACATTAATCTGGAGATCCCGCCCAGGCACACCACCGCCATCATTGGGCCTTCCGGCTGCGGTAAGTCCACGTTCGTGCGCTGCATCAACCGCATGCATGAGACCCTGCCCAACACGCGCGTGGCAGGCAAGATCCAGATTGCCGACCTGGATGTCTACGGCAAGGGCGTTTCGCCCGTCTGGGTACGGCGGCGCGTGGGCATGGTGTTCCAAAAAGCCAATCCGTTTCCCACCATGTCCATTTACGATAACGTCGCCGCAGGCCTGAAACTCAACGGATTCAGTAACCATGGCGAACTGGATAAGATCGTCGAGAGGTCGTTGCGCCAGGCGGCCCTGTGGGACGAGGTAAAGGATTCGCTGAAGAAGAAATCCGGCGCCAGCCTTTCGGGCGGGCAGCAGCAGCGCCTGTGCATTGCCCGCGCGCTGGCGGTCGAGCCGGACGTTCTTCTGATGGATGAGCCCGCGTCGGCCCTCGACCCGATTTCCACTGCTAAAATCGAAGACTTGATCTTTGATTTGAAACAGCAGTATACCGTCGTCATTGTCACGCACAACATGCAGCAAGCCGCGCGTGTGGCTGAATACACAGCTTTTTTTCTCATGGGGAACCTGGTGGAACTCGATAAGACGGAGAAGATGTTTACCAAGCCTTCTGACAAGCGGACTGAAGACTACATCACGGGGAGGTTCGGATGACACGCACACGCTTCCATCAGGGGCTGGATGACCTCAAGCAGAAGCTGCTCACCATGGGTGGCATGGCGGAACAGGCGGTGGAGCGCGCCGTCCGCGCTTACCAGACGGGGGACGGCTCCGTGTGCCAGCTGGTGCTCCGCGATGAAGGCAAGATCAATGCCGCGGAGCGCGAAGTGGACGAGCTGGCGATTGACCTGCTCGCCATGCAGCAGCCCATGGCCGTGGACCTGCGTTTTATCATTGCCTGCATCAAGATCAACGCCGATCTGGAGCGCGTCGGCGACCAGGCAGTCAATATCGTGGAGCGGGTGATGGACCTGGCCCGTCATCCCAAGTCGAGCGTGAACGCGGACATCGCGCGGATGGCCGCACTCACCATCAGCATGGTGCGCGAAGCGCTGAACGCTTTCCTCACCGCCGACGCCGATCTGGCGCAGACCGTCCTGGAACGAGACGACCTGGTGGACAACATGAACCGCGAGATCTTCGAGGCTGCCGACAAAGCGATGACCCATTCGACGGAAACGCATCGCCACGCCTTAGATACGTTGCTGGTGGCCAGGAACCTGGAACGCGTCGCGGACCACGCCACCAATATTGCCGAAGACGTTATCTTCTGGGTCCGCGGCGCCGATGTCCGGCACCACGCGCAAACTTAGGCCCGCAGGAGTTTGGCTGCGTGCCACCAGAACGTTGGCAGGCCCGCCCAGGCTTAGACAGGACGTCGCAATTTCGGATCAGTCACTTCGGTTCAATCACTCGCGGCAGATGATTCGTATGCGGTCGTGAGCTCGTCCCGGTCCTGGGTCAGCCAATCGTTCTGGATGGATTCAACTTTTTCCCCCAGCGCGCTGGCAAACCCAGTGGTGTTGAATACGCTCAAATCAATCCATAGCGGAGACACGTTGCTCCGGCGATATAAGGTGAAGCTTCCAACGCGCTTCCCTTTCCGGTTGGCCAGGCTGAAGGTAAGGTTCCAGTTGGTGTCCGCCAGGATCAACGTGTTGTCCCAAAAATGATAGAGCTGCGAATCGTCGGTTTGCCGGAGGGGAAAACACTCCAGGTCTGTCGGCAAGTCGACTGTCAAATCGATTCCGAAGCCATCAAATCCAATCGGCTGCAGGCATTTCTGCAGTATCAGACAGAAATCAGCCAGAGTCTCGCAGGAATGGAGCGCCTCCGCGCTCCGTCGGATGCTGACATTGTTGGCGATCACGTGCCGCAGGTTCAGCGTCCGGCTGGCTTCCTGCTTAAGTTCGAAGAACTCGTGGTATCGCAACTGTTGCACGCCCACCAGCACGCCGATTCCCAGGACCACCAGCACCATTCCCACCGTCTCGCCGCCGGGATTTAGGAGAAACAGACTCAGCAGCCCAAAACATCCGCTCACGCCATACAGCAGCAGGACCGCCTGCTTATGGGGAACACCCCGGCTCATCAATTTATGGTGAATATGTTCCCGGTCGGCGCCGAACAGCTGCTTCCGGCTGAGGAAACGGCGCAGGACAGAAATCGTAACGTCCAAAATGGGCAGCCCGAGGGATACGATCGGAATAGCAACGGCGACCATGGTGGGAGACTTTTGCGATCCCGCCAAAGCAATCGCGCTCAGCAGGAATCCGATGAGCAGGCTTCCGCAGTCTCCCAGAAAAATGGACGCGGGATTGAAGTTGTAGCGCAAGAAGCCGGCGATGGCTCCGGCCAGCACCAGGGTAAGAAACAAGATCCCGACATTGTGTGACAGAAGGGCGATTATGCAAATCACCAGAGTGGAAAACAGGGCTGAGCCGGCTGCCAAACCGTCAAGACCGTCAATCAGGTTGAAGGCGTTGGTTATCCACAACACCCAAATGATGGTAAGCGGCAGTCCGATAAGCCATCCGACGCTCACACCGCCGGTCTTGATCGAAACCAGGGAGATGCCGAACCCGTTGAAATACAACCACACAGCAGCCAGGATCTGAACGCCAAACTTGGTGTACGCCTTCAGGCCGCGAATGTCATCAACCAACCCCAGAAAGAATATGAGAGTTGCAGGCCCCAGTATCCCAATCGCAAGGTGTGTTGAAATCAAGCCCGAGAGACCAAAGTGGCCGGGCATCCACCGCGAGAGCAGCACCATTTCCCAAAGCGTGAGAAGAATAGCCAGCCCGCCGAACCGGGGCAATGGCTGCGTGTGGAGATGCCGGCTGGAGGCTGGAGGTGTCACCCACCCGCGGGCCACGGCAAAATCTCGAATCCAGCGGGTGAATACCGCGGAGCTCAAAACCGAAATGATGAATACGACGAGTTGCATGGCTTCGGTCGCTTGCGATTTCTTCTAGCCTTTGAAAACCTTTGAACCCGGGCGTGTCATCAAAGTTGCACAACTCGGCCCTCGCACGAGGACCCCAGGTAGAGACACATAATACTAAACCTGAACTTGCGGAATAACCACAATTAGAATTTCAAATATACTGAAATACATTTATCCATAGGACATTGATGCAGCTTGGTGACTGACCTACAACATTCGTCAGTAGCGTTGAAGAATGTCCCGATAAACACTTAGCACTCCGTCCGCCATTTTAGCGGCAGTAAATTCCTTTTCCACGCGCTGGCGTCCTGCTTCGCCCATCTCTCTCCGCATCGACGGGCTACCCAGCAGCTTGTTGATCGCGTCCGCCAGCGCCGCCGGCTCCCGCGGAGGCACCAGAAGCCCGGTTACGCCATCCTGGTTTACGTAGGAAACGCCAGTGGGCAGATTGGTTGCCACCACCGGTTTGCGGGAAGCCATGGCTTCCAGCTGGACCATGCCAAACATTTCGCTGTTCGCGACCGAAGGCAGCACAAACACTTCCGACGCGTGATAGTACGCCGGAATATCTTCATCGCGGACATTACCCAGGAAAAGCACTTTGTTCTGCAGGCCCAACTGCGCTGCAAGTTGCTTGAGCCTGGCTTCCAGAGGGCCGGTGCCGATGATCCAAAGCCGCGCGTTTACCCGGGACATCGCCTGGATCAAGTATTCCAGACCCTTGTAGTAGACCAGCCTGCCGATAAACAGAATGGCTGGAATATCGGACCGCAGTTCTTCTGCTCTCCTGGACACTGTGGCGGTAAGATCGAATCTTTTCAGGGCGATTCCATAGGGCACGACGCAGCACTTCTCCCGAAATCGGGATAAGAACGGCGACACAGTGATGTGGTGCGGCGTGGGTACCACGATGCGAGACACACGCGCATAAAAGATCTCAAGCAAAGGAGCGTACGCGCGGAGCAGGACCCTTTGTCTGACGATATCGCTGTGAAAGTGTGCAACAGCGGGACGGTCCCTTGCTGCCATCAGGTAGGACAGTTCGGCGACCGGGTTGGGCAGGTGTATGTGGAGAATGTCTCCCGGCAATCTTCGCAGCCATAAAGGAAAACTCGGTGTGATCGAAGACGAAAGAAAAGTCCCCCAACTGGCAACGCGCGTAACAGGAAATCCTCGTCGCTCCTGGACCGTCCGAAGCGCTGTATTCGCCACAAGCACATGCAGATCAACTCGTGATTGAAGCTCCTCACAAAGCTCCCGGAGCACGGTCTCGATGCCGCCCCGATAAGGATCGTAGAATTTTCCGACCTGAAGGACCTTCAAGGCTTAGGGCCAGACGGAACCTGATGCTGATATCGCGTGGGAGTCTTTGCATGGGACAGTACTTTCTCGTAGATCTTCACGACCTCATCAGCGCACCTGGACCAACTGAATTGCGCCGCCCGCGCGAGGCCCGCACTGCGGCGCTGCCGGGGCTCGGAGGACTGCGCCTGTGCCGATCCGATCAGCCTCAGCGTGGACCGGCAGAAGTCTCCAACATCGCCGGCCGCGCTGTACAGCGGCGCATCCCCGCCGACCTCCCTCAGCGCAGGAAGATCGCTGGCGATTACGGGCAGGCCGCAGGCCATCGCTTCTAGCAGAGGCAGCCCAAACCCTTCGCTATCTGAAGGCAACAGCAGCAGAGTAGATTTGCGATAGATGGCCGCCAGTACGCGTGCGTCCAGAAATGGAAGCACCCGAACAGAAGCATCCACCCCTAACTGTCGGGCGAAAGCTTGCTGGTCCGCGGTGAAAGGGCCTCCGACTCGAAGCAGCACGGAACCAGGAAAATGCTTTTTCACCTCGGCAAAAACACGCAACAACACATCAATCCGCTTTCGCGGAATGGTGCTGCCCACGTGGAGAAGTTTGATTTCCGTCGCTTGCGGGCCGAGTAGCCGTTCAGCCTCGCGGTCTGCGGCCATGTCAGCATTTGGAGAAAAGACCGGAGCGGCACCGAGATGAATTACGCTCATGCGTTCAGAGTGTGCCCACCCCTGCGCTGACAGTTCGCCGGCCGTAGCATCCGTGTCGCAGATCACCCACGCCGCCTTTTGCAGACCGGAAACAATACGTCCCGTGATGCGCCGTAAAACGCGGCGACGCAAAGTTCGGGCCGGTTCCGTGAGACAGCGAAAAGCATCCGTGTCGTGGCAAGTAACGATTGTGCGTTCCGCCGGCAGGGAATGAACAAGGTGGGCGTAGCTGTGGTCGATAACGTGAAATAGATCGAACTGGCGCCTTCGCCTGGACAGCCATCGGGGATAACTGACGAACCGATGGAACGCCCGCTTCGCGATGCCGGACCCGGCGTCGAACTTTTTATCAGGCCGCGGGACTTGCCTCGTCCGAGGAGGACACAACCGCTCCGCGACCAAATGCGCGCGCTGCCCTTCCTGAAGACTTGCCAGAAGCATGTCTCCGACCACATCCATGCTTGCCCAGTTTTCCTCCAGCAGGTCGCACACGATGCCGACACGAGGCAACAGCGGGACGGACAAATCCTGGTGTTCGAAAGGCACGGACTCAGACCCTTGGGCCACGGTCATGGCAATTTGGGACTCTGCATCCCCTGCGACAACGCCATACACATTTCGTGTTTTCCGTTCTTCCATGTCTCTAAGTCTCTAATCGCTTGCACACGAACCAGACCTGGCTGCTGGCATAGCCCCGCGACCATCCCGCAGGCGAGAACTGGACCTGGTCGATTTTGAATCGCCGCTCCACCACGAGCTTGAGCGCCCGCCAATTGAAACCCGTGTGGGTATAGTGAGGATTGGATCGCAGACTGTTGTCCTGAAAATGTACCGGGCGGTCGATCGAGGTCTGGTCGTTAGCCACGACCATCTTCAGGAAATCCCGCCACGGGTATCTCTCAAAATGTTTATAGTCTCCCAAATTGCGCCACGCCGCCGCGCGGCGCAGCAATTGCTTGGCGACGAGTGTAGGACCAATCTCCACCGGAACGCTGATGAGCACCGTACCGTTGGGATTCACCAGGCGTTTCAGATCGGACAATACCTTGTCCGCAACGTCAGGTAGGCAGTGTTCCAGTACTTCCATGCACACAACCACGTCGTACCGCCCGGTGTGTTCTTCTCCGGCAATCCCGTCAACAGAGTAAAAGGAAAGATTCGGTATTTTTGCAAAGCGGGCGGCGCAATCGGCCACCTGTTGCATTTCCGGGTCGGCGCCAACCGCACGTTCAAACAGATTGCAAACCAGGGCAAGAAACGTCCCGTCGCCGAAACCGTAGTCCAGAAATGCCCCGCCGGCGCGCGCCTTGACCAGCTTGTATCCAATTTCGAAACGGCTGGTGTGGCTCCAGGAAATAAATCTGCTCTTGCATAGGATCTGCTTCCGGGCATAGCCTCCCTTCTCTATGAGTTCTCGATATTGCTCGTAGTGCTCTAACGTTTTCATGGCTTGCGCGGTGAGGGAACAACTTTGCCGGCATTCTTCGCAGTCACTATTTCAGTCATCTGATCGAAAACCAGGCATCGCTCAAATTTGGCCAGCACGAGATCTCGGCCGAGCACGGTTCTGCGTTGAGCTTCAACCGGATCGCCGAGAGCATCTTCGATGCATTTCGCCAGGGCCACTGCATCTCCAGGAGGATAAGTCCAGCCGGTCTGGCCGTCGATAATGGTCTCTCGCAACCCTCCCACTCCAGCTGCGACCACGGGCGTGCCGCATGCGAGCGCTTCGAGCACGGAAAAGCCCAGCCCTTCTTCCCTGCTGGCTTGCACGCATAGATCGCAGGCCTGATAGTCCAGCGGCAGTTCGGTGAGAGGATGTACCGCGTCCGTCGCAATTACGTGCTGGTCCACTGCAAAACGCCTGGCATGTTCCAGAAATGTCCGGAACCCGCCGCTGCGGTGGAGAATCTTGACCTTCCGCCCGCGATCCACCAGTAAATGGAGAGCGGCAAGCAAAGTGCCGGCATCTTTTTCCGGAGCAATCCGGCTGCTGAAAAAGAGGAGCGCTCCCTCGGTTGGCAGCGAGCGACGGGCTTTGATCTCGCGCCTGGGACGATCAGGAAGACGAAACACCCTTGTATCGACGCCGTATACCGGAACAACATGAATCGGCCGGTGAGTACCATGCCCACGAACGGTTTCGGCCAGGTGCTGGCTGAGCACCAGGTATTGCCGGCCACAAACGGCATTGATGCGGGCAAACCCGCGCAACATTACAGCTTCATGCCATTTGTACGGCTTCGCCGGATCGCGCTCTTTTTTCCTGCATTTGTAATATGCCTCCACCGGACTGCAAACCAGCATGTATGCGGGGACACCTGCCCGGCGGGCGCTAAGATTAGCGGCCAGTGCGGCCACTCCATAGCCCTGTACGATGACGGCATCCATTCGCCCTTTACGCGCAGCCAGATACCTCATCAGAGAATATGCAAACTTGAGGCGGGAGGCCGGGCCAACTTTTACTACAACCGGATGCGACGGCGTTTGACTGACTTCAACTCCACCCTCGATTTTGCGTGCAAACACTTCAAGTTCAAAACGTTCGGCCAATCCCTCGAGCAGCCGGACGTCTGTGCCGCTCTCCACGACAAAGACTACCCGTAAGCGCTCTCCCGGTTTGGCAGCCTCTGATGGCAATCAAAGTCTTTCGGCATCCGCTGAAACAGAGGCCGGCGTTTCGCCGGATGTAGAACCGGCACTTGCGAAGCTGCCTCGGATCACCTTCTCCACCAGGAGATCAAACTCGTCGCAGTGCAACTCCAGCGTCCAGCTCTGGGCCAGCTTCCTGGCGCCCTCGCAAAGGCCAGGATGAATCTCTGGATCGAGCGCCCGTACAGCGGCTGCAGCAAGTCCGCCCGCGGTCGGCGGATCACCCGGAGCCAGGAATCCATTTTCGCCGGGATGGAGCCAGTCGGGAATTCCGCCTACCCGGAAGGCAACCGATGGGACACTGTAGAGCCCGGCCTCCACTCCAACCACGCCGCAAGGCTCAGGCCAGAGACTGGGAACAACCAGCAGGTCGGCTTCTGCGTAAGCCTGAGCCACCTGCGATTTTTCCAGCCATCCCTTGAACTCGATCTCTACGCCCGAAGTGGCCGATTGTGTTCGCTCGGCCGCGCGCTGCCATACCTTGCGTTCCGGACCGTCACCGACAAAGACAAGGTGAACGTCGTGATCCACGCCTGCCCGAATGGCCGGCAACGCTTTCAGGAGCATCTGGCCCCCTTTCAGCTTGTCCATTCGTCCAACAAAAAGGATTCGCCACCTCTTCTTTGATTCATCTGTGCGAATTGAGCGCGGACGCTCTTTACCGTCGGCAAAGACCGGATACGGTAAACGATGACCGATAAGACCGTGACGTCTGTACTCTTCGGTGAGGTGCTCCGAATTGGTGGCAATCACCGCATAGCGGCGTAGTAGCCGTAGACGGCTTGATTGTTTGGCATAGAGCCTGAACATAGTCACGGGACTCCGGCCACCACAGCGGCGTGGAAAGTACTGCACCAGACATGCCGGCCCGAAGAGCCGTGTGCAAGGCACCGGAGTTGGAAATTTGTGGGCTTTTAGCCCGCTGATGCATGTGCCCTTGTAATCGTGAGCAAAGAAAACTCCAGGCGCCAGCGTTAGCAATTGAGCTTCAAATTCAACGTCCGTCGATCCGTGGCTGAAAATCAAATCCGGTTTCCAGTCCCTGATTTGAGCAATCGTCTGCGGCGCGCCACAAACCTTGACCTGCCATTCCCGTATCTCAGGCGGAAATTCAAAAGCCCGCCGATTTGCCGGTCCGTCCTCCGTGTAGCAAATACCAACGTCATTGCCACGTCGCATATACGCGGGCACGATTGCATCCAGATAGCTCTCGGTGCCGCCGATCTTTCTGCGATAAGAGGTCAGGAAGAGGATGCGCATAAGGAAAGCCCCATCAGCTACGCGGCGCCAGGACTGATTGTGAGCTCATTGTGCCCTCAATGAGCTCTGGGCTCCACGGCTCTCGTTCACCGCGCAGAACCTGTGCTGAAATCGGCGTGTTAAACAATGCCTGATAGAGCTGCTTCCCAGCAACCGCCATCCGGCTGCGCTCACGGTCATCCGTTAACAGCTGCTTGGCTCGCACGATTAGTGCTGCGGTATCACCTGCACGCACAATCGCTAGTTGGTCGAAACCCAGCCAGAATGGTTCGGTGGAATGGCCGCTGGTCGTAAGTAGAGCTCGTCCATTGGCGAAAGCCGCCATCGCCGCACCCCGGCGCGTGCTGATTCCATCCACATAAGGCTGGACCATCAGATCGCAAGCGCCGATATGAGCGGAAATTTCATCCGGCGTCAGTATCCCACTGCAAGCAATACGCGCGGCGAGGTCCGGATACGCGTTTTGCAAGTCCCGCGAAAAGCTTTCACTGCGCTGACCAATCAGCAGAAAACAAGCTGTCTTCTCCTCGCGCAGAAGGCCGGGGATCAGCAGGCGGAGTTGCTGTTCAACCAAGGCAGAGCCAATCCCAAGATGCCCCACAATAAGGCTGCGTCCGCCCTCACAGCACCGCCTCCGGACCGCCGCAATGCATTCCGGCTGCGAATCTCCGGGAACATTGCTGGGAACGGGCAGCCAACCTATCGGTGCTTTCGCTCCATTCAGAAACGGTCTCCATGCTTCCCCGGAAATCCAGATCTTTGAAGCTGAGCGCTTCAGCAGTGCCACCATCACCCGGTGGACCGTCGCTGCAACATTGCCCTTCCAGCTAATGCCGAATGACAACCAGACTTCATGGAACATAACCTCGATCCGATCGTGCTTCATTTTTGCCCGCAGCCATAGCCAGAGGCAAAAGAACACGTTCACGGAGCGGTAGCCATACCCATGCGGGACCCACTGCACTAACAAACGGCGCGGTCCTGGAAACTCATCCAGAGACTCTCCTGCTCGCCTCAAGTCTCGTGGCGAAAAGGTGCCCAACTCGTGGTGGACTGTGACGCCGGGAGGCAGCGGCGTCTCACCCGTAGCTGATCCGCACCAAACATGCACTGGGTCTCCAGCTTTGGCTAGCTCTCTTGCCATCACAAACGAGTAGTCACTCACGCCGCCGATCTTGGGCGGATACTCGCACGTGATTAAGTGCCACTCAACCATTGACCACGGACGCCCAATTCAACAATTGCTCTGGCGCACACTGCCCAGGTAACCGCGGAACCAATCGATAGTCATCCGAAGTCCTTGTTCAAGAGTGACGCGAGGGGACCATTGCAGATGCTCCAGGGCCCGGCTTGCATCGGCATACATGCGCCAAATCTCAGTGGGCCGATATGGGAGAGCACCCAATTCCACTTGAGTGGCCATGCCGGAAAGCCGAACAATGGTCGTTATCAAATCGCGAATTGAGACTTCCTTACCCGTCGCCAAGTTAACCGGGCCTTCAATACTGCCTTTGACTTGAGCAGCTCTAATCAGGCCTTCGACTATGTCACTGACGTAGTTGAATTCCCGGGTCTGTTCCCCTTTGGTTGCACGGATTGTTTTTCCAGCCAGAGCATTGATGATCAACTCCGGAATGATCGCTTTGCTGCTCTGATATGGACCGTAGGTATTGAACGGGCGGACGATGACAATCGCTCCATCGTTGCGCATTCTTTGCTTGAGTCGACTGTAAAGTTCGCCGGCGTACTTAGTGATTGCATAGGGCGAAATGGGTTCCGGAGTCATGCTTTCAACGAATGGTACCTGGCGCTGATAGCCGTACACTTCAGAAGTCGACATGTAAACGAACTTCTCAACATCAGAACAGATGTCCAGTAAATTGGCCGTGCCTTTGGCATTAACGTCAAAACACTCTTCAACCTGCAGAAAGCTCTGGCCAACATGGTTATATGCAGCCAGGTGGAAAATCACTTCCGGGCGGAAGCTTGCAGCCAGGGACAGGGCTCCGCGGTTGCGCAAGTCAGCTTCGATGATCTCAATGTCATTCCAAGAGCGCTGAAGCCTCTCATTCTTCATCAGATTGCCATAGCGCACTAGGACGCCCACTTTAGCGCCATCAGACAACAGACGGTTCACCAGATGCGAGCCGATAAAGCCCGAACCGCCTGTTACTAAGACCCGTTTGCCGCGCATATTTAGTTCTCCAGGACCGTAAAGAACTCCAGCATTTCCACCTCCGCTTCGCTCCGCTCTTTCTCCGTGTTTACAGTCACGTGCTTGCCCTGGTGTCTGTAGGAATTCAGCCTGCCGGCCCTTCCCAACGCAGCGGCGAAGCTGGGCAGGTCGGTTCCAGGAGACAGAAACTCGAACGACTGTGGCTCACAGAGCATGTAACCGATGTTGATCCAGTAGGGCAAAACAGGCTTCTCGCGAACACTAACGACCCGCCCTGCCTCATCCATGTCGACGATTCCGAACGGACTATGGAAAGGATAAACGGTAAGCGTCGCCAACGCTTCGCTGGACCTATGCTGCGATTGAAGATTCGCGAGGTTCACATTGGCCAGCGTATCGCCATAACAGATAATTGCCCGGCCTTGGACAGTTTGGCGCGCGTGGAGAATTCTGTCCGCCATGCTGACGTCACCTGAGTTGACACACTCCATTTGCCAGCTCTCAGAACGAGACCGGCGGGCAAAATCTTCGATAGCATCCGCCTTGTGACCAACACAGAGCACAAAATGCCGCACACCGCCGGCCCGAAGGTGTTGCAGTAAATAAAACAGAAGGGGCTTACCGTTCAGCGGAACCAGGGGCTTGGGGAAAGTATCAGTAAAAGGGCGCAGCCGTTCGCCCTTTCCGCCACATAGAATGATTGCGCTCAATTCAGACATCGGTACCCTTCAAATATTTTGCAGCCGGCGCACATAGTTTGCGCGAAAGCGCTCCATCGTGAGCTCCTTCATGGTCTCTCGGGCGGCCCTTCCGAGCTCGCGCAATTTCGACGGGTTGGCGGCCAGGTACTCTAACCGGTCGCGAATCCCCGCGGAATCTGCAGGAGGCACAATGAACCCGTTACGGCCGTCCTCGATTAGATCGCTGGCCCCAGTCCGATTTGTAGTTATAACCGGTATCCCCGTCGCCATGGCTTCGGCCACCGCGTATCCGAAGCCGTCGGCCAGCGATGGGTGAACCAACACGCTGGACTTTCCGTAGACCTCAGCGTATCCAAGTTTCCGAACTTCAACAGGCCGCACGATAATGCGTGGATTTGCTGCGATCTGTCTCCGCAGATAATTGGTAACACCCCGCGACCCCGGTCCACCCCACAGAACCAGCTCCCCATTGGCGATTTTGAGAGAATTGAAGGCGTCGATCAGGTAGTGGAACCCCTTCCATGGTTCAATTAGTCCGACAAAGCTCACCCGGAACTTCGATTCCTGGAATTTTGCCTCCTCGAAGTCATTAAGATTCATAGGTGGCGTCGCAACAACGATCTTGCTCGGGGAAAAACCCTTTTCCGCAAAAGTCCTAGCAGCGCAGTTGGACATGACCCGAATCAAGTCGGCCTCTTCGTACTCCCGCAGAATGCGGTCTCGCATGCGCCGGTGCAGTGTCGGACGTACGCCAAATCGCGCACATTCCCTCCGTTGCTGCTCAAGAAAATCGTCGACGTGCACAGTGACTACATCAACCACGGTCCTGCACCCATGGCGTTTAGCGGCAGCAAGGCTGTCGGCACACTGTCCGGTTGCCCCTTGGAACAGGTCCGCGGGGCCGATCCTCGCTGCAACGAACCGATCGAAATCGGCGTTGGAAAAATATGTCTGCCAATCTCGCAATCTTCGAACCAAGGGAAAGCGGCCAAGTGCATTGCTTCTCTTGGATTCCGGAACCCTGACCATTGAAGAGGCAGCTTCCCCACCCCGGCAGAAGACAGTAAGATCGAAGGATTCGCGCAATCCTTCAATCATATGGAACAAATTGAGGCCCTGGCCACCCACTCGTGGAGCCGCGTTTGCAGACAACCACATTTGCCGCATTAGAACCTAGTTCCCAAGAGAGTATGGCGCCCAGACCAGATGCCGCTTACATCTAACCCGTTCAGGTTGCTGATGCCGCCACCGCAGTCTGTTTGTCTTCCTTTTGCACTATGTCGCCGCGACCGTCAGAAACTGGACGTGCAAGACGATGTCCGAGACGAACCAACGGCTTCTCCAAACAGTAGTAACTTGCCGCCGCCATCACCACCATCATCCCCGCATTGAAAGGAAAGTTTTGCACCCACCCAAGGGGCGCATTCCCTTGGCTCGTGCCATTCACAAAGAGCTGCTGCCACAAGTAGAGGCTATAAGAGAGTCTCCCGATCCACCGAAACGGGACGGATTCCAGCACTCTCCCGATAAGCTGATCGGGATGGAGGACGGTTCCGGCTATGAGAAATGCAAGCGCGATCGCTTGCATAGTTATGACCAGATGCGGCTTTAGCAACCCGAGATCCATCATCACATAAGCGACGGCCAACAAACTGAACACTCGCCAGGTCAGAGTCCGTTTCAGCACGTCACGCACAGCCGGAACTTGCAGAAGCAACGCCGCCAGACAGCCGCACAGCAAGCCATCGGCTCGAATATCCGTGCGCTGTGAAAATGTAATGCCGGGAATCAGACGGTCGAGATAGCCGTTATGGAACTCGATGTTTCGCCAAACGCTAACCATTGCGATCAGCGTCGGAACAATCCACCGGGCACGGCGTTGCCCCGCTACTACGAGCATCAGCGGCCAGAACAAGTAGAAGTGCTCCTCAATAGCCAAGGACCAAAAGTGGCCGGTATACCATTCCCCTGCTCCAGGGATGCCAGGGTAATAATTCCGCGCAAATGCCAAGCTGCTGACCCACGATCCGGGGGATAACGGGATCGCCTTCATCCACCCAAGACATCCCACAACGATGAGATAAGCCAGCGCTGCCGGCAAAATCCGGAAAGCACGACGGATGTAAAAGCGTTTGAGCGAGACCGACCCTAACGCCTGCTCTTCCTCTAATAATCTCCATGTAATCAGGAACCCGCTCAGACCAAAAAAGACATCTACTCCGCCCGGTCCCAGCGTCGCGATTACGGAGCTGATGCTGTTCAAACCGGCCCGAGAGGGATCGTAGGGGTAAATCACGACGTGACTGGCAATGACCCCTAGAATTGCAACGGCGCGCCAACCGTCCAACGTTGGAATATACCCTGATTGAGGTCTCATTTCACGGCCGCTTTTCTTGACGGCTATACTGGCACGAGCCATAAGCTGAAGCGTTGTAGAACGGGCTTAATGTAGATGGAACACGACGGCGACAACATCACCGGAAGCATCACCAACAAATAGACCAGGAAGGCCCCCGTGCCGGTGATCGCCATCACAGGAAAGGGTAGTGGGTCAGTCTGATTTCCACAGGTCATTTTTGCCGGGTCGTCGTCGTCTCCAGCATCCTTTTCGCGCTTTGAGCCGAAGTAATACCCAATCACGACAAACACAATATTCAGGAGGCCATTGGCATACTCATACTTCTCGCGCCACGCCACGATGAGTAGGCAAAGTCAAGAAGATAGTTTCAAGGCAAACTGCAGAACCTTTGGAGCCGGTAAGTACTTCTTCGTAAACTCCGGCTCAAATTCATCAATCATCGCACTTATCTCGCTGACCGAGTACCCAAGACCTTTGAGATGTGTCTGGACTAATTCGTCCAAAAGACTTGGCGTTTCAATCGGAATGTCTGTTTCTTCCGGCTCACGATAGCTGTGAGTAGTGGAACGAAGGTGTGAAATAAAACGGCTGCGTTGCGACTGCGAAATCATTTCCAATCGCGCCGCTTGCTCTATTAGAGCGCCGATTGACACTTTCCACTCACGCTTGAGAGCGGCCAATTTCGGCAAATTCAGCCGCGTCAATTGCGGTGCAATCTCTCTTGCGGGAAGCAATAATTCCGCCGCGAACCTGTCAGCTTGGTCCTCCATGTCGGGAACCGGAAATTGATGCATCACGACATGCCCCAACTCGTGACCGAGGCTAAAACGGATTCTGTCTCCGGTAATCTCAGGGCTCGAATTCACGAAGAACAGCGGCGGCGAAGGCTCTACCCATTCGCTGATTGCATCGGCTTTCCGCGTTCCGAAATCACACCGGATTATCACGCCACCAGCGTTTTCGATTGCTTCCGTGAGATTTCGGATTGGCCCAGGCGGTAGCCGCCATGCGCTGCGAATCGCCCGCGCTATGAGTTCAATCTTGCCGTCATATTCGGCGGGATCATAGTGACGGAAACCGAAATGTTCAATCTCTGCCGCCACGAGAAGTTTTTTAACGGCAAAGCGCCGGATATTTAATTCCGCATGTAATTGCCGGAGATGCTTGAGCGGCAAGCCCTGCCGTTTTCGGTGATAAAAAACACTGGAACCGAATCCAAATACCTTTTCAGTTTGAAAAAAGAAACTCCTCGGATAACGAAGTACCCTTGAAATCTTGTCCAGTAGATCGAGAGAAATTGGCATCATGCCGCCTTCGAGTTTCGACACCGTGCCTTGCTTCACGGCCAGCAGACGCGCCAAATCGCCCTGGGTATGGCCGCGAGATTCTCTTGCGAGGATCAGCATTTCTGGGTTGAATTGGTCTTTCATTGCTCAATTTCCGTCTGTTCCTCTGACGCTCTGATACGCACACGGCGCTTTGGTGCTTCGGCGTTTCCGGACGTGGGCGGTTTGTCCTTGGGAGATTTTCCCAGGATCACAATGTTGTCGTCACCCGGCTCATCTAAAATGATGTCGTACAGAAACCGGCCACCGGTTGTGTTCGAAATAAGAACATCCCTCACGGCAGTTTGCAGCCGATTCAAGCGATAACCAAGCGTAAGCCGTTGCGGTGCCGGTGGAATTCCAGGCAGATCGTCTCCATCGTCGTAATCCTTGGCGCGTTCGGTCGGATAGTTACTCGGCAATCCTTCATCGTCCAGTTTCTTGCAGCGGATCAGCACCTTCTCGTCAATCTCAATCAGAGTAACGCCCATCGGCGCATCAATAATCCGTGTATTCTTCACGCCGTCAAATTCTTTACGGGCTTCAATGACCATAAGATCGTAAAGAATGTTAGCGCGGGTTCTCGAAGAGTGAAGCGCCACGTTTGGATATGTACTCTGGAAAAGCGGAAATGGAGCTGCGCCTATCTGGTACAAACGCTCCGCATGTGGTGCAACTATCCGTATGGCTTGGTCGCGTGAGAGTCTAAGCACGTTAAATTCTCCGGTAAATCCAACTGCAAGAAGAATTTAACCGAGTCTCTGCAATAAATCAACAAAAATTATTCCTAAATATATTCACTTTGTTTTCTTGGACTTCCAGCTGTGCCAAGTAAGAGTCCGCGGCGAAGGCTCGAGCCCAGAAGGGCCCAAAAGACGGTTCGAACCACGCCTCAAAACGGAAAAACAGCCATCGGCTTAACCAATTGAAAACACAGGGAAATTAGCTCTTGCAATTCGCTATAGCTTCGCGGTACCATGCGCGCCGCATTCGGAGCAATTAGCAGTTAGCAAATGGCAATTAGCCAGAGAAAACCAACAGCCGGCCCGCCCAGGCGGACCGTGGAACGATCTTTGAAAACCTAAAGCGAGGAAGCAGTCGGCACTCAGCATTCAGCCGATCGCGGCGATCACCGGGGTCCCCGACACGTGCGGCTTTCGCGTGTTGGGGTGGGATGACGTGCGATGACGGCGATCACGTGCGATGCCCCCCTGTTCCTCCCCTGTTATTCCCCTGTTACGCCCCTGTTACTCCCCTGTTCCGAATTGACTCCGTCCGGGAAAAAGGTTCACGAAAGGCCCGTGGAATCGAGGTTTTGCATGTTTGGAGTATCCAAGAGCTCGCGTTCTCCCCTGTTTTTTACCCTGTTAGCAGGGGAGCGGCCGCGATGTCCAGATTCACGGCGCCGGGCAGATGTTTGCGTCCGCAACCCAGATTGAGAACGTCCCGTTGCAGCAATTCAGGGATGGAGTCCAATTTCACTCGGGACCTGCGGTCGTTGCCCGCACAACGTTCTTGCCGGCCTTGAAGGTCCGGCCCAAACGCAGTCGCATGTTCTGGAAAAATGGCTTGAGATACACCGAACACGGCGGCGACAACATCACCGGAAGCATGATAGCTAGATAGACCAGAACCGAGCCTGCACCGATCAATGCCATGAGCGGAAAGCTGTGCCATGAGAAAGAACGTTGTAAGAGAGCGGCGACCAGCACCAGAAGGATTAGCCGCAGGGCCCATCCTCTGATTGGCATAAGCAGGCGGCCGGGACTGGTGTTTAGCTCTTTCGAAAGCGCCCACAAGTTTGCCGGCAGGCTCACCGCACACACTCCGATGATTCCACCAACAGGCGCTCCGATCGGGCCGAGGAAATGCACAAGCACCATCGCCGAGGCGACGGTGACACAGCCGTCCAGCAATGACACCAGGGAAATCCAGCGTTCATACCCGAAGCAGAAAATGGTGTTAATCAGCGTTCGGCTCCAATGGCGTAACAGAACCAGCGCCATAATAAGGATGGTCAGTTTGAATCCGCCGTACTGGCCCGCGCCCACCCACCAGGACACAAAGCTGCGGTTCAGCACCAGTACGCCGCACACCAGTGCGCCGCTGAACAGCAGCATGATCTGGCTCAGTGCCAGGGAAGCCTGCTGGATCCGTTCCCGGCTTTCGGAGTATCGCATTTCGCTCATGCCCGGCAACGCCAGGTCCATGAGCATCTGGGGTTGGTTGGAAAGAACGCTGATCAGTTTGCCGGTACACACGTAAGGCACTACAGCGAGAGGGCCCAGCACACTGCCGATGATCAAAACATCAGAGCCGTTCAGCAGGATGGACGCCACACGGGAAACAGTCACCCACAGGCTGCGGCCCAGATAAGAGCGTGATTCCTGCCACGTCGCGGAAAAGATTTTGTTGGGAAGCACGTAGGGAAACCGCGCTCTGGTTCGCCAGGCCAGACAGACGATGGAAACCACCTCGCCCAGTCCCCAGCCGATGGCCAGAGAATAGAGTCCGAATCCGCGGAAGACCAGCGTCAGACTGACCACGGTGGTGATGGTCCAGCTGAGCATTCGTGTGAAGCCAAGAAAGGAGAGGTCTTGCAGACCGTTCAATATCCCCTGCAGGATTTGAAAGGGAAACAGCGCGACAAACACCACCAACATCACAGCGAGCGGAGCGCGTAAGGCAATCCAGGCGGCAGGAAGAATAAACCACGTCAGGGTGGCGGCGATCGCCAGGATGGGCCACTGAATCATCACAATACGGACGACTCTGGCGGTCAAAAGCGATAGCTGCGCGGCTTCCGGTCTGCCTTGAGCGAGGCCTGTAGCGTTTCCTGTTTCGCGCGGCAGCAACGCCATAACACCCATGTCCAGCAACAGCAGGTAGCCCAGAATCTGTGTGCCCAGGGCCCACAAACCATAGTCGTGCTGGCCCAGATGCCGCAAGAGAAATGGCGTGAACCAGAGACCCGCCACCATGACCACGGCCTGATAGGCATAGCCGATGCCCGCGCCCGCAACAAAACGTTTCGTTCTCCCATGCCTGGGAGCTGCGCCCGGAAAAGTTCCCAATTGAGTTGTTGGCGAGGCTGTCATGAGCGCGGTGTGGCGGGTGCGGGTCGCAGAGAAATCCTGGGCAGAGTCCGGCGCCTGGGGACCCTGCTGAAACGAGACGCCCCATAGAGCGCTGACGTCAGTACCCAAAACACGATGCCGCCCGAGGTATTGAATACAGGGCCTCCGAAGCAAGCGCCTGCCAGAGCGAGCTGCAGCACAAAAATTATTTTGGCGAGGTTGGCCAGGTTAGTATCAGGGTGGCGCGCAGCCACGCGATAGGCAAAGATCAAGGCGGCCATGATGGCGCCGCCGTACAGGAGCCACATCAGGATACCGCCGTCGTAAAGCCATCCGGTAATCTGGATTTCTGCCCACAACGGAGGGTGGATCCGGTTGTCAGCCTCCCCGAAATACGCATTCATCAAGCCCCAGCGGCCAACACCGGCGCCCAGAGGGTACTGCCAAAGCAGTTCCCGCATTGTATAGTCGACAAAGATTCCCCGGTTTTGCTGATAACTGCTGTAGGCCCCTTCCTGCCCTATACCAAGAAAGCGTTCCGAGATGGATGCGCCACCGATTTGAACAGCCACAAAATAGGAAGTGCAGATCAGGATCGGCCCGGCGATGGCAATCCATTTGCGCGAGAAGATCGGGGCACGGTAATGACGCACTAGCGCGAGCAATGCCACAGTAACCACCAGCACCAAAAATAGGCTCCGGACCTGGGCAAGATAAATATCAGTAATCCCGGCGAACGCGCAGCCTAGAGCGACAAGCCGTTTCCAGCGTTTCATTGCAGGATCGGAGGCCAGGCCCAGACCCAGTATGGCGGTAAACAAGCCGGCCAGGGCGGCGCTTCCCGCTGTATCGTTCAGGCCCGGAGGCCGCACAATTGTCTGTCCCGAAGCGCCGACGTAACTCATCTGTTCCAGGTAGTTAGGGTTGACGCGCAAGATGCTCTCCGCAAATTGCGGCGGCAAGAAAATATGTGGATAGAGGGCCTGGAGGAATCCCAGAACCGCGCTGATGCCGTTGGCGAGCAGCACGAGCCAAAGCAAACGCTGCAACCGAGCGGGGCTCTGGACCATTCCCGCGCCCCAATATAGCGGAAGAACAATGCATAACTGGAAGACGCACTGGGCCAGTCCGGCAGTGAATGCGCTCTCAGGATGCAAAAGCTCGAGGGCCAGCAGCAACAGCGCCGCGGCGATGAGGTGGCTGCCCGGCGCAAGCTTAAGGGTCTTGACCCTGGAGTGGTAGACCGGTACCAGCAAGGCGCAGGAAAGATAGGGCAGAGTGCGCAATACCGTCCGGAAAGCCTGGGTGCCCGGCAGGAACATGACCCCGGGAAGGAGGAACTGGCAAAAGACAAAAACTTCCATCCAGCCCACGTCGCCAAATATCGCGCTGCGCCTGGGCAATGACACATGCGGCAAGCGCGCTGTAGTGACGTTCAGGCTACGCGGCTGCATTCGCTGGGACCGTCCGTGGGCGGAGTTTTCCAATCAGGGCCTCATACCGATCGAGCATGCTATCCAGAGAATACTCGCGCGCTCGCGCCAGTCCATACTCGGTGAACTTCGCCCGGGCGGCTGGATCGCGGAGCAATTCGCAGAGTCTGCCGGCAAAATCGGCGTCTCGCGCCAACAGGCCGAACTCAGAGTTCCTCAACAACTCCTTACTGCCGGGATTCGGAGTGGCAATGACTGGCGTCCCACATGCCAGGGCTTCCAGATACGGAAGTCCAAACCCCTCGTACTGGCTGGGTGAAGCATAGACCCACGCTTTTTGATACAGTTCGATCAATTCATCCTGGCTCACACCGGTAAAGTAACTTACGCCCTCCATGGGCGGCCCTGGTTCGGTGACCATCATCAGCGTGGCTTCCGGAAATTGCGCACGGACAAACCGGTTGAATAGTGCCAGTAGAAAATTACCTCGCTTCCGGCCCTGCAAAGTGCCGACAAACAGGATGGACGGGGAGATCGTTTTCTTCTCGATTGCCGGCGCGAACCTGGCAAGATCAACGCCTGAAAGAATGATGTTTCGCAGGAACGGATTGAACCGGCGGCAGTTCTGGCTGACGCCAACACAGCCCCGTTGCAACAACGCGGCCAGCAACTCTTGCGGGTAAACACCGAGTTGGAGCAGGAAACGGAAAGGATGGCTCGCGGTCAGCGCCTCACCCAGCGCGCTGCCGTGCATGATGCGGATGAGAGGCTTGCGCAACAAGGGCAAAAGCAGACTGTCGCCGTGGGCCATCAGGACGTCGGCATCATACTTGGGCATCAGGCTGATCAGATTGCCTATGTATCCCCCGGTAAGACGAAACCCAAGTTTCGAATTTGCGAATCCCGGCCAGGGGAGGGGGCGAACATCATAGGCAGCGCCGGGCGGCTTCGGATCGTAGCTCCAAACAGTCACGTCGTACCCGCGGCGGCCCAAGCCATCCGCCAGGTCATGAGCAACACGGTCCACTCCTCCGCGTTTCTGCCCAAGCACCGGCAGGCGGTAGCTGATCATTGAGATTCTCATTCGGTCAAAAGCTAGATCAGGTCTGGCTGGCCCGGTGCGAGCCATACGGTATGAGGCCATGGATCACTAAAAGTATGCTCGAGCGGGCGGAGGTACGTTCTGAAGTCTCGCAGCGGATCGTGGCTGGCGCGGGTGGTGGTCGCAAATGAGAAGTCCAACGCCCACCCTTTGTAACCCTTTGCGAGGAGAATGCCGGTGATTTCACGGAGAGCAGGCCGCGTCTCTCCCGGATGCAGCGGATGAAGTTCCAGCAAAATACAGCGATAGCGCAACCGCTTTAGTCCATCTTCCATGCCGGCCAGGGCCATGTGTTCAGCGCCTTCCACGTCCATCTTCAGCAAGTCAATTGTGTCCATTCCCCTTTCGTCCAGTAATGAATCAAGTCGCCGTGAGCGAACGGCAAACGTAAGGGGGCTCGCGCCGCCACTTTCAACCAGCCGCGACATACCACTGTTCTGATTCACTCCGTCATGACCAGCGAGGAGAACTTCGGCCTCCCGGTCGGCCGCCGCAACCCTGATTGGTTCGACCTGTTTCAGTTGATTGCGCTCGATGTTGGATTTCAATTTAAGGAAGACTCGTGGGTCCGGTTCCAACGAAATCACTCTTCCTGAAGGCCCAACCAGGCTGGCAGCCAGGAGGCTAAAGAGTCCCCAGTTTGCTCCCGTGTCCACGAAGCTCATTCCCGGGCGCAACCAGCCTCGCACAAAGGCGCTCTCCTGCGCTTCATAACAGCCAGCGAAAAAGGCTGAGCAGGCTATGTGATCACGGAGAGAGCAATGGACCTTGTATCCGCCCAGGTCACGCGGCATTCGCCCAACGAACTCCCGGTTGCGGCCATGACAAAGATGATGGATAACGCGATATTTGCCAGCGGGCATTCGACGAAGGACACCGGCAAGCGCGTTCGCCCAGAGAGGAGCAGGCGCCGGCTCACGGTAGGTCAGGTCGGCCTGCTGGCCGTGCACACCTCTTTCCAGCAAACTCATTGAGATCTCGGCCTCCTTCCGATCAACAAAACATTATCCGAGCAACCGCGCGGAAACAGCCGACTCAAGACTCGTGGGTAGTGCCAGGGTGTAAGAATGATCCGGCCCTGCCGGCTGTATTCCACGTCCACGTCCTCCAGTCCACACTCGGCGGCGATGCGCCGGAGATCAATTTCCAGCAGGGCGGTGAGATGGGCGGGATAACTTGAGTCCTGAAAATGATTGAATTGCTGCTTGAATAACAACGTCGCCAGACTCAGGAAACTGAGTTGATTGGGAGTGGTAACGATAATCCAGGCGCCGGGCTTGGCCACGCGGCGCAACTCACGAAACAGCGCCCGCGGGTTTTCGAGATGCTCAATCGTTTCCACGGAAGCGACAACGTCTCCAATGGCGTCCGGTACAGGCGTCCTTCCGCTGCCCAAATCAGCCTGAAAGAACTCGATCCCGACCGGAAGTCCGTCATAGCGGGCTGCATCAACGCCAACGCAGTGGACGAAGAGTTTGCCGATTTCCTGAAAGAGCTGCCCGGAGCCACATCCGAAATCCACAAAGGTACCACCGTTGATGCCTCGGCTGGATAGCGCGTGTACGACCATTCGATAAACCGCCGGTATGCTGGCGCCTTTGCTTAGACGGGCACGCTTCTCAACATCATAGAGTGCACTCGAAGCCATGTGGTCGAGGTTTTCTTCGCTAACCATTCACACCATTGGCCGTTCGCAACGGACCAGATCCGTGGTTCGCTGCAATGTTAGAAAGCTGATTGCAGAGCTTATTCAATCGGGTCTTGGGATCTGTTAGCTCTCTGGCCCGGGCCGGGCCGGCTCCTCCCAATGTGGCCCGGAGTTCGGACGAGTTTACAAGCCGGATCAACGCCTCGCCGAGGGCGCCAGCGTCCTTCGGCGGAACCAGAACACCGCAGCTCGTATTCACTACCTCTTTCCCACCACCAAAGTCCGTCGTCACCACCGGCAAGGCGGCATACAGAGCTTCGACAAAAACAATCCCAAATGGCTCAGGCTGCGCGTTAGGCTGGGCGAAAATGTCTGCAGCCTGCAACAGGCGTTCCACGTCGGAGCGTTGGCCGAGGAACAACACCCGGTTCGCAATGCCGTGTTCGGCAGCCAGCGCCCTCAATGAATTCAAGTATTGCTCTTCCCAGGGGCGTTGCGGCCCACCCGCAATCCAGCATATCCAGCCGGGGACAGCAGCCATTTTCGCCAAAGCATCAAGCAGCATTGGATGCCCCTTCCAGGGTTCCATCCTACTGACCTGAATAATGACCACGGACTCTCGCGAAGCTCCCAATTCTCTGCGGAGAGCATTGCATTCAACTTCGCCGTACTGGAGTTTGGGTGCTGGGATGGGATAATAAAGAACTTTCGACGGGGTCCCCGAATAAAGTTTCGGCAGTTCGCCCTGAATAAATTCACTGTTGCACAGCACCAAGTCCGGCTGATGCCGCCGGGCCCAACGTTCTACCCAATGCTTGCCGTTGGGAAGGTCGTGCAACCACAGAGCGTTGGGGATTCCGGCCTTGTGAATAGCTTGACCAAAGATGGCTTGCCCCCAGGGTGAGTGGGTAATGGCGCAGTCAAATTGTTGACTTGCCAGCAGCCTCCGCAACGCTTTGCGCACGCGCCAGATACTTGGCAGCCAGCGAGCCCGCGCTTCGCCGAGATGGTAGAGCGGTTCGCCGCGCTTGCGCAGTTCCCCGCTTAATCTGCCTTCAAAGCAGTAGGCGAAGTGCGATTCCATCTCCGGGCACTCCGATTTGCACTCGGCGAGGGTCTGCAGCATGCGCTCCACGCCG
>DATMPO010000047.1:0-36675 GCA_035567035.1 Verrucomicrobiia bacterium | reverse complement strand
GTATGGTTTTCCGATCGCGGCGATCACCGGGGTCCCCGACACGCGCGGTTTTCGCGTGTTGGGGTGGGATGACGTGCGATGACGGCGATCACGGCGATTCCCCCTGTTCCTCCCCTGTTCCTCCCCTGTTACGCCCCTGTTCCTCCCCTGTTACGAATCGACTCTGTCCGGGAAAAAGGTTCACGAAAGGCCCGTGGAATCGAGGTTTTGAGTGTCTGGGGTATCCAAGCGGTCGCGTTCTCCCCTGTTTTTTTCCCTGTTAGCAGGGAAGCGGCCGAGCGGTTGGCGCGGAGCGTGTCGGGGACCCCGGTCATCGCCGTGATCGTAAAACCAGAACTGTATTCACCTCAGGGTCTGGGAAGTCCAGATGAGATGTGTTAAAAAATAGTTTGCTGAACCTTCTTATGTCTCCACAGGCCATTTTTCCTCCCGCGGGACCAATGTGCTAAGGGCCGCGTTCATTTCCCTCTCAGAAAGCAAGTCTCTTCGCTCTTTGGCCGAAGAAACCTGGGCCGGACGGCGGCTTTCCCGGCGCTTTGTTGCCGGCACGGAGATCGAAGACGCCTTACGGGCCGCCCGAACCATGAACCAGCTTGGGATGGGCGTGAGCGTGGACAACCTGGGTGAAAACGTCACCAACATAGATGAAGCCCGGCACAGCGCTCGGCTCTATCACCAGCTACTGGACCAGATGCACGCCCAGGACCTCAACGCAAACGTCAGCCTGAAGCTCACGCACATGGGTCTGGACGTGGACGAAAATGCGGCCTATGAGATCACTTCCAGCGTGGTGGAGCACGCGGCGCGGATTGGGAATTTTGTCCGCGTGGACATGGAAGGTTCCGCCTACACGCAGAGGACGCTGGATTTTGTCCGCCGCCTTCATGCCCGGCCGGGTTTCGCCGGACATGTAGGCGCGGTGATTCAATCCTATCTCCGCCGCAGCCAGCAGGACGTTGAGCAGCTTATAGCGGAAGGCATTCGCATTCGGTTGTGCAAAGGCGCGTATCAGGAGCCTCCGGAGATTGCGTTCGCGGAGAAGGCGGACGTAGACGCCAGTTTCCTCGAGCTGATGAAGTTGCTCCTGAAGAGCGGCGTTTACCATGGCATTGCCACCCATGATGAAAACATGGTCCGGGGCACAATCGAGTTTGCGCGCGCCGAGCAGGTCTCGCCGGCAGCCTTTGAGTTCCAGATGCTGCACGGGGTCCGTCGCGACTTGCAGCAGAAATTGGTGAAAGAAGGCTGGCGCTGCCGGGTCTATATACCGTTTGGCACGGAGTGGTATCCGTACCTGATGCGGCGACTGGCGGAACGCCCGGCGAATGCGATTTTTATTTTGAAGAATCTGTTTCGGTGAAGCGAAAAGGACGAGATAGCCGCGAAGGAACGCGAAAAACGCGAATCAACTGTTTCCAATTCGTGTTGATTCGCGTGCGTTCGCGGCCGAACCGTTTCTTTTACGCGCTTCTCCGCGGGCGCGTGGTCAGTTCGCGCACCTGGGAGAGCAGGCTGGAGCGCTGCATGGAATCCAGCTGGTTGAGATAGGGAACGACTTCGGCGATGAACTCGTCGCCCATCAGATCGGCGATTTCGTCATCCAAGGTGCGGCTGTTGCCCTTGACCAGGTCGGCAATGCCCACTTCGAGCGCCGTGGCCAGCCGCTGCAGGGAAGAAAGAGTCGGCATGGCCTTCTCGTTCTCGATCTTGGAGACGTATGTCCGTGGCACCTGCATGCGCATGGCGAGCTGGCGCTGGCTCAGACCGGACTTCAGCCGCAAAGCGCGGATGGCCGAAGCAACCTGAAGATGCGAGTGACGACCGTTGGACGGCTCGGCGACCGGTACCTGGATTTCCAGGATGGGCTCCGGCTCGTCCTCATCGAGTGAAGTGCGGCATTTTCTGCAAAGATTGTTGGTTGTCCGGAATTGGACGAGATGACATTGGTCGCAACGGACGACTTCCCGGGAATCCACCGGTGCCAGTGTTGTAGCCATTAGGTTTGGGAGGGCCAGAGCCGGCTAACTCCAAAACTTCTGGTGCCTGTACATCTGGGCGCTAGTCTCAAGCATTACTTGAGGTTTGTCAATGGAAAACTTCAGGTAAAAGAGGTATATAATCAAGAGAAACAGGCGAATATTTGGAGAAAACAGGTATGAAACCATGATAAACAGGGAAGCCGCCTGGAGTTTAGTCTGTGAATACACCCAGTCCGAAAGCCTGCGTAAACACATGCTGGCTGTGGAAGCGTGCATGCGCGCTTACGCCCGCAAGTTCGGCGAGGACGAAGAGAATTGGGGCATCACCGGTCTGCTGCATGACTTTGATTACGAAAAATATCCCACGCCGCAGGAGCATCCGTTTGTCGGCAACAAGATCCTGGAGGAGCGCGGCTGCCCGGAAGAAATACGCCGCGCGATTTTGTCGCACGCCGACTACAGCGGCGTGAAACGGGAAAGCAAAATGGAAAAAGCGTTGTTTGCCTGTGACGAACTGGCCGGCTTCATCACTGCCAGCGCTTTGGTCAAGCCCAATAAGTCGCTGGCGGAAGTGGAAGCCAAATCTGTCCGCAAGAAAATGAAAGACAAAGCCTTCGCCCGCAGCGTGAGCCGCGACGACATCATCAACGGCGCCGCGGACATGGGAATTGATTTGGAAGACCATATCGCCTTCTGCATTGAGGCGATGAAGGGCATTGCGGGAGACCTGGGACTCTAAAACCCCGAAGCGCAGCGTGGGGTCCCTAGAACCGCGAGAATGTCGTGGCCGAATTCGCGGCCAGGTTCCTGGGGGCGATCACGGTGTCTCGCTAACTGACGAAACTGTGAATCGCAGCAAGACCAAATCCAATCTATTGCAGAAGAGGATACGAAGGAGCCAAAATGCCGTTAGTCCGCATTTCTCTTATTGCAGGCCAGCCTGAATCTCACCTGCGGAAAATCTCAGATGCCATTCACCGCGCCATGGTCGAAACCATCGCCATACCTCCGCAGGACCGTTTTCAAATCATTACCGAGCACAACAAATCCAATGTCTCCTACGACCCACAGTATCTGAATATTGCCCGCACGGATGGTCTGGTGATTATCCAAATCACGCTCAACCAGGGACGGACAGTGGAAGTGAAGAAAGCGCTCTACCAGCGAATTGCCCAGTTGCTAAGCCAGGAAGCCGGTCTGCGCCCGGAAGATGTCTTTATTAATCTGGTGGAAGTGCCGAAAGAGAATTGGTCGTTCGGCAACGGTGTAGCACAGTACGCGACGTGATTCAGCTGCCGAGCAGGGCGCCGCGCCGCAGAAGCTCCGCAACTTTCGCAAAGTCGCCGGCCAGTACGCGGTCTTGCTTTACTTCCGGGCTTACGCTCCGAATCGCCGCATGGGCTTGCTGCAACGGCTGACTGGTCTTGAGTGGAGCCAGGAAATCCAGCGCCTGGGCTGCTGCGCAGGCCTCAATCGCGAGGACATACGTTGCGTTGGACACAACTTTCTGCAGCTTGATTGCCGCGGCCATGCCCATGGAAACGTAGTCTTCTTTGTTTCCTGAGGTAGTAATGGAATCCACCGAAGCGGGATGCGCCAGCACTTTGTTCTCGCTGACCAGCGCGGCCGCGGTGACCTGGGACATCATGAAACCTGAATTTAGGCCGGCGTCGGCAGCCAGAAATGGAGGCAGGCCTTCATTCAAAGAAGGATTGACCAGGCGCTCAGTCCGCCGTTCGGAGATCCCAGCCAGCGCGCTCAGTGCGATGGCCAGATAATCGAGCGCGAAGGCCAGCGGCTCGCCGTGAAAGTTGCCGCCGGAAATAATGTCGCCTTCGGCTGGTCCATGGACGAAGACCAGCGGGTTGTCCACCGCGGAGTTCATTTCCGTTTCGAACGTGCGGCGGCAGAAATCCAAAGTGTCGCGTACGGCGCCGTGGACCTGGGGAATGCAGCGAAGGGAATAGGCGTCCTGCACGCGGCCACAGTCCTTGTGGGATTCGCGGATTTCGCTTCCGGCAAGTAGCCGGCGCAAGTTGGCGGCGACTTTGATTTGTCCGGCGTGCGGCCGGGCGGCGTGGATGCGTTCGTCAAATGCGACATCGGTCCCGTGGAGCGCGTCCAGGGACATGCCGCTCAACACGTCGGCCGCTTCCGCCAGGTTTTCGGCGACCAGCAGCGACAGTGTTCCAACCGACAGCATGGCTTGCGTGCCGTTGATGAGCGAGATGGCTTCCTTGGCTTCCAGACTCAATGGCTTGATCGCGGCATTCTTCAAAGCTTCAGCGCTGTTCATGCGTGAGTCTTTGAAAAACGCTTCGCCTTCGCCAATCAGCGTCAACGCCAGATGGGCCAGGGGCGCGAGGTCTCCGCTGGCTCCCACGCTGCCCTGCGATGGCACCACCGGATGCACGCCGCGATTCAGAAGTTCGCAGAGCAGGTCAATCACCTGGCTGCGCACACCGGAATGCCCCTTGGCCAGCGAATTGGCGCGCAGCAGCATCATGGCGCGGGTTTCTTCCTGCGAAAGCGGCTCACCCACACCCACGGAATGGGAGCGGATGAGATTGACCTGGAGCTGGCGGTTTTGTGCCACATCAATGCGCACATCACTGAGCTGGCCGACTCCCGTGGTAACGGCATACGCCAGGCGGTCTTCGCGCACCAGTTTGTCCACGACCGCGCGCGCGGCATTTACTTTTTCGCGAGCGTTCGTCGCCAGCGAAACTGCGCGCCGGTCATATACGACTTCCCACAGGTCCTTGAGGGACAGGTCGTTGCCGTTAATCTGAAGAGTCGACATGGAATTTATTTCAGCCCTTGCGGCGCAAACGTCGCCATGTATTTGTCCGGCAAAGGCCGGCGTTGCAGCTTGCTGTCCACGATGATGTGCTTGGTCTCGCCTTCCGCCAGCAGGATGCGGCCGGCGTCGCGAAAAACCTGATAGCTGAAGCTCAGCAGCGAGCGGCGCACGTTCTTTAAACGCGTATGCACCACAATCTCATCATCATAAAAGGCCGGAGCTTTGTAGCGCACCCACAAGTCCACCACGGGAATGTGGCAGTTGTCCGCGCTTTCCATCTGGCTATATTCAAATCCAAGCTGGCGCAGCAGTTCCACGCGGCCCACTTCCATCCAGATGAGAAAGTGGGAGTGATACACCACGCCCATCTTGTCGGTTTCCGCGTAGCGGACACGCAGCCGGGTTTCACCCGCGAGATCTATTTTCCTGTCCAAGTGGGTTTGCGTTTCTCCAGAAAGGTGCTCAGGCCTTCTTTGAAGTCTTTCGTTTGCCGGCTTGCTGCGTTCGCCTGGATGGCCAGCGTCACGCGCCGGTCCAAGTCCTCTTGAGTATAGCTGGAGAGCAGACGCTTGGTGGCGCGCAGCGATGCCGGACTGTTCTCCATCAGTTGCCCGGCTAGTTCGTGAGCGCGATGCAAAAGCTGGTCCGGCGCAACGATTTCATTGACCAGGCCAAAGTCGCGCGCTTCCAGCGCGGTAAAGATGCGCCCTGTCAGCAGCAGATCGCGGGCGCGTTTCTCGCCGACGTTGGCAATCAGAAAGCTGGAGACGATGGCCGGCATAAAGCCGATGCGGACTTCGGTATAGCCGAACTTGGCTTCCGGCACAGCCAAAGTGAAATCACAGAGCGTGGCCAGCCCCGTGCCGCCGGCGATGGCCGGACCATTCACAGCGGCAATCGTCGGTTTGGGAAAATCGTAAAGAGTGCGAAACAGCGCAGCCATGATCTCGGAGTCTTTAAGGTTCTGTTCGTGCGTGCGACCGGCGAGTTGCTGCAGGTTGTCCAGGTCCATGCCGGAGCAAAATGCCTTCCCGGCGCCGGTAAGGACCACCACTTTCGCGTCGGTGCCGGCGGCCTTGCCTAGAGCGGCCAGAAGATCGTCAATCAGTTCATAGCTGATGGCGTTGCGCTTGTCCGGACGATTCAGCGTGATCGTGGCGATGCCGTGGGACTCGCCGTACTGAATGGTTTTGTAATCGTGGCTGGTCATTGGACTTGGACTGTTGTGTGTTTCTTGGCAATCTCTGCCGACATCTGGACTACCGCGTCCAGCGGCTTGCGCACTGGCACTTCCGCGCCGTGGGCGATCAAGGCCCGGACAGCAATCTCCGTAGGTATATTACCGACGAGTTCATTTTGCGCGAAAGGGCAGCCGCCGAGCCCGCCAATGGCAGAATCAAACCGCCGGCAACCGGCATCATAGGCGGCAATTACTTTGTCCGCTGCCGCCGCCTGCGTGCCGTGCAAATGTGCGCCGATTTCCAGATCGCCATGCGCAGCGATGATGGCAGACACTAATTCTTTTACCTGTTCTGGAGTCGCCAGACCCACAGTGTCCGCCAAGGAAATCTGGCGGACATCAAGATCGGCCACCAGCCCCACGGCTTCAATGACTTCTTCCGCGTTCCACAAATCACCATAAGGATTGCCGAACGCCATGGAGATATAGACAACAACGTCCAGTCCAGCCGCGTCCGCTTTTGTTTTGATCTTCTCCAGTTCGTCCATCGACGCTTCGAGCGTTTGGTTCTGATTGCGCTCCAGAAACGTTGGTGAGATCGAATACGGGAAGCCAAGAGTGCGGACCGCGTCGGTGGCGATGGCCCGGTCCGCGCCCTTCTGGTTTACCACGATCCCGATGATCTCCACGTCATCCGGCGGGTCCAGCAGTTTTAGCACTTCCTCGGAATCGGCCATCTGAGGAACGGCTTTCGGCGAGACGAATGACACAGCGTCTATGTGCTTGAATCCTGTCGCCACCAGCGCGCGCAGATATTGGACTTTCACGGCAGCGGGAATGTGGCCCTGGAGTCCCTGCCAGGCATCGCGCGGGCATTCGATAAGTTTGACGGCGTTGAGCACCAGAAAACCTTACCACTGATTTCCACTGATTACACAGATCGGGCAAGTGGAGATCAGTGTCATCAGTTAAAATCAGTGGTAAGTTCTTCGGCAGCTAATACGCCTTCAGCTTGCGCGCTTCTCGCACCACGTCTTCCACCTTCGGCAAGAAGAAATGCTCCAGCGGCGGAGAGAACGGCACTGGCGTGTCTAAACCAGTGATGCGCACAATCGGGCCGTCCAGGTCTTCGAACGCGTCTTCATTAATGATGGCGGCAATTTCCCCCGCCAGGCCGCCGGTCTTGCTGTCTTCATGCAGCAGGATGGCTTTGTTGGTCTTCTTTACAGTCTGTGTGATGGCTTCGCGGTCAAGCGGGCAGAGCGTGCGCAGGTCTATGATTTCGGCCTCAATGCCTTCTTTGGCCAGAATGTCCGCGGCTTCCTGCGCGGTATGGACCATGGCCGCATAGGTAATGATGCTCAGATCACGCCCTTCGCGATGCAAGCGCGCTTTGCCGATAGGGATGGTGTAATCGTTTCCCGGGACATCTTCTTTGATGCGACGATAGAGAAATTTGTGTTCCAGGAACAGTACGGGGTTGTTGTCACGGATGGCGGACTTGATCAGTCCTTTGGCGTCTGAGGGCGTGGCCGGCGCAACCACTTTCATTCCCGGGGTGTGGACAAAATGCATTTCAGGATTCTGCGAGTGGAACGGCCCACCATGGACGCCGCCTCCACAGGGGCCGCGCAGGACTAAAGGCGCGGGAGCGCCCCAACGATAGTGCGATTTGGCCACCATGTTCACGATCTGGTTGAAGGCGCAACCGATAAAGTCCATAAACTGGAACTCAGCCACGGGCCTCATGCCAGTGAGCGCTGCGCCAAACGCCGCGCCGACAATGGCCGACTCGGCTATAGGCGTGTCAATCACTCGCTCGGGGCCGAAGTGGTGGACAAATCCGTCGGTCACCTTGAAGGCGCCGCCGTAGATGCCAATGTCTTCGCCAATACAGAAGACGCTGGGGTCGGATTCCATCTCTTCCCAAAGTCCCTGGCGGATTGCTTCGAGATATGTCGCTTGGGCCATATTTACCTTCTCACCATTGATTCGCGCTGATGACACGGATCAGAAACGTTCGTACCGTGGATTCGTTCACACAATGCACCCTATCGTTTACGGGGAGTCGAGCTAATGAGTGTCGATTTCTTGGCGAGGGCTTCGGCATTCGCATCGTCTAACAGTTGCGGCCTAAATTTGCTCATTGTCGAGTCCCATTGGAAAATGCGCCAACGCACGATTCTCTGGTTGTGCCTAGAAATCTCTTGTTTTTCCAGAATGTCACATAAAGCATTTGCTGGTTCATCAGAAGGCACTACGAAGAACGTTCCGCGCTCCAGCAACTCTGTGTTGCCGCCCTTGCCATCAGGCACGGACAGATTTGACTCTTGAGACTCGTCCATGATGACTTCTCCTTTCCCCTGATGAACTCGGATTACCGTGGTGTTGTACTGCCAGAAGCCTGTACCGCTAATGATGTTCGTGCGATGAATCATGATTTCATTTTGCGCCTGTTTTAGCAGGGATGGAAAACTTACACGCGAATGATCGTACTTGCTGAATACGGAATATGTTGCAACGTGTGTCCAAGTTCCAGATGGGTTGCGGCGAAGGATTACGACAAAATCCGACCAACAATGTTCAGACCGGAATATCAAGGTCGAATCGGCAAAGCCAGGCTCCAGCGCTGGGTAACTGAGCCGGATAGAGTCAAAATCAGCGCAGGTCGTTTCGTGCTGCGATGCGTTTTCCGGAACAGTGACGAGTCGCAAGTCAATCGCCAGTTTTTCCTTCGCCTCAAGACTTCCTTTGAGAAACGTTTGCCGAATTGCTTCAGGGCCGGGTACTTTTGTTTGATTGTTACCGGCCGCAGAGGCTACGCTAAACGGAAGAGCGACCGTGCCCAGAAAGTATATGCGCCACAAATTTCTCCTGAGGGCATTCCAAACTGCCTTAGACGCATGCGGATTGGTTGAAAGCTGCCTCAATCTTATGAACGCTGAGATTTCGCTAATTGTTAGCTGTTTTACTTGAAATGTATTGCCGCTTCTGTTTCTTTCAGCTTGCCTATGGTCCGCTTTGCTTTGTGCTTGAGGCCATACTTTGGCTTCACCAAATGACAGCCATCGCAAAACACGCCTTCCGCCGCCGTGTGTCCCTCCGGCATGGGCGAGTTCTCCGCGAACGTGCGGTCAGCTTCTAATTCTTTATCCACTTCGGCGATGATCTTCTGGTTCTGTTCTGCTGTAAGCCATTTCTTGCCTAGCAGATATTTTTCAAAGCGGTCAATGCAATCGCGCTTGCGCCAGTACTCGTGCATTTCTTTGGGGACATAGGCCGCGGCATCATGGATGGCGTGGCCCTTCATGCGCATCAGCTTGGCTTCGATCATGGTTGGGCCTTCGCCGCGATGAGCGCGCTCGACGGCTTCATACGTTGCGTCGTAGACCTGGCAGGCATCTGTTCCATCAATGATCAGGCCGGGCATGCCGTAGCCGATGGCGCGATTCGCCAGGTCCTTTACGTTGACCTGATACTCCGTGGGCGTTGAGTAAGCCCACAGATTGCTTTCCACGATCAGCACCAGTCCCAGCTTACGCACGGCGGCAAAGTTGATGCCTTCATAGCTCACGCCGGTGGACTGGCCGCCATCGCCGATCCAGGTCAGGCAGGCCAGTTCTTTGCCCTGCAGACGCGCGCCGAGAGAAACGCCGGCCATCACTGGCAACAGGTCGCCGAGCATCGAAATCGGCGAAACCATGTGGCGCTTCTCGATGTCGCCGTAATGCGAAGTGCCGTCTTTGCCGTGGGTAGGCGAGCCGGACTTGGCCATGTACTGCATCATGATGTCGCGGGCGTGGAAGCCGCGAACAAGCTGTGCACCCTGGTTTCGGATCATGGGCGCAAACCAGTCGTCGGGGCCGAGCGCGAAGGCCGAAGCGCACGAGCAGGCTTCCTGCCCCAGGCCAAAGTAGACTCCGCCCACGACCTTGCTCTGCTTGTAGAGGTTTTCGAGCGCCACTTCCATTCGCCGGTTCATCACCATCCAGCGATAAAGGTCCAGGTGCTGCTGCCGGTCCATATATTTCGACTCGCGAATCGGCGGCACCGGCGTATCGAGCTTGCCCCGGATTTCATAGTGGACTTCCGGGCCTTTGGTTATCTCGACGACTTCAAACTCCGGCTGCTCCAGGCGCCAGTCCGGAATGCCGTACTGATTCACGCGAATGGCGGGCGATTTGGAAGGCCGGCCATTGGAAGAGGTCCTGGCTTTACTGGCTAAGCTTGAATTTCTGGAGGCTTTGGTTTTCGTGGCCATGGGGACGGATACAGTTTATACCTTGAAGGGCCCGCTATTGCGCAAGACGCCTCCGTGCAGATGGGTGTGTCCTTTTCTTGAAATGCACGCGGCAGCTATTTTTGCGGCTTTCCGGCATCTGCCAGAGCGCGGTCGATCATCGCGCGCATATCCTCTGGCGGAACGGCGCCCGAGACGCGCTCACCGTTGATGAATAGCGTAGGAGTAGAGTCCACGCCAATCTGGTCGCCCTGTGCCATGGATGCCCGAACAGCACTTTCATCCTGCTTCGTCATGCACGCGTTCAGTTTGGCTTCATCCAGTTTGTATGTGCGGACTTCGTCTCGGGCAGCGTTGTCCAGATTGGCAAACGTCTCTTCGGGATTCTTGCCGGCCACCTTGCGCTGATTGCCATGGACATAATCGGCAAATTCCCAGTAAGCGTCGTTGTTCTGGGCGGCCAGGCAGTTCGCATCCACCGCGGCATGCATGGCCCACGGATGAATTTCCACCAACGGATAATCTCTATAGATGAACTTCACCTTTGTACCGTATTGTTTCAGCAGTTCAGGAAAGAGCGTGGCATGCATGCGTGAGCAGAAAGGACACTGAAAAGTCATCGAAGCTCACAATCGTGACTTTGGCAGCCTGATTGCCCCGTATTGGCCTTCCCTTTACGTTAATCTTCGCGATCAGATCTGCCGGCAGGTCGACCTTTGTCAAATCAATTTTTTCCAGATGGGCCAGTGTCTTGCGATCTTTGGAGATCAGAAAATCATGGGTGCTGGTGTTCTTGCCGCCGCTGAAAGTGACTATGAACTGATCAAACCCCGGCTGACTGCTGGGCTCGGGCTGAGAGAACGAAATGTTGATTCCTCGGGGCACGTTGTATTGCTGCCGTAGGGCCGCGTCGATTCGTTGAAGCAACTCCGGGGCGAGAGCTGCGGGCGCGGCCGCACTCTGAGCTATGCAGCCGTCGGCCAGGAACACGAAAAAAAGCAGAAGATGGACGAAAACAAGGCTCGTTTTGACCACCGAAAAGACCGCCTTTTTGTCTTTGGAATACGAAGCGAATCTACAACTTTGGACTCTACGGCGAATTCTTGAAAGCGTCAACTTACTCGGAGCGCAGCGCTTGCACCGCGTCGACCCTGGCAGCGCGAGCCGCCGGGAGGGCCGAGGCGATCACGGCGGCAGCGAGGATTACCACAGCCGACGCGATCAAAGGCACAGCCCCTGGAAGTTGCACCTCTGCGAGGTAGCTGCCAATCAGACGTTCCAAGGCAAACCCAACCAGGAAACCCGCGGATACGCCTATGCCCGCAATCACCAGGCCTTCCAGGAGAACCTTGGTGAGAATGCTGCGCGGTTGCGCACCCAGGGCCATGCGGATTCCGAACTCGCGCGTGCGCCCGCTCACGGAGAAAGCCAGCACGCCCGCCACTCCGACGACGGAAATCAATAGCGCCAGGGTGGCGAATCCGCCGAATACAACGGCATTCAGGCGGTCCGGCGTCAGCACTTCCGCGCGCACATCTTCCAGCGTACTGGGTCGCTCCACGGGCTGGTCTGGCGCCATCTGGTGGACTGTGCGGACAACCGCCGGAACGAGTGCGTATGGGTCATTCTTCGCGCGCACGAACAGGCGGCCGTTCCAGCCTTCCTGCTCGGACGGCTGGTATACCGTCATGGCTGGCGAGGGTATGATGTTTTCATCGTCAACATCCGGTACGACGCCGATGATCCGCCGTGGTTCGGTGCTGATGCCGATGAACTTCATCACGCCGTCGGTCCACTGCAAGTGGCGGTCGATGGCTTCCCGTCCGGGGAATAGCTGTTTCGCGATGCTCTGACTGACGATTACCACCCGTTCGGCGCCGTCACGGTCGCTGTCCCTGAAATCGCGGCCTTCCAGAATCGGTACACCCAAAGTTTCGAAAAATCCTGGCGATACCGACCGAAACCGCGCGCGTGGATCATCCTGGCCGTTGGCGAGCTTCGCGCCTTCCGGGGAGAATGTGAAGCTGATGTTCAGCGCCCGGCCATCGCGCCACGGAACGCTGAAGCCTGAAGAGACGTGTTCGACTCCCGGCAACGTGCTGACCCGGCCCTGTACGTCACGATAAAACTCGCGCACCTGTTCCGGCGTTTTCCCGTAAGACATCACAGGCAGATTCACCGCGAGAACATGCGCGGTCTCGAACGGGGGCTGCGTTTTTTCCAGCACCAGCAGAGTTCGCAGCAGCGCGCCCGCCCCGGCGAGCAATAGAAACGAGGCCGTGATTTGGGTAACCGCAAAAATGCGCAGCCGCCGGCCGCTTCCCCGGCTGACCCGAGCGCCGCTGCTGGATAGTCCCAGCCCCCGTGAAGAATCAGCGGATGGCAGGCGCGGGACAAAGGCCAGAAAAACAGCGGCGACCAACGCCAGCGCCACCCCGATCCAAACCAGGCTGGAATCAAGCGTGAGATCGAATGCGCGCACCGAGAAACGTGACGCATAGCGGCCCAGCACGGACACCATGGGGGCTGCGATGATGACTCCCGCCAAAGCGCCGCTGCCGCACAGCACTAAACCTTCGGCCAACAGTGCGCGCCGCAGGGTGGCGGTGCTTGCTCCCAACGCCGAGCGTATGGCCAGCTCGGACTCGCGGCGCACCGTTCGGGCCAGGATCAGGTTGGCTACATTCGAGCTGGCAATCACAAACAGCAGGCCGGAGGCCGCGAACAGGACCCACAGGATCGTGCTGGCCCGCGAATTGATCTGGTCGTGCATTCGCGTCACATCGATCCTGCAGCGGTCTCCGGACTTGTATTCCTTCGGGTGTGCCGACAGCATTCCAGCGTACACCGTGCGGAGCTCCGCGCGCGCGGCGTCGAGTTCCGCGCCGGGGGCAAGCCGTGCGAACACCTCGGTCATGCGATGCTCGCGGCCGGTCACCATGGTGGCCGACAGGTGATGCGGGCTGGTGACCACGTTGGCGATCATTTCGGTTTCCACCGGATAGGGCACCGATGGTTCCAGGACGCCAACGATGACCGCGGAGCGCGTACCTTCGAAGCTGCCCAGCCTGAGGGTTTTCCCAATCACTCCGGGATCAGAGTGCAGGCCGGTGCTCCAGTAGCGATACGTCAGCACTGCCGCGCCCGCGGCGTTTGGGCCATCGTCGGCGGAATTGAGCAGGCGGCCAAGCACCGGATGCAGGCCCATCACCTCGAAGTAGTTGCCGTCAACAACACCGGCGCGGATCTCGCGGGGCTCGCCCAGCCCAACCATGGTAAAGTCGACCGCGGAAAACGTACCGAGCTCGCTGATGGTCTTCAGGCCGCTGCCAATGTCGCTGATTTCCGGGACCGAAAAGGTGGCATTGTCGACGCCAATACCCGGCGCGCTCTGGCGGATGTAGAGCAAGCGGTCCTCATCGCGATTCGCCAGCGGCCGAAGGAGCACACCGCGAACGACACTGAAAATTGCCGCGTTCGCGCCGATGCCGAGCGCCAAGGTGACGGCCACTGTAATCCACAAGGCGCGAACTCGCCCTAAAGAACGTATCGCAACTTTCAAATCGCGAAAGAATGACATGTTTGACCCTCCGGCAGGGCTGCCGCCCTCTTTGCAATTCCCACATATAATAGACGAACAGAAGGCAACGAAATCGACACAATCGCTGCCTTTAGTTCGGATTTTTAGGACCCGCAACCAGACGAGGAGAGCGACGCCGGGCGATTGGCGGAAGCGTAGTCAACGGCGAAATTATTGTCAGGTAAGGGTTTACGCATCTTGAACCGGAACGCTTGCGATAACCGATTCCCCAGGACCCCAGACAGCTCCGTAATCCTTAGGCGAGATAGATATCTTCTTCGCCGGCCAGTTTGCGAATCTCTTTGGGCGCTCGTGCTGGAGTATCTTGCGGCATGGACTGCTCCGGCGGTGACGCCAGCAGGGCGTCCAGCGATTCCAGCCAGAGCGTCTGGGCTTCAAACACGCGCCCAAAGTTGCGCGCGGCGAGTTCAGCCACGGCTTCCAGGGAAGGGACCTTCATTGCCTTCCCGACAAACGTCTGCGGCATCTCCAGGGACAGCGAAGTTACCGGCTTGTCCGTGATTCCGCAGGGCACGATCAACTTGAAATAGTCCAGATCGGTAGTCACGTTCAGCGCGAAGCCATGCGAAGTTACGCTGCGCGAAACGTGCACGCCAATCGCGCCGATCTTGCCCGGCGGATCGTGCTCCACCCAGACGCCCGTGAGCCCTGGAATGCGGTGCGTGACCACGCCCAGGTCACCGCAGGTGCGGATCAACGCCTCTTCCACTTTGCGGACAAAGTCCACAATCCCGATGCGCGGCGTGAATCCGCGCAGGTCAAAGATGGGATAGCCAACGAGTTGTCCGGGGCCGTGGAATGTGACATCGCCGCCGCGATTGGTCTCCACCAGCTCAACGCCTTTGCTGGCCAGGAATTCTTTTGACGCGACAACATTTGCTTGACTGGCATTGCGTCCCAGAGTGATCACCGGAGGGTGCTCCAGAAGCAACAATGTGTGGCCGATGCGTCCTTCTTTTACCAGGTTGACGAGCGTCTGCTGCAAAGCGAGCGCGGTGGAGTAATCGACTCGGCCAAGATAGAGCGCGTTGATGATGCGGAGCTCCATGGCCCCATTCTATGTCAGGATAATCGCGGCCGCGAATGGCGGAGCGGCGGTCAGCGTCAGACTGAGTATTGCGCCTGGGCTTCCGCCAGCCAGTCGGAGAAGTCTTCGTCGGGGGCCGTGGGCAAGGCCACGCTCCAGATGCCGTTTTTGGCGACGCGAAGGCCGACTTGGCCTTCTGATGGGGTGTTTTTTTCGCCCACCCACACCACCATGAACCGCGCTCTCATGTTCCCGCATTGCAGGCCTACGATAAAACCCCGTTCCAGCTCCGCGGTCACGCCGTAGAGACGCGCTCCGCTGGTGGCGATGTTGAGAGTTTTCACGTTTTGCGAGAAAACCTTGCCGTTGCTATCCAGGCCCCAAAGCCTTACAGACAGCGGCACGGAAACGCGGTATTCGCGACGCTTGGCCATACCACCTAATCATAGGGCAGCCAGGCGCGCGAAGACCGCCGCTTTCTTGACGCGGCGGTCACTTTAGTAACTGCTCATTTAGTGGGCGATTGGGCCGAAAATTGCGCCTTGTTCGCTATCTACATGTCGATTGCTTTACCTTCCACGGAGCTAAATGCGTCCAGAAGCCCTTCAGCGACCGTGGGATGCGCGTGGATGGTAAACATCATATCTTCCACAGTGGCTTCCAGTTCCAGGGCCGTCACGGCTTCCGCGATGATTTCCGTGGCCAGGGGGCCGATGATGTGTACGCCCAGGATCTCGCCGTATTTGGCGTCCGAAACCACCTTGATGAAGCCTTCATGCTGGTCCATGATGCTGGCTTTGGAGTTGGCGGTGAACGGGAACTTGCCGATTTTGATCTGGAGGCCCGCTTCCCTGGCTTTGGCCTCCGTCAGCCCTACACTGCCAATCTGGGGTTCGCAATAAGTGCAACCCGGGACGTGGTTTTTGTTGATGGGCTTGGCGGGCTTGCCGGCGATCCGGGTGACGGCGACAATCCCCGCCATGCCGCCCGCGTGCGCGAGTTGCGGCAAGCCGGCGACAATATCGCCGATGGCGTAGACGCCTTTTTCTCCCGTTTCCATCCACTCATTCACGTGAACGAAGCCGCGCTCAGTCTTGATATTGGGAGTCTTCTCCAGGCCAATCTTTTCCGTATTGGGACCGCGGCCCACGGCGATCAGGACCTTTTCCGCTTCCAGCTTCTGCTGTTTGTCGCCCTCGGGAGTAAAGCTCACGGAGACGCCGTCTTTGGTCTTCTCCACTTTGTCCACTTTCGTGCTGACGAAGCAGTTGATGCCCTTCTTTTTGAAGCTGCGAAGCAGTTCTTTCGAGACTTCTTCGTCCTCAACAGGTACCAGCCGCGGAAGCATCTCCATCACCGTGACCTCGGCGCCGAACGAGCGGTAGATCGAAGCAAATTCCACGCCAACCGCGCCCGATCCGATGATGATCATGGATTTCGGAATGGAAGCCAGGCTCAGGACTTCAATGTTGGTCAGGACCCGGTCATCGGCTTGCAGGCCGGGCAGCATGCGGGCAAACGAGCCGGTTGCCAGGATCACGTTCTTGCCTTTGATCTGCTGTTCCACGCCGCCGGGAGCGGTGACCTGCACGGTGTGGACGCCGCCTTTTGCCGGACCGGTGAGCCGCCCGAAGCCCAGCACGCGGTCCACTTTGTTTTTGCGCACCAGGAGATCCAGTCCCTTGGTGTGCTTGGCGACGATCTTGTTCTTGCGGTCCTGGATGACTTTCCAGTTCAGTTTGCCCGCGCCCAGACCGTCAATGCCGTATGCCTCGGCCGCCTTGAGGTGGTCATACACTTCGGCGTTGAAGAGCAGGGCCTTGGTGGGAATGCAGCCCACCTGGAGGCACGTGCCACCCAGCTTTTCTTCCTTGTCAATCAGGCATGTCTTCAGCCCAAGCTGGCCGGCGCGGAAGGCGGCAGTGTATCCGCCGGGTCCTCCGCCAATGATCGCAACGTCATAGATAGTTTCTGCCACGGCAGCGCTCCCTTGTGACTAAATCACGAAAAGTCAAACATGTGATTGTAAATGAGGCGGTAGCTCGGTGTTGACTTCGCCCATCCGCCGAGTATTAGACGATGGCGATGTCCCGGAAGATTCGCGGCACGAACGCCGGCGACAAAGCCGAACCAATCAAGTAGCATGTCGCGGATGAGTTGAGGAGGAAAGAATGGGACTCCACAGTGTGGCGTTGTTAATTAGCCCACCAATTTGGCCGCGTCCTTAGCGAAGTACGTTAAGATGATCTGCGCCCCGGCCCGCCGAATCGAAGTCAACGCCTCAAGAATCACGCGGTCGCGGTCCAGCCAGCCGTTGCGGATGGCTGCTTGCAGCATGGCGTACTCGCCGGAGACCTGATAGGCCGCTAAAGGCAGATCGAAGCGGCGACGCGCTTCAGCGATTACATCCAGGTACGGCATAGCGGGTTTCACCATGATCATGTCCGCGCCCTCTTCAATGTCCAGTGCGATTTCGCGCATGGCTTCGCGCAGGTTCGCGCCGTCCATCTGATACGACCGGCGGTCGCCGAACTGGGGTGTCGAGTCGGCAGCTTCGCGGAACGGCCCGTAAAAGCCGGATGCGAACTTGGCCGCATAAGAAAGAATCGGAGTGTTCGTGAACCCGGCCTGGTCGAGGGCCTTGCGGATAGCGGCCACGCGGCCGTCCATCATGTCGGACGGCGCAATAATGTCCATGCCCGCCCGCGTCAGCGAGACCGCCGTCTTGGCGAGAATCTCCAGCGTTGCGTCGTTCAGGATCTCGTAGTCCGTGCCCCCGGTCTTTTTCTGCACGATTCCGCAATGCCCGTGGGACATGTATTCACACAGGCAGACATCGCCGATGACCACCAGCCCCGGAACCTCTTTTTTAATGGCCCGAGTTGCCCGCTGAACAATTCCATCTTCCGCCCACGCGCCGGTGGCGACTTCGTCTTTCTTCTCCGGGAGGCCGAAAAGAATGATGCCGCCCAAGCCGAGCGATTTCGCCTCGCGCGCTTCTTTCACCGCTTCGTCCACCGAAATATTGAAGACGCCGGGCATGGAGCTGATTTCCTTGCGAATACGTGTGCCCGGACAGACAAATAATGGATAGATAAAGTTCGTCGGCGTGAGGTACGTTTCGCGCACCAGAGCGCGGAGCGGCTCTGATTGGCGCATGCGACGAAGACGGGTAGTAGGGAAAGCCATTGCATGAAGATTTTAGCAGGGTCCGGGCCGGCACCCCGCTGGTTGCGCTACCATCATTGCAAGCCATGGTCTCATTGCCTCTCGAACACTCGTCGTCCCGCGTCCTGGAATTTGACGCCTTCCGCGACTTGCTGGCGGCCTACGTCAGTTCGCCGCTGGGGAAGACCGGCGTCTCGCAACTTATGCCGTCGGCCGACCGTCCGTGGATTGCGCGACAACAGCAGCTTGCGGACGAAGCGCGGCGTTTTTTAGTGGCGGGAGGCAGTTTTGATTTCTCCGGCTTGTTCGATGTGCAGACTCTTCTGGCAAAAGCGAAAATCACTGGCGCTGTGCTGGAAATCAACCAGCTTCGCGACATCCTTCTTCTTGTAGACAAGTCCTCCGAGTGGCGTGAGATGGCGCTGCATCCGCCGGATGCTGTCAAGAACGAATGGCGCGAGATGAACGAGCTCTCGCTCCGCATCGCCGACTTTACGCCATTGTTGCGTTACTTCCGCAACAAGATCCTGCCGGACGGCACCCTTGATGACCGGGCATCGCCCGAACTGGCGCGCGTCCGCCGCGAAGTGGAAAAACAGAAGAGGTTGATTCAGGAGGCGCTGCGAGGATATCTGCGCAGGCTCGCCGAGGGCGGTGCGGTGCAGGAAGAGCTGGTTACGATTCGCGGCGAACGCTTTGTGATCCCGGTCAAGACCGAGCAGCGCAAGCGCGTGAATGGAGTTGTCCACGGAGCTTCTTCGAGCGGCCAGACGGTTTTCATTGAGCCGCTCGAAACCATCGAACAGAACAACGATCTCGTGCGGTTGCTCGAAGAAGAACAGGCCGAAGTCCGCCGCATTCTGCTGGAGATGACTTCGCACGTAGGTGAACAGGCAGACTCAATCGTCTCGGCTGTCGACGTGATGGCCGAAGTGGAGTTGCAATTCGGGAAAGCACGCTTTGCCATCGACTACGACTGCGTCCGTCCGGAACTGACAGATGACTTTATGGATCTGCGCGAAGCCCGTCATCCCTTGCTGGAGCGCAATCTGCGCACTCGCGGCGGCAAGGTCATCCCGCTTTCCGTCGAGATGGATTCCGCCCATCGCCAGCTCATCATCAGCGGTCCCAACACCGGCGGCAAGACCGTGGGGCTGAAAACGATCGGCTTGCTCGCGCTGATGGCGCAGGCAGGCGTTCCTGTTCCCGCTGTCACGGCGCGGCTGCCCGTATTTGACTCCGCGCTGGCCGATATCGGCGATTACCAGTCCATTGAGCAGAATCTGTCTACGTTTTCCGCGCACGTGACCAACATTGATTTCATTTCGCGCACGGCGACCACGCATTCGCTCGTCCTGCTCGATGAACTCGGTTCGGCCACCGACCCCGAAGAAGGCGCGGCGCTGGCCGTGGCCATTGCGGACTGCTTCCGGCGCATAGGCTCGGTCAGCGTGATCTCCACGCACCATACTTCGCTCAAAGTCTACGCCGCGAATACAAAAGGCGTACTGAACGCCGCGGTCGGCTTTGATGAGAGGACCTTGCAGCCCACGTACGAACTGCGTGTCGGCGTACCGGGCGCTTCGGCTGGAATCAATATCGCACAGCGGCTCGGATTGAACTCGCAGATCATTGAAGACGCCCGCGCGCGATTAAGCACGCAGACCCAGGACGTCGGCAAATTCCTAGACCGTCTGCATTCCGAACTGCGTGACCTGGAGCACGAACGTGAAGCCGCGCGCCGGCGCGAGCAGGAGTTCAGTAAAGAGTTGAAGCGCCTGGAAGCGGAAGGGGCGCAGGAGCAGCGCCAGAAGACGCGCGACCTGGAGCGCAAGATGGAAGCCATTCTGCGCGACTTTGAGTACCAGATGCGTGAGGCCGTCAACGCCGTTCAGGAGCGGGCGGCGCGGCAGAAGCTCTCGAAAGAAGCCGAACGGCGGATCGCGAAATTGCGTCGCGAGTTCAAAGAACAATTTGACGCCGGAGTCGTGGCCCACAAGACCGGAGCCGACCAGGGTGATCCCGACGCGCGTCCGCATGAAATCAAACGCATCTCGGAAGGCGACACGGTAAAGCTCAAATCGCTGGGCCGCACCGCGGTGATCAAGCGCAAGCTCGACGAAGATACTTTTGAAGTCGAAATGGGCGCCATGAAGATGAAAGTCCCGCGGCACGACGTTGCCGAAGTGGTGGCCCGCAGCGGAAGTTCGCCGGTAGCAGCGGCGCGGGCGCGCGGAATCACCGTGTCAGTAAGAGAAGACGCCAACGTGCCAACGGAGATCAACGTGATCGGCCAGACGGTGGACCAGGCCACACAGGAAGTCGAAAAGTTTCTGGATCGCGCCTTTCTTGCCGGCATGGTGCGCGTGCGTATTGTCCACGGCAGCGGCATGGGCATTTTGCGCAAAGCCTTGCGCCAGTTTCTAAAGGACCATCCGCATGTAGCGACGGTGGCGGAGCCGCAGCAGAACGAAGGCGGCGCGGGCGCGACGGTAGTGGAGCTCAGAATCTAGCTCTTCCTGGTGCCGCTCCTGCCAGCGGTGGATTTTTTGGTCGAGCGGCATTTTGGTTCTTAGATTTGCGTCTTTCGTGTTCATTCACGGCCAACGTTGGCTCTTTACCTGCGTTGATCAGTGCAAATCCGCGGCTAAAGCTTTTTGAGCGCCTGTTCCAGGTCCGCAATCAAATCGTCCGCATGCTCCAGGCCAATCGAAAGCCGCAGCAAGTTTGCGGGAGCCTGCGTGGCCTCGCCTTCCACCGATGCCCGGTGTTCGATCAGGCTATGTGCTCCACCCAGGCTGGTAGCGTGCGTGAACAGTTTCACTGCCGCGGCCAACTGGAATGCTTCCCTCTGGCCGCCCCGAACTTCAATCGACAGCATGCCGCCGAAGCCGGACATCTGTCGCGCCGCTATCTTGTGTCCGGGATGGCCGGGCAGCCCCGGATAGTGAACGTTCGCAACTTTCGGCTGCCGGTCCAGGAACTCCGCGATCTTCTGCGCGCTTTCTGACTGTGCGCGCACGCGATACGGAAAAGTCTGCAAGCCGCGCAGCGCAAGCCAGCATTCAAAAGGCGAGGGCACGGCGCCACCATCGTGCTGAATGTCGCGGACTTTCTCAAATAGCGCGCCGGTCTCTTTGAAGATCAGCGTACCGCTCAGCACGTCGCTGTGGCCGGAAAGGTACTTGGTGACGGAGTGCATCACCACGTCCGCGCCCAGTTGGAAGGGAAGCTGTAAGAGCGGTGTGGCCCAGGTGTTGTCACAGGCTACCAGTGCACCCGCGGCCTTGGCTTTTGCTATGGCCGCGACACCGCGAATGTCGGTGATATTGAGGAGCGGATTTGACGGTGTTTCCACCCAGACTAGTTTCGTCCGGGGCGTGACCACGCGTTCGACCGCTGCAAGGTCTTGCATGTTGACGTAGCAGGCCGTGAGTCCCCATTTGCTCAAATGATTGTTGAGCAGGGCCGCGGTGCCATAGTAAACGTCATTGCCGACGATGACGTGGTCGCCGGGCGAGAGGGCGTGAAGCAAACCGGCGGTGGCCGCATTGCCGGAAGAAAACGCCAGCGCCGCCGCGCCGTCTTCTAAAGATGCGAGAGCTTCTTCGAGCGCAGCGCGGTTCGGGTTGTTGGACCGCGAGTAAAGATATCCGCCGGGCAGGCTCCCGTCGTTGGCTTTCTGGAACGTTGTAGAAAGATGGATCGCGGGCGTGACATCGCGGAATCCGGCTTCAGGCTTGCGGCCCACGTGGACTGCTCGGGTCTCAATCTTCATGACCGATAAGCCTACAACGGGAGTCCCGCAACTGTCGCGTCAATTTGCGAATCTCGCGCGACGGCGGCTCGCCCTGATCAGAAGGCCATATTGCCGGACGCTATTTTTGGGGGAATGGCCTGAGTCTGGATTACGCCACCTGCGGACCAGGAGCGTGCCTCCTCAAACAGTTGCTGGTTTCCCCACACGCTCGGGTCCCAATGCGTCCCCAACTGCTCGAATATCGGACGGGCAGAGGCCCTATCGTCTGCAAGATAGGCCATATAAGCAAAACGGTTCATCTTCAGTTCTGAGGTGCCATACATTTGTTCCATGGCGGCATAACCACGTTTGATTTTTTCCCATGACAAGGAGGCCAACCGCGAGCGATCGGTGTCGCAATGGCAGACGATCACTGTGGAGAGTTCGAAATACAGGAACGCGCCTTCGCTGCCACCGACGTGGTCTGATGACTCCTTCGCGAAGGCTGCGGCTTCTCCCTCCTCGCCATACCATCGGGGCAGAATGAAGTTGGTGTACTCGCGATAGAAATGATAATAACCTGGCTCCGAGGCGACGGCCTGGTTAAGCAGAGCAAGGGCCTGGGATTTGTCCCATCCTTCGACCACGGCTACATGCTGCATGGCCTCAAACCAATACGGGCACCGCTCCGGTAGCTTGGCCGCGTCCACCAATATCCGCTCCGCCTGTTCAACGCGAGTTGCCAGCAGCTGCCATCCTTGGTCGGTGACGCTGTCTCCATAACCCGTGCCTCTGGCCTTCGAGCCCCAATTGTTGTACGCCTCAGCCAGCGCCACTCTGGCGGTTATGGATTGCGGACGCAACGCAGTCCACTTCTTCAGCGTCTCTATGAGGGCATTCCAATCAGCTTCGCTGGCTGAGCTACCGCCTACGGGCGCGCTGACAGCCTCGTAGAAGATATACAACTGCCAAATACCACCCCGGAAACGTGCTTTGGAGGAACGGGCTTTACCCGCTGCCTTGTCCAGGGCCTCGAATTCCCGCTGGGCGAGCAATTGCTGCATGTTGGATTGATATTGATATTGACCTTCTGCGCCAGTGATGCTGTCGCTACCGGCCGAACCGATGTGGTCGACCAGTTGTTTAGTCTCCGGCTTGGCGGCGTCGGAAGGCGTCTTGCTTTTCCGATTTTGCCGGGCGATGTCGCCCAAGCTCGGCCCTTGTCCTGCAGGTGAAGCCTGGCACTGGGCGGACGGCCACAATAAAGCGGAAAGGCTTATGGCGAGCATCATTGCTGGTCTGAAAATTCTCACGGCGATCCTTTGAAAGGAGAGTTAGAAGAGATTAGAGATCACTGTAGGCCCGGCGGACCAGCAAGTAAACGGCACGAGAGTTGCTATGCTACGGTAACTCCCTGAAGCGGAGATATCCCCAGGCCAGCGGTAAAAGTTAACGAATGGTTAATCTTGTCGCCCTCTCCGCAATAGCGGACAATAGTTTCTTCCCTCATGGCCAACCCTGGAGACTTCGCGTACACCGTCAAGCAGCAGGCGGATATTGTCCGGATTGTCGGCGAGTATGTGAAGCTGAAGAAAGCCGGCGCGCAGAATTGGTCCGGGTTATGTCCGTTTCATCAGGAGAAGACGCCTTCGTTTTCCGTCCACGCGACGCGGCAGTTTTACCACTGCTTTGGCTGCGCGGCTTCCGGCGATGTTTTCAGTTTTGTGCAAAAGATTGAGAACATTACGTTTCCCGAGGCGGTCCGCATGGTCGCGCAGAAGCTGGGAATTGCCCTGCCCAAGACTGAATACAGTTCTCCGGCCGAGGCGCAGGAAGCGCGGCAACGCGGCCAACTCATCGAAATACATGAGCGGGCTTGCTTGTTTTTTGAAGACCAGCTGAAGAAGCCGGAGGGAGCACACGCCCGGGAATATCTGGCCGGCCGCGGCGTGAAGGAAGAGACAATCAAGACTTTTCGCCTGGGCTTTGCGCCGGATTCGGGTTTTCTGCTGCGCGACCGCTTGAAAGCGGACTACAGCGAAGAGTCGCTTCGGGCTTCCGGTTTGTTCTCCTGGAAGGAAGGCGCGGAGGCTGGCGGCATGTATTCCAAGTTCCGCAACCGCATCATGTTTCCGATTGCCAACGAAAACGGCAAAGTCATCGCTTTCACCGGACGCACGCTGGCCCAGGACGAAAAGGCGGGGCCGAAATACTTGAACTCGCCCGAGACGCCGATCTATTCCAAATCACGCGTGCTCTACAACCTGGACAAAGCCAAAGAAGCCATACGCAAGCTAACGTACAGCATTATTGTCGAGGGCCAGATGGACTGTATTGCCGTTTACTCCGCGGGCTTTCATAACGTGATTGCCAGTTCCGGCACGGCGTTTACCGAGACCCAGGTCCGGTTGCTGGCCCGGTTCGCCAAAGATATCATTGTGAACTTTGATCCGGATACCGCCGGCGCGGCCGCTACCGACCGTTCGCTCGCACTGCTGGTGGCCGAAGACTTCAATATTCGGATCCTGCGGCTGGAGGGCGGCTTTGATCCCGATCTCTTCATTCGACGCAACAGCGCTGCAGCCTACGCAGCTGCGCTGAAGGGCTCGGCGAAGTATTTTGACTACTTGATCGACCGTGCGATGAATACGTTTCCCGTACGGACGCCAGAAGGCAAACAGAAAGCCGTCAATTTTCTGCTGCCGTACATACATCGCGTGCCCAGCAGGATTGTCCGCGACAGCCTGGCCAATGATATTGCTCAGAAACTGCACATTGACTCCGCTGTGATGAACCAGGAGTTTAAGACAGCCGCAACGCGGCGCTCGACGACCACGGTACGTTCCGGTGGTGAAGCGAATATCACCGCGTCAGAAAAGGTCCTGGTGCGGGCGGTGTCTTCTGCCGCCCCAGAGGAGGCCGAACTCCGTCTTGCAGTGCTGGGGGCATTGGACGCCGAGCAACTCCATCTTGGATTGACAACCGAGTCCCTGCTGCAAACCCTGGTGGAAGCGGGAGAATCTGCGTCCGACCCGGGGCAGCTTGCGCTCAGCGACCCCGACCGTCAGCTTCTGGCAACGATTGTGATGCACGAAGATGAGCCGCTGACTCGGGAACTGGTGCACGGCGCGCTGGAAGCCCTGCGCCACCGTTCCCACCTGGCGCAGCGCGAGCGCGAAATCAAGGTTGCCATTCTGGACGCGGAACGCCGCAAAGACGATGTTACCCTCATTCGTCTGAAACAGGAAAAGCTGGAGCTGGACAGGAAGCTGGCGGCAATGCAGGCGTAGGGAGCAGTCAGCACTCGGCATTCAGTCCTGTAACTTCCTTCTCGCCCAAGAGTTGTGTATAGACTGAAACCAATGGTAAAACGGGCTCTTCCCCTGTGAAGTGTGTTACAGGACTGAGTGCTAATTGCTGATTGCTTTCGTCACGCGCTTTGGAGCTTTCCGTCTTTTCCCAGCATCTAACATTATGCTAAAGTTATTAGGCTCGGGTCGTGTGCGCGCTTCCATCCGATGTCCCGCAGATAGCCTACCGGGATAAAAGCACACAGCCCGTTGTTCACGAAAACAAGAGGACCGTGGATTGGCACTAGACGATAAATTCGAAGACATAAAAAAGCTGATTGATGCCGGAAAAGAGAAAGGTTACCTGACCTATGACCAGGTAAACGACCTTATCCCCGGCGACGTCCACTCTCCCGACGATCTTGATGACTTGCTGACCACGATTGGCACGCAGGGCATTGACGTCCTCGATTCCACCAAAGGCCTGCCTTCCGAACAGAAGTTTGAAGAGATGGAAGAAGGCGAAGACGTTGAACTTGATCTCACGCCGGGCGCGCTCGAAAAAACGAATGATCCGGTGCGCATGTACCTCCGCGAAATGGGCACGGTTCCGCTGCTCACCCGCGAAGGCGAAGTTGAAATTGCCAAACGCATTGAACGCGGCCAGCTGCGCGTGCTCAAAGCGCTGTCGCGTTCGCCGATTGTCATTAAAGAGATTCTTGCACTGGGTGAGGACCTGAAGAAGGGCGTCCGCTCCATCAAGGAACTGGTGGCCTTTGACGAAGAGGAAATCACCGACGAAATTGTGCTCGCGCGCCTCAAGGACTTTACCGGCCAGATTGATGACGTCGGCAAGCACTACAAGAAAGTCCAGCAACTGACCGAAAAGCTCGCCGGCATCGTGCAGAAGAAGAAGCCGAAAGAGCATCGCCGCTGCCGTTGGGCGCTGGGCCGCGCGCAGGTAATGGTCTCCACGGGCATCCGCAATCTGAAGTTCACTAATCCCGAGCGTAAGCGCCTCATTGATCGCGTGAACAAGACCGTGGACACCATGCGTGTTCTTGATCGTCAGGCCAACAACCTTGAGAAGAAGATCGAGGCCACGCGCAGTGAAGACGCAAAAAAAGAGTTCCGGCGCCTGCAACGGCAGCACCGCACCGACCTGGAAAAACTGGAACAGGAAGCAGGCGTCAGCTATCCGGAACTCAAGCGGACGCAGCGGGAGATCATCCAGGGCGACGTTGACGCGGAAGCCGCCAAGCGGGAACTGATCGAAGCCAACCTGCGCCTGGTGGTTTCCATCGCCAAGAAATACACCAACCGCGGGCTGCAGTTCCTCGACTTGATTCAGGAAGGCAACATCGGCCTGATGAAGGCCGTGGACAAGTTTGAATACCGCCGTGGCTATAAGTTTTCGACTTACGCAACATGGTGGATCCGGCAGGCCATTACCCGTGCGATCGCTGATCAAGCCAGAACAATTCGCATTCCCGTGCATATGATTGAGACCATAAATAAATTAATCAGGACGTCTCGTCAGCTGGTACAGGAACTCGGCCGCGAACCTACATCGGAGGAAATTGCCAAGCGCATGGATATTCCGGTTGCCAAAGTGCGCAAGGTGCTCAAAATCGCCCAGGAACCCATTTCTCTGGAGACGCCGATCGGTGAAGAGGAGGATTCGCATCTGGGCGACTTCATCGAAGACCGTTCCATGGTTTCACCGGCGGAAGCGGTCATCAACGTTAATTTGAAGGACCAGACATCGCAGGTACTCCGCACGCTCACTCCCCGCGAGGAGAAAGTCATCAAGATGCGTTTTGGGTTGGAAGATGGTTCCGAGCACACGCTGGAAGAAGTGGGCCAGTCGTTTGCCGTGACCCGTGAACGCATCCGGCAAATCGAAGCCAAGGCGCTGCGCAAGCTGCGTCATCCTTCGCGCTCGCGCAAGCTGAAGGCGTTCATGGATGGAATCAAGGAAGCTTGAGGCAAGACCCGCGGTATCGCGCAATAGACAGCCGGGCAGTTTTGGAGCGTAAGGCAACGAGAATTGCCCGATTCGATCTTGGCGAGCAACGGACCACTTGATTTACCGTTCCCGTGACGCCAGCAGTCGGTCGAATCTTCTACGGTGGAGTTCGCCATCGAACTTGCCGTAGTGGTTGGGGACCATCAGCCGCGGAGCCAACTCCTTGACCCGTTCCAGGCTGGCTTCCAGATACTCCGGACAACTATTCAGGAACGCCGGTGGCAGATGCACGGCAAAGCTGTAGCTGGCGAACAGATCTCCGCTAAAGAGCAGATTGAATCGCCGGCTGTAGAATCCGCAGTGGCCGCGCGTGTGTCCGGGGAGATGGACCACCGTCAGGCCGCCCCAATAAGGCAGCTCCATTCCAGGAATCAGGGGCGAGTCAATCGCAACGGGCCGGTAGCGCAAGGTCCAGCGTCCAAAAGCCTCCATGGCTCCGCAAAACCGGCTGGGTCCGCGATACGGGTAGGTGCCGTCAATGTGCGGCTGCTCTGCGGGGTGCGCCCACAGTGGCGCGCCGGTAAGCTCTTTGAGACGAAAGACGTGCCCCGTGTGGTCCAGATGTCCATGGGTCAGCAGAATCGCCGTGATGCCGCGCCAGTTCAGGCTGAGAGACTTGAGCGTGCGGCGCAGACAGGGCATTTCGCCCGCGAGTCCAGTGTCCACCAGCACAGCTTCGCGTGTTGTGTCGTCATAGAGAAGGTGAAAGTAGCCGATCAGGCCACGAATGGGAAAGATCCAGAACCGGGAATCCAGGCGATGAGGCCGTATGGCCATGTTCTAAAGACTACTGGAGATTGCACGAGGACGAAAGCGGGACTGCTCTGCGAGACTACTGCCCGACGGCCTCGGATTCCCAGCCTTCTTTCTTCATCTGAGTGAGCAGCCAGCGCTGGAGAGTAGTGCGCAGGGCGGGGGGGAGTTCAGTAAATTTTATTCCGTGTTCGCCATCTTTGTTGGACCAGGCTACGCGACCGGATATTTCGGCTTCAAGGTCGATATCCGGAATCGAAAGGCAAAGCGCAACCAGAGTACCGAACTTGAGCACACTATCTGTGGTGATAGCGGCACCCCCGAGACTCAGGTTCAGCAGTATCCCCGCGTGCAGTTCATCACCGGATTTCACCTGAATCGGTAGATCAAGTTGGATGCGATAATACCGCTGCTGGTCAGCGTTCAGGGCCCCTGCCGGCGCTTCCGCTCCAGTCTCGCGATAGACTTTGAGTTTGCGTATCAAGGTGCGCCGGGAGATTCCCAGCATGAGAGCTGCCTTGCTCTGGTTTCCTCCCAGTTTTTCCAGGGCCTGGAAAATCATCTGGCGCTCAACCTGGTTCAGGTCTCCGTTCATTGGTACGACATTACCGCTGCGCAACGCCGGATCGGGAAGTTGCAGGTCGACTGCGGTAATCTCGACTCCGGGGTTCTTGGCTTGCAAAACGGCGCTGAAGATCACGTTCTTGAGCTCGCGAACATTGCCCGGCCAGCCATAACCGAGCAAGGCGTCGATGGCGTCCTCGGTATAGTGAGATTCGGGATAGTGCTCGTGGAGCACGTGATCGGCGATGCCCAGAATGTCTTCCGGCCGCTGCCGCACCGGCGGCACTTCCAGCTTGAACTGGGCCAGGCGGTGATAAAGGTCTCCGCGGAAGCGTCCTACGCGCACCAGCTCTTCCAGGTCCTGGTTGGTGGCCGCCACGACGCGTACATCCACGCTAACTTTCCGGCTGCCGCCCAGGCGGTAATACGGAACTCCGTCCAGGACGCGCAACAACTTCACCTGTACCTTGAGTTCCAGATCGCCAATTTCATCCAGAAAGAGGGTGCCTTTATCGGCTAATTCAAAGAGACCCGGCTTCAGCGCGTCCGCGCCGCTGAAGGCCCCTTTTTCGTAGCCGAAGAGTTCGCTCTCAACCAGGTGCTCAGGAATGGCCGCGCAGTTTACGTCAATCCAGGGCTGGTTGCAGCGCAGAGAATGATTGTGAATAATCCGAGCGATCATCTCCTTGCCGGTACCGGTTTCTCCGGCAATGAGCACGGCAGCAGGGTGCCGAGACACTTTTTCCGCAAGCATCATCACGCGTTTGAGCGAGTCGCTGCGGATGGTGAGAGTTTTCGTGTCGAGCGAAGTGGTCCCCGTTGCGGACAATCCGTCTCCTTGAAATGCGTGGGGTCGCTTCTCAGTATCATCAGTGGCTGAATAGAGTAACCACCTTTGAGAGACATCATCAAGCAACCCGCCTTCGGAACGCAACAAGGAAATCCACATCGGTATTACTTTGGTTAGGATGGTCTAATGTGGCCGGGGGGATCCGGCCGGGCATTATCCAGTGAATTGACTAGGTCCAGACGGCGGAGGCACTGCATACGGCCGACAAAAGCAGAACTAAAAGGGTCAATAACACCAGATTCAGGACGATTTTCGCCGTTTTCTTCACTGCAGCTTCTCCTTTCTGATTAGCCTTGGAAGGCGATTGATCTTCTTGCATCACCGGAAATGCGGGCGCATGGTTGGAAAGGTTCATAGCAGGCCTCCTGACAAGGTGCTCAACAGGGCAACTACAGGAGTCGCATCATCTGAACCGTCACCCAATACGGTCCAAATCACTGACTCGCCGCCGTCAAGGGTCCAGACAACAGACTGGCCATAAACGGTACTGCTGGCCAAGTCTGAGCCGTCGTAGGTCCAAACGACGGAACTGGCGCCCAGGGTCGCAGGATCGATACCATCTACGGTCCAAACGACCGAACTGCCTTGTACCGCTGCGTTGTTGGGGCCAAAGATGGTGGAAGCGCTCCACACGCCAGAAACGTCACCCAGCGCTGAAGTGCTGACAATGGCCATCGTTCCGTCGCGTTGCAGTTGCGCGGATGGCGAGGCGGCCGGGGCCGTCGCTAGATCGGTGTTAGCCAGGGCGGCGGGTATGTTCAAGTATCCGGCGCCCACGGTGAACAGGTCCTGTCGCAGGTATCGGTTGGCGTTTTCCGTCTGGTCATACCAGTAGTAACCCGGCGCAAGATTCTTACTGGCGCTGGCCATCAACCGGCCCTTGATGGTATCCGGAGACAGCGTCGAGTCCTGTTGCAGCAGCAGTGTCACGGCGCCGGAAACGACCGGCGCAGCCATACTGGTGCCACTCAAGGTAAAGTAACTATTGCTGTTGCTGGTCTGCGCAAACACCACGGCCGCAGGAATGCCATTGAATAGCGTGCTGTTGGAGGCGGCCAGCGACACAATTTTATTTCCCGGAGCCACGAGGTCCGGCTTGACGATGTAATCCATGACCGTCGGACCCTTCGAACTGTAGGTAGTCACGAGGTCATCCGAAGAGGACGCAGTGCCCCGGGTGTTCATTGCACCCACGGTGATGACATAAGGGTCATTTCCCGGCGCCGTGATGGTGCCGTAACCATTGATGCCCTGGGTGTCATTACGTCCATAGTTGCCGGCTGCGGCTACCACCACGATACCAGCTTGATACGCGGCTTCCACCGCCTGGCACAGCGGATCCAGAGTGTAGCTTTCAAAGACGCCGCGACCCAGAGAAAGATTGATGACCTTGATGTTGTACTGGTCCTTTAAGGCGATCGCGCGCTCAATGGCGGCGATCATCTGGGCATCGCTACCCAACCCGTTTTGGTCGAGGACCTTCAAGTTCACCAGGTAGACGTTGGGGCCTACGCCCTGTACGGGACTGGCGTCATTCAGGGAAGAAGCTCCGTTCCCGGCAATGATGCCGGCCACGTGCGTGCCGTGACCGTAGAGGTCCGCCGGGCCTTCCGTAGGCACGAAGCTTTCGTTGTAAATGACACGCGAATTACCGATTGCGTCATATAGATCAGGATGGTCGCTGATGCCGCTGTCGATGACCGCAACCGTCACGCCCTGGCCTGTCCACCCGAGGTTGTTGGCCACGTCCGCGCCAACTGTTTCACGGAAATGGTCAGTGGAACTCAGGTGCAAGTGTCGGTTGGGTGAGATGTAAGCAACGTCCGGGTCCGCGGCGAGCTCCTGAATGGCTTTGAGAGGCAAGCGAAAATGCGCAGCCTTGATCGATTTCAACTCTCTGGCGAGTGAGCCACCCAGATGGTCAGCCTTATGCAGATGCCTGGAGGAAACTGGCTGTTTGAACTGCACGATCACGTCCACCAGTTGGTCCTGGGAAGCTCCTCCCAAGACGCCTTGTAACAAGGTTGAGTGGGCGGTTTTACGGCTTTTATCATCCAGGTCCGCCGAGACCTTTCGGCCCCCAGAACCGGCTTGAGCAACACCAACTAAAGTGATCCCTGCCAGCAGAAGCCCCAGCCAGCGGCTTGTTTTCCGCTTCTGCGACCTCTGGACCACCGCGTTTAAATCGCTCTTCATGTTTGCTTCCTTTTCTCTCTTCGTGCTGGGCATCTCTGCCTAAGATTTCGCTTCTCTTTTTAGCTTGCCGGGATCCTGCGTTGGAATCCCCGTGGTGACCTTTGTAATGCACCCGTCGTGCCAATTGCTAGATTAGTGTTAATACCTTATTTTTCAGGTACTTACAATGAAACCAAGAAAAACCAGACTGCGCCACTTTGTCCCAGCTGTTTGAGGACATCATTCTCCAGGGAATGACTAAGATACGTGGAATCAAGAGTATAAACAGATCAGAACAGGCAGGATGCCAACTTGACACACGCCCAAGTAATAGCGGATTAGGTACAAGGTGGCGCAGGTTGCGTCAATCTGGCACAAAAACCGTCACTAAATCGGACAGACTGTCTCACATTGGCCCTTCGGTCGGCAGAAATTTGAGCTGCTTGGCGTAAATGTATGATAATAAAGCTCTCATGTTTTTCCCGTTATCAAGAGAGTTTGGCACCCGACTTGCGCTTACATCTGCGGGGGAGGCGTTCTAATTACCATGCCAAAAAGGGCCTCGTTATTCCTTTTCGCGATCTCGGTGGTAGGTATCGCCGCCGTGGCGTATGGTGCATGGTCCTTCACGGTCGGCGATCCCCTTAAATTTGCCTGCTATTTCCTGATCTCCCTGCTGGCATCCTGGCTCAAGGTGAAGCTGCCGGAAATCAGCGGAACCGTCTCCGTAAATTTTCTGTTCATCCTTATTGGAGTCGTAGAACTCAGCTTCAGCGAGACACTGATCATCGGTTGTGCCGCCATTGTTGCGCAATGCTTCTTCAGCACCTCCGGATGGCCCAAACTCGAACGGCTTCTTTTTAACGTTTGCAGCACTGCCCTGGCAATCTGGGCCGCATATTTTGTGTTCCACGGCCCGCTGCGGCCGTTGATGCATCAGAACGATTCTCTGCTGCTGCTGCTGTCAGCGTGCACCTATTTCGTGTTTAACACGCTCCCCGTAGCAACCATCATCTCTCTTACTGAACGCAAATCGCTCCGCGCAGTATGGAAGGACTGTTACTTCTGGTCTTTCCCCTACTACCTCATGGGTGCGGCGCTGGCCGGCCTGGTGGGATGGGTGAATCACACAGCCGGCTGGCAGACCTCTTTGCTGGCGCTGGCCCCGATGTTTGTAATCTACCGTTCCTACCGACTGTATTTGAGCAAACTCGAAAACGAAAAGCGGCACGTGGAAGACATGGCCGGACTTCACCTGCGGACGATCGAAGCGCTGGCGCTGGCCATCGAAGCCAAGGATCATACGACACACGATCACCTGCAACGCGTCCGCGTGTACGCGATCGAAGTGGCCAAACGACTGAATCTTCCGCCGGACCAACTGGAGGCCCTGCGCGCCGCGGCCCTCCTTCACGACATTGGCAAATTGGCCGTGCCGGAGCACATTATTTCCAAACCGGGACCACTGACCCCGGAGGAGTTCGAGAAGATGAAGATCCACCCCGTCGTGGGGGCCGAGATACTGGAGCGGGTGCAGTTTCCCTACGGGGTGGCGCCGATTGTCCGCTCGCACCACGAAAGATGGGACGGAACAGGCTATCCGGACGGCTTGAAAGGCGAAGAGATCCCGATCGGCGCGCGCATTCTTTCCGCGGTAGACTGCCTGGACGCTCTCGCCACCAACCGCCCTTATCGGAGCGCTCTGGCACTGGATGAAGCCATGGGGAAGGTGGCGCAACAGGCGGGTTCCGGGTACGATCCGCAAGTGATTGCCGTTTTGCAGAAACATTACTTGGAACTGGAATTGATTGCCAAGTCCAAGGGCGGCAACGTGGAACGCCAAAACTTATCCAGAGATGTGAAGGTGGAGCGCGGAGCCGCGCCGGCAGCAGGCTTCGGACTCGGCAGGCCTTCGGACCGCAACAACCAGACTGCGTTTCTTTCTTCCATTGCCGCCGCGCGCCAGGAAGTTCAGACTCTATTCGAGCTGAGCCATGATCTGGGCAACTCTCTGAGCCTGGACGAAACGTTGTCCGTACTCAGCTTGCGGTTGAAGCGTCTGGTGCCTTATGACTCGATTGCCGCTTACATCCTGCGAGAAGGCGAATTGGTCCCCGGTTATGTGAGTGGCGACAATTTCCGGTTCTTCGCCGCGCTTAGAATCCCCGTGGGGCATGGCCTCTCTGGATGGGTCGCGCAGAACCGCAAACCAATCCTGAACGGCAATCCTGCCGGGGAACCTGGAGCCGGCGACGATACTGGTCACTTTAGTATTTTGCGCTCGGCGATTTCCGTTCCACTGGAAGGGTTGCAGGGTGTGGTCGGTGTGCTGACGCTCTATCACAGCGAAACCGAGACCTATACGGCCGACCACCTGCGCATCCTGCTGGCGATCAGCTCCAAGGTCGCGCTGTCGGTCGAAAATGCTCTCGCTTTCCAGCAGGCGGAAAGCTCGGCAACCACCGATTACCTGACCGATTTACCCAATGCGCGCTCCCTCTTCCTTCATCTGGACCGTGAACTGGCGCGGTGCAAACGGTTGAAGACGTCCCTGACCGTGATGGTCTGCGATTTGGATGGCTTCAAGCAGATTAATGACCGCTTTGGCCACCTGGAAGGCAACCGTGTGCTGCGCAGCTTTGCCAAAAGTCTGCAGGCCTCCTGCCGCGAATACGACTACGTGGCCCGCATGGGCGGAGATGAGTTCGTGGTCGTTGCTCCCGGATTAAGCGCTTCAGCTGTCCCGGCGCGGGGAATCGCTCTGGGTGAAATGGCCAGAGAGGCCGGGCGGGAAGTTTGTGGTGAGGACTTGATTGCGCTCAGCGTGGGAAGCGCCGTCTATCCCGACGACGGGCTGGATGCCGAAAAGCTGCTGGCGGAAGCTGACCGGCGGATGTATGCCGAAAAGCAACAGCATCATGACCGGCGGAAAACCTTCGGTCTGCTGGTGGACATTCCTCGCGGCTACCGCAGTTCCATGGCGCCGTAATATGGCTGCCGTGATTTCGTGCCGTGATATGGTACGGTGATGTGGAAGAAGGTCTTCCTGGCTCTGTTTCGCATCGCGGCGATCATGCTGCTGGCCGGGTTTCTGGGTGGTACGCTCATCCGCGTTGCTCCTGGTTTCGCTTTCGATGAGCGGCAGCTAAACAGCAGTCTTTCGGCGCAAAGTATCCAGGCAATCCGGCAGGCGCGCCTTGCCGACGCCGACATCCTCCATTATTACGTACGCTATCTGGGTGCGTTTACCCACGGCGATATGGGGATGTCCCAGACACTGAATCAACCTGTTCGCGACCTCCTACGGGACAGGTTACCGGCAACCTTACGAAATCTGGCATGGGCCGTAGGGCTGGCCTGGGTCTTGGGATTGGCATTGGCCGCCGCCTCGCAGCTCACCGGTTCACGAGTGATGACATTCATCGGCGAAGGTCTGAGTGGCACTTTCATCTCGACACCCGCGGCGGTACTTGCGCTGGTGTTCCTCTTGCTGCGCTTTCCGCCCCAATTTGCGCCGGCCTTGCTGGTTTTTCCCAAGATCTATCGCTACTGCCATAACTTGCTACGCCAGAGCTACGCCTTGCCTCACGTCCTGACGGCACGCGCAAGAGGAGCAAGTGGCTTGAGAGTGCTGATTTGGCACGTGCTTCCCACAATGTTGCCCCAGGTGCTGGCCCTGTTTGGCGTTTCCGTCAGCTTGGCCCTGACCGCCCTGCTGCCCATCGAAGTCATATGTGATGTGGCGGGCATAGGGCAGTTGGCGTGGCAGGCCGCCGAGGGACGCGATCTCACTCTGCTGGTTGGCCTCACGCTTGTCGTCACACTTCTTTCGGTGTCGGCCAACACATTCTCTGATCTTGCGCGCGAAACGTTGCTGCGAGGCAAGGCATGAAGCTCGCGCGCATCATCGCCGGAACCATTCTTCTTCTCGCTGCGGCCGGAGCTCTGGGCGCTCGCTATCTTGCCCCGGCGGGCTATGAGCAGCAATTCCGCGAGTCGCTGGACGCGCCGCCTTCGGCGCAGCATCTCCTTGGCACGGATGACCTGGGCCGTGATCGCCTGGCCCGGCTGCTCTTTGGCACACGTATCTCACTGTTGCTGGCGCCGCTGGCCGCGGCCATCGCCACCGCCCTGGCTGCCTTCATCGGAGGAATCGCTGGATATTTTGGCGGCTGGGTGGAGCGATGCACGCTGCTGATCGTTGACTTGTTTCTGGCCATTCCCTGGCTGTTTCTTCTGATCACGGTCCGCGCCGTTCTGCCGCTCAATCTCTCCCCGGAAAGCTCCGTAGCCATTACCTTCCTGCTTCTGGGATTCCTGGGGTGGGCCGCGTCAGCCCGTGTGGTTTGCGCCGGTACCAGGGACCTGATGCAATCTGAATTCGCATGGCTGGCACGGGCGGCCGGCTTTTCTGGATTTAAGTTTTTACGCGTCCACCTGCTGCCGAACCTCCGCGGCACTCTACTGGCGCAGTTTTGGATTTCCGTGCCTGTGTTTATCATCGCCGAAGCCAATCTGGGAGCGATGGGCCTGGGCGTCTCCGAACCCCTGCCCTCTCTCGGCAGCCTGGTAGGGGAGTTACAAAACGCCGTGGTCCTGCATCCCCACCCCTGGCAATTTGTTCCGCTGATCGTCCTGGTGGTCGTGATAAGTTGTTTTCAAACGCTCATGAATAAATTTGAGGTGCGTGCGTGAAGCGAATACTACCTGTATGGGCCGCATGTCTAGTGGCAGCATCTTTGCTTCCGCAAACGCACCCCGCACAATCCGGCGGCGAATTGCGTTTATGCATCTTCTCCGAGCCGGTGACCTTCCATCCGCTTCTGGCGGACGAGATCTCTTCGGAAACCGTCCGCTATCTAACGGCCGGAGTGCTGTTGCGCGTGGACCGGGTTACGCAAAAGCCTGAGCCTGGGCTGGCAAGTTCCTGGAAGGTCCTGGACGGCGGAAAGCGCATCCATTTTTCCTTGCGTTCGGGACTGCGCTTCTCGGACGGAACTCCTTTTTCGGCGTCCGATGTGGCGTACACAGTCCAACAACTCATGGACCCCGCCCTGCACTCCCCCACCGGGGACGCGTTCCGTTCCAGCAGCGCCCAAGTCCTGACGCGGGTTGTCTCCCCAACCGAGATTGACTTAATGTTTTCCGCTCCGGTGGCGGGCCTCGCTGACCTGTTTGATACGGTAGCGATCCTCTCTGCCCAGTCACCCCAGAAGGAGATGGCTGTGCTGGGACCTTTTTACGTCGCCGAGCATAAGGCAGGCGCGTACATTTTGC
>DATMPO010000046.1:0-15603 GCA_035567035.1 Verrucomicrobiia bacterium | reverse complement strand
TCATATCGCCACCCGCAGCCGCTGTGGCGTCAAGCTGCTCATCTCGGGAGACCCAGAAGGTTTGATGCGCGCCTGAAGCGCGTCAGCCAGCAAGTGGTAAAGAATAAAGATGGGGACCAGGACGAGCCCGGAGACCAGCATCCACCAGTAATTCTCAAGGACGTAGTATTTTTGTAGGGCGGCCAGCATGTTTCCCCAGCTCGGGACCGGTTCACCTACTCCGAGCCCCAGAAACGAGAGCGTGACTTCAGCCAGGATGCATTGCGATATCAAAAGGGCCGCCTGGGTCAGCACAACGGCATAAGTTTCCGGCAAGACGTGGCGGCGAAGAATGTAAACGCTCGAGGCGCCGAATCCGCGCGCGGCACGCACGAAATCACGCTGTTTCGCGCTCAGCACCACGCCGCGGACCAGGCGCGACGGCCGGGCCCAGCCGGCGAGTCCGATGACACTAACCAGAAGAAAGAAGGACTGACGGGCTCCGACGTTCAAAGGAAGGAAGGCGCGCAGCGCAAATAACAGATAAATCCATGGCAACGCCATGAATACCTCCGCCACTCGCATGATCCCGTCGTCCAGCCACGAACCAAAGTATCCTGCGGCGCCGCCCAGTACCATAGCCAGGCCGAGCGACAAACCCGTCGCCAGCAAGCCCGCGAACAAAGAAACCTGCCCGCCATGAAGGAGGCGTGACAACTGGTCCCGTCCATAGTCATCGGTCCCCAGGAGGAAAACCTGGCCCGGAGCATCCACGGCCAGGAAGTGCCAGGTCGTGCCCGGAGCTGCGCCGAATACGCCTGCCTCTTGGCTCACGAGGAATCGAAGCGGCCACACATGGCTGCAATCTTCCGCATACCGCGGAGAACCGGTGCTGGTCGTCTGATTAAGTCGCGCACAAACATACGGACGAAGGTGGAACTTTCCCCGGGCATCGAGGAAATGTATGCGCATCGGGGGCGCGAAGGGAGCGTCCCGATGCTGCTGGGCGGGATCATAAGGCGCGAAAAAGCGCGCGCCCAGCACCAGGATATGGACCAGAGCCAGTGGCATGGCCGCAAACCAGATTTTCTTGTTACGCATCATGGCTCATTCCACTCGAATTCGGGGATCAGCAATGTAAAGGAAGACATCTCCGAGCAGACTTCCTGCGACCAGGAACAAAGTCGAAAACAGAACAACCGCGACCACAATATATGGATCGCGCTGCAGTATCGCCTCCAGCAGCATGGGGCCGACTCCTGGCCAACTCATGATCACTTCAATCAACAAGGACGCACTTAACAGCGCTCCCACAGAAATGCCGAACATCGAAATCAACGGATTGGCCGCTGCCGGCAGGGCGTACCCCAGCAACAACCGGTAGCGGCGAATTCCGTGACCGCGAGCCGCCGCAATGAATGGCGCGTCCAGAACTTCGAGCATCGCCGATCGAACATGGCGTACCAAAACCGGGAGCATGCCTGCCGTGAGAGCTAGCACAGGTAGGACCAAATGAAGAACCAGGTCTTTCACGCCGCCCAGCCCCTCGGTTTCTGAAAAGTCCGGTGCATGCATGCCTCCGGTGGGAAGCCACCGTACACGCAGCGCGAGTGCTAGCAAACCCAGAGCGATCAAAACGTCGGGAGTAGCTTGCAGAAAAGTGACCCCGATGCCGGAAATCCGGTCTGGCCATCGTCCGGCGCGGTCCGCCATCCGGATTCCGATGGGAATAGCGATCAACCACGAACACACAAGGGAGGTGATGGTCAGAATCAACGTGTTGCCAATTCGCCTTTTTAACAGGGGCCAGACGGGGCTATTGTAGGCAAAAGAGAATCCAAGCTCACCCCGTGATACCGAACGCAACCATCGACCGTATCGAACCGGAAGCGGCTGGTCCAGACCGTATTGAGTTCGAAGGGCGGCGACCGTTTCCCGTGAAATCTGCGGGTTCAGCCGCATCTCCTGAAAATATTCACCAGGCGCAAGATCAATGAGAATGAACACGAGCAACGATACTCCAAAAAGGACGAGCAGGGCGCGTGCGAGTCTTTGAGTGAGGAAGTGGGCCATTTGCGAATTAACCTGGAAGGCTGCTCAGTTCGAGAGCCACTGCCAAAGGGTTGTCTGCTTGTGAGGATTGCGAACTCACTGACTGGTCGGGTGCAAGATCTTCGACGACTCGTCCTTCGCGAAGGATGACCACATCATCCGCGAGGTGAGTGACCAGGTCCAAGTCATGGGAAATACACAGATAGGTAAGAGAGTAAACCTCCTGAAGCTGGAGCAGCAGATTCGAAATCTGCGCCCGCGTCGAAAGATCGAGTCCCGTCAGGGCCTCATCCAGAATGAGAAGTTTCGGTTCCAGAGCCAACGCGCGTGCGATCGCCAGCCGCCTCCGCTGGCCGCCGCTGAATTCGAATGGCAGCCGGCTGGCCAAGCCCGCGGGCAATCCCACCAACGCCATTAATTCGATGGCGCGTTCCTGGCGCTCTTTCTTCGTCCCCCGCCCGGCAATAAGAAGGGGTTCTGAAACAATTTGAACCGCGGTGAATCTGGGATTCAAGGACGCGGCGGGCTCCTGGAATATCAATTGGATCTGTCGCCGGAAAGCCGCAAGTTCGCGCTGGCTAAGACTTACCAGGTCCTTCCCGGCAAACCAGATTTCTCCCGAATCCGGCTTTTCCAGGCATGCCAGGCAACGGGCCAGAGTGGACTTCCCGGACCCCGAGGCGCCAATGAGTGCCAGCGTCGAGCCGGCCCGAATCGTGAAGTCAACAGTGTGCAGGGCCGCGACTGGAGAAGATCGTCCCGACAACCACCCGCCGCGCCTGTACTGCTTACTCAGGGCCACTCCTCTGAGCAGAACTTGCGGCCCGCCGGTTTGTAGTGGATCAGTGGGCATAGTTAAAGCAGGCGACGCGCCTGGACACTTCCGGCCGGACCTCTTCAGGCTTCTGCATGCGGCAAATACGCCTTCCTTCGGAACACCGGCCCTCGAAGGCACAGCCGGCAGGCAAATCGGCGAGGTCCGGAGGCTCACCGGGAATTACTGCCAGAGGACGCTTGTGGTCCGCGCTTAAACCAGCGGAGGGCCGGGCGCCCAAAAGGCCTCTCGTATAAGGATGCAAGGGCGACTGAATGACCTCGTGGACCGGACCTTCCTCAATTACGCGGCCGGCGTACATAACCAGGATGCGATCGACGAAATGTTTGAGCTCATCCGGATTGTGACTGATCAGCAGAAACGCCACCTGCAGTTTCTCCTGGAGACCCTTCAATAGGGTGAGGATGTCCATTTGAGTCGCAGTATCCAGGGCGGTGGTCGGCTCATCCGCAATGATGAGCGCGGGGTGGCAAGCGATGGCTTGGGCAATCGCCACTCTCTGCTGTTGTCCTCCGCTCAACTGGTGCGGATACGCGAGGTCGATGCGGTTCTCCACATCCAACCCCACCTGTGCCAGCAGGCCCCGGGCCTCAATCCTTGCTTGCTCTCGACTCAGCGGTTTATGCGAGCGAAGCACCGCCGCTATCTGGTCACCCACCCGGATCACTGGATGGAGCGCCATACCAGGCTCCTGATACACCATGGAGATTCCCGCGCCGCGGATTTTTTGGAGGTCGCGTTCGGCCAGGCCAAGGATATCTGTTCCCCGAAAGATGACTGTACCGCGCAACACCCTTGCTCCCGCCGGGAGCAAGCCGAGGAGCGACAACCCAAGGGTCGTCTTCCCGCACCCTGATTCTCCAAGCAGGCCTACGGCCTCTCCGTCCGCGATGTTGAAGCTTAGATTGTCGATCGCAGCACTTTGCCGCCGGGCGGCCGAGCCATAACAGACGGCCAAGTCCTTTACCTGAAGCAAAGGATGCATTGAAATCCCCCGATGTCCGGAACGCACTCAGCGAACCCGATCAAGACTGGTACCCGGCTGCTCAGCATCGCTGAGACGCCTGGCACCAGGCGGCCACTGCCTGATAACTGTCGAGGCGCCCGTGACCCAAGGCGGGCGAGATGTAGGAGGCATGGGATAGCGCCCTCGCGGCCGCTCCCGGATCCAGGTCACCGCCTGCACTCCACATAAGCGCAACCGTACCAGACGCCAACGGGGTACTGAAAGACGTCCCCCAACCCGCAGCATACGTCCCATAGGGGTAGGTCGTAACAACGCCCTCGCCCGGAGCTCCCAGCCAGACCGGAGGCTGACCGTAGTTTGAGAATGAAGAGAGCGTGTCATTGTTGGTTGTGGAAGCAACACCGATCACGTTGTTCAAGCCCGCCGGATAAACCACGACTTGCTGGCCATCGTTGCCGACGGACGCCACACTGATCACGCCCTGGTCCGTGGCGCGGTCCACAGCTTTCGCAAGCTCAGTGGAATACGTCGGGAAATCGAAACTCATGTTCAGAATGTTCGCGCCGTTATTCGTTGCGTAGTAAATCGCCCGCAGCACATCAGAAAGGTTTCCGGTTCCGTCTGCGCGAAAGGCCTTAAGAGGCATGATATGGGCAGTTGGCGCAACCAAATGGATGATCCCGGAAACCATTGTTCCATGGCCAAAAGCCGCGTATTGAGATTGCGAGAAGGTGGAATCTCCTTGCTGGTTGACGACCGCCATGGTGGACTGATTGACTTGCGCTACGTAGGCGCCGTTGACCACCGCCATGGTCGACTGGTTTAGGTCTCCCAGTTCCGAGCCGCCTGATTGATTTCGCGTAAAGTCACGCCCTGGCACCAGGATTCCCTGGAGTACCGGATGGTTCGGATCCACGCCTGTGTCAATGACCGCGACGGTCCCCGCACCCGTGACATGGAAGGAACTCTGGGCGGCTTGAAGATTAATGATATTCGCCGCGGGTTGATTGACGTAGCCATCCCAAACGGTCGTTCCGAAGTAGTTGACCGGCGAAGTATCATACAGGGCGCTGGGCGGCGTTTGCGATTGCATGACGTGCAACAGCAGGTCGGGCTCGGCGTCCGCGATGCCAAGCTGGCCGGTTAACTCCTGCAGGAACGCGGTCACGGGAACATTCAGCGGAACCGTAACCAGGAAGACCTGCCCGAGAGATCCATCCAGTCCCTCAGTTACGCTGCAATTCAGAAGAAAGCATGTGAACTGCAGAGCGTTTTGGCCTTGGGTGTCCCGCACGATCACCTGGCTCGGCGCCGGGGCCGGCGTCGGGGATGTAACGCTGGTCACCAAGATCTGGATCTGCGCCGCGGCGGCAGAGTTGGAAATTGCGAGAAATAAAAAACCAGCAAGTAGGGAAAGTACCGTGCGATTCATCATTTCAATTCTTCCTTCTCCATCCCGGACTGCCACGACGCTCATGCACGTGATTCTGAAGCTTAAACTCCGGCCTCCGAACTCGAAGCCCGTTGTCTGACCCAATCCATCTTCCCCAAGGGGACCAATACCCAGGATCGTTCGGCCAGCCGCATTTCAAGATTCAGGTCGTCCGCGGACTCAAAAGTCATTTGGAATTCGCCAAATTGGTTCGTGGTAGTGCGCGCCAGAGTCCCCTTCCCGCCGACCAGAAGCACAGAGACACCTTCGTGCTTGCCTTTTCTCTCCAGATCCAATACCTGGCCCGCAAGCGATATGCGGTTCGGTCCTTCTGCGCAATCGAGGGACAGATCAATCACCGCCTCTTTGAACTGATAGGCAAGCTGCCGGGCGTTCGAAGACAAGGTACGCAGGCCATCAGGTGACGGGTTCTCAAAACTGTCAAATATCATTCGCGCAACCTGCACACTCCGCGGCGACAACTCACGCGACCGCGGGGAAACTACCAGTTCGTGGAGTGCGGTCCAGAGTTGCTGAAGCAGGCCTTCTTGAGACGCCTGAGACACCCGGACCAGATCATGTCGCTCAATGAGCTCTGCCACTTCGCGACTGGGAAGACCATCGCTGATCACCATTATTCGACCCGCCAAACTCGGGCGAATCTGTTTGATCCGCACGATGGCCGCTTCGGTTACTGCCTCAGAAAGGCCCAGACCGAACAACACAGCATCGAAAGCCTCTCGCTGAAGAGCCGCCGACACCGTTTCCGGGGCCGCAAGCACCGTGCAAGTCCAACCCATGGTGACCAGGAACGTCGATATCAGACCTTGAACGGACCGGTCAGCTCCGATCAGCAGGACTTTCCGTTTGTCGAATAAGGGGGCCACAAGTTTTCTCGGTTGTTGCATCTTTCTCGAAAACACTTTCGTTGTATTTCTCCCCCTTGGTCCCGTCCACACAAACGGTCCCATCCGGACAACCACTTTGCCCGGATAACCCACTACACCTTCGCTTAGTTGCTCCATGAAGTAAATGGGGTAAACATTGTCATTTTGGGTCAGGTAAACCCTGTACAGGGGATCAACCAATCAGGATAAAAGGGGCCCAGTAGAAGGGATGGGGCGAGTGTCTCCGCACCTCGATCATGGCCTCGCGCAGCGCCAGGGCACGGTCCGGACGGGCGCTGAGACGGCGGTAGAATGCCTTCATAAACTCAGCTGTGCTGCGGTCATTTACGTCCCATAGCGTCAGAAGCAAGCTTCGCGCTCCAGCGGAAAGCAGGCCTCTCACCAGACCGATGAGCTCGTCTCCCGCAGCAATTACATTGAGACCGGTTGAACACCCGCTTAAGGTCACTAACTCGGCCGTCAGTTTCAACCGGTAAAGATCGTACAAGGTCAGGAAGCCGTCTCCCAGGCGGATCCCGGAAAACATGGGGTTGTCCTTGCGAAAGAAGCCATGCGTGGCGATGTGAATCAATCGGCTCCTGGGGCCGTTCTCCCTCAAGACCTTCTCGGTGGCCTCGGGACCCAGAAACACTTTTGCCTGTGGAACGCTCTCGGCCACGGCCTGAAGCTCGTCATAGATAGAGGGGATTTGCTGGTCCGGAACACCCAGAATCAAAGAACCACCGGTGTGATTGGCCGGCTTCTGCCGGCATCGCATGTAAATGTTTGCGCTCGGTGCGTAGGAGACGGTGAAGGAATCGATCAGATATTGGGCTCCGTCAAAGAGCGCGTGGAAGGGCACGTAGTGGAGCAACTCGTGCGGAACCACGACCAGGCGCTGCCCCTCCAGTCGGGAACGGATGGGAGCAATCAATTCCTGGTAAAGCTCATTCAAATGGTAGCGCGTTGCCGCAAGGAGGTCTTCCTGGAATTCCTGCACATAGCCTGGCCCAAGACGGAATTTTGAGAATTGAAACTGGAGCATCCGCAGGATTTGGGCGATACGCGGCGCGAGAGTGACGCCCGTGATTTCCGCGCCGCGCTCGGTCACGACCGCGGCAAGAATACGGTCCTGAACGCGGAAGTACTCCAGCAGTGTCGTTTTCGGTCCGAGAGTCTGGCGCAGGGAATCAAGGGTCATCAGTTCGGCAGCGCCAATACCGGTGCTTTCCGCTTCTGCCGGGGGCAACTCGCGCAGGGCCCGGAGCAGTTCGCGCTCGCGCTCGCGCGCCAGGTCGCGAAGTCCGAGGAGGCGTTCGTCGGACGCGGGTACGTGACCGAGTTGTTCCACCTCAATGCGGTGGTAGTACCAATTCAACTGTTCTCGCAGATCACGAATCCGCCGGGCCACCGCACTTTCTTCGGGATCATCGGCGGGAACAGGATTCATCCGGCGGGCAATCAGTTCAAGCAGACTGCGCGACTTTGCTTGCTCAATGTAAGCCCATGCTTGCTCATGAGCGCCGGGAGCCGCACCGGGGGCCAGACAGAGGTCGACGAGGTTCTCATACACTTCAAGCCGGTTCTTCACAAAAGAGATTTTCAGTTCCTCTCCGTGGACCCCGCCGCGCAGGATTTCCAGCGTTTCCGTCGCGGCCCGGTAGTGATGCTCCGCTTGTTGCGGATCGTGGACGGCCTCCTCGATTTGTCCCATCACGAAATGCGCCTGGTAAGCAAGCAAGGGCATCTCTTTGCCGGCAAGGTCCTGCAGTGCAATCAGGCATTGCCCGCGCGCGGCTTCGATTTCCCCGGTCTTCATTGATATCCGTGCAAGCAGCACGCGGCAGAGAATGGCCCGACCCGGCAAGGGTGAAGCGTGAAAAAACTCCAGCGCGGCCAGGCAATATCGCCGGGCCTCCGGCAGCCGTCCCTCGTTCAGGTAGACCACGGCACGATACAAGTCGATCAGCGAGGGCCAGACCTGGTTCTTCTCCTTGACAAACACAGCGTGCGCCTGGGCGAAGAGGTCGAGGGCCAGAAATCCATCACCTTGCTGGCTGAGAGCGATTGCCAGGTTGCATAGGGCCTTCGCCATTTCATATCCCATTCCCAGTTGCTGGAAACGGCTGACCGCTTCTCTCGCCAGCTCCGCCGCGTCCCGATTGATGTTCAGTTCCAGGTAAATCTCTGAGAGGTCGAGTTGACAAAGAGCTGTGTGGTACGCGTCACCCGCCTTCTCGGCAGCTTTGCGTGCTACCTGCAGGCCTTCGATAGCACGCCCGTATGCCCCACGAAGGTAATGGAGGTATGCAATGTTGTACTCGGCCTGGGCCATGGCCAGGGGACCGCCGCGTTCCTGGCAGAACCGGCGGAGTTGTTGATAAGCGTCCTCGGCCTTTTCGTATTCATTCAGCATGATCAGGCACACCGCTGCGTTGTGAAGAGCAGCGATCATGCCTTCGACGTCCTTGTCCGGAAACAGTTGGGAAAAGGCCCGCTGGTAGACGCTGAGGGCTTCGTGGAACCGGTCCTGCCGGTGAAGAATATTTCCGACGTTGATATCAAGACGGGCGAGGCGAAGGTCATCCCTGGCCTCGGAGAAGATTTTCCGGGCCTGGTCCGCCGCCGCGTGCGCTCGATCGTACTCTCCCAGTAAGATCAGCGGCTGGATGGATACGCTCAGGGTACGTCCTGCTTCGGTGACGTCTCCCGTTTCCTCGAAGAGATGAATCGCCCGAACATGGAGCTCGGACGCCGGTCTGTTCTGGCCCAGACACCACAATGCGTTCGCCTTGGCCCGCAATGCATAGGCCTGTGACGCCTTGTCTCCGAGCCGGTCGGCAATCGTGAGGGCCGCGTCAGCCAGCCCCTGGGCCTTTCTTAGATCGACGCGCACCAGTACCCGCACAGCTTCGTCCAGCCGTACCACAAACGAAGCAGCGACCAGGCGAGGATAGCGGGAGAAAAACTTGTCGCGGCTGGCCTCATCGGGAAGCGCTGCCAAGCGGCCGAAGATCCTTTCGTGGCTGGCGTCCTTAGTTCTCATGACAACTCGCGCGCGACCGTTGGTTCACTGAACTCTGTTGCGCTCCGAATCCAGCCCGCACAGAATACAACAGAAGGAATCTGTGCGTCATAGATGGGGGGCTGCCAAAGGGGGCCTGCCTAGAAATTTAAGAGAGTATCAGATCGTTGGCGTACCCCTTGGTGACTTATGAGCGGGTGAAGCCCAAACTCTAACCGTGAATTCACAGTTAGTCCCTCCACGACTGAGGAGCAACGCCCTTGAAACCTTATGGAGTGAGTCCATTCAGCGGCATTGTGGAATCGCGGTCGTTTCTGAAACATAAAGGCGCTCAAGCCGACCAAATGCCATCCCTCGCCGGCCGTTCCATTTTGGGAATTCTTTGTCGGCTCGGAGCTAAAAGGCTTTATAAGCTCAATCTGGGGGCCGGACAAAACTTCCGGTCAGGTTAAGGCTCGACGAACGGGCATTGGCCTTAATTACGATGCAGTGCCCCGACCAGCGGACAGTGGTACTCGAACAGACCTGAAGAGCTGGTGGGTAGTTCCTTTAAAAACATTCAACTCCAAGGCCGCAGCCTCTTAGGTTCTCAAGTCAAGACTGATAACGCGTGACTTCTAACGGTGAATTCACAGTTTTGTAACTTCACTACTGGTGGACAACACTGTTTAACTCGGTGCCTATGGTTCGCGGCCGTCTCATCTGCCTGGAAGCGTTATAGAGGTTTTTGAAAGCTGGGCGCCAAGAGCCACATCGGGAGAACAGCCCCGGAGCCACGAAGCTCGACAAGGCGACTGTTGTCTGCTTGCAAGATCGATTTCAAGCCAGAGCAAGCCGAAGTCAGGGCATCGAGTACCGCTCCGCCGCTCCTCCACAGCATTTAACTTCAGACGCCAGCTTACACCGGCGGGACCAGCAATCACGGATTCGTAAGCCCCAACAACATAGACGCAAGCGGCGAATCGCCAGGAGGACTACCACATGAGCACACGGCTAAGACTTCTGCTGCCCTTAAGATTGGCTTTTGTTTTCTTCGTGATTCTCCTGACGGGCTTGAGCGCGCGCGCCCAGGTCAGTGTTGTCACCCAGCACAATGACCTCGGCCGCACCGGGCAGAATTTGAGCGAAACCGCGCTGACGCCGTCGAACGTGAACGTGAACCAGTTCGGACTGCTGTTCAAGGTTGCGGTAGACAACCAGGTTTACGCGCAGCCGCTGGTGGTAGCAAACGTCAGTATCGGCGGCGGCACCCACAACGTGGTTTACATTGGCACGACGAACAACAGTGTCTACGCGCTCGATGCCGACACCGGTACTCAATATTGGCACGTCAACCTTGGAACGCCGATATCCAACGCCAACTACGGCACCGGCTGCGTTGATATCAACGGCAACGCAGGAATCGTAGGTACGCCGGTCATCGATCCGGCGGCGGGAACGCTTTACGTGGTGAACTCCCTGAACAATGGCGGCGCCTTTTCTTTCGTGCTGCACGCGCTCGATATCACCACCGGCGCTGACCGCGCAGGAAGTCCGGTCCAGATCACCAACACCGGTTTCAGCGCCCTGGCCCAGAACGAGCGGGCCGCGTTGACGCTGTCGAACGGCAATGTCCTGATTCCCTTCAGTTCGCACTGCGACATGGGGACCTATCACGGGTTCCTGTTTGCCTATAATGCGTCAACGTTGGCGAAGGGCGCGGTTTTTAATACGTCCCCGACCGGCAACGGCGATAGTCTCTGGATGTCGGGACAAGGCCCGGCCGTAGACGGCGCCGGCAACATTTATTTTGGGACCAGCAACGGTACCTGGGATGGCGTCTCCAATTTCAGTGAGAGCTTCATCAAGCTGACTCCCAGCCTCACTCTGGCAGACTGGTTTACGGCCGCGAACCATGCAAATCTGGATGGCGGCGATTTAGATCTCGATACTTCCGGTCCGCTTCTGGTCCCACCGGGCAGCCGGCTGATCATGGTCGGCAAATCTTCGACCGGATATGTCATTAACGCCGGCAGTCTGGGCCATCTTGGCGACGCGAGCGCGGTGCAGACCATCAAGCTCGGTGGCGCGCTGCACGGCAGTGCGGTGTACTGGAACAGCGCGGTGAATGGCCCCGAAGTTTACATGTGGGCCCAAAGCGACAATCTGAAGGCGTTCCAGTTCAACGGCAGCACGCTGAACACGCCTAATTTCCAGACTGGGCCGGACTTTATCAGCGGTGAACCTGGCGCCTATCTTTCGATCTCCGCCAACGGAAACAGCAACGGCATCGTGTGGGCCAACGCTGTCCTGAGCGGTGACGCCAATCACGGCTCAGTGCCCGGCGTGCTGAGGGCGTACGATGCCAATAACGTCGCCACCGAGCTTTACAACAACCAGCAGAATGCAGGCCGTGATTCGTGCAACAACTTCGCCAAGAATGGTTATGCCAGCGTTGCCAACGGCAAGGTGTATCTGGGGAGCTTTGGCACTGCCAACACCGGCACCGGCCAACTCTGTGTTTACGGCGTGCTGCCCACCAATTGCACGATACCCACTGCTCCAACCGGGCTGACCGCGACGGCGGTCTCCGGCAGCCAAGTCAATTTGAGCTGGACCGCGAGTACCGCGTCTTGCAGTGTCGGCTACAGTGTCTTCCGCAGTACTGCCTCCGGGTTTATCCCTTCAAGCAGTAACCAGATTGCAAACGGCGTATTTGCCACCACATTCTCGGACACAACGGCGGCGCCATCAACCACCTACTTCTATGTGGTGGAGGGAGTTGATCCCGCCGGTTCCTCCAGTCCTTCCAACCAGGCGACCGCGACAACCGCACCAGCGATCACCGGCATCGCGGTCAATGCGGGCGGCCCGGCAGTCAGCCCATTCCTCGCCGACGAGGATTTCAACGGCGGCGCCACCATCAATCATGCCAATACCATCGATACGAGCCACGTGACGAATCCTGCGCCTGCCGCTGTCTATCAGACGGCGCGAGTTGGGAATTTTACTTATACGATTCCAGGCTTCGCGGCGGGATCAAGCCAGAACGTCCGGCTGCACTTTGCCGAGACCTTCTTCACTACGGCTGGCTCCCGGACCTTCAACGTGTCCATCAATGGAACGCAAGTGCTGACCAATTTCGATATCTTTGCGACTGCCGGCGCTCAGAACAGGGCCGTCATCGAGCAATTTACGGAAAACGCGAATGCCAGCGGCCAGTACGTGATCCAGTTCACCTCGGTTGTCAACCAGTCCCTGGTGAGCGGCATTGAGATCACCTCGGGCGCCGCTTGCACCGCGCCCAGCACGCCCAGCGGACTGAGCGCGACAGCAATTTCCAGCGGTCAGATTAATCTGAGCTGGACGGCCAGCACCTCGACCTGTGCTGTGACCTACAACATCTTCCGCAGCACCACGTCAGGCTTCACGCCCTCGGGCAGCAACCAGGTCGGCAGCGGGGTGAGCGGCACATCGTTCTCCAATACAGGGCTGGCGCCTTCGACCACTTACTTCTACCTGGTGGAAGCCACCAACTCCGGCGGCACATCCGGTGCCTCCAATCAGGCCAGCGCGACTACGCCGGCCGGGAGTGCAGGCCCGGTTCAAATCAACTCCGGCGGGCCGGCAGTAAGTCCATTCGTTGCCGATACTGGCTTTACCGGCGGCACCACGATCAACCACGCCAACACCATCGACTTGAGTGGAGTGACGAACCCGGCGCCGATGGCCGTTTACCAGACGGCCCGTATCGGGAGCTTCACCTACACGATTCCGGCGACAGTGTTTGCCCCAGGATCGAGCCACACGGTCCGGCTGCACTTCGCCGAAACCTTCTGGTCAGCCGCTGGCTCCAGAGTATTCAACGTAAGCATCAACGGCACTCCGGCATTGACCAATTTCGATGTCTTCGCGGCTGCCGGCGCCAAGAACAAAGCGATCGTCGAACAGTTCACCGTGAATGCCAATTCCAGCGGCCAGTACGTAATCCAGTTCACTCCGGTGAAGGACAACTCACTGGTGAGCGGGATCGAGATCCAGTAGCCAATCTCTTGGGGTCGCCGGTTGCATGTGCGGCAGACAGGGATACCGTGCAGAATGCGGCGACCCCGGACATTGCAGGAACGTGATTTTCAAGTTCTTAAAAGGGAGATCATCCATGACGATGACGAATCTGCCAGCACCGGAACGTTTTGACCCACAGCAATCTCTTATCCACCGACCGGCGCGCGTGAGGCGCATCTCCACCCTCGCAGTATGTCGATACCTGCTGCTCATAACGACTGTTCTCCTGTTGCTGACGCCAATGGCCGGCGCGCAGAACTGGGTGCTGGTCTGGAGTGATGAGTTCAACGGGCCCGCCGGGCCTTTCACGCCGACCAGCAGCAATAACCAGTTCTGGACTTTCGAGACCGGCCAGGGTGTTTTCGGCACAGGCGAAATTGAGGACATGATCTCGGACGGGACCACGTCGTTTCTCGATGGCAACGGCCACCTGGTCATCAAGACTTACCTCTCGGGAGGGACTTACTTTTCGGCGCGCATCAAGACGCAACTGAACGGCAGCTTTGGCAAGGAGTTCACCTACGGCCGGGTCGAAGCCAGCATTCAAATTCCCACCAGTCAAGCCATTTGGCCTGCCTTCTGGATGATGGGGGACAACGGTGTCACATGGCCAGGGCGCGGCGAGATTGACATCATGGAGAACAACGGCGCGAAGCCGACGCAGATCAAGGGGACCATTCACGGCATCGGCTACGCGAATACCGGGCTGGGCGTGCACTTCAATTCACCGGACGGCGTTACTCCGTTTGCGGCGGGGTACCACACCTTTGGCATGATCTGGTCACCCTACCTGATCCAGTTTTATGTCGATAGTCCAACGAATATTTACGCCACTATGACCCCCGGCGACATCATGGGCGTCGGGACCAGCGGCACGGCATCAACGCTCGGGCAATGGGACTTCTGGGGACATCCTTTCTTTATTCTCTTCGATGTCGCGGTAGGCGGAGGCTTCGTCGGACCTCCCGGCGCGAACACCGTCGTGCCGCAGTTCATGAATATTGACTACGTTCGTTTGTATCAGGCCGCGCCCCCTGCAGGCCCCACCTCACTGACCGCGACTCCCGTATCCAACAGCCAGGTCCAGTTGAATTGGACGGCCAGCACCAGCACGGATGCCAATCTTACCTACAACGTTTTCCGCAGCACCACGGCCGGCGCGGAACACTCGATTTCCAACACAAACATGTCGAACATGATCGCCACCGGCGTGAGTGGGACCAGTTTTACCGACGTGCTGCTGACGCCCGGCACGATCTATTACTACGAGGTAACAGCCACCAGCCAGGCTTCCGGAGAATCGGCTCTCTCGAATGAAGCCGCCGCCAGCGTGCCCTCCACGGGGACTAACGTTCAGGCGATTGCCATTAGTTCCGGAAGTCTCGTGGGAACCAACAACTTTGTCCAGGACACCGGTTTCAGCGGTGGGGGCAGCAACGCCTATCCAGACGTGATTGATGTATCGGGCGTGGCCAATCCTGCCCCTCAATCCGTCTACCGGACGGAGCGCTGGGCTCCCTTCTCCTACACCATTCCCAATCTGACGCCGGGCGCCAGCTTTACGGTTCGCCTGCACTTTGCGGAAACCGCATTTGCTGCCGCCGGCCAGCGGGCATTCAACGTGGCCATTAACGGCACGCCCGTCCTGACAAACTATGACATCTTCGCTGACGCCGGAGCAGAGTTTAAAGCAACGGAGAAAGTGTTTGCGGCGACCGCCGATAGCACCGGCAAGATCGTTATCGCATTTACCGCAGGTACGAACGGCGCGCCCCACACCAATCCGAGCTTCCGGGGCCTTGAGGTCATTCCATCGGGCGCCTGCACTGCGCCGACCACTCCGACCAGCTTTGCCGCAACCGCGGTTTCCAGCAGCGAGATTGACCTGAGCTGGTTAGCCTCTACAGGTCCGTCTTGTGGCGGTTCCATAACCTACAAGATCACCAGGAACGGTGCGCAGATTGCCAATGGCCTCTCCGGCACAAGCTTCCACGACACGGGCCTGGCCGCTTCCACCGCGTATAACTACACCGTGACCGCCGTCAACTCCGCGGGAAGCTCTGCGCCCGCGTCTGCCAGCGCAACCACTCAGGCAGGCACGTGCACTCCGCCCACCACGCCAACGGGCTTCGGCGCAACCGCGGTTTCCAACAGCGAGATCGACTTGAGCTGGACAGCTTCAACCGGGCCGTCTTGCGGCGGCGCGATAACGTACACAGTGACTCGAAACAGTGCGCAAATTGCCAGCGGCCTGTCCGCCACAAGTCTGAAGGACACGGGCTTGACCGCTTCCACCTTGTACAACTACACCGTGGCAGCCGTGAATTCGGCTGGAGCGTCTGCGACTGCCGCCGCCAGCGCAACCACGCAGCCTGGAACGAC